>JAFUFL010000044.1 GCA_017469935.1 Lachnospiraceae bacterium
AGGAGGGCTCTCGAAATGCCCAGCGTGTCCACGGTCGTAAACGGGCAGTCGTAACCAAGCCTCTTGCAGTTTTCCCGCACGAAGCCGATATCGAAGCCAACATTATGTCCCACCAGAACACAGCCTTCCGAGAATTCCAGGAAGCGGGGAAGCACCTTTTCGATCGGATCGGCGTCGATGACCATGTCGTCCGTGATGCTTGTCAGCTGTGTGATCCTATAGGGAATCGGGATGCCCGGATTGACGAATTCCGAAAAGCGGCCGGTGATCTCGCCGTTCTCTACTTTGACGGCGCCGAATTCGATGATCCGGTTCTTTTCGGGTGAAAAGCCGGTCGTCTCCAGGTCGAAGACCACAAATTTCTGCGAGCCCAGCTCGTCGCCCGGCTTCTCGACTGTTCCCAGTTCGACGCTCTTCTTCAGGTCGTCGACCAGGTAGCACTCCACGCCGTAAATGACTTTAAAGAATTTCTGGGGATCCACCGGAGGAAGCCCCTCTTCTTTTCTCTTCTTGTTCTCCGAGGAGAGGAGCGCCTCGCGGACGTGATTGGCGTCCGGGAAGGCCTGTACATTGCCGTGGTCCGTGATCGCGATGGCCGGCATTCCCCAGGCGTACGCTCTTTTGACCAGGTCCTTGCACTCGGACACGCCGTCCATGTCGCTCATCTTCGTGTGGCAGTGCAGTTCAACCCTCTTGACCTGGGCGTTGTCCTCTCTCTTCTTCTCCACCGCGGGAATGGACATGATCCCCTGCAGGGAAGAGATGCTGACTTCCTTATCAAAAGTGTCGAAGACCGCCGCGCCCTTGAGTTTGATCCAGCTCCCGGGTTTGAGGGAGCCCAGCAGCTCTTCGGAGAGCGGCGTGGGCACGAAAACTTTGCAGTAGATCGAATCCGTCAGATCCGTCAGCGAGAATTTGACGATCGTCTTGTCATTTTTGATATTTCTGCTGCTGTTTGTCAGGATCTTGCCGCGCACGACCACTTCGCCGATCTCACCGACGACATCGCAGATCGGAATCGCGTCCTCGCTGATCTCCCTGCCGTAAATGACGTCGGGATTGTTGGACCTCTTGAGGCTGACGACCTTTTTGCCGCCCTGCGCGCCGCCACCGGAAAACCTGCGCCCGCGCCTGTCCCCATCGGAGGAAGACGGCTTGGCGTTCTCCTCTTTTTTGACAAAAGAGAGTTTGGGCGCTTCTTCCTTCCCCGCCTCTTCCTGCTGCCCGGCTGCAGCCGGATCCCAGGGCGGGAGCTCCGCCGGCGCGTTTTCCGAGATCGTAAAGGCGGCCTCTGCGCCCTGCAGCGGCTTCACTCGCTCCACCTTCTCGTAAGTATTCTTCCTGCGCTGCTCCAGCGATACGGTCACGGTCGCCGGTACGCCGCACCTCTCGCGGAAGATCCTGTTGAGAGCCTCTTCCAGTGCAAAGGACAGTTTGCGGCTCAGGCATGTGTCCTCGATGACAACGACAATCGCGCCGTCTTCCTTGTAATCCACCCTGGCTTCCCGGAAGTACAGGCCCATGACATGCGAAAAGCTCGCAATCTCGCTCACCAGTGAGTCAAAATATTCCTCCATGAGCCTTTTTGGCGTATACTGGGCGCTCAGCGTGTAGTGTTCATCGATATAAACCTCCGGATTTTTCTCGCGAAAGACCTGTCTCGAGATTTCATCCTGCATTCTGTAGATGCGGTTTTTATGGATCAGGTGCCCGGAATGAAGGACCACTTTGATCCTGGTGTGTTCCTTATTGGTTGTAAGGCGTTCGATTTCCGTCTCGGTAAAATAGTCTCTGAGGTCCGTCTTGACCTGAAGAGTCGGAAAAACATCAAAAAAAGCTTTCATTCTTCCCCGTTTCTCATGATAGATCATTGTCGTCAATGATAATAAATTCAGCACCCCGAATGTGCTGCATTTGGGACTTGGGGTGCTGAATAATGTAAATTTAAACAACTAATCAGGCCGCGCGCATCACTTCACAGCATGCTGTCCAGCTCCTGCCTGAGCGCGTCCAGAAGCTCTCCCTCCGGAACCTTGCGGATAATCTTTCCGTGCTTCATGAGCAGCCCTTCTCCGACACCGCCCGCGATGCCCAGGTCCGCTTCTCTGGCTTCGCCGGGTCCGTTGACGGCGCAGCCCATGACTGCCACCTTGATATTCAGGGGATACCCTTGCACCATCGTCTCTACCTGATTGGCCAGTCCGATCAGGTCTATTTTGGTCCTTCCGCAGGTGGGACATGAGACGACGTCGATTCCGCCGGTTCTCAGGCCCAGTGTGCGCAGAATCTGCTTTCCGGATTTGATCTCCTCCACGGGATCTCCCGTCAGGGAGACGCGGATCGTGTCGCCGATCCCCTGATAGAGGATGACGCCCAGGCCCACTGCCGACTTGATGTTTCCGCTCATGAGCGTTCCCGCCTCCGTGATTCCCACGTGGAGCGGATAATTAGTCTTCTGCGCCAGAATCTCATGGGCGCGGATGCACATCATGACGTTGGAGGACTTGATGCTGATCACGATCTGATCATACCCGCAGTCCTCGACCATGGCAACCTTGTCCAGGGCGCTCTCCACGAGTCCCTCCGCCGTGACGCCGCCGTATTTTTCCACCAGGTCCTTTTCCAGGGAGCCGCTGTTGACGCCCACTCGGATCGGAACCTGTCTCTCCTTGGCGCACCGGACCACTTCCTCGATCTTCTCTTTCCCGCCTATGTTGCCGGGATTGATGCGGATCTTGTCCGCGCCGTATTCCATGGCGGCGATCGCCATCTTGTAATCGAAGTGGATGTCGGCCACAAGCGGAATGGTGATCTCTTTTTTGATCTCGGCGATGGCCTTTGCCGCCTCAAGGGTCGGCACCGTGCAGCGGATGATCTCGCATCCCGCCTGCTCCAGCCTGTGAATCTGCTCCACGGTCGCCTTTACGTCTTCCGTCCTGGTATTGGTCATCGACTGGATCAGAATGGGATTTCCGCCTCCGATCAGCCGGTCGCCGATCTTAACTACTTTGGTGTTGTCTCTGTATGTCATATAATACCTCTGTTTGGTTATGTCTATGTCAAGGACCGCCGTCCCTCATCGGAACAGCCTTGAAATGTCGTTGAAGAGCACGAAGACCATCAGGGCCATCAGTGCCATAAATCCTGCCAGATGCACCATGCCCTCCTTTTCCGGCGGGATGGGCTTTCCGCGGATCGCCTCGATGACCAGGAATACCAGCCGTCCGCCGTCCAAGGCGGGAAGCGGAAGCAGGTTGATGATTCCCAGGTTAATGGTGAGCAGCGTCGACAGGTTCAGGAGCGACATGATCACCACCATAGGGCCGTAGGGCTGCGCCTCCGTATAGGTGTCGTTGACCACCTGCACGACGCCGACAGGTCCCGAGACGTCATCCTTGGAAAAATGTCCCGTGAAAATAGTGCCGATGGACTTAAGCGTGACCCGCATCCAGTATTCGATCTCGTAGAAGCCGTATTGGAACACCTCGATCGCATTGCACTTGTGCGCCTGGCCGGCCCCCAGAATTCCGATATAGTAGCGGCCCGCCTCCTCATCGAATTTGGGCGTGACGGTGACCGTATTTCTCGCGCCGTCTCTCTCGTAGGTGATCTCCAGCGGTTCTCCGTAATTCATCATGGAAGCGAGACTGACTTCTCTGTAGAGATGGATACTCTCGTTTCCGATCTTCACGATCCTGTCGCCATCCTGAAGTCCCGCCTCCATGGCCGCCGAATCGTCCATCACTTTGTTGATGATCGGCAGGTCCGTCCCGCAGAAGGCCACGATGATCAGGGCGAAAATATAGCCGATGATAAAGTTAGCCGCCGGTCCCGCGAGAACGGTCGCGATCCTGGCTCCGACGGGCGCGTTCGGGAAGGCGTCCGGCGCCAGCGAATCTCTCTCCTCCTGATCCAAAGCGTCCATGCCCTCAAAGATGCAGGCGCCGCCCAGAGGCAGTATTTTCAGACAGAAATCTGTCTCGCCGATTCTCTTTTTGAGGAGGGTCGGCCCGAAACCGACATCAAATTCATTGACACGGATCCTGTTCCTTCTCGCTATGATGAAATGTCCGAACTCGTGGGAGACCACAATCACTCCAAGAATCAATAAAAAGATCAGAATACTGACAATCCAATTGCTGCCCAATTTAATTACTCCTTATCAAAAAGAAAGGCGAACATTGCGCCCGCCCTTCTGTATTTTGTCAAAATGATGCCGTTCCGAGAAGGAAGACGCCCAAAATATAGATCAGAGGCGCCGTGAAGATGATACTGTCGAAGCGGTCCATGATGCCGCCATGACCGGGTATCAGATCACCGTAATCCTTGATATTGTGATTTCTCTTGATCGCCGAAGCGGCCAGGTCTCCGATCATGCTGATCAGAGCGCCGCAGATTCCTATGATCAGGAACTGGATCCGAAAATCGGCATCGGGCTCCGCCAGTTTAACCAGATAGGCAACGATCACGGAACAGACCGCCGAGCCGATCAGTCCGCCCACAGCTCCCTCGATGGTCTTCTTGGGGCTGAGGACCGGCGCCATCTTGTGCTTTCCGAAGGCCATTCCGGCCGCCAGTGCGCAGGTGTCACAGACCGAACTGCATACGAAGATGAGCGCGTACATAAAGATTCCGTACGGCAGTGTTCTGGTCCGGTACACAAAGCCCATCAGGACCGGCGCGTAGATAAAGCTGAAGAAGGCCGCCATCACCTGCTCCGACCGGAACCTGGGAAAAGTAAGGACATAAATCGTCATCAGTCCCAGGAAAGCCAATACAATGATCATCATTGTAAAAAAATCGGAGGAAAAGACCAGCTGCTTCGGGTCTGCGCCCCATCTCGCCTGCATGATCATGAGGCCGATATAGGAAGCGGCGGCCATGACAAGGGCAAAACCCGTGAGCGGATTCACTTTCTGTCCGTGCTCCAGAACGCCCGTCGCCCGGGCCAGTTCCTGGAAACCGATCATGGAGCAGACCATGATCAGCGCTGCCAGCGCATATCCGCCCAGCACTCCGGCGCCTACGATCAGCGCGGCGATGATCACGCCGCTGATCACTCTCTGTTTCATGAGATCAGACCTCCGTATCTGCGCTCTCTGTGATTGAATGCGTCCACAGCCTTTTCAAGCTCTGCCTTGTTGAAATCCGGCCAGGCCGCATCGCAGAAGTAGAGTTCGGAATAAGCGGTCTGCCACAGGAGGAAATTGGAGATCCTCTGCTCTCCGCCCGTTCTGATCAGCAGGTCGGGATCCGGAATGCCGCCGGTATCGAGGCTGTCGGATAAGAAGCTCTCCGTGATATCCTCGGGACTCATCTCTCCGTCCTTCACCTTCTGTGCGGCCGCCCGCACTGCCCTGACCATTTCGTCTCTGGATCCGTAGTTGATTGCGATCTGGAAGCCGATTCCGGTGTTGGATGCGGTCTCCTTCTCCAGGTTCGCGATGGAGGCCTGCAGGTCCTTGTCGAGCCTGCTCTTGTCCCCGATCACCCTGATCCTCACATTATTTCTGGCGCACTTGGCCAGACTCGTCTTCATGTAGGTCCGCAGCAGATTCATCAGGGCCTTGACCTCGCTGTCCGGTCTGCTCCAGTTCTCCGTGGAAAAGGCATAAACAGTCAGATAGCGGATCCCCATGTGATCCGCATCCTCGAGGATCTGCTCCACTGTCCTTGCGCCCTGCGCGTGTCCCGCCGTTCTGGGGAGCCCGCGCCTCTTGGCCCATCTTCCGTTTCCGTCCATGATGATCGCCACATGGACCGGTATCTTGCGTTCGTTATCCAAGTTGAAACCTCTTCAAAACTTCTACATCAATAATCTGCGGCAGGCATGTATAGAAAGACTCCTTCATACTGCCCTGCCGCTCGGCTTATGCCCGTCAGATCGTGGTGATCTCCTTGGTCTTGTCTTCGATCATCTTGTCGATCTTCTTGATATACTTCTCCGTGATCTTCTGGAGTTCATCCTGAAGCTCGGTGACCACGTCCTCCGAGACATCTTCCGACTTCTTGAGCTTCTTGAAGGCGTCATTGCCGTCTCTTCTGATATTGCGCAGTGCTACCTTGGAGTCCTCTCCCATCTTCTTGACATCCTTGGAGAGCTGTTTCCTTCGCTCACCGGTCAGCTCGGGGAATACGAGGCGGATCGTGGAGCCGTCGTTTGTGGGGTTGATTCCCAGATCAGAAGCGTTGATGGCGCGGCTGATCTCCTTGATCATCTTCTTCTCCCAGGGAGCGATCTGAATGATCCTGGCCTCGGGCACGGACACATTGGCCACCTGCTGGATGGGCGTGGGCGATCCGTAATAGTCTACACGAATCTTGTCCAGAACGTGCGGATTGGCGCGGCCTGCGCGGACCGTCTGCAGATCCGACTGCAGATAAGTGATGGTCTTCTCCATTCTCTCTTCATAAGGTTTTACTCTTTCACTGCTCATAATTAACCTCCCTGCGTTTACTCAACCGGCGCATTGGCCGTATAACTGTTAATTCTCAGAAATAAATCAAGCCCAAAATCAGACTGTGATCGTTGTGCCGTTAAAGTCACCGGACGCCGCCTTGATGATGCTGTTCTCCTCCTGCAGCGCAAATACGCGCATGGGCATGTGGTTCTCCTTGGCGAGAATGGACGCTGTCATATCCACGGCCTGCAGCCCTCTCTCGACCACTTCGTCGATGGAGATCACGTCGAACCTCTTAGCGTCGGGGTTCTTCGCCGGATCACTGTCGTAGATGCCGTCAATGTTCTTGGCCAGAAGGATCATGTCCGCCTCGGACTCAATGGCCCTGAGCAGGATGCCCGTATCCGTGGAGAAATAGGGATGTCCTGTTCCGCCTGCATAGAACACCACTTTCCCCTCGCCAAAATATTGATTGGCCTTATCCTTGGAAAACAGTTCCGTAAACGCGCCGACCTGGAAAGGCGTCATCACGACTGTCTTCATTCCTTCCGTCCTGAATATCTCCGATACATAGATGCAGTTCATGACCGTGGCGAGCATTCCGATCTGGTCAGCCTTGACGCGGTCGATCTCATTTCCTGTACGGCCTCTCCAGAAGTTGCCGCCTCCGGTCACGACGCCGACTTCATAGCCTTCGTCCACCAGCTGACGCACCTGCTTCGCAACGCCTCTGACGGTGTTCTCGTCAAATCCCATGCTCTTGGGGCCTGCCAGAGCCTCGCCGCTCAGTTTTAATATGATTCTGCTCATCTGTCAATCCTCCAAAGAAAAATATTCAAGGCTCGCTTGCGAGTCTTGGCGCCGGATGCGGGTCGCCGGGGGGCGACATCTTCCGCTCCGATCCGTGCGCATCCTCGCGGAGCGTATATCAGATGGGAGTCATCTCCCATCTGATATCATTAACCATTTTACATTAGATATCAACCATTTACAAGGGACGGTATCCGATGCTATACTGTTTGAGTTTGTGAGGAAAATCAAGTATTACTTCTTATTATTAAGAAAAACCGGGTCAAAAGATTGACAACGGCCCATGAAATGTGAGGAGAAGGAATGATCCAGACTAGAGAAGATGTCAGAAACGTAGCAATCATCGCGCACGTCGACCACGGCAAGACCACGCTGGTCGACGGGCTGCTCAGACAGAGCGGCGTGTTCCGCGAAAACCAGGAAGTCCAGGAGCGCGTCATGGACTCCGGCGATATCGAGAGAGAGCGCGGAATCACTATTTTGAGCAAAAATA
Organism: Lachnospiraceae bacterium; assembly: GCA_017469935.1. Classification (GTDB taxonomy): domain Bacteria; phylum Bacillota; class Clostridia; order Lachnospirales; family Lachnospiraceae; genus CAG-791. Next base: position 7,705 of record JAFUFL010000044.1, read on the forward strand.
CAGCAGTCTATTACAAGGGCGTCAAGATCAACATCATTGACACCCCCGGTCACGCCGATTTCGGCGGCGAAGTGGAGCGCGTCCTCAAGATGGTCAACGGCGTCATCCTGGTGGTAGACGCCTTCGAGGGCCCCATGCCCCAGACAAGATTTGTTCTGAGCAAGGCCATGGCGCTGGACCTCCCCGTCATTGTCTGCATCAACAAGATCGACCGCCCTGGCGCGCGCCCCACACAGGTCATCGACGAAGTTCTCGAGCTTCTCATGGACCTGGGCGCCAGTGACGAGCAGATCGACTGCCCCTTCGTGTTCGCCTCCGCCAAATCCGGCATCGCGACCCTGGACCTTGGAAGCGTCGGCGCCAGCATGAAGCCCCTCTTCGAGACCATCATCGACTACATCCCGGCTCCCCAGGGAGACCCGGACGCAGGGACCCAGATGCTGATCAGCACCATCGACTACAACGAGTACGTCGGCCGGATCGGCGTCGGCAAGGTCGACAACGGCTCCATCAAAGTAAACCAGGAGTGCGTGATCGTAAACCATCACAACCCCGATCAGATGCGCAAGGTCAAGATCAGCAAGCTCTACGAGTTCGAAGGCCTTAAGCGCGTGGAAGTAAATGAGGCGCACATCGGCTCCATCGTGGCCGTATCGGGCATCTCCGACCTGCACATCGGCGATACGATCTGCTCTCCCGATGCTCCCAACGCGATTCCTTTCCAGAAGATCTCCGAGCCCACCATCTCCATGACCTTCTGTGTAAACGACTCCCCTCTGGCCGGCCGCGACGGCAAATACGTCACCAGCCGCCACATCAGGGACAGGCTCTACAGAGAGCTCAACACCGACGTCTCCCTGCGCGTTGAGGACACTGACACCACCGAGGCCTTCAAAGTATCCGGCCGCGGCGAGCTCCACCTTTCCGTCCTGATCGAGACCATGCGCCGCGAGGGCTACGAGTTCGCGGTCAGCAAAGCGGAAGTCATCTACAAGAGAGACGAAAACGGCAAGCTCCTCGAGCCCATGGAGACCTGCTTCGTCGACGTCCCGGAGGAATTCTCGGGCACCGTCATCCAGAAACTGAGCGAGCGAAAGGGCGAGCTTGTGAGCATGGGCGTCATCAACGGCGGCTACACAAGACTCGAGTTCTCCATTCCTTCCCGCGGCCTGATCGGCTACAGAGGCGATTTCCTCACCGATACCAAGGGCAACGGCATCATGAACACGATCTTCGACAAATACGCTCCTTACAAGGGTGACATCGTCTACCGCAAGCAGGGCTCCCTGATCGCTTTTGAGGCAGGCACGGCCGTCACATACGGCCTCTTCAACGCCCAGGAGCGCGGCCAGCTCTTTATCAGCCCCGGCGACGACGTCTACGCGGGCATGATCGTGGGACAGAGCGGCAAGGCCGTCGACATCGACGTCAATGTCTGCAAGACCAAGCACCTGACCAACACCCGCTCTTCCAGCGCGGATGAGGCGCTCCGCCTCGTTCCGCCCAGGATCATGAGCCTGGAGCAGGCCATCGAATATGTGGACACCGATGAGCTTCTCGAAGTTACGCCCCATCACCTGCGCCTTCGCAAGAAGATCCTCGATCCCCGCCTCAGGAAGCGCGCCTCGATCAGTGCAGCTATGAAGAATGCGGCGGAGATGGAGTAAACTGCCCGCCTCAGAACTTTAATAAGTCAAAAAAGAGCAAACTAATACCGCTGCAGCAGGACCGTAAATGTCCTGTCGCAGCGGTATTTTATTTCTCTGTCATTGACCGATCCGGTCTATGCCGTCAAATGCAGCACATTCGTCGCGATCATAAAGTAAATAGTCAGCGAGATCGCATCTACGATCGTCGTGATCAGGGGACTCGCCATGACCGCCGGGTCAAAGCCCAGCCTGTGAGCCAGAAGCGGCAGCGTACAGCCGATTGTCTTGGCGACCAGAACGACAAGTACCAGAGTCCCACAGACGATCAGGGCAATCTGGAAGCCCACTCTATCGAAAAGCATGAGCTTTGCAAAATTGCAGACCGACAAGGTGATGCCGCAAAGCGCCGCGACTCTCACCTCTTTCCACAGAGCTTCCAACAGGTCACTGAATTCGATCTCCTGCAGGGAAATACCACGGATGATCGAGACGCTGGCCTGGGAGCCCGCGTTACCGCCGGTGTCCATCAGCATGGGAATATAGGCCGTCAGGATCACATAAGAAGCGAGTGCCTTCTCATAACTGGTAATAATCGCGCCGGTAAAGGTGGCCGAAATCATCAGGAGCAGAAGCCAAGGCATTCTGTTCTTGTAAGTGTCAAAAATTCCCGTCCTGAAATAGCTCTTATCAGAGGGAATGATAGCTGCCATCTTCTCGATATCCTCCGTAGCCTCTTCCTGGATGATATCGACGACGTCGTCGATGGTGATGATACCGACCATACGGTTCTCGTTATCCACGACAGGCATGGCCGTAAAGTCGTATTTCTGGAAGATGCGGGCCGCTTCTTCCTGGTCGGTAAGGGTGTTGATACTGATGACATTTTCATTCATCACTTCCCCGATGATCGCATCGGGATTGAGAATGACCAGGTAGCGCAGGGCCACGGTTCCGATCAGGACTCTCTGCTGATCGACGACATAGCAGATATTAACCGTCTCGGAATCCAGTCCGATCTTGCGGATGCGGTCGACCGCGTCGCTGACGGTCATGTTCTCTTTGAGGTCGACATACTCGACCGTCATGATACTTCCTGCCGAATCCTCCGGATATCGCAGCAGATGGTTGATATCCTTTCTGGTCTCCGGTTTCGCGTTCTTGAGGATCTTCTTGACGATGTTGGCCGGCATCTCCTCCAAAAGGTCCGTAGCATCGTCCGCCATCAGGTTATCGATGATGCTGGATGCTTCCTTATCGGACAGCGACTGGATGATGTACTGCTGCACTTCGATCTCAAGGTTTGCGAATACGTCCGCCGCAATTCCCTTGGGCAGGATCCTGAATATTCTAAGGGACTCCTCGTCTTCCATCTCGTCCATGACCGCCGCGACGTCCGCCACGTTCATGTCCGCGACTTCCTGGCGGAGCTTGGTGTACTGTTTCTGCTCCAGAAGTTCTCTCAGAAGTTTGCCATATTCAATATTTTTATCTTCCATATCCATCCTCCGTCATTAAAGTGATCTTTGTTTCTTCGCGTTCGTGGAAGGGGATTGTCTGTACCGGAACTATATGTACTTCTATCCACAAAAACCACCTCCTTTCATGACTTGGGGACTTCTGTATGAAAGCCCGGGTTTCTCTTACTTAACCGGCAAAAAAGCAATAATTTTAATGTTCAACTCAGTTTAGTCTCTAATATTTCTTTTGTCAATCTGACTCGCCCGTCACTCCTCTTCGCTCACCCGCAGCGGGAAAAAACCGTCATTCCTCTTCACTCAACCGCGACGGGAAGAAGCCCTCATTCCTCTTCACTCACCCGCAGCGGGAAGAAGCCCTCCTCCACTTCTAGGATCTCTGCCTTGCCTCCCGAGAGCGAGATCAGCCCTTCGCAGATCTGGTCCGCCCTGTCCCGCGCAATCGTGAGCATGAAGGACACCTTGTCCGTGTAGACCTGATCGTACGGCGTCACCTTCTGCTGCTTCAGATAATACAGCACCTTATCCAGCAGGCTGTATTCGATCTCTACGCCGATCACCCTGCACAGGCACATCCTGACCACTTCCGCGTCCGCCAGCGCTGCCTGCGCCGCCTGCGTGTAGGACCTGACCAGCCCGCCTGTCCCCAGCAGTGTCCCGCCAAAATAGCGCGTCACCACCACGACCGCATTTCGAATGCCGGCTCCGTCCAGGACCTTGAGCATGGGAATTCCTGCCGTTCCCGAGGGTTCACCATCGTCAGACGCTTTTTTGACAGAGCCGTCGTCTCCAAGGATCCACGCGTAGCAGTGGTGCCTCGCGTCATAGTAGCGCTTTCTGGCCTGCGCGACCACGGCGGCCGCTTCCTCCTCCGTGGAGACCGGATGGATCTCCCCGAGGAACCGGGACTTTTTCTCCGTATACTCGCCCTTTCCGACGCTTCCTATTGTCAGGTATTCTTTTCCGGCAGCCATTCGGACCTCCTAAAAAGTATCGTAACTAAATTATTTTACCATACTTTAAGAGTATGCGTCTATTATGCCTTCATTTTCATAAAATCAGCCCTGCCCGCCTCAGCGGACAGGGCCTGCGTCATTTGTCGGCACGGAAATCTTTTCCTGTTACACGGTTCATTATAACAGCTGAAGCGGTTTCCACTTCAGGTAGTCTCCGGATACGAGCCGATATATCCTTCCCCGATACTCTCCCTGAATGCTGTCATGGAAACGACTCTCGCCGTGGCTGTGAGCGTAGATCACCTGCTCTGCCCCATATTCCTCAGCCATATCCGTAAAAGCACTGCGTTCCTCCAGGATATTCGTCGGAGGATAGTGCAGGAACATGATGTATTTCCTGTATCCGTCCGCCTTTGCCAGTTCGAATGATTTGCGAAGACGTTCCAGCTCCCTCTTTACCAGTTTCCGGGCATGCTCTTCCTCTTTCTCATCCCAGCCAACGATACGCCCCCGCCGGTCCAAATAGAAAGGCCCCTCGAATGTGAACCCCTTTGTCCCGACCAAGGCGTAATCATTGTAAACCTCATAGCTATCCTGCAGAAATGTCAGTCTCGGCTGATACAGCTCATTGAGCTGCGCTGTCTTCTTCGCGTCCCAGAACATGTCGTGGTTACCACGGGTCAATATTTTCCTTCCCGGAAGGTCACAGATATACTGCAGGTCCGGCTCACATTCCGACAGGTTCTTCCCCCAGCTATGATCTCCGACCAGGACAAGGGTATCATCGTCCGACACGGTCTTTCCGCAGTTCTTTCTGAACTTCTCTTCGTGATTCTTCCATACGCGTCCATGCAGCTGTCCGGGCGCCTTCAGGACGGACCGGTAATGCAGGTGCAGGTCGCCAATCGCATATAAACTCATAGTAAACCGTCTTTCCTTTTAAACATGCCGAAAAGCAAAAGCCCCAGAAGCCTTTATTTATGGCTTCTGGGACTCATATAAAAAAGCTGGCAACGAGAATCGAACTCGTGACCTCCGCACTACCAATGCGACGCACTACCGACTGTGCTATGCCAGCTTATTTGCTGTCTTGGCGACAACAAATGTATAATATCATAGTGGTCTGTTCTTGTCAAACACTAATTTGCGTCAACCTGCTGTCGAATTTGTGAATTTGTGATGCATCCGGCTGGCGATACCGACGGATCAGAAGTTTCCCCCATTCCGTAGGGCTGTACATGGCTAGTCCCACCCACGCGATACCGACGGATAACGAACTTCTCCCTTACCGTAGGACTATACAAGACAAGTCTCGCCTGGTTATACCCACATCCAGTAATTCTACCTTACGGCAGGAATCCACCTGAGCGGGTGCGATATGCCCCTTTTAACTTCCTTTGAATGAACAGCCGGATGAACCTGATCCTTCCCGAGCAAAGGAGGGAATGAGGGCGGCATCACATATGCCGCCCGAAAGCCCGTTGTTTGAGCCGTCCGGTCATCGGAGCGGACGGCGAGTTCAGGAATGCGGTTCCCTCCTTTGCTCGGGAAGGATCTGTGTGAATCCCTGTGAAATCAACGCAAGTTAGAAGGGGCATTTTGCACCCGCTCAGGATTGAATCCTGTCTACTAAATGCAACATGCCCCTATTCCTCAAACTGTGTCAGCTGATACGTCCCCGTGACACACTTTTAATTACCGCCGGACTCCGCCGCCTTCTTCTTCGCTTCCTCCGCCGCTTTCTTCTTGGCCTCCTCAGCTGCCTTCTTCTTGGCTTCTTCCGCCGCTTTCTTCTTGGCCTCTTCTTCCGCCTTCTTGCGCTCTTCCTCTTCTCTGCGCTTCATCTCGAGGTACTCCTCGTAGTGGTAATCGCAGTAGTCGTCGTCGAACACCGTATCCTCGTCAAAATATTCCCTGACGGACGGGCAGACGCCGCTGAGCGGGAGCTGACCGGAAACCTGGCAGACCGTCCTCTCGACGATTCCGTCGGGGCGGTTGAAGTCCTGCCACTCCTGGTTGCCGGGAAGTTCCTGCATAACCTCTCTCCAGATGGTCTTGGCAAGTCCCTGCTCCTCGGATGTCGTCAGGTCTTCGTTGTTGTCATAGCCGACCCATACGGTAGCCGTGTAGCTCGGAGTATAACCGCAGAACCAGACGTCGTTCTCATCGGAAGTCGTACCGGTCTTGCCGGCGGTCATAGTGGATCCGAAATCTGCGCTTCTTCCTGTACCGGATGTCAGAACATCCTCCATGGCCGATGTGAGAAGCCAGGCCGTTCTCTCTTTGAGTACTCTTCTGCCGACTGCGGTCTTGGAGCTGTCAAGCAGAAGGTTCCCTTCGTGATCGTAGACCTTCGTGTACATCTTGGGCTCGATATAGAAGCCGCCGTTCGCGATCGTGGCATAGGCCGCGTTCAATTCAATGTTCTTGACACCGTAGGTGATACCTCCGAGAGCCAGCGTCTCGTTGACATCCGTGAACATGCTGCCGTTGATCTCTACGCCGTCGACGAGGGTGGAGATACCGAACTTCTGGGCGAAATCATAGCCGACTCTGGGACCCATTTCAGACAGGACCTTGACAGTGACGATATTCATGGACTGCACAATACCCTCTCTGAGAGTAGATAGTCCTCTGTAGCCCTTGTACCAGTTTCTGACCGGTACGCCGCTCTCATAGCTGTAAGGCTCGTCGTCTTCCGATGAGGCCAGCGTGAACTGCCCCGTCTCCAGAGCGGGCGCGTATGTCGTGATGATCTTGAAAGTGGAGCCCGGCTGGCGGAGCGTATCGGTCGCTCGGTTCAGCGTCCTGTTCGCTTCTTTGTCGCCTCGGCCGCCGACCATAGCAAGAACGTGGCCGGTGGACTGATCCTCGATCGTAAGAGAGATCTCCGGCTGCGGCGCCAGGCTGACGCTTTCCGTATATTTCTGCTTGTCGGGATTGGCGATGACCGAATTCCTGAAATCCTCGATATCGCTGTAAGCGTTGTCTTTGGAGCTGTACATCAGATCCGCGTCCCAATCCTGCTCCATGAGCCAGTTGGCCAGGCTGTTGCTGTCATAATTGGAAGTAGTGCCGTCCTCGTTGATGACCGACAGCTTGTAGCTGAGCATGTACTTGACATTCTCGGGGAAGTTGCCGGAATCCTCGCTGCACTCCTCGTCGCAGATCGCCTGGATCTCCGGATCCAGCGTCGAATATATCTTGAGGCCGCCGCTGTACAGAAGCGCGTAAGCTTCTTCCGCCGTCTTGCCCGCGTCCTCCTGCAGATCGGCCAGGATCTGGTTCTGGAGCGCGTCGACAAAATAGGAGTTGATCCGGTTGTCTTCCACCTGCTTCTTGATATTGACTTCCTGAATGCGGGTGTAGACGTCGTCATCCTTTGCCGCTTTGAGCTGTTCCTGATCGATGTATCCCTGATTGAGCATGTACTGCAGAACGACTTCCCGTCTCTGGGCGTTCTGTTCGGGATAGACGACCGGGTCAAACTGCGTCGGATTCTGCGGGATCGCCGCAATGACTGCACATTCCGAAACGCTCAGTTCATTGCAGTGCTTGTCAAAATATCGCTGGGAAGCCGCTTCGACGCCGAGCGTGCCGTGCCCGAGGTTGATGGTGTTCAGATAATTGAGAAGGATGGTGTCCTTGCTCATCGTCTTTTCCAGATTGATCGCCAGGTACTGCTCCTGCAGCTTTCTCTTTATTCTCTCCACACTGGACTCGTTGGTCCACTCGGTAAAGACATTGTTCTTGATCAGCTGCTGCGTGATCGTACTGGCGCCCTCCGAAAAGTTTCCGCTTGTCAGGCCGATCACGGCCGCGCGCAGAATACCGGGCGCATCGATTCCCTTGTGCTCGTAGAATCTCTCGTCCTCGATGGCCACAAAAGCATGCGCGAGGTCTTTGGTGATCATATCACCGGAGACAGGAATTCGGTTGGAGTCCGCCGAGACCAGCTTCGCGACCTCGTTGTTGTCCGCGTCGTAAACAAATGATGAGAACCCTTTGGGGCTGACATCGATGACTGTCTGATTGGGGGCGCTGTCGATGACACCGCGAAAGACGCCTATTCCGAGGCTGGCTCCTGCCACGCAGAGGCCGACGACACCCACCAGAAGGAGGTGTCCCGCGCCGAGAATGATCTTTTTCATTCTCTTGCGGCTCTTCGAGGCAAGATACTCCTGCCTGTTGCGTATTCCTCTTCTGCCAAAATTCATAAAATGAACCTTTTCCTTTCCGTATTCATAAGTAGGTTCGCCGCGCGAACCGCTGTCATGGCTCGCCTTGCGAGCCTTTGAATTCATCATAGTATTATAGCAAAAGAATTCTACATAATAAAGAACTTCACAGAATTGTCACTTTAATTTGATTTTCTTTTTTAGCGAATACGCTATAATTAAAATCGCTTCGATCGTTAACCCGAATCAGCAGACTTATTATAAGGAAGCAGAAAACGAATCATGAAACATCACTTTAGAAAGCGTCCACGCTCCCATGACGCTGCCAAAATATACAAAAAGCGCTTCACGCGGATATGGTGTATCGTGTCCGTGTCTGTCATTGTGCTCTGGACCCTCTGGACCCTCCTCGATGCTTTTGTGATCCCCAGGGATATCGTCATCGCGGATCAGACGGCGGGCACGGCTGCGCAGGCAGATTCGCAGCAGGAGGATTTTCAGGCCGACGCGCAAGACGAGACGGGCACGGCTACGCAGGAAGGAGCCGACGAGACACAGGCTCCGAGCGACGAAGAAGCCGCCGGTGAAGCCCCGAAAGAGAAATTGACCGAGCCGGTCATCACAGACTCTTCCTATGACAACGGCGAGATCTACATTGAGATCCGCTACATGAGGACGCTCGACACCGACGTCTACATAGCGGACATCATATTAAACGACCCTGCTTTTCTGAAAACGGCCCTGGCCGAAGGCGCATTCGGCCGCAACCTAACCGACACGACCTCCAGCATTGCCGAGCAAAACGGAGCGATCCTGGCGATCAACGGAGATTTTTACGGTTTTCGCGATACCGGATATGTGATGCGAAACGGATATCTTTACCGCTCCAAACCGGGCAAAGACCCGGAGCAGGAAGATCTTGTCCTGTTCGAGGACGGCACCGTCCGGATTCTCAGGGAGTCGGAGTACACCGCCGAAGAAATCCGCGACTTAGGGGCGGTCGATATTTTTTCCTTCGGTCCCGGTCTCGTAATCGACGGAGAAATCAGCGTTTCCGGCGGTGACGAGGTCGAGCGCGCCCAGGTCACAAACCCCAGGACCGGATTCGGAGTGATCTCTCCCCTTCACTATCTCTTTGTCGTATCGGACGGTCGCACGGAGGAGAGCGTCGGGCTTTCGCTCCTGGAGCTTGCCGATCTGATGAAGGAAATGGGATGCGTCACCGCCTATAATCTGGACGGGGGAGGCTCCTCCACCATGTGGTTTAACGGCAAGGTCCTCAACCGACCCACGACATTCGGCGACACCGTCGAGGAAAGGAACGTCAGTGATATCGTCTATATTGGAAAGTGAAAATGACAGCAAGTCTATGCGGCGGGCTCTGTTCGGATCCGTCTGCTGCACTCTTTTTTGCTTGCTCTTTTATATAATCTACAATCTGTTTTCCCACGGGGTCCATTCGCCTTTCATGACCTTTCTCTTTGCCTGGCCCCTGGTTTTGTGCGTCCTTCCCTGCGCACTGTTCGTCGCCCTGCCGGAGTATCCGGGGCCGAGCCTTCTGTGCGCCCTTGTGTGGAATACAGGTGCGGCGCTTGTGACAATCAGCAGTCTTCTGCGCGGCGTATTTGATATAGCGGGCAACTCTTCCGTACATCAGGTTGTGATGATGGCGGTGGGCTTTGGCATGCTTTTTGCCGGCGTGATGCTGTATATTGCGGGTGTGATCTTACTGAATAAGTCAATTTAGTATCACTTTTGCAATCATTTCTATATATATTTTAAAATTTCCTTAACATTTTTGTAATTATATGTTACTCTTATTCTGGTACGTAATCTAAGAGTATTAGAATCGACCCCGATTGTACAGCATCGGGGCAGTCAGGGGTAACTATGAACAGACAAAATTCTTCAGGGAAACACCGTCTATTGTCGTCGCTCGGGCGCTCTCTCTTTCTGATCGCCATGGCCGTCATGATGGCCGTGTCATCGGTCGCACCGGTCCTTCCCGCCAAGGCAGCGAGCGGGAATATGCAGATCACGCCGATCGATTTCGGAGACGCCGGTGTCTGGGGAGACAGCACAATGCTTTCCAGCGGCGGCAAGAACCTTCTGATGGACACTTATATCAGAGATAAGTACGACACTCTGATCAATTATCTGGACGACCATCATTTCTACAACTTCGATATTTATCTCTCCCACTATCATTATGACCATATGGATCAGATCCCCGCGATCATCGAGGATTCAAGGTTCCACGTAGGCACCGTCTATCTTCCGGATCCCGCTTACGTGAAAAGGGGTGCGCAGTCCACAAGCTACTGCAAGGACTTCCTGAACGGTTATAACAATATCGTGAATACGGCCAATGAAAACGGCTGTAAGATCGTCTACCTCAAGAAAGGTTCCACCTTCAAAGTCGGTGAAGCCACGGTCAAGGTCCTCTGGGGATGCACCTACAACAGCAACTCTTATGACGCCAGTTATATCAACAACAACTCTCTGGTCACGAAAGTTACTGCCGGAACGGTCTCCTACCTCACCTGCGGCGATATCGAGAGCGAAGTCGAGAATCAGATCGTAGCGAGCGGGATCGATATCAGCGCCGATATTTTCAAGTTCAACCACCACGGCGGAAATTCCAGCAATACGGCTGCCTTTGTCAAAAAAGTGAACCCCTCTTTTGCCTACTACAACTGGCTCGGTGACAGTCCCTCTTCCTTTGGCGGCGGATGGGTGCAGACACCGATCAACAACCTCAAGAATACCTGCAATATTTACAGCACGAGATACAACGGCATGCTCACCTTTACCGTCAAGGCCGGGCATATCAGCGTTGCCGGCGAGAGAAACATGCGCACGGTGACGGCCAATATCAAGGACAGCAGCGGCAACATTGTCAACACGGTATCCTATCAGTTCAACGACGCGCTGGATTATCATATCACCGCCAAAATGAAGGCGACGGCGGCAACGGTATCGGCGGACAATTCGACAACCGCTCTTCCCGCAAGGTACTCTTACACTGCCAGATTCGTCGAGACTTCGGGCGGCGTCAAATACCGCAATAAGGACGGCTCCTACAGCACGAACAAATTCCAGACCATTGACGGCGATACCTACTATTTCAACGCAAACGGATACCGCCTGACCGGCTGGAAGAAGATCGGCGGAAAGCTGTACTATTTTGACTCCCAGGGCAAAATGTATCTGCGCTGGAAGCGCGTAAACGGCAAGAAATTCCTCTTCGACCCCGTCGACGGCCATATGCACACCGGCTGGGAGTGGGTAGCCGAAAAGAATGCCTGGTATTACCTGAGTCCCAAGTACGGCTATCTTCTCGAGGGATGGAAGTCCATCGGCGGCAAGCTCTACTATCTCACACCCGGTGAGTTCTACGCCAAGACAGGATGGCAGACTTTTAGCGGAAAGCGGTTCTACTTTGACCCGCAGAAGGCCTTCATGTACACCGGCTGGCAGACAATCGGCGGCAAGAAGTACTATTTTGGCACAAACGGCGTCATGGTGACCGGCAAGCAGATCATCGACGGCAGAACTTATGTGTTTAACGGCAGCGGTGTTCTGACGAGTTCGTCCGCAGGCACTGCGACGGCGAGTGCGACCACCACTACTACTTCGGGCACCACGGCAGGAACGACCACCGGCGGTAAGACCGGATCCACAACGACAGACACAACCACCGGCAGCAAGACCGGATCCACTACGGCAGACACAACCACCGGCAGCAAGACCGGATCCACCACGGCAAACACAACCACCGGCGGCACGACGCCCTCCAAGACTTCGGGAAGCACATCTTCCGGTACGTCCTCCTCTCTCCAGGCAACCGGCAACAAGACCGGCTGGGTCAAGGTCGGAGACGGCTATAAGTATCAGAAAGGAACCACCTATGTAGCGAATCAGATGCTGACCATCAGCGGTGAGACCTACTACTTCGATTCCAACGGTTACCGCGTCACCGGGTTCAAGTCCATCGGCGGCAAGACCTACTACTTTGACGGAAGCGGCAAGCGGCTTTACCGCTGGAAGCGCATCAATAATAAGAAATATTACTTTGACCCCATCGACGGCCACATGCACACCGGCTGGGAGTGGGTCGAAGAGAATGACGCCTGGTACTATCTGAGCACCAAGTACGGCTATCTCCTTGAGGGATGGATCTCCGTGGGCGGCAAGATGTACTATCTGACACCGAATGATTTCTACGCCAAGACGGGCTGGCAGACCATCAGCGGGCGCAAGTATTACTTCCACCCGACGGACGCCTATATGTACACCGGCTGGCAGACCATCGGCGGCAAAAAGTACTATTTTGGCACGAACGGCGTCATGGTGACCGGAACACAGACGATCAATGGGCAGGTGTGCACCTTTAATTCCAGCGGCGTTCTCGTTTCCGGAAGCGCGGTTGGCAGCACCACGAGCACTGCCACTACTACATCCACCAAGACCATCTGGAACAGCAGCCCTTATGTGACCTCCGCTGTGACAAACACCTGGGCCAAGAGCACGGACATCGATATGCCTTTCGACGTGACAACGAAGAGAAACGCGGCCTTTGTCAACAATATGCTCGCTTACGCGACTTACTTTGTCGGCAAAATGGATTACGCTTCTTCCGTAACTAACAACGACCCCAACGGTCTCCGCTTCCGCAGACTGATCTCGGGCGGAAAGACCGACTGCTCCTGGTTTGTCTACCATGTTCTGTACAAATACGGCCTTGCAGGAGAAGAGTTTATCCACTCCTACCAGTGGGGCAACGATCCCAGCACCTATCCGGGCGGCGTCAACATCGGAACGGACATCAGCAAGGCATCCCCCGGCGACATCATCTGCACCGGCAAGGGCACACAGAGCAGCAACAGCCATGTCATGATCTACCTCGGCGGAGGCAAGGTCGTGGAATGCGCGGCGGGCTACGGCGTCATCCTCAGCAATGCACCGAGTTCCTGCAGGCAGATCGTACACTTCAGCTGTCTGCCCAACAACCCCGGCGCCGACTATACCAAGTCGACCACGGGCACATGGGTCAAATCCGGCACCGACTATAAGTTCAAGGTCGGCAGCTCTTACCTGACCAACTGCTTCCAGAACATTGACGGCGACATCTATTACTTCAACGCAAACGGTGTCCGCCTGACCGGCTGGAAGAAGATCGGCGGCAAGATGTACTACTTTACTTCGGACGGCAAGATGTATCTTCGCTGGAAGAGAATCAATGGCAAGAAGTACTATTTTGACCCCATCAGCGGTTACATGCACACCGGCTGGGAATGGGTGGCAGAAAACAACGCGTGGTACTACCTGGATCCTTCCAGCGGCGCGCTCGTCACGGGATGGCAGACCATTGATGGCAAGAAGTACTACTTCGATTCGGGCAACAAGATGGTCACGGGCACGCGGACCATTGACGGCAAGTCCTACACATTCGGGAGTGACGGAGTGCTGAAATAATCAGGTTCTGACATTCAAAAAGTCCCTGCAGAAATACATTCTGCAGGGACTTTTCATGGTCTGAGCGATCAGCCTTTCAAATCTTTAATGATCCCGATGGTCTCGATATCCTCTTCCGTCAGCCTCATATTCGTCACCGACACTTTCCCGTCCAGGTCCGTGACGCGAAGCTCCAGGATCACCCCCGGCTGCAGGTTGTTCCTTCCCACCGCCTGGATGAATTCCAGCACTCTGGGGTGCTGATCCCTGAAAATCTTAAGTCGTTCTGCCAGCTGCACGAACTGCAGGGGATTTTTTGCCATGTATGTCTACCTCCACTTTTTTAGTTTCGTCCTGATCCGCTGAAGCGCATTATCCGTCGACTTTTCGTCCCTGTTCAGGACGTGCGCGATCTCCACATAGCCCATTCCGGTCAGGTGCAGCTCCAGGACCTGTCTCTCGAAGGGACTCAGCTCCTTCTCGATCTTCTCTTCCAGCCTCTCCAGCTCTTCCTGTCCGATCAGGTACACTTCCGGATTAGAGCTGGCGTCCGCCTCCAGGCAGTCGAGGAATTCTTCCTCTTCTTCGCCGTCTTCCCGGACCGGGCGGCTGAGCGAGATGGCTGTATTCAAGGGCAGGTGCTTCTTCCTGCTGGACGCCTTGACTGCCGTATAGAGCTGGCGCGTCACGCACAGCTGGGCAAAAGTCCGAAAGCTCGCATCTCTTCCGCTGTCATAATCGCGCACGGCCTTAAACAGGCCGAGCATTCCCTCCTGGATCAGGTCGTCCGAATCGCCTCCGAGTATGTACATGGATCTGGCCTTTCCCAGGACCATCTCTTTGTACTTGTTCAGGAGCTTCTCCATGGCGTCCTGGTCGCCGTCCCGGAAAAGGGCGATCAGCTCCTCGTCCGTCAGGTCTTCATACTTTTCTCTGTTCATAAATCCGGTTACAGACTCCTCTGTCTTACGATCTCATAGGTCAGAACGGCCATGGCGACGGAAGCGTTGAGCGAATCGATCTCTCCCTTCATGGGGATCGAGGCGATCATGTCGCATTTCTCCTTCACGAGCCGGCTGACGCCGCTCCCCTCGGCTCCGATCACGAGGCCGATGGGTCCTTTCATGTTGAGCTCGGTCATGGGTGTGCCGTCCATGTCCGCACAGACGAACCAGAGACCTTTCTCCGCCAGCTTTTCCATCGTGCGCACCATATTGGTGACCTTTACGACGGGCGTGTAGTTGATGGCGCCGGCGGAAGCCTTCGCCACCGTAGCGGTCAGCCCGACTGCCCTGTCCCCCCGTATGATCACGCCGTGTGCGCCGGCCAGGTTGGCGGTTCGGATGATCGCCCCCAGGTTGTGGGGGTCTTCAATGCCGTCCAGAAGGATGAAGAAGGGATCCTCCCCTTTCTCCGCCGCTTTCGCGAACAGGTCCTCCATCTCCGCGTAGGAATAGGCGGCGATCTCCGCGATGACTCCCTGGTGCCGTCCGGTCTCGGACATTTGGTCCAGGCGCTGCTTCGTGACATATTTGACGGGCGTTCCGTGCTTGGCCGCCTCCTTGCGGACAGTCTGCATCGCGCCTTCCCGGCTGCCGTCGAGCATGTAGAGCCTGTCGATCGTCCTGCCCGACCGAAAAGCCTCGATCACGGCATTTCTGCCCTCGATCCGATTCTCATTCATAACTATCGTTTTCTCCTATCTCTTCCGTCCCTTCGCTGCGGAGCTTTCTCGGTCCCAGTTTTCCCTTGCGGTCCGTCTTGCGGATCCCTTCCCTCAGCAGCTCCATGAGCCTTTCCGTCCTGTCCTGTAAATACAAGTAACCGCACAGGGTCTCCAGTGCGGTTGCTTGCAGGTATTCCTCCAGAGAGGAACTCTTTGCATGGTGATATGGATTGGAATTTCTTCCGCGTCTGTATACTTTCTTTTCTTCGTCTGTCAGAAGATCGTAGACGGCAATTCCGATCGCCGCCTGCTGCTCGGCGCGCACATAGAAAGTTGTCTCATTGTGCAGCTTCTCCGCCTGGCGGTTTCCCTTGGACACCAGGATGGTCCTGATCACAAGGGAATAGACGGCATCCCCCAGAAACGCCAGCGTCCCCGGGGAATACGTCCTTATATCGATCTCATTGTGCGGAAACTCCCTAAGGATCAGACCTCTCAGGCTTTCTTCCATTTAACTCCTTCTCTGGTGTCTTCCAGAATAATGCCTTTTTCCTTGAGCTCGTCGCGGATCGCGTCGGCCTTGGCGAAATCGCGGGCCTTCTTGGCCGCCTTTCTCTCGGCGATCTTGGCCTCCACGTAAGCGGCCAGGTCGTCCTCGAGTTCATTGTCTCTCTCAATGATCAGGCCGCAGACGTCTGTCAGATCGTGGAGCTCCTTGTCCAGAGTCTCAAGGAATTCCTTGGAGGAAGCGCCGCTGACACGGCTGTTGATCCACTTGACCAGCTCGAAAACAGCGGAAATAGCATCCGCCGTGTTGAAATCGTCGTCCATGGCGGTCTCAAACTGCGTGCGGAATCCTTCCGCTTCCTTGGCCTGGATCGCCTCTTCGTCCGTCATGATTCCCTCTGCCTTTTCCAGAAGGAATTTCAGGTTCTCGCCGCAGTTGAGGATTCTCTCATAGGAAGCCTTGGCGGATTCCATGAGATCTCTGCTGAAGTTCAGAGGGCTCCTGTAGTGGGAGGACAGCATGAAGTAACGAAGCACCTGCGGATCGTACTGCGCGATGACGTCGCGGACAGTGAAGAAATTGCCCTTGGACTTGGCCATCTTGACGCCGTCGATGTTCAGGAAAGCGTTGTGCATCCAATATTTTGCAAAAGGTACGCCGTTGGCAGCCTCAGACTGCGCGATCTCGTTCTCGTGGTGCGGGAATATCAGGTCTTCGCCGCCGGCGTGGATGTCGATCTGAGAGCCGAGGTAGCGCTTGCTCATGACGGAGCACTCGATGTGCCAGCCGGGTCTTCCCTTGCACCAGGGGCAATCCCAATAGGGCTCTCCCTCTTTCTTGGGCTTCCAGAGGACGAAATCCAGCGCATCCTGCTTCTGGTCGGCGCCGGTCACCTTGAGGTCGCGGTTGCCGCTGCGCATATTGTCGAGGTCCTTGTGGGAGAGCTTGCCGTAGCCTTCAAATTTCCTCGTGCTGTAGTAAACGGTGCCGTCCTCCGCGACATAGGCGTAGCCCTTGTCGATCAGAGTCTGGATCATCTCGATCATGCCGTCGATCTCGCGGGTAGCCCTGGGGTGCATGGTCGCGGGCTTGATGTTGAGGCTCGCCATGTCCTTCTGGCACTCCTCGATGTATCTCTCGGAGATAACGGCGGAGTCGACGCCCTCTTCCTGGGCCTTCTTGATAATCTTGTCATCGACATCCGTGAAGTTGGATACATAGTTTACCTTGTATCCTTTGTATTCAAAATAGCGCCTGACCGTGTCAAAAACGATCATGGGACGCGCATTTCCGATGTGGATCAGGTTGTAGACGGTGGGTCCGCATACATACATGCTCACCTTGCCGGGTTTGAGCGGCACAAATTCCTCTTTGGTCCTGGACATTGTGTTAAAGATCTTCATTGTATTCCTCACTTTCCATTTCTTGCCGGGCAATTCGCGCATCCGCCTTCCGAACTGAAGACCGGCCTGGCCTCCAGATCCATGGGGGAAGTGATCAGCGCCACTGCCTGCACCGAGATCCCTTCTCCGCGGCCGGTAAACCCGAGCCACTCTTCTGTCGTCGCCTTCACGCTCACCTGAGATATGTCGATCTCCAGCGCGTCGGCAATATTTTGACGCATCTTATCAATGTGCGGCCGCATCTTGGGGGCCTGCGCGATGATCGTCGCGTCCACATTTTCGATCAGAAAGTAATGCTCCTGCAGGATCCGTCTCACTTCTCTCATCAGCATCAGAGAATCTGCGCCTCTGTACTTCTCATCCGAGTCCGGGAAGTGCTTTCCGATATCACCGAGCGCCGCCGCGCCGAGCAGGGCGTCCATGATCGCATGCGCGAGAACGTCCGCGTCCGAGTGACCGAGGAGCCCCTTCTCATGAGGGATCTCGACGCCGCCCATGATCAGCTTCCGCCCTTCCACAAGCTTATGTACATCATATCCTGTTCCGATTCGCATAACTGTTCCTCACTTACGGTATTCTGTTACGGCATACTATTATAGCATTCCGATTACAAAGCGTCCACTGCAAGCGCCAAAAAAACAGGCCGGTGCACATCGATCTGCTCTGCACCGACCTGTTAATATGTCCGTTTGCTGCCCGCCGGGCGGGCCTGTTCACCGAATCCTATGTATTACCCGTTGATCTCCACCTTGCAGACCTCATCCATGTGGCCGTCGCGGTACATGGAGAACTTGTCCATAGGATAAGCCTTGAGGTTTTCGAG
The DNA here is from genome assembly GCA_017469935.1 of Lachnospiraceae bacterium. Taxonomy (GTDB): domain Bacteria; phylum Bacillota; class Clostridia; order Lachnospirales; family Lachnospiraceae; genus CAG-791. The sequence continues at coordinate 25,820 of JAFUFL010000044.1, forward strand.
AACCTTGCGGCCGTCCGCTTTCTTGAGCAGGCCTTCTCTGGCTCTCTTGATCTCCATCTCTGTCTTATGCTTGGAAGGTCCGCCTACGCAGCCGCCTTCGCAGATCATGCCTTCTACGAAGTCTTCCTTCAGACGGCCGGCCTTGAGCATGGTCAGCGTGGTCTTGCACTCTACGCCGCCCGCGACCTGTACATAAGTGATGTGGGAGGTGTCCTGTCCTCTCTCGTGCATGCACTCGAGAACAGCGTTCGCAACGCCGCCGGAGGTGGCGAAGCGCTTGCCCCAGATTGAGGACTCCTGATAGGAGTTGTCATCCGCCGTAACTTCGATGCCCTTAGATCTCATCAGAGCGCGGAACTCGCCGTAGGTGATGACGTAATCGGCGTTGCCCGGGATGCTCTTGTCAGCCGCTTCCGACTTCTTGGCGATGCAAGGGCCGAGGAATACGGTCACGCAGCCGGGGCGTGTTGCCTTGAGGTATCTCGAAATCGCGCACATAGGAGAAACCGTAGCGGATACGTTCTCTTCGTACTGCTTCGGGAAGTGCTTCTTGATCATGTTCATGAAAGCCGGGCAGCAGGAAGTGGTCATCTTCTTGCCCTCTTCCTTGGCCTCATACCATTCCATGGACTCATAGGCAGCTGTCATATCGCCGCCGAGGCCTACCTCGACCATATCCGCGAATCCCATCTTGAGGAAAGCTTCCTTGATGGACTTCATGGTGATATCGCCGCCGAACTGGCCTTCCGTCGCAGGCGCTACCATCGCGATGACTTCCTTGCCTGCGCGGATGTCGTTGATGATGTCGACCAGATAAGTCTTGGAGCCGATGGCGCCGAAAGGACAGGAGTGGATGCAGTGGCCGCACTGGATGCACTTGCTCTCATCGATCACGCAGATGCCGTGGTCATCGTAAGTGATCGCGCCGACGGGGCAGGCCTTCTTGCAGGGACGAACCAGGTGAGCGATGGCGCCGTAAGGGCAGGCCTTGGCACACATGCCGCACTCTTTGCACTTATTGGGATCGATATGGGTCCTGCGCTCACCGATGGAGATCGCGCCGAATTTACAGGAGTTGATGCACGCTTTTCCCATACACAGACGGCAGTTGTCCGTTACTGTGTAAGCGGAAAGAGGACATTCCTCACACGCGGGACGAATGACCTGAACGATATTCTCGGACTGGGAAATTCCGTCCGGGCACTTTGCCAGAGACAGATTGATTCTCTGCTTGACCAGCTCTCTCTCTTTGTATACGCAGCAGCGGTATGTAGCCATGGGGCCGGGAATGATCTCGTAGATCAGCTTCTCTTTGTTTTCTTCATCGAGTTTGCCATCCCATGCCAGTCTGGCCGTTTCCTCCATGATCCTGTGCTTGAGGCGCACCAGGGTCGCGTCATTTGTTACCATATCCTTCTCCTTTCAGCGTTCCTGTATTATGTGCATATCGTATAAAGCTGTCACAAATTTAACCAAGTATATTGTACCAAATGTGCAGACATTTTTATAGAACTTTTATTGCCACTTCACACTTTTCTTTTGGATTTATCTTATAATAGGAACTGTACTATTAATCAGTTATTGCATTTAAGGAGTATTCTGCCATGTCCGATATTACAAATGACCGCAAGGTCGCCCTTTTTCTTGCAAACGGATGTGAGACCATCGAGGCGCTCACGGTAGCCGATCTGTTATACCGCGCAGGTATCCCGTGCACCAAGGTATCCGTGAACAGTACGCCCGTTGTCGTCACCTCCCACAATGTGACGGTGGTTGCCGACACCACGATCGATCATCTGAATTTTGACGACTACGACATGCTCGTACTTCCCGGCGGAATCCCCGGGACGCCCAATCTCAAGGCGTGCGAGCCCCTTATGGTCCAGGTCGTGCGCTTCCATGCGGAAGGAAAGATGATTGCCGCGATCTGTGCGGCTCCCTCTATTTTTGCCGAGCTGGGACTGCTCAAGGGAGTGCCGGCCGCCTGCAATCCCAGTGTGGAGCAGATCCTGATCGACGGCGGCGCCAGGCTCGAGAAGAAGAACGCGGTGACTTCCGGCAACATCATCACCAGCCGCGCGATGGGAACGGCCATTCCCTTCGGACTCGCCATCGTCGAGCACTACAAGGGCAAAGCGGCCGCCGAGCAGCTCGGCAGAAACATACTCTACATCCAGTAACAGAAAGGACCACTCTATGAATATTCTCTTTTTTCTGACCCCGAAGAAAGATGTCGGATTCGTTTATTCCTCCGATACCGTAGGCGAGGCCATTGAAAAGATGCTCCGGTACAAATTTACGACCGTACCGGTGATCAACGAAGTCTCGGGAAGATATGAAGGCACTCTCGCCAATGACGATCTTCTTCGCGAATTGTATTACGGCACATCAGGCCCCGTAGCCGAGATCAGCAACAAGCCGCTGAAATCCGTCACCAGAAGACGCGATTACGGAGCGGTCAGAGCCGACGCTGACATGGAAGATCTTCTCGCCACGGCCGCCATACAGAACTTCGTACCGGTGGTCGACGACACCGGCGCCTTTATCGGCATCATAACAAGGCGGGAAGTCATGAACTATCTTCGCGAGCACCTGGTAAAAGACCTGACTTAAACAACGTCAAAAAAGAGCCTGGATCACATTTATTGCGGTCCAAGCTCTTTTTTCTGTCATAAGACGCTCAGAAGCGTCTTTCTGTATTCATTGGCCAGTTCAATCCGGTCGGTCAGCTCCGAAGCCATGAAGCACTCCGCGCAGAACTCGTAGATATTCTCAAATCCGTCCCTGCACTTTGCGAACAGCTTTCTGACCTTTTTGTTGTCCACGGCTCCGCTCTCCTCGGAGAGCATGTGCCCGATCTCATGGATCAGGAGCCGCTCTATGCTCTGCGTGTTTTCCAGCATTCGGATTGCCTGCACATCGGCAAAATATTGCTCGCCGACAGGAAGCAGATTCTCCGCGCAGCGCTCGATCCCCATCTCCTCCATGATCCGGTTCTCGATCTGCGGCCAGGGAACTCCCTGCGTCAGCAGTTCGCCCTGCCTCCGCGCATAGCGGCCCGGCAGATCCGCGTACCTGTCATAATAGCCTTTTATCTCCCGGATTTCTGCCCGGTCGGCCTCGCAGGGCATCTTCCGGACTCTGGCGTGATTGATGGAAATGGTCAGCATCTGCGCGTTGTAGACAGCGTTGTCCCGGCTCTCTTCAAACACGCCGTACTTTTCCCCCTGTACGGGGTCTCCCTCTTCCATGCCGAAATCCCAGACCGCATTGATCCTCAGATCCGGATACCTGCGGCGGTACTCCATCACGAGGTCCGCCACATAGAGCTGCTGCTCGGCGCTGAGTCCGCCCTTTTCAGGTTCCGTCAGATAGAAGTCCGTACTGCCCTTTCCCGGCAGCGTTTTTCTCAGCTGCATTCGCGGATCAGTGGTGGAACAGACGGATTCCGGTGAAGCACATTACCATGTTGTGGTCGTTGCAGGCCTGGATGACATTGTCATCTCTGACGCTGCCGCCGGGCTGTGCGACATACTTCACGCCGCTGCGGAACGCTCTCTCGATGTTGTCGCCGAAGGGGAAGAAGGCGTCAGAACCGAGTGTCACGTCGGTATTGCCGTCCAGCCATGCTCTCTTCTCCTCTGCGGTAAAGACAGCGGGCTTCTCCGTAAAGAGCGCTTCCCACTTGCCGTCCGCCAGAACATCCATGTAATCCTCGCCCATGTACAGGTCGATCGCGTTGTCTCTGTCCGCTCTGCGGATGCCTTCCTTGAAGGGAAGTCCCAGAACCTGGGGAGACTGGCGCAGATACCAGTTGTCGGCCTTGCTGCCGGCAAGTCTCGTGCAATGGATTCTGGACTGCTGGCCGGCGCCGATTCCGATGGCCTGGCCGCCCTTGACATAGCACACGGAGTTGGACTGGGTGTACTTGAGGGTGATCAGCGCGATTGCCATGTCGTCGCGGGCCGCCTTGGGCAGCTCTTTGTTCTCGGTCACGATGTTGGCAAACAGAGCGTCGTCGATGACCAGCTCATTTCTGCCCTGCTCGAAAGTGACGCCGAAGACCTGCTTCTTCTCGAGAGCAGCGGGCTTGTAGTCAGGGTTGATCTTCAGCACGCAGTAATTGCCTTTTTTCTTCTTCTTGAGGATCTCAAGTGCCTCGGGCTCATAATCGGGAGCGATGATTCCGTCGGAAACTTCTCTGGACACCAGCTTCGCGGTGCACACGTCGCAGGTATCGGAGAGAGAGATGAAATCGCCGAAGGAGGACATTCTGTCCGCGCCTCTTGCGCGCGCATAAGCGCTGCCCATAGGAGTCAGCTCGCCCATGTCGTCGACCCAGTAGATCTTCTTCTCGACATCCGAGAGGGGAAGACCGATCGCCGCGCCTGCGGGGGAGACGTGCTTGAAGGAAGTCGCCGCGACCATGCCGGTCGCTTTCTTGAGTTCGCTTACCAGCTGCCAGCCGTTGAAGGCGTCCAGAAGGTTGATGTATCCGGGTCTTCCGCAGAGGACCTCGAAAGGAAGGTCAGAGCCGTCTTCCATAAAAACGCGGGAAGGCTTCTGATTGGGGTTGCAGCCGTATTTGAGTTCCATTTCTTTCATTTCTGCCTTGTTCTCCTTACTCACTGATTCTTGTTGACGATTCTGGTCTCATAAGTTCCCGTCGCGATATCGATAAAGCGCACGAACAGGGAGACCTTGTTGTCCTCATTGAGAGCGCTCCATACGCGCTGCGTGAAGACATCGATGTTCTCGGTGAAGGATGCATCCAGCTCCAGCGCCCTGGGCTCGCCTTCGAAGCTGGGAAGCGGGTTGCCGTCGCCCATGTAGGTCGAAATGAAACGGCCTTCGCCCGCCTTGGGGTTCTCATACGCAAATGTGTAGCGAAGACATGACGAAGGATCCCCCTGGTCACTCTTCAAAATAGACATTGCATAGCTGTACTTGCCCTTCTCCACGTGCATGACGCCGGAGATCCTGGGCGTGTAATTGGGCGCGTCAGGTTCGAATTCTCTGCTGCGGAGTGCCTGCTCAAATGTGTACTGCTTGTCCAGTCCCTCATAGATCGTATCCGTCTGGTCGCCGTTTGTTACGATCGTCTTGTTGCCGTAGACACGGACAGGTGCATAGATGATAAGACTGGGATCTTCCATCTTGGAAGGGTCAAAAGCCTGTGTGCGGATTCCTTCGCCGTCCTCGACGAAGACGCGGTTGCGGCTGTTGACGCTTCTTCCCATAATGAAGTAGGCAGTCACTGCCTTGAGTCCGTCGGCCGTCTTGCCGATCATAATGCCGCGGCCCGGATAGCTGGTCTCTCTCAGAATCTTCTCAAAATCTGCCATTCGTTTCCTTTCCTCTCTTCTGTTCATCGTCCCAATACATGATCAAGGCTCGTGCGCGAGCCAATTTGCACCTGTATCATAAAGCAAGTTCGGAAAAATCGCAATGTCGCAGAATGATTTAATGCTAAAAAATAAAGAAAAAACAGCACTTTCAAGTTCCGAATGCATTGCACCGGCACTGTGGAAGTGCTGCGTAATTTTTCTTAGTGGTTTGAGCTGCGGGCTCTCACTGTTTTGACGGAGTCGTCACTGATTGGCAGAGCTGCCGCTGTTTTGACAAAGTCGTCACAATTTCGGCAGAGCTGCCGCTGTTTTGACAAAGTCGTCACTATTTTGGCAGAACTGCCGCTGTTTTGACGGCGCCTTCAGCCGATCAGACCTCGACCTTCTTCTTTCCGCCCAGGAACGTGGGAAGATCGTCCGCCCTGCCCTCTTTGATCCATGTGGCGTACTCTGCGGTCGCTGCAAACATGACGTCGCCCGAGGAGTTGAGCATGGTCTCGACGCTGTCCTGCACGACGCCGATGATAAAGCCGACGCCTACGACCTGCATGGCCACGTCATTGGAAATGCCGAACAACGAGCAGGCCATGGGGATCAGCAGAAGGGATCCGCCCGCCACACCGGATGCGCCGCAGGCCGCCAGTGTGGACAGCACGCTCAGAAACAGAGCGGAGGGAACGTCCACGTGGATTCCCAGTGTGTTGGCCGCCGCGAGAGTCATGATCGTGATCGTGATCGCCGCGCCGTCCATGTTGATGGTGGCGCCCAGCGGAATGGATACGGAGTACATATCCCTGTCAAGTCCGAGCTTCTCGCAGAGCTCCATGTTGACGGGAATATTGGCCGCGCTGCTTCGCGTGAAGAATGCGGTGATTCCGCTCTCACGAAGGCAACGGAAGACAAGCGGATAAGGATTTCTCTTGAGATAAATAAACACGATCAGCGGGTCGATCACCAGCGCCACGAACATCATGCAGCCGACCAGCACCAGCAGAAGCTGACCGTAATCCTTGAAGATCACAAGTCCGTACTCAGAGACAGTGGTGAAGACCAGGCCGCAGATTCCGAAAGGCGCCAGGTTGATGATCCCGCGCACTGCCATGGATACCGCCTCGGAGGCGTCCTGCAGCATTCTTCTTGTTTCCGGTGCCGCGATCTTGGAAAAACCGATGCCGAGAACGGCCGCCCAGAACAGGATGCCGATATAGTTGCCGTTTACGATAGCCGACACGGGATTCTCCACCATCTTCAGCAGAAGATTCTGCAGGACTTCCCACACGTTATGGGGAACCGTGTCAGACTGTGCCGCTTCGCCCAGCTTCATGGTCACCGGGAACATAAAACTGGCTGCCACCGCGGCCGCCGCCGCGAGAAACGTACTGAGCATGTAAAAGAACAGGACCAGTCCGAATTTCTTATCCAGCTTGCTCTGTCCGGAGCTGAGCGCACTGATGATCAGTACGAACACCAGAACCGGCGCCACGGCGCGCAGCGCGCCGACGAACATGCTTCCCATGATCCCGATCCAGGTCCAGCTTTTCAGCGTCACGCCCAGGATCGCGCCGATCACCAGACCGATGGCGATCCTGAGGATCAGGCTCGTGCCCGTGTATCTTTTCATAAGACTGCTTAAAAATTTCATATTTTCCCCTTTTCATCCAAAATATTGTGTAGAAATCATTATACCAAAGAAAACTTACGTTTGTATAGCGATAATGCGTTACTGCGTTGAAGATTCTGCCGCGCTGTTGTCTTCTGACTGCTCCGTCACGGCTTCGCCGCTGTCCTCCGACTGCTCCGTCACCGCTTCGCTGCCATCCTCCGGCTGCTCCGTCTCCGCTTCGCCGTTGTTTTCCCCCTCCTGTGTCGCTTTGTCACTCCCATCGTCCGGGTTGATGGACTTATAGACCATGGAGGAGAGCTTGCGGATCTCGTCAATTCTTCCATACGTATCGCTGCTCATTATGACCAGGATATAAGTGGCGTTCGGAGACCATACGATTGCAGCATCATTGTCGACATTATCGAGCTCACCCGTCTTGTTGCCCGTCTCCACCTCAAACGGCACGCCTGCCGGGATCTTCCCTTTTCTGTCCTGATTTTTCAGCGCTGTCAGAATCCGTTCCGAAGCCGCCTCAGAGACATATTTTCCGTTCAGCACCTCTTCCAGGAGTACCCCGCAGTCTCTCGCCGAAGTATAATTCTCCGTTCCGTTCCACTCGAGCATGCGGCGGTTCAGTTCCGTCTCATTAAAACCATATTCTTTGGAAAACTCGTTGACTTTCTCCATCGTGCACGCATTGATCAGCGTGTTTGCCGCGTCGTTGTCGCTGACGGAGATCATAAGATCCGGCTGGGTGGAATAGTCTTCTACGTTCAGTTCGCCTTTTTCACAAAGTGTATAGAACTCGCCGGCGACAAAAAGCTTGATCAGGCTCGCCGCGACCATTTTCTCATCTTCATTGATGCCGATCGTCTCATTCGTGTCGAGCCGTTTCATGTACAGAGACCACTTTCCTTCGAGCTTTCCGATCTCGTCTCTGAGTTCCTTCTCCAGCTCGCTAATCTCCGCACCGGTTTCTTCTTTTTGGTCTTCGCTGCCGCTCCCCAGAATGCTCTTGCAGAGATCCTCGACAATGCGGTTCATCTCATCGGCTGATTTCTCTGTTTTCCTGGCGGGTACCGTACCTGCCTGGGCCAGTTCCTCCTTAGCGGCTTTCGCCTTCTCTTCCCTCTCTTTTTTTAGGCGCTCCTCTTCGATTCGGCGTTCTTCCTCGAGCCTGCGCTCTTCTTCATTGTCTTCTTCATTGGATTCCCCCCCTGCAGGCTCTTCTCCCTCGGCCGCCTCGCCTGCAGGCTGTTCTCCCTCGGCCGTCTCGCCTGCAGATGCGTTTTCCGCACCTTTCTCCTCTTCGGAGCCCGCTTCTGCACCGGCTGCCGCCCCGGTTCCTTCCGCTGCGGGCCCATCGCCATTCTTTTCACTCAGATATGCTTCTATGCCATCTGCTATTCCCTTGACCATCAGCTTCTGGAATTCATCGTCCTGCATTTTTTCATCCTCGTCAGGATTGGTCATATAACCCACTTCCAGGATCGTGACCGGGACTTCACACCAGTTGATGCCGCTCATGTCATCCCTCTCCCAGACGTATTCCTTCCTTATTCCCGTGGCCTCGACATAGGCATCCAGGACCAAGTCCGACAGCCTTCTGGATTCTTCATAGAGGTCAGCGTTATAGGGATTCGAAGGCGTCTGGCAGATGGTCATGGCACCATTTGCGGATGAACTCTCCGATCCGTTGGCGTGTATTCTTATAAACGCGTCCGCATTCGCCTCGTTGGCCATCTGTGCCCGCTCGGAGTTTGTGATATCCACGTCATTGGTCTCGCGGATCATGAGAACCTCGTACCCTCTGTTCTGGAGTTCCTCCTGCAGCTGCAGGCTGATGTCGAGCGTCAGTTCGTATTCCGGTACGCCCGTGGAGGTTCCTCTGGTCCCGCCTGCGACTTTCGTCTTGGTCTCGGATGCACCCGGCCCGATCGGTTCTTGCCCGAAGTTTCCGTGTTCCTGATGTCCTGCATCGATTGCCACCAGAAATTTCGACGCCTCTTCTTTTTCCCCTGCTTCCGCTTCTGATCCTGTTACCTCTCCGGCGGCCGCGCTGAAATTTACGCTGCCGACAGTTACAGCAACACTTACGAACATTGCCGCGATCACACGTATAAGTCTTGTCATTTTTATCCTCCCGGTCTTAATGCTGGTCCTGCTCTGTCTATTCAACACATGGAGACATGCTCATGGCATTATTCTCGTCAACTGTTTTCAGCTCTTGTAAAGCATTAATACATAGTTTAGATTCTAACAAATATCCTCCCATAATATTAGCATAATATTGTCTCGATTTTTTTATTTTTTGTAGTTGACAAATATGAGAGCGTTTCGTATACTATAAAAGCTGACTGATGAAGCGGCAAACAAATATGGCGAGATAGCTCAGCTGGCTAGAGCACGCGGTTCATACCCGCGGTGTCGAGGGTTCAAGTCCCCCTCTCGCTACGTCCCGAGCCTTGAAAAGCTGATAAATAACGGCTTTTTGGGGCTTATTTTTTTGTAACATTGTGCCAAAAAACAGTTTTGGTACTGCCCGTGCCGTTTCCGTCATTTCCCCGTCACATTTCCGATCTCTGCCACCCTGTCCAGCGCCTCGGCTATTTCCAGCGCGCGCTTCCGGTCACGGTGATAGCAGGCTTCCGTGATGCCCATGTCGACGTGTCCCAGCTGCCGGATGACCATCCGGCTGTCCACCTCGTCCGCCTTTTCCAGCAGGCGGGCCGCCTCTTCGGTATCAATGATACCCGCATCCAGCAGCCGCCGCAAGTCCGCGGCCAGGTCCCTTTCCCTGTCTGTTCCGTGTCTGTCCTCTTTTTCCATAAAATAGAAAACTCCTTTTATATTCTATATGTAGGATTTTTTTCAAAAATTTCCGATTTTTGCTCCGTTTTGCACGGATTTGGAGCATTTTTTTAAAAAAAGAAAAATGCCCCTTCCTGGCAGCAAGCTTTTTGTTATTTTGCTTGTCTACCTGGAAGGGAGCATATCAGAATATCTTTTTCTCTTATCATCAGGATACCTGCTCAGTCTCTCTTCACATATTCGAAGAGATCCAGCCTCTTAATGCCCATTTCCCGGAGCTCTCCGGCGCTGCTCTCCTGCGCCTGCGCAGTATTGTATTCGGGGATCAGGGGCACTCTGACGATAATCCGGTCCGGATCCGTTCTCTGCAGGAGGAATTCCAGGTTCTCCTTCATCACGGAACCGTCCTCTCCCGTATACGCACTGTACGTGTCCTGATTCATATCTTTGCAGTCAACAATAAAAAGGTCCACTGCGTCCGTCACTGCCGCCAGATAATTTTTGGGAACAAAGAGACTTGTTTCCACCGTGATCTTCCAACCCGCCGGGCATATTTCCCGAAATTCTCTGATAAAATCAGCGTGCAGAAGCGGTTCTCCGCCTCCGAAAGTGATCCCGCCGCCGGACGCCAGAAAATACAGACTGTCTACTTTGACACGTTCAAACAGTTCCTCAGCAGTCACAATCTGCGGATTACCTTCCTGAAGAAGTCTTTTGTTGATGCACCACTTGCAGTGCAGCGGGCATCCCGCCCCTGCCACCAAAGTTGTGACGCCCTCTCCGTCTGTCGCCATGCGATGTCTGTTCAGAGCCAGAAGCGGAAACGTAACAGTACTCATTTGTTTTCTTCCTCCACAGCGGCGGACTCTGCGGTATCCCCGGATGCAGCATTCTCGCCGCTGTTATCCGCTGCGGCTTTCTCCTCTGTATCCTCGGATGCGGCATTCTCGCCGGTGTCCCATTCGTCCTCCCAAACTGCCACATCGCCTTCCCGCTCATATTCGTCGTAATAATCAGGTCCGACTTCTCCATCCAGCACTTCGGTATAGTCCGGTTCAGGCGACGGTTCGACTGCACCTTGCAGTTCTTCAACACTTTCTTTTCCCTTGTTATTCGGGACCGTCGCACAGCTGCTCAGACTGAAAGTCATTCCGGCACAGAGGGCTGCGATTGCTATGCGTTTACCCGCCGCTGCGCGGGCGGCGAGCTGTTTTTCCAGATACCTTAATTCGCTCTCACATTTGGGACAGGTCCCTCTGCAGTCACCCTTGTGTGTGCATTCACGCGTCACATAGACGATGTCGTTTTCGTCAGCTATTTTTTGACGGATCTCCTTGAGGATCCTGCATTTTTCTTTTCCAATCATAACTGCCTCCCGGGTTCAAGATTTGATTCGTAAGCTGCTCGAGTGTAGATCTGTAAAGTCACTTATATTAGATAAGACGTAATCTTTATCCTATGCTTTCATTATCTACTATGGTAAAGGAAAAAGAACTCCGAACCTGTTCATTAAGGAATTGTGGGTTGCTCCCCGTCAGTTTACCACACTTGGGCGACAAACCCTACAAAACAAGTGAAATGCTGAACGAGTGCTGATGTAGGGGGGAACTTCGGCATGAGAATGGCAGAAACTCTACAAAACAAGTGAAATGCTGATTGAGTGCTACAGTAGTGGGGAACTGCGGCATGAGAATGGCACAAGCCCTGCAAAACATGTGAAATGCTGAACGAATGCTGAGGAAGGGGGTAACTTCGGCATGAGAATAGCACAAGCCAAACCAAACATGTGATGTGCTGAACGAGTGCTGATGTTGGGGGTAACTGCGGCATGAAAATGGCAGTTTCTTAAGGCGGCAGAGTGCGTTGGACTATTTGCATGTCTTTTTCTTTCTTGGCCCCCATCATTTTTTTGATTAGCGGCATATAATGAAGAAATCAAGGGAAATACATAGCGGGTTGGATTATAATCAAGAATTCTTTCTTGCTGGCCTCCATACCAGGCAGTTGTCACTGCACTGTATGGGGCCAGCTCCATTATAATGAGCCTTTTGATCCAACTTGCCTGGAAATTAGGCTGATATTTACAAATTATTAGTTTCTTGCTTGTTTTCCATGGGGGCAGGTTGATCCAATTCCCTTCAAATAATCCAACCGTCAGCTGCCGGGTGGGGAGTGACGCCCAAATGGTTGTGGAGGTATCTCCACAACCACTCCACCGTCACAAACGCCACAACACAGCAAAAGTGACGCCCAAGTGGTTGCCGAGCTTGCTCCACAACCACTCCACCGTCACAAATGCCACAACACACCAAAAATGACGCCCAAATGGTTGCCGAGCATGCTCCACAACCACTCCACCGTCACAAACGCCACAAAACAGCAAAAATGACGCCCAAGTGGTTGTGGAAGTATCTCCACAACCACTCCGGCGTCAGATTCCGACTAAATCGAGTGAAATGGCGTCAGATCCCGACTAAATCAAGTAAAATGACGCCCAAGCGCTCACCGAGCATACTCGGCAACCACTTGGGCGTCAAATTTCAACTAACCCCTTCCTTTTATTACTCTCTCACCCCCTCACTACTAAACGTAAACCAACTATTCCCAATCTTGCAGCGCCCTGTAACCATCTGACCGTTATCTTTGAAGTTACAAGACAGTCTGCTGCCGGCTCTCCGTTGATCGTGAAGATATTAATCGTCTCCCGCTGTCTCTGCCGCCATGGCAGGAATAACAGTATTCATGACTATGGTTGCGGCCAGAAGTGCAGCAATTCTTTTTTTGTTAAGCATCTTCATACCTCCCATATATCTCGATAAGTTTAAAAGAACAGATCTAAGAAGCCGAACACATTATTGAAAAACAGCGCATTAGAATACTGTGTTTCCCGGTAACTGATAGCAGTGGCTCTGTCATATAAGAAAAAGCAGCAAACAATTCCGATCCAGATCCATATGCTTTTGAAACCTCTGATTCTCGCAGATACCAGCAGTATCACTGCTATAAATGCTGTTAATGCTCCGGATGACCCCATTACGATCGTGAGCAATGTGAGGATCAGTCCGAAGGCGGCCAGTTTTGATCCCGGAATACCGTCTTTTCCGAGGTCACTTAAGCCAAATGACTTACTCTTCTCTTTTTTCTGCTCATCCTTTACATCTGGTCTTATTCTCTTTATATTCAAATCTGTGTTCGCCGCCGCCCCGCACTTTGTGCAGAACTTCTCTCTGATTTTCATCTTTCCGCCGCAATTCGTGCAATTCATCTTTTTTTCCTCCCTGTTGAATGAATCATTACGTTTTTCTATATTCATACAATACAACAGGGAAGACCTCGTTCCGTAAACTCAATGTCCGAATGCCTGCCGCCGCAGCCGGTTATGCGCATAACTAAATAGAGGCCCGCAAGGCGAGCCTCTACGCCATATTTTTATCTTCTGTCACCCAAATCCAAATGCCGTCAGGTAACACATCGTACAAAAGCAGGCAATCCCAAACCACACCGCCAAACACGCCGGCGGCACGAAAAGCAGCCGCAAAACCGACTTCCATGTGATTCCGCTGCTATTCTTTTCTCTGTACCTTTTCATTGTCCCATCTTCCGATACAACGTAGATCCAGGGCCTGTCATACATGTCAATGCGCCCGAACTTGATGAGGTAGATTGGAATGACCGGCACAAAGATGCAGAACCATACGGCACTGCCGGCCAGGTTCAGGCGGGAGAACTGAAACCCGTTCATAAAGAGGGCGACCAGAACCGGAAGGAATAAGACCACAAGAGCTGTCAGGATCATCCCGGCGATCCGAAGCGGCGAAGAAAAGCGCAGCACCACTTCTTCTCTTTTCCCGTTCAGGGTCTTGAAGAAGACCGGCGGCGTGATATTCCTCGCGGGAGGGGTTGTCCCGGTCAGCTTGCCGCCCACTCTTGTAAACGCCTCATCGCCGGAGGTAAAGATCTTCCTTCCGCTCTCGACACGAAAGCGCAGGCGGTCCGTATCGCTGTAGGCGCACAGCGTCACGATCAGTGTAAAGAACGCCAATACGGCGGTCATAAGAAGACTCTGCCCTCTTTCCATCCCGAACAGGGAAAAGCCTGCGAAGGCTGCCGCACTGACCGCCAATGTCGCAAGTAGTGACTTCAGCCACCAGGGCAAAAAATAGTAATGCGATTCCTCTATAGCACGAACACTGACTTTCCCTGTCTGCCCGTTGACCGCTGCCATCAGCTGCCCGTCGGACAGATAGTAGACCGGAAGGAGCGCCGGCATTCTGACGACCGAAGATACATCCGCGTCTACATGGACGGCCTTCGTCTCCAGCACTTTTCGGACCGCGGGCGCGTAGGATTCCCCGACTTCCTCGCGGATCCTTTTCTCCAGTTCCTTGCCGCTGATATTGTCAGTCTTCACCTTGTGACCCGCGACATAGCCGAAATCAAATTCGGTCAGTGCGCTCAGGTCAAAGGGCTCCATGCCGTCCAGCAGCAGGTTGTCCAGCTGTTCGGAGCAGTTCACGAGCACCTCGTCGATAAATCCGCCGCAGGCGTAGGTGCCGCCGTCGGCAAATCTCCTGACGCTGCAGGAAACCGGGCCACGAACGAATTCATAGGGCAGATAGAATCCCTTTAAGCTGCCGGCCTTCTCTTTCAGAAGACCGGCCTCTTTTTTTCCGCGATTCTTTTCGCACCAGTCCAGAAGTAATTTCTGCGCCTCCTCTTCCGTGATCCGGAAAGGGATGACGATCTCCGGCAGATCCTTTTTGTGAAGGAATTTTTTCCTGACCAGCGCGCGCCCGCAGAAGGCGCAGTTCGCAAGAGCTTCATTTTCTTCGAAAACGACTTCCGCCCCGCAGCCGGAGCAGGATGCCCGGTCCAGTCTGTATTTTGGCGCCATTTCACGCATCTTCGTCTGCTGAAGACTGCGGAATCCCCGCTTCTCTTCCAAAGCCTGTCCGACCGTCACCTTGCCTCCGCAATGCTGACAGGCGTAGATGCCCTTTCGAATATCATAAGAGGCGGGCGCGCCGCAGTTCGGACAATGTATATCCGTGATCTTGTTTGTTGTACTCATCACACCTTCCTTTTACCTCCAGGGCATTGGCTCCGCGTGAATTTCTTTCCAGGGATCGGCGAGCGCCTCCTCCATGAGAATTCGGAACCAGGCGTCCTCCAGCGCTTCCTGCAGCGGATACACTTCGGTCCCGTTTTCGATAAACTCCTTCATATCGTAAAGCATGGACGCGATCGCAAACTCATCCTGCAGGTTGTCCATGGACAGGGCGGCGCCGGGCGCTCTCCTGGCATCTCTGAGCATCGCGGTATCCAGTTCCCTGTATCGGGAAGGCACCACCGGAGAAAGCATTTCCCGGATCGGCTGTCCGCTCTCATCGAGACCGTACAAAACAGTGTCGCACCACTCACCGCGGTCTCCCCGCACAATGACATGGCGGGACCGGATAAAGGAGTGATACTGTACCCCGGAGAAATCATAAAGAGCCGTCTTTCCCGACGCAAACGTGATCCAAACTGTATCCCTCGCTTTATCCCGCACGGGATTGCCCGGAATCGGCCCCGTCCTGGAATCCGTCTCCGTCACGGGATGCATGGTCCGCTCGCCGCGGATCGTATAGGACTCCCCTTGTGTGAGAAGCATTCTCCGAAGGAGGCTCATTCCGTGATAATCATGTGCCAATGAAAGGTAGGCGGAGCCGGGCGTCCCGATCTTCCCCGCTGCCACAGCCTCCAGCCCGGCGATCAGTTCCGGATAGCGATGATACTGCTCGGCGACCGCTATTTTCGCGCCCTTCTGCCGCAGCTCCCACAGCCGCAGCAGCTGTTCCCTTGTCATCCCGGCCGGCGTCTCCATGAGAACGGGGTAGCCGCGCTCGACCCACTCGGCGCAGACGTCGGTAATGGATGCCTTATTTACGGCAATGACCACAAAATCCGGCTTGAATGCTTCCCCTTCTTCGATCGACCACACTGCGGGAATTCCGGTCTCCCGGGTCATCAGGGCGGCTTTTTCTTCTGACCGGCACAGGAACATGGCGGAGAACAATGAGGGATAGGTCCCTGCGATACGCGCATAAAACTTTGCGCGGTAGCCGGATCCGACGATTAAATAAGATAGATGCATGGATTCCTCCTTCTATAGCGTGAATGCTGCATTAAGGATGGGTTAGCTGCTCTGATGACTTAGTTGCTCTGCCTAGCTATTTGGTTTAGTTGCTCTGATCCCGTCTTACTCTGACGACAACGGCCGCCTGCATTGCCAGACACATGATAACGAGCCACATCGGCCACTGATCCTGGTCGGCCGTCCGGGGCGAAGCCGCCGTTCTCGGATTTTCTGTTTCTACTTCTTTTGTCTGCTCGCCGGCTCCCGAGTCCTTTGTCTCTTCGGAAGAAGCAGGTTCACTCGTCTTCTCCGCTTCTAGCTTCGGAATGGGACGGGTCTCTTTTTTGCCGCATTCGCTGCAGGTTCTGACTTCCTCCCCTTCCACTGTCTGCGTGGCTTTTCGTGCCACGGTCCACTCGCCCCAGCTATGGCCGAGCGCTTCCGTCTCGATGTGAGTGCAATGCAATTCCTCTCCGCAGACGGAGCAGCAGATGACAACGTCATAAGCGCCGCCGTGCTCACAAGTCGCCGCCGTAACATTCTGCTCGAGAGCCGCTCCATCGCGGTGCCTCTGCGCAGCAATCGTCAGGCTTTCGCCCATCGGGTCGCTTGTGACGCCGTTGCTGCCCAGACTCACGGTCTGTCCCCCGTTGAACTTCGTCAGGTTCAGGGCCCCGTTGGCGATTGAGACCAGCGTCGCATTTCCGCTCGTCTTCAGATATCCCGCCGTCAGATACGTATAGTAAATGTTGGAGAGTATTCCTTCCGCCTTCCCGTGCGGAGGCCGCTCGTGTCCGCCCGAAGGGTTCGCAGGATCGCTCGACGACTCCGATGATTTGTCAACCTGAACGCTCAGCGTAGTACCCGCGCCAAAATAGTGCTCCACCGGATCATTCGTGTGATTATGGCCGTGCAGGAAGAGAACGTTTCGGGTTATATCGGCCGTCACGTCGGTCGTCGTGATTCCTTCCACTCCCGTCGCCGCATAATTCAGCGCCTCGTTCCAGTAAGAAGCTCCGTTGTTGTCGCCGCGGCTGGCCTGGATCGGCATATGGCACAACACGATCACAGGAATCGTGTGATTGACCTGGTTCACCCACTTCTTAAAGACGGAAGCCGCTTCCGCGCTGGTCGAGTTCCCCTTTTTCATATCGTAGAAGCCGATGCCGTAAATATAGTAGGCGGGAGTATTGTCTTTGTTGATCCCTTCTCTGATCAGTTCCGACACTCCGTCCATACACTTGACAATTCCGGTCCCCTCGTCATCGACACTTGCGTCGTGGTCCGCCCAGACGATGGAAACGCTCTCGTTGTCCAGTTCGGGAAATACTTCCTGGACAAGGTCCAGAATCTGTTCGGACTCATACTCCGGATGGGAGCCGCCCCTGTCTCCGACCATGTCGCCGATCAGGCTCACATATTCCACGTCCTCCGGCATTCCTTCCATGGCGTTCTGGATGCTGCCTTCCGTGTTGTGGTAGTCGGAGGCGAAGGCAAGGTGGTGTTCTTCTGGGGCGGATGCCGATGGCACTGCGGCCAGTTCTGCGGCTGCGGGTGCCGCAGCAGGTTCTGCTTTTGCTGTTGTCGCGGTCAGTTTTGCGGCGGCGGGTGCCGCAGCAGGCATAGAAGTTGGCTCGTCAGAGACGTTTGTTGCAACAAGTGTTTCACCTGCGTTCTCTGCGGCAGGTTCAACATTTTCATTTTCTGCAGCAATCTCTTCACTTGCGTTCTCAGTGGCAGGTTCCTCACTCATTTTCTCTGAAACAGGTGCTTCACTTGTCTTCTCTTCTGTCGATTCTTCAGTACCTTCTGACTCATTCGTCTCTTCAGCGCCTGCGTCAGTCTCGGATTCTTCGACATTCTCCTGCTCATTTTGAACAGAATTCTTCTCTTCTTCCGTACTTTCGGCTTCGTTTTTAATCACGTTTTCTGCTTCCGCGGCAAATGCTGTCGCAGGAAATACTGCCGTATTTGCACAAACTGCCATAACTAATGCCAGTAATATTTGGGTTGTCTTACTCTTCCTCATTCTTCTACCTCTGTCATTTATATAGTGAAAGCTCTTTTTATAATACAACAATATCTTCCTATTCAACCATGGACACCCCTACGAGATTAAAAATCTTGATTTTTGTCGGTTATCCATAACCGAGACTTGCTGTGTGCAGCCATACGATATGATAAAAACTTGTTATTCGTCGGTGTTCCCCGCCGGAACTTGACCTGAACTAATTAAAACCGCCATACGAAATGAGAAAAACTTCTTATTCGTCGGTGTCTCCTGGCTGAACTTAACCTGAACAAACTAAACATGCCCCTACGATATGAGTAAAACTTGTTATTCGTCGGTGTCCCTCAAGCTAAACTTGCCTGGCACGCCCCTACGATATGAGAAAAACATCCTATTCGTCGGCGTCCCCCGCCGGAACTTAACCTGAACAAACTAAACACACCCCTACGATATGAGAAAATCTTGTTATTCGTCGGTGTCCCCCGCCGAAACTTGACCTGAACAAACTAAACACACCCCTACAATATGAGTAAAACTTGTTATTCGTCGGTGCTCCCCGCCGGAACTCAATCTGAACAAACTAAACACACCCCTACGATACGAGAAAAACTTCCTATTCGTCGGTGCCCCCCGCCGGATTCGGACTGAACTTGCCGGCACACGATGAGTTTCATTTTAACGTACATCATTATATAATAAATGATTAAGAAATAACGTTCAGGAGGTAATTTATGATCCCCTTTTTCTTTACGGGCTCAATTATTGTAATGCTCATCATCTGGGCTGTGTACGCAGCCTGCTACTCCGGAATCCTCCGGAAGATGGGAGCAGAGACCTGGTACTCTTTCGTGCCGGTCGCGGCAGAATGGCGCATGTCCAAGGTTCTCTTCGCCGGCATGTGGTCCTTTTACCACGCCGCTCTCTCCGCGCTCGTCTTTCTGGGCGCGTCCTATTATGTGGGGAAATCTTCTGTTTACTATGTCATTTTCCGGCTGGCCGGCATTGCCGTGTACAGCATCTTTCTTGAGATACTGAACTGGCGGATCAGCAGTGCCTTTAACATGGGCATCCTCTTCCATATCCTGATGCTCCTGTTCCCAATCCCCTGCCTGCTCTATCTGGGCTTTAGCAGAGCGCAGTTTACGGCGCCTGAATTTATGATCCGGCATGCTCATCCGATCGTGCGCTTTCTCATAAACGGCACAATCTTTCTGTTCACGGCGGCGGAATTTCTCTGCCTGGTGGCGGTAGTCGGCTTTTTCTCCATCACTGAGAAGATGCCCAGGCCTCTTGTAGAATATCTGATCAATGACACCAATGAAACGATGGGCAATGTGACCGAACAGGGGAAAGTCATGCGGCGCGAAGATGTGCTGGATGCGGAAAGCGCTAAGGCCGCCGCTGCACAGCGGAGCAGGGACTATTTTGCCCCCGATCACTCCGCGGATCAGAGCGTCATCGTCATGGAATACATAATCGGGACTGACCTGGAGTCCAAGAAAGGCCTGGCCTCCGTCAATATAGAGCAGATCCGGAAGGCCACCGAGCAGGGCTCCGATCTGACCTTTGTCCTTGAGGCGGGCGCCGCGGAGCGCATGTTCACGAGAGGCATGGAAGACGGGTCTTATGCGCGCTACACCGTACAGGACGGCGAAATAGAGAAAGTCCTGGATCTGGACCCTTCCACCAGCATGGCGGAAAAAGAATCGCTCAGCGACTTCATTCGCTGGACCAAGGAAAACTATCCCGCCGACCGCTATATGCTCGTCCTGTGGGATCACGGCGGCGGACTCACTTACGGCTTTGGAGAGGAAGGGATCAACAAGAGAGCCGACGGCACCAGCTCCATGCCCACCAGTGAGATCGTGGAAGCCGTCAAAGACAGCGGCGTCCGATTTGACCTGATCGGTTTTGACACCTGCCTCATGCAGGATTTCGACCTGGCTTACAAGCTCGAGCCTTACGCGGATTATTTCCTGGCTTCCGAGGAGACGGAGAGCGGATTCGGCTGGAACTACACCCTCGGCTTCTCCGAGCTGGCAATGAACCCCGGCATGAACACGGAGGACTTCGGTACCAGTATGGTCGCAAGCTTTGACCCCTACAACACCATAGCGAAGGACGGCCAGGAGGATACGATGTCCACACTGTCCCTGCTCGACCTGACTTATGTGGCGCCGGCGCGCGACAAGCTGGACACGCTCTTTGAGAACGAACAGAAAGCGATTCGCGAGAATACGGAGAACTATGCCAATATTTCCATTGCGGCCTCCGGCGCCTACACATTCACCGGAGATACGCAGATCGACCTCGTCGATTATCTCACAAGGCTTGCGGATTTGGACTATAACAACAATATTTTGGCCGAGGCGCAGTACAAGGATCTGATTAATTCCGTCAAGGCCTGCGTGGTGGTCCGAAACGGCAATGCGCCCGAAGGCACCAACGGCGTGGCCTTCTGCTTCCCCGCGAGAATGATCAGCAGCTACTCTCCCACCTACGAGCAGCTTGACGCCATGGGACTCGAAAATGAGAAGGCCGTGTGCAATGACTACTTCAGCATCATGGCCAGTCAGCAGACGAAGGCGTTGAGCAACGATTCTTTCCTGAGTGAGTTTATCCCTGACTTCACGAAGGAACCCTGGTATGTGAAGGGATTTGAAAACTATGACACGGCGGACGCCTTCATCGAC
Organism: Lachnospiraceae bacterium; assembly: GCA_017469935.1. Classification (GTDB taxonomy): domain Bacteria; phylum Bacillota; class Clostridia; order Lachnospirales; family Lachnospiraceae; genus CAG-791. The sequence continues at coordinate 46,404 of JAFUFL010000044.1, forward strand.
ATTCCTCTGAAGGACACAGGCGCCGGTTATCAGATTGAGCTGCCCGATAAAGTATGGAAGACGGTCATCGACTGCCAGGTAGGCGTCTATATGCGGACCGGAGAAGGCAGCATGTATCTGGGAAGCGATCACATCGGATCGATCGACCAAAACGGCAATCCCATGGTCGCCCTGGAAAACTCCTGGCCCCACATTGGCGGCGAGCTCATCTGCTACAACGCGCATCAGGCAAGAGAAACGGAGGAGGGAACCGTCTTCTCCGGCCGGACCAGAGCTCTCCTTAACGGAAGGGAAGAGATCGAGCTTTTCATCGAGTGCGACCCTGTCAAGGAGGCGTCCGACCAGCCTATGGAGGCCTACATCCTGGGATATGAATATGTCAATGATCCGCTCTCCTTTATGGCCAAAGGCCTGTATACGCTGCAGGCGGGCGACACCCTGCAGTTCCTCTTTGATTTTTACGACGATGAGGGAAAACTTGTAAAGACAGACACCTACGGCAAGAAAGTAAGGGTTCTCAGGGACGGCGCACTGTCAGTAAAAGACGAGCCTTTCGGCGAGTGTGATCTGCAGTTCGGCGGTATGCTGACGGATATTTACCAGAGGACATTCCTCACGGAGACGCTGGAGACACACGTAGAGAAATAATGTAAGATGTGACAAGGGGACGTATCAGCTGACACATTTGGAACAAAATGTGTCAGCTGATACGTCCCCTTTGTCACATCTCAAGTCTGTATTACTGCTCCCGCTTCTTAATAATGGGAAGAATAATTCCGAGCGCCGTCAGCACGCAAGGAGTGATGATGTTGAGGCACATCGTAAACAGGTCCGTATCATAGACGCCCAGCAGGCAGCACGCCGCCGTGACGAAGAAGCACCAGCCGCCCGCTATGAGCGCCAGCGTGTCATTCTTTACAAACCTGTATTCCGGATTGAACTTATTGCCGGCCTTGCGCAGCGCAATATAGGCCGTGAACACCCAGAGGTAACGCATGGGCATGCAGACGGAATTGAGTTTGGTGAGCTGCTTGAGTACCGCTGCCGCGCCGGGAACGAAGGACTGGATCAGGATGATGGAACCGGAAAGGATCGCGACCATCTTGATGCCGTTTACATAGGCGCCCACGTCGTTCTTTTCCAGAAGCTTCGAAGGAATGAATCTCTGCGCTTCCTCATTGTCCAGAAGCATACGAAGAGGTGCGTCAATACTGATAACAAGTGTGGAGAGCTGACCGACCGCATTGCAGATCGCGTAAACGACCAGCAGCGTATCGCCGATGCCGTAGTACTGTCCGAGTTTCTGGAAAGCCCAGTAAGAGCCGTTGGATACATAGGAGTTGAAGCTCTCTTCCGAAGCGTTGATCACAGCGGGATCGAACATCATTCCCATGGCGATGGTTCCCAGGATCGCGCACACAACGACCATGATGGCCAGCGTGATCATAGCTCTGGGGAATCCCTTGCTGGGATCTTTCACCTTGTTAACATAGGGAGAGATCTTCTCGCATCCGCCCACCGCAAATACAAGGATGGACAGAGAGGTAAAGTACTTGACATTGAACTCCGGGATCAGGTTCTTCAGGCTCAGGTCCAGAGACACATAGTCGGCGCCGGGATTGATCGCGCGCGCCGCGAAAATCATGATGATGTAGAGAATGGACATCACGAACATGCTGGTTCCGGCGATTGTAGCGAGCTGCTTGAGCGGGTTGAGACCGCGGCTGGCGACCCAGCAGAAGATCAGCAGCACCGCGAAAGTGACCAGCTGCACGCCGATAGTCGGGAATGTATCATAAGTCTCCGCATTTCTGAAGACCGCCCAGCTCAGCGCCTTGAGGCCGCCCGAAGACTTACTGGCGATATACGTGATGTGGCAGGCCCAGTAGGTCCAGCCCGCATAGTAGGCCAGTTTCGGTCCCGTCGTCTTGAGGATCCAGGAACTGACGCCGCCGCCCGACTCCTTGAAGGCCGATCCGAGCTCACCTACCATAAGCGCGTAAGGGACAAAATAGAGAGCGAACATCAGGATCCAGCTGAAGATGACCTGTATTCCGTTAAAATATACAAAACCGTTTAGAACATTACCAAATCCCCACACTGTGGAAAACGCCATAAATGCGAGCGTTGACCACTTAATATACTTTGTTTCCATTTTCCTAAAGCTCCTTAGTTCAAGTAAAGATATTCCGTCTTTGCTTTAAAATCTGAGTTTATAGTTACCGTTTCCTGTTCCCTCGATCGAGGATGAGAATAAAACTTTTGCCGCCTCAATGAGATAGGCTGTATCTTTTGCTCCTGCCGTCTCATAAGGCGAATGCATCGCAAGCTGCGCAAGCCCGATGTCCACTGTGTTGAGGGCTACCTGGCTCTGTGAGATATTGCCCAGTGTCGATCCGCCGAGCATGTCGGACCGATTTACAAACGTCTGGAAAGGCACCCCGGCCTTTCTGCAGATCTCGCGCATAATAGCTCCGGAGACCGCGTCCGTCGTGTACTTCTGGTTGGCGCTGTACTTGATGACGATCCCTTTGTTGAGGTAAGGACGGTTGGTCGGATCCGTCTTCTCCGTATGGTTGGGATGCACCGCGTGCGCGTTATCCGCGGACACAAGGAAGCTGGACGCGATGCTCATCAGATACTCGTCCTCCGTTCTTCCCATCGCCCGGTTGATGCGATGAAGCGTGTCGCTCAGGAACGTACCTGCTGCTCCCTGCTTTGTGCCGGAGCCGACTTCTTCATTGTCAAATACGCAGTGTACAGCCACGGAATCTTTGGGCGTTGCAGCGATAAATCCCTTCAGCGAAGCAAAGGCGCACTGCAGATCGTCCAGACGTCCGCTGGCGATAAACTCATTATTCAGCCCCAGGGTCACCGCCGGCATGCGGTTGTAGAGGAACAGGTCCGCATCGATGATGTCCTCTGCGCTGACGCCCGCCTCCGAGGCGATGAGCCCGCGGAAAGCATCCGTCTCCTCTCCCTTCTCACAGAAAAGGGGCAGCATGTCCACCTGCGCGTTGAACTTGTAGCCGTCATTGACCTGCCGGTTCATATGAATCGCCAGGTTGGGGATGATCATGAGATCGCGGTCGACATTCACAAGTCTGGTCTCAATCCCCTCCTGCGTCCTTACGATCACTCTTCCCGCGACGGAGAGCGGCCGGTCGAGCCAGGGGGCACACAGCATGCCGCCGTATTTCTCGACGTTGAGCTTCACATACTGCTTGTCCGCCGCGATCTCCGCATTTGCCTTGATCTTGAAGACCGGTGAATCGCAGTGGCTTGCCATCATCTGGAATCCCGTATAATCCGCTCTGGGAATACGGAAGGCGATGACCGCGGAGTCATTTCTGGTGACATAGTACCCTTTGCCCGCCTCAAGTTTCCACGGCGCGCCCTCATTCAGACGCGTCATGCCGGCCTGCTCCAGGATGCCGCACATGTTGCGGACGGCATAAAAGGCATTGGGACTATGATCAAGAAATGAAAAGAGTTCCTCATTAACATGATTAATATTCATCTCTTTTCCTCCCTTATTCAATTTTTTTCATGTTGTAGACAAAAGCGATTATAGCACTAAAACAAAAAAGCCTCAACTATTACAGGGTTATCCGTTTGTGAGAGAAAATTTTCAGCTCTGTGCATAAGAATACACCCCTCGGACCGTCACCGGCCCGAGGGGTGTATGAAAGGCGTGTTTCTGCAAAGTTACATACCTATCAACTTTTTCTTCATAGCTTCAAACTCTTCCTTCGTGATCACGCCGCTGTCAAGAAGTCCCTTTAACCTGCTGAGCTCATCAATTTGTCCCTGGGGTGTATTCATGGGAACATTTCCGTTTGCCCCGTTGTCATTGCGGGAAGAAGCCGCATTGTTCGGTCCGTAATAATTCGCGGCCTCATTATTCGGAGGATAATTTCCGGAGGCAGGATTATTATTCGGAGGATAATTTCCGGAGGCAGGATTATTCTGCGGCGCAGCTCCCCCGCCGGGTGCGGAAGCATTATACCGCCTGTACTGTCTTAAAGGCCTGCCGGGCTGGCCGGCCGCGTACTGTCCGGCTGTCCTTTGCGGCGCATCGACCGAAAAAGGAACGCTGTCACAAGTCAGTCCCAGCAGAACTATTCCGGCTATTAAGAGAGCGGCATAGAAATAGAACATGAAGCCATAATGTATTCCGGTTCCGTAGGCTATTTGATTGATAATCATCATCGATGCTCTGCTGGAAGCTATAAGCCCCCCGCCGATGATTCCCAATATCTTGCCGAATTTATCCCCCTTGAACGCAATGAGGATGACCATTGCCATAGCGCCGATCATTGTAATGTTTCTGAGCAGTGTCCCCATAAATTGTTGCATGTTGTAAAAATATCTGAGATTCGTAACAAGGTTATACAAATTGTTTAAAATTGCGACAGCTCCTCCGCAGGCAAGCAGCATAGGATTGGATAAGACTATTGCCACTGCAATAAGAGCAAACGAAATCATCGGAACCACGTAAACCATGAGCGTATAGCCCATCGGTATAGTATAACTGGAAGATGAAATGATAGTCTGGACCAGTTCATACACATTAATCAGAAAACAGGCCCCGAAACAGCCCGCAGAAACATAGCGCAAAATATTTTTGTTCTCCATATTGTCCCCCTTTCACAAATGGAATTGTTTTTTAGAATTCTTTTTCAAAATGTTTTTCAGCTTATTTTTTTCCTTTGACGACAAATACGGGAACCGTCCTCTCATTATCGTGAGCCACGATAATATTCTCTTCACAGGCCATGCGCATCAGCACGCCGGCGAACTTTCTGTTGTAGACATAGAGCCCCGGCATGTTGATGTAAGGGTGCCACTCTCCGTCTCCCCAGGCGAAATCAATATTGTCTGTCATATACTGTCTGCAGTATTCCTGGCAGAGATATCCCGTTCCGTAAAGGTCACCGGTCAGTTTGTCCCAGTCCTCCTGCGAGTAGTCCTTGCCGGCCGCGTAAATTCCCTTAGAGGCATATGCGTCCATGGGTTTGATGATCCACCTGTCCTTGGTGCTGCGCACTTCCTCGAGCGAGATATACTCGGGTGTCAGCTCCAGTGTGAGCGGGATATGCTTCTCTGCGAAGTCAAATTCCTCCTGCGTCAGTATGGCCTTCGTCATCTCGTGGCGCAGGACATGGAAAATCCACTTGTTGTGGATGATCTGCGTCACGAAGGCGCCGGCAATAAAGACAGCGTCATCGCGGACGGCATTCACAAAATCCTCCACTTCTTCAAAGTGGGCCATGATATCCGCCGTAACAGCTCTGCGGTAGATGGCGTCGATCCGCTTTCCTTTCGCCGTGTACAGAGCGCCGCTGGTATATTTGAGTGTCCTGATATCACAGATTTCACAGTCGATGCCCGCTTTCTTAAAGCTGCGCTCAAACTCCTCGAACTCCTTGATCGTGGCGTTCTCCAGAAAATCCGCCATGACGACAAAGGGATTCTCTTTCTTCTTCCCATAAGTGCCGTACAGGGAGAGAAAGGTCTGTACCCAGGAGTCAAACAGTTCGAACGGCTCCAGTTCGAAGGACTCTTCCACTGCCTTCTGTGCGGGGTTAAAGCCCAGCGCCTTTCGCATCTCCAGATCCCTGTACATGGCCGCCGTGCCGTCCGTATTGATCTCGCAGAAGCGGAAATCGCCGCTGTCTTTGTCATAGAAAAGATCCAGACGGGCGATGGCAAGATTTCCGTCATAAGCGGGAGGAAGAAGGATCAGTTCCTCCAGCTCTTTGGAAAAAGGAAAGAGCCTGCGGTATTCCGGGTTTTTCCTGTACTCCTCGATCACCTTGTCGAAGATCCGGATCGTAGTCTCCGTGATAGCCTCAAACTGCTCCACCGTCTTCTCATCAAACACCTTGGGGATCTGCAAAGTCTTCTCCAACACTCCGTTGTGATTGAGAGGGGACTTCTCCAGCGCCTCCTTCATCAGAAGGGCACCTTTGCGGTTTTCCTCCATGTTCTCGTTAATATTATTCTTATAAACTTCGTATACCTGATCCTGCAGTCGCATGTAGCTCCTCCGATCCATCTGTATTTTGACACTATAGTACCAAAAAAAATGCGAAATTTGTAGACCTTAATCTTCCGCGTGATCAATCTGCTCTTTTTTTTACATAATGAAAGAGATCCGGTCTCCTGACGCCCATCTATCTGAGCTTCCGGAGAATAACAAAGCGGCGGCCTCCATAACGCAGGATATAATCCATGCGGTATGGAGGCCGCCGCCCATTCAATCACTCACTGAATCACTCACTGAACAGCGCCGTAGAATAATACCTGTCCCCGCTGTCCGGCAGCAGTGCAACGATCACTTTTCCTTCGTTCTCCGGCCGCTTGGCAAGCTCTATTGCCCCGTAGAGCGCCGCTCCGGAAGAGATTCCCACGGAGATTCCCTCCTTGCGGGCGAGAAGCTTGGCTGCCGCAAAGGCCGCCTCGTTGGGGGCTTTGATGACCTCATCGTAAATCTTCGTATTCAGGACATCCGGCACAAATCCCGCGCCGATTCCCTGGATCTTATGAGCTCCGCTCTTCCCTTCGGAGAGCACCGGTGATCCCTCCGGCTCAAGCGCCACCACTTTGATCGCCGGATTCTTCTCCTTGAGATACTCCCCGGTTCCCGTCACTGTCCCGCCGGTTCCTACTCCGGCGATGAAAATATCGACATTTCCGTCCGTGTCATTCCAGATCTCAGGGCCCGTTGTCGCCTTATGGATGGCAGGGTTAGCAGGATTCACAAACTGCCCCGGGATAAAGCTTCCCGGAATCTCCGCCGCCAGCTCATCCGCCTTGGCGATCGCGCCCTTCATTCCCTTTGAGCCTTCCGTCAGGACTATTTCCGCCCCGTAAGCCTTGAGGATATTTCTTCTCTCTACGCTCATGGTCTCCGGCATTGTCAGGATGATCCTGTATCCCTTAGAGGCCGCAATAGAAGCAAGTCCGATTCCCGTATTTCCGGAAGTGGGCTCGATAATGACCGATCCTTCCTTAAGAAGTCCCTTCGCTTCCGCATCCTCGATCATGGCCTTGGCAATGCGGTCCTTCACACTTCCTGCGGGGTTAAAATATTCCAGCTTTGCCAGGATCGTCGCTTTCAGCCCCAGCTCCTTTTCGATATTGACCACTTCCACGAGCGGTGTGTTTCCGATCAGGCCAAGAGTTCCTTTGTAGATATTAGACATTTTTATCCTCCTTGCTTTTTGCACGCTACGGCTGGCAGCCTGGCCCGGCAGGCAGTCAGTCTGTGACTTTACGTTAACTGGTTTCTTATCCGATCGCCGCAAATCCGTTCTCCAGATCCGCGATGATATCATCTATATGTTCCGTTCCGATGGAGAGACGGATCGTATTCTGCTTAATTCCCTGGTCGAGCAGTTCCTCTTCCGAGAGCTGGGAATGGGTTGTCGACGCCGGGTGAATGACAAGGCTCTTGACATCCGCCACGTTTGCCAAAAGAGAGAATATCTTCAGGTTGTCGATAAACTTCCAGGCTTCTTCCTTTCCTCCTTTGATCTCAAAGGTGAAGATGGATGCGCCGCCGTTCGGGAAATATCTCTCATAGAGCGCGTGATCGGGGTGATCCGGGAGAGAAGGATGGTTTACCTTCTCGACCTGCGGATGGTTCCTGAGGAATTCCACGACCTTCGCGGTGTTCTCCGCGTGCCTGTCCAGTCTCAGGGACAGAGTCTCAACGCCCTGCAGCAGCAGGAATGCGTTGAAAGGAGAAATCGTTGCACCGGTATCCCGGAGCAGAATGGCTCTTATATAAGTCACAAAAGCAGCCGGTCCTACCGCATCATAGAAAGAGATTCCGTGATAGCTGGGGTTGGGATCCGCGATATTGGGATATTTCCCGCTGGCTTTCCAGTTGAATTTTCCGGATTCCACGATTATGCCCCCGAGTGTTGTCCCGTGACCGCCGATGAACTTGGTCGCGGAGTGGACAACGATGTCGGCGCCGTGCTCGATCGGCCGGATCAGGTAAGGAGTGCCGAACGTGTTGTCGACCACCACCGGAAGTCCGTATTTGTGCGCGATCTCGGAGATCGCGTCGATGTCCGGGATATCGCTGTTGGGATTGCCCAGTGTCTCAATGTAGATGGCTCTCGTATTCTCTTTAATGGCCGCTTCGACTTCCGAGAGATTGTGAGCATCCACAAAAGTAGTCTCGATCCCATACTGCGGAAGTGTATGTTCCAAAAGATTGAAGCTCCCTCCGTAGATTGTCTTCTGCGCCACAATATGTCCGCCGTTTGCAGCCAGCGCCTCAATGGTATAGGTAATCGCTGCCGCTCCGGAAGCCAGGGCCAGGGCTGCACTTCCGCCCTCCAGGGCCGCCAGTCTCTTTTCCAGTACGTCCTGGGTCGAATTCGTGAGCCTTCCGTAAATATTGCCGGGGTCGGCGAGCCCGAATCTGTCAGCCGCGTGCTGACTGTTGTGGAAGACGTAAGAAGTAGTCTGGTAGATCGGCACCGCGCGGGAATCCGTGGCCGGATCCGCCTGCTCCTGTCCGACGTGTAACTGCAGTGTCTCAAATCTATAGTTTGCCATTGTTTTTCTCCTTTTTATTTCATTACTTTCCGAAATCGGTTCGGGCCGCCCCTCCGCCGGATTTCGCGCATCATTCCGGGTAAAAGAAGTGCCCGGGAGTTTCAAAGCGGACTCCCGGGCAAATGGCTTTCTTAATACTTATCTCAAAGCTTTGCAGCAATCAACATCGTATCGGATCAAGGCGTACGCATTAAAAGGAAACCGCCTCAGCCATATTACATGCCCGGGAGACTCGCATTCGACACCACATCCCCATGTTCTGATACTGTTTGTTTCTGCTCTTCATTTTCTGCACCTCTGACCTCGCCTTTGCCTGCGGTCTTATTTGTTGTAAAACCTGCGGCCGGGTCTGTTTTCCTGTACTTCTTTCGTATGGGAAGCACTTTCTGCTTGATTTATTGGCATTATATTTCTATTCGCCTACTATGTCAATAGGTTATTAGTAAAAAATAGTTTTTTGCTCCATCCTTTCCGCACGCGTGTGCATCATTTAACTCAGTGGGGGATTGTCTCCCGCCACTGAGTAAGATTTGCTTCAAACTCACCGCCTGTAGAGGCGAGAGACTTCCCACCTGAGTTAAAAATCCTGCCACTCATATTCCGCAGGATTCACTTTTCTGAATTCTGCATTGAACTCGTCCTCGGTGAGTCTCCCTTCTCCGTTATAATAAGGCTCATCCGGATAATTCTCGAAATCCGCCTCATACAAATCAGTTTTGATCAGTCTGTTTCCGGCCTCATTAAGCGCATGCACTGCGTACTCTCCGTAAAAAGCGCCGCCGGAGCTGTATCGGATCACGCTTCCGTCTTCACACGCCCAGCAGACAGTTCTGTAAAAGCAATCGGTGATCAGCGGGATCAGCCTGCCTTCTTTCTGTGTATAGAGCGAATAGAAATTACCGAGTTCTCTTGTATATTCATCACCTATGAGAAGCTCTTTGGTTCCGTCATTGTTGATGTCGTAGAGGCAGTAACAGAGCTGCGTCGGATTGGTTGCCCACTCCTGGATCAAATTGAGATTGACCATCGGATATTCCTTATGGAGATAGTACATCTGATCAGCGTCGAAAACGCTCATCACTGCCCTGTACTGATCAAGTATATCCTCGTAAGTGTTCCGGGAAAATGCTCTTTCACGCTCTTCCCTTCCCGAAGGAGGTATATTCTGCTCGCCCGCTTTATACTCCGAACGGTTTTCAATCTCCGAGTACATCCGGGAGGTCTGTACATAGTCATACGTATTCTCTTCGCTGGCAGTAATAAGTGAGTATCCTCCCCTTACCAGGTCTGTTTTCCAGTATTCGGCGCCTTCCGTGAGCTGATTCCTGGGCGCACTCAGCTCCACGCCGATCTGTTTCCAACACACTGTATCGCATTCATAGCGATTCTCATAATCGTATATGAGGTAGTCCTCTGCAAATGTCTCCCCTCCGTTATTATACCTTTGGACCGATGTATCCTGTGCACAGTAGACAGTCTTGTAGTTCTCCTCGTCCGTATAAGTGTTCACAAGAAATTCCATTTCCGCAGAACCCAACCCGAGTTCTCCCAGTTCATAGGCCTTTCTGAAAGTGCCCCCATCCAGCGTGTACAATACCCAGTAGCCGGTCTCTCCGTTAGCAAACACGCCGCCTCTGAATTCAAATTGAAAGAGGTACTCTTTTCCTTCCAGACTGATAATTCCGAACTGTTCCAGAGAAGCATTGCTCCCTGAGAGTCCATCCGGGAGTCTGATCGAATCAACTTTCTCTACCTCTTTCGCCGCGTTGAACCTGTAAATATCCGTAATGAGATTGACAAGTTTCCAAGAGGAGTTATTGTAAACGTCCGTCTCTGTCACGATTCGATAAATGACCATCTCTTTATTGCCGTCGCTGTCCAGGTCCGCCAGGTCCATACCGACCACTCCTTCGCGCAGACACCAGTTCTGAGCCTCCGTATAGTAAGTATCGGATGTCAATACAGCTTCTAACCGTGATTCATCGACTGCGCCGTAGGCGGAAACCTCCTCGGCAAAATATTCTTTAAAGGCCGCGATTGCCTCTTCCTCCTGGGATGTCTCATCTTTTGGCACGTTCCCGGCATCCGGCCCCGCTCCTCCTCCCCGGTCCGCAGGAGTGTCTTGATCTGTCTCTTTTTTCGGCGTATCGGCAACCGGCACCGTTTCCTGTTTATTCTCTTTGAGAATAGCGGCCCCGACCAAAATAACCCCGGCAAAAAGCACGGCGATCAAAGACACAAGCGCTATGGTTACGATTCTGGTCTTATTTGTCCCGCCGTCATTAAAGCCGTCATAATCGTTCGGCATATTCTGCCTGTTCGGCGGCATCTGCCGGTTTGGTCCGCCGCCGGGTGTCATTTTCCTGTATCCGCCGGGCGCCGATCCGTTTACGAAAAGCTCTTTCCCGCAGTTCTCGCAAAATTTTGAGTCATCGGTATTTTTATGTCCGCATTCTGTACAGAATTTCATGTCTTTCCTTTCCTGAGCGTCCCGCTGCCGTACCTGCCGTTTACCTTATTCATCATATCGTCAAGCTTAGCCTGCCGCGCGCTCCTGGCTTTCTGCGCTCGTCGAATTGCCTCCTCCGCCAGCCGTGCCTCTTCTTCCGCTTTCCGGGCCTTCTCGTCCTCCTCGTTTCGGTCCGCCCATTCAAACAGGTCCATCTGATGGATCTGCTTTTCGCTGATCCTGGATACGCCCACGCCGATCAGCCTTATGGTGACTCCGGCTTCGAACAGGCCGTCCGGCCCATTCAGCAGTTTATCCGCCAGTAGAAGCGCCGCCGCTTCTATATCCTTCGCGCGGTCGGTCATGTCCGGCAGAGACATCTGTCTTGAGTATCGCTCGAAGCCTGACGACTTGACCTGGAAAGTGACCGTCTGCCCGGTCAGGCCGCTCTTCTGCAGTCTTCCCGCCACTTTTTCCGAGAGCATACGGATGACGGGAACGCCGTCCGTCTGATAATTCTCCCTTGTGATGTCTTCCGACAGCGTGCGCTCGTTCGAGACGCTCTTGGCCTGCTCCCTTTCCGGATCAACGCGGGATTTGCTGATCCCGTTGGCGCTGTTCCAGATATAGGCGCCGCTTTTTTGCCCCAGCACAGACTGAAGGAGCGACAGGTCCGCTCCCGCCGCGTCCCCGATCGTGTTGATCCCGATCAGCTGCAATTTCTGCGCAGTGGACTTGCCGCAGCCGTGCAGCGTGCCGATGGAAAGCGGCCACATCTTGACCGGCACTTCCTCGGGGTACAGCGTGTGCGTCTTGTCCGGTTTTTCAAAGTCGCTCGCCGTTTTGGCCAGGAGTTTGTTGACCGAGATGCCGACATTGACGGTAAACTTCAGTTCCTCCCGGACATGGTCCCGGATCTGCTTTGCCAGAGCCAGTGCGCCCTCCCGGTCCGTCGGCGCTATGCGGTCTGTGAGATCCATGTAGGCCTCATCGATCGACACCTGCTGGATCAGCGGCGTATACCCGGCCAAAATATCCATCAGCGCGCGGGAATACTTCCGGTAGGTCTCAAAATCCGGTGGGACCAGCACCAGCTGCGGGCACTTCTGGAGTGCCTTGACAACAGGTTCTCCTGTTTGGACGCCGTACTTTTTGGCCGGAATAGACTTCGCAGTGATGATCCCATGCCGCGTTTTCACGTCCCCGCCGACGCCCGAAGGGATGGTCCGCAGATCTACCGCGCCCGGGTCCTCCGCCAGGATCTTAAGCGCGGACCAGGACAGAAAGGCACTGTTCACATCCACATGAAAGATTGTACGTTCATAGCCGTCCATTTTCCTTCTCCTGCTCCATTTTATATCACGCTGTCGCCAGCGCCTGCATGGAATAAATAAGTATATAGAGAGAGAATATAATGATATTTGACCGAATCGAGCGCGCCGCTTCCAGCGCAAAATCCTTTCTTTTCCTTCCGTATCTCCATAGATAAAGACACTTGAACCCCTCATAAAAAAGAATACACAGAAAACAGCCCGTCCAGGAAAACCCGGAAGCTATCGTGATCAGCGACATCACTGCGAAAATAGTCACTTCAATAACTTCATGTTCGGGCGGAATCGGGGCATGACAATACTTGCACTTTCCCCCGTGAACAATAAATGCAAAGATCGGGATCTGTTCGTGGAGGGCAAGCTTATGGCCGCACGACGGGCAATATGCCTGTTTGTCACTTACGGAGACCCGCGCGCCGTCGCGAAGGCGCAGTATATCTGTAGTGCCGTAAGCTCCTATACAATAATAAACCAGCAGTATGGCACCTCTTACTATGATTAAGTCTTTATTTAACATGTGCAATTAACTTATGTCTATTATACCAACAGCCAAACGTAATTCCTGATTCTGATGTCACCGGAAGCTCTTTACTGAGCCCCCTGTGACGCCCTCTCTTTCACTACTTTGATAAAAGTCTTCGCGTACATCGGAAGATCCGGAGGTCTTCTCCCCGATACGATATTGCCGTCTACGACCGTCTCCTCGTCTACCCAGATGCCGCCCGCATTGCTCATATCGTCCTTGATGCCGGGCGTGCTCGTCACTTTTTTGCCGCGGAGTATGTCCGCGCTGATCAGCACCCAGCCCGCATGGCAGATCTCCCCGATCGCTTTTCCGTCCGCATTCATCTTTCTGACAATGCTCAGGACTTCGGGGAAACGGCGCAGTTTGTCGGGAGCCCATCCGCCTGGAACCAGAAGTCCGTCATATTCATCCGGATCGAGATCTTTAAAGCTAAGCTTTACCTCGCAAGGTACGCCGTACTTGCCGTAATAGGTGCCGGGCTTCTCGGCGGCAAAATCCACCTGCCAGCCTTCTTCTCTGCACCTGTACACAGGATACCAGACTTCCAGGTCTTCAAAATCTGCGCTGATCAGCTGCAAAATCTTCTTGCTCATAATCGTTCTCCCTTCTTAATTGATGGTTTTCAGCCTTCTGCTTCCCTCTTAAGCCGCATCCGGCAGTTTCAGGACCTGTCCGGGCAGGATCAGGCCGGGCCTTTTAATAATATCTCTGTTGTTCTCGTAGAGCAGCGTCCACTTGGTGCCGTCGCCGTACAGCTTCTCCGCGATGTTCCACAGGCAGTCCCCGCGCTCAACGGTGTAGGTATCTCCCGCTGCCGCGCCGGCTTCGGCGGCCGGCGCATCGCCCGATTGATCCGACGCCCCCGTCTCGCCTGCGCCTTCCGAGGATGCAACCTCATCCTGCGCAGCATCGCCGTTCTCTGCAAGTATAATGGTCTGCTCCTTGCGGGCCGTGCCGTATTTCTCAGCAGACAGGACACCCCCCAGCTCATTCGTTATATAATCGATCAAAAGCTCGTCGAACAGGACTCCCGTTTCGATCCCTTCCGTCATCGCAAAGGCGAAGTAGGTATCTCCGCCCGCCGCCATGAAATCGTTCATGGCTACCGCATAGGTATCATTGGGATCGAAGGGCTTTCCGTTGATGCTCTCAATGCTGACCCTTTGGATGGACGCGGGGCTGTAATAGGACGATCCGGGATATTGGTCCCCTTTGTCGTACTCCTTGGTCGTATCGAGCGTCATGGTAATGCCTCCGGTCTGCGGATATCCCCCGATCGGTTCCGGCGTACAGAATGTTGACGCTTCCAGTGCTTCAAGAAGATCTTCTCCGGTCACATACCTTACTACCAGCGAGTTTGTAAAAGGATAGACCGTATTGACGTCTTCCTTGGTCACCTCTCCGGCCGGAATGGCGGCGCGGATCGATCCGCCGTTTATGATCGCCACCAGATGGTCTTCCGGTACCTCAAGCATGCTCGGATCTTCCAAAAAATACCAGCGCATAGCATCCACGATCAGGTCTCCGCTATTCGTCTCCCCGGTCCGGTTGGCGGATTTATCCGCCTCAAAGGCCACCTCGCTCTCACCGATCTTTACTCCGTATTCCTCGTCGATGCGGGCCTGTATCTCTTTTGCCGCCGCATATGCCGCCGACGATTCGTCCGCCGCGATCTGGTCCGTGGCGACAAGATAATGGTCCTCCGCTTTTCCGTCTTCGCCAATGACCAAAACACCGATATTTTCGAATTTAGTCCCTGTTGACTGGATGAGGTCATTCTCCCCGTCTCCGGTCATCACGGTGTGGGAGTGACCGTCGAAGATCGCATCGATCCCGGTCGTATTCTTTACAAGATCAATGGAGCGGTTGCCGCCCGCGGCGGACTCCTCGTCCACTCCGAGATGCGTGATAGCAATCACAATGTCCGCGCCTTCATCGCGCAGGGCTTTCGCCTCCTCTTCCGCGATCCGGTACATATCACTTCCGCCGTAGAAGGTCAGGCCGATGATCTTGGACGGATTCGCCTTGGTTTGGGACTCTTGAGTGTCCAGTCCGAGAAATCCGATCTTCAGTCCGGATTTTGCCTCATACAGATAATGAGGGGCTGCGATCGGCGCTCCGTTCTCATAGATGTTGGCGCAGATCACCTTAAACTCGGCCTTTTCCAGATTTTCCCTGAGTTTATCATAACCGAAGTCGAACTCGTGATTCCCCAGGCCTGCTACCGTGTAGCCCGCCGCGTTCATCATCGTAATCGCATCTACCCCGGAAGATACGTTCACATAGGGGCTTCCCTGACTGAAATCGCCCGCATCGGCCAGGATCACTTCCGCGCCGAGCGCCTCATAGGCCTTGCGAAGAGCGGCCATCTTTGCGTAGCCTTCAATCGCGCCGTGAACATCGTTGGAATGCAGGATGACGATTTTTCCCATGAGATCCTCCGTGGGAACGGGACGGATATCCTGCGGATAGGTTCCCTCCGCGTGAACTCCTGTAGAGAGGCACAGCAGCATCAGCGACAACATTAAAACAAATTGTAAAACATGGTGTTTTCTCTGCATAATTTCCCCTTTTTGAGTCTGTATGTAAACTCTTTTCCTTACAAAACAGTATATCCACTACCTGCAGATTATGAAAAGGGCAAAACATACAGATTTTGTTACTTTTACTGCTCCGGCTCTATTTTGCCGTATCCGCATGCAAAAAGAACTGCCGCTCTTGATTTACCCATTTACCCACTGTATAATAGGAAAAATAAAGGAGGTACGCTATGATTTCAACACGCGGACGATATGCGATCCGGGTTATGCTGGATCTTGCTGAACACGATAACGGAAACTATATTCCGCTGAAAGATATTGCGGCCAGACAGGGTATATCCAAAAAGTATCTGGAAATCATCGTGAAAGATATGGTCCAAGGAGGTCTGCTCGTCGGAGCCAGCGGAAAAGGCGGCGGATATAAACTGGTTCGCAAACCGGAAGACTATGCGGTCGGCGAAATTATAGAATTGATGGAAGGGTCCCTCGCTACCGTTGCCTGCCTGGCAGAAGGCGCTGCTCCCTGCCCGCGGTCTTCTTCCTGTGAGACCCTTCCTCTTTGGACGGAATACGATAAATTGACGCATGACTTTTTTTACGGCAAACGTCTCAGCGACCTGTTATGACCGGAGGAAGAAAGCATTCTTCCTCCATAGCCTGCGGTTGCCTTTTAGAGACTGCGCAGTCAGCAATTCCGTCAAAAAATCATTGCTTCACGGCTCAGCTGCAATCAGATACCGATTGCATTTTTCATATAGCTAAGGGTGCTGTCATTTTCGATGCTCCCCTGCAAAACAGCGCATTTCTCTGCCTTCTTACAGATGTCAAACAAATCCGGATCCGCCGCTTTAAGAACGGATTCAAACGCACCGGTGAACCATCCGTCGATCCACTCGCCGTGAGCTTCTCTTGTGAAGGTTCGTATATCAAGTGCTTCCGGAAGCTCATCGACTTTGTGCTTTTTCTGAGACACTTCCAGCTCTTCGCCGGATACACCAAAAATCACATAAAACAGGAACGGCTTATACCCGATGTCTTGATAATACTTTCTTTCCATTCTCATTACTCCCTTATCTTTCTGATACAGACTTATTTCATGTCACAGTGCCTTTTTCGGACAGTTCCTGACACATTCCATACAGAGAATACACTCTGTGCCATTCTTTCGGTTCCTTGAGTTGTCCGTGACATCCACATCCATCGGACATACTCTCTTGCACTTTCCACATGACACACACTTTTCCTTATCACATTTTACCCGTATGCGTGCAAAATAGCTCATAGGTTTCAGGAACACAGTGACGGGACAGATATATTTGCAGAAGGCGCGATTATCTTTAAAGGCATAGGCCAGAATGATTCCAACGGCATAATACGCCGCATTTCCGACAATAAATGCCCGGAACATGATCTTTTCAAGGTTCCCGACATGGGCCAGAAAAAGCGATGCCACAAAGATCAGGGACAGAGCAAAAGTGCAGTATCTGATCCATTCGATCTTCTTTCTCGGCTGTGCGGGAACCGGATAGGGAAGAAAATCAAGCACCATCGCAGTCCAACAGGCATAGCCGCACCATCCGCGCCCGAAGATCAACGGTCCGAAAATCTTGGCCACAGCGTAATGGATCGTCGCCGCCTCAAATACGCCTGTGAAAAGATAGTACCAGAAGCCCTCGATCTGCATATTTTCCCGGCAGATCAGGCCGAGATAAACAAGCATATATAAACCGACGAGCAGCTGGACAATGCGCCGCGCATATTTATACTCTTTGATGAACAGGAACATCCCCAGTGCTATCGAACACCCGATGTAACTGAAATTAAAAAGATAAAAAATATTGCCTTTTGTGAGCCATAGTGTAACAGCGATTGTTTCAAAAACAATCAGCATAAGGATGGGCATGGCATACTTCTTCATGAATGTTCCTCCGCAATTTATCGGGACTGAAGATAGCTGATCAATTCCCTTACCGCTTTTGCCCTGTGAGAATAAGTTTCCTTAAAGGAAAGAGGCATGCTTGCTGTCGTTTTTCCATTCCCATCCTCTGAGATAAAAATCAGATCATAGCCGAAGCCATTTGTACCTTCCTCTTTTTCGGCAATCACTCCGTTCCAGATACCTGTGAAGAGATGCGGCTGTCCCTTTTCGTCAATAAAACATATACAAGTTACAAAGCGCGCATTGCGGTTCTCTTTCCCTTCAAGTCCTTTCAGGACGGCGATTCTGCGCTCATGCTCAGTCTCCAGACCTTTATATCGGGCAGAATAAAGCCCCGGTTCTCCGCCTAAAGCTTCCACTTCCAGGCCACTGTCATCAGAGATCACACATGAGTGCGACAGATCGTAGATTGCCTGCGCCTTTAATAAGGCATTTTGCTCGAAGGTGGTCCCGGTCTCCTCCACCTCAAGGTTTATGTTTTCCTCACCTTGGGACGTCACCAAAAAGCCAAATGGCTCGAAAATATCTTTATATTCGCGTATTTTCCCCTTGTTATTACTCGCAATGATTAATTTCATTTTGAATCTCCCTGAACCTATCTGCAAAAATCGGATACTCGTTTCAAAAAATCGGGCGCCTCCTCATATAGTCCGTGCCCAAGGCCCTTATACATGTACAGCTTACAGTTTGGGATCCTTTCCGCCATTTCTACAGAGGCTTGCCCGGTGACGATCTTATCTTCCGCCCCTCCGATCACCAGTGTCGGGCAGACGATATGATCCAGCAGATCATAGGCATCGTGCGTCGCGCAGGACGCCGCCTGTATTCGAAAGCGTTTAAAGGACCTGGGCTTACCGATACTTCCCAGAAGCCGGTATGTGAGCCTTGCCTGTTTCAGCCTTTTGTCGGAATAAGAGCGCTCAGCTGTATCCAGCATAATCCCTTTATAATCACCGCGATCAGACATTCCAAGCCATCGTTTAATCACATCCCGTATTGTGGCGTTTGGGCGGCTAAGTGTCACAGTCAGCACCAGTTTTTTCACCTTCTCCGGATGGTCAATGGCCAGCCACTGGGCAATCATACCTCCCTGAGAAACACCGACCACCGAGGCCGAAGACAGCCCGAGAGCATCCATAGCGATGTTCAGATCCTCTGCCATATCCCGTGTGGTCATGCCCGGAGACAGAATCCTGCGCCTGCTGAACACATACACAGTAAAATGCTCAGCCAGACTTCTGTATAGGAGTGCGAATGGCAGCGCCATCCCTTTGACCGTCTTCAGGCCGTCGCCCACACCGGGGAGCAGGATGAGCGGTTTCCGACCGCTGCCAAAACGGATATAATCAACTGTTCCGGTCGGCAAGTTCAAAACACAGTTCTGTGCCTGCAGCATGATATGGCCCTCCATTCAGAATCTTCTGCTTGTCCATGTCTTTTGCTTTCATCTACATACAATTTATCATGAATGCTTATATAGTTCTTAACAAAAAGTCTTGTCGATCGGCTCACATCACCATCAGAAGCGTTCCTGCACCAATCAGTACGCATCCCACAATGGACTTTGCCGTAAACTGCTCGTGCAGAAAGAGAAAAGCGAGAAAAAGTGTTATAAGTACGCTCAGCTTGTCAATCGGCACCACTTTGGACACATCCCCCATCTGAAGAGCTTTGTAATAGCACAGCCATGATGCTCCGGTGGCTAGACCGGAGAGGATAAGAAAAAGCCAGCTTTTCTGACTGATCTGCCCTATCCCATTATGCACACCTGTCAGAAAGACCATGCCCCAGGACATAACGAGAACAACAGTTGTCCGGATTGCCGTTGCCAGTGTTGAGTCAACGCCCTCGATGCCGACCTTGGCAAGGATCGATGTCAGTGCTGCAAAAACAGACGATAGTATCGCAAATAATAACCACATTTTTTTCTCCAAAACTTAACAAAATGAGGCAGAGAATCAGTCCTCGTGATCCGGCTCCTTATGCAGATATTCCGGCGGCACGCTCTTTGTCAGCCAAACGCCGTTTGCTGAAAGAAAGAATTTGTAGCCGTCCTCGCTCATTTTTTTGCAGTCAATCCCGTAGATCACTGGTCTTCCATGCCGGCTGCCGACTTTTCTGGCCGTTTCTGTATCTTTCGAGAGATGAACATAAAGACGGCTCTTCGGAATAAGGCCCTGCACATCGATGGATGGTACGAATTTCTCTCCCGTCCCATGCCACAATACATCCGGCGGGATCTTTTCTTCCAGTTCGACATCTACCGGTATGGAATGTCCCTGGTTTGCCCGGATCAGCGAATGGTCATCGTTAAAAGAATACCGCTGTTTCTCGTCAGTCCGGACAATCTCCTCCAGCGTTTCCATGTCGATCTCATTTCCCGGAGTATTATTGATTCCGGCGATCAGCTCGCCGACATCCGCCCAACCGTGTTCATCTAAGGTGATCCCGATTGACTCCGGCTTATGGCGGAGAATCAGGGATATGAATTTGCTCAAGTTCTTTTTCTGTTTGTCGGATTTCTCATTTCTCATTGGTTGTCTTTCCTCCGCCATTTTGGCTCTCGACTGTCTGATACATGCTTTCTTATCTCCGTCCCATTATAACATTAATAAAAAAACGTACACCGTTATTATGGCAATAAGCGCGAATTCCTGTTCACAGATCTCTGAAAACATGTCAAAATGGGAAGAGGCGCACGCGGCAGCAAAGACACTCCTTGTAACTGACTCATGCATAAATTATATGATCGCGATTGCACCGAAGAGGAATTCCGGAACCTGAAGCATGTCATCTACGCCTGCACACTGCGAGTACATGATCCGGAATATAGCCATAGAAGAGAAGAAAGCAAAGGAGAATGGTTATGAGCATTGATTTGAGTAGAATGCCGAAGCTTGGCTTTGGTCTGATGAGACTGCCGGAGAAGGACGGCGTAATCGACATTGCGCAGGTCTGCAGCATGGTTGATAAGTATATGGCTGCCGGCATGAACTATTTTGACACTGCGTATGTGTATCACAGCGGCAAGTCGGAAGGCGTAGCAAAGGAAGCAATCGTTACGCGCTACGACAGAGACAAATTCATGCTGGCCACAAAGCTTCCGGCATGGGAGATCAAAAAAGAGTCGGATGTGGACCGCATCTTCAACGAGCAGCTGCAGAGGGCCGGAGTGAATTATTTTGACTTCTACCTGCTGCACTCCATCGAGGACGGATCGAATTATGACACCTATGTCAAATATGACTGCTTCAAGTGGGGCATCGAGAAAAAGAAGGAGGGAAAGATCAAGCACTTTGGCTTCTCCTTCCATGGAAGCCCGGAACTTCTTGAACAGATCGTGGATTCCCATCCTGAGATCGAATTTGTACAGATCCAGTACAACTATCTGGACAGGACGAATCCGGTGGTGAGAAGCCAGAGGCTCTACGAGATTCTCAGCAGCAGAAATATCCCGATTATCGTCATGGAGCCTGTGCGCGGCGGAAAGCTGGCAAATATGACGCCGGAGATCATGGAGAAGTTTGAAGCCGCAAGACCCGGCGCGTCAGCTGCCTCCTGGGCGCTCCGTTTTGTCGGCTCGCAGCCCGGCGTGATGACAATCCTGTCCGGCATGTCCACCGAGGCACAGATGGAGGACAATATCAGGACCTTCACGAACTTTGAGCCGATGAACTCAGAGGAGTTTGCGCTTATTGATGAGGTGACTTCCGAGCTCCTCAAAGTGCCCCAGATCGGATGTACGTCCTGCAAATATTGCTGTGACGGATGTCCTTCCGGAATCAGCATCCCTGACGTGTTCCGCACGATCAACACGCTGCGGCGCCATCCCGACGACTGGAGATCCAAGAATTTCTATTCGGGTCTGATCAAGAGAAGCGGAAAGGCTTCTGACTGCATCGCGTGCGGGCAGTGTGAGAGCGTATGTCCGCAGCACCTTCCGATCATCGAGCTGATGAAGGAAGCGGCGGAAGTTCTTGGAAAATAATACAGGAACAGATATTTTGACGGGTCTGTCGCGTTTTGTAAAAATGCGACGTCCTTGAATAAGCACTGAAACTCCGGCCAAATGGCCGGAGTTTTGCGTTTTATGTTATCGTTATTTTAATGATTCTGCCCAAACTGCTCGGTGGGAACTGCCACCGTGCGCAGGATATCTTCCATCACCGCTTTTTGGCCCGCCGTCCGCCCTATGTGACGGGTGAGCACGAGCCGGTGCGCACAGACCGAAACGGCCAGCCTGGTGATATCTTCCGGAACGACGTAAGTCCTGCCCTCGAGAAAAGCCAGGCTCTGCGAAGCGTGAAGGAGGGCGAGCGTACCGCGAGGGCTTACGCCCGCCTCGATATCCGGCCTCTCTCGTGTAACCTTGACCAGCGCCGAAATATAGCGGATCAGGTCCTGTGACACCTGCACCCTTCCTGCCTCCTGCCGCGCCAGTCTGATCGTCTCGGCGTCGGCAACCGGAAAAATATCTGTTTCCCAGCTGCTCCTGCGGATCTCCTGCCCGGCGCTGTGCCCGTCGCCGTTTTTCTGCCCGGCGCTGCTCCCGTCTCCATTCTCCTGCCCTTGGATCCTTTCTCTCCTGGCCAGCGACCGCGCCATGATTCTGCACTCGTTCTCCTCATCCGGAAGTCCTATAGACAATTTCATCAAAAAGCGGTCCATCTGCGCCTCCGGCAGCGGAAAAGTGCCGCCGGTCTCAATCGGGTTCTGGGTCGCGATCACGAAGAACGGCTCCGGCAGCGGCCGCGTGACTCCGTCGGTCGTCACCTGCTTTTCCTCCATGCACTCCAAAAGCCCCGCCTGTGTTCTGGGCGTCGCCCTGTTGATCTCATCCGCCAGCAAAATATTGCAAAAAACAGGCCCCGGCCGAAACGTAAATTCCCCGCTCGCCTGACTGTATACGGAAAGGCCTGTCATGTCCGTCGGCAGAAGGTCCGGCGTGAACTGAATCCTCTGATACCGCATAGCCAGAGATCTTGCCAGCGTCCTCGCCAGTGTTGTCTTTCCTGTCCCCGGAAGGTCTTCGAGCAGCACATGCCCGCCGGTGATGAGCGCCGTCATGATCATCCTGGTCACATCCTCACATCCGACCATGACCTTCGCGATATTGTCTTCGATGGACAATATTTTGGCGCGTACAGATTCGCTCTGCCTGTTCTCCATGGCTTTCCTCCTGAATTTCTATTTAGAAGAAATGGCACCGGGCTGCTTCGCCAGGTCAGCACAGATTCCCTCCAATTCCTTATCACACCAGTTTCCGCTTAACCATTTCCTGCCGGCGCAGCTCCGCTTCACTCCTTCGCCGCACCAGTTCCCGCATGCGCTGCAAGTCACCGCGGTCCGTGAGCCCGGGCGCGAATCTTGCCTTTTCGTAGAGCCGGTGGATTTCCTGCCACTCCTCCTCCAGGGCCTCGTCTCCGGCCACCGCAAGCTCGATCTGCGACGGCGTGTAGGAGGCGGGTACCTTGGTTCCCTCCGGGTACAGGCGGACCAGCGAGATATACGCCCTTCGGATCCCTGCCGCCGGCCCGAGCCCTGCGAGCAGAGGCAGCCGCTCAGGCAGCCGCCCTTCTCCGGTGCGGATTTTCCGACGCTTTTCCCTGGTGTGATAGCGCTTCCTCGTGTCGACGGTCTCCGGGTCCACGGAAAGAAAACTGTAGTACAAGTTGTACAGACTCCAATAGATCATGTATAGGATCAGCGCTGCGCCGGCTGCGATAAGAACCCACTCCACAACGGTCCAGAGCGTTTGAAGCCATGGATACGCCTCCTCTGCCGCCTCGATGTTGAACGGATTGAACGGTCCCGCAGTTCCCCCTCCTCCGCCGCTCATCCAACCAAACAGCGTAATAAAAAGCCACAGGATCGCCCCGACGATCAGGCCGATCAGCATCACGACTCCATCTATAAGCCAAAATACAGTTCCCTCATCGGAACACACCGCCGTGAGGCATACGCACAGGACCAGCGCTGCGGCCAGATAGAGGAACAAAAGACCGGCGTTGAGACGCCGGATCTTCCCATACGGCACTCGCGCCCTCTCAGAGGCGGCGTAATATGTGCGATCCAGACTTTTTTGGTTGTGCCAGGCCAGAAAAAGGAGTACCAGAGCAGTCTCCATGCAAAAAGCCAGAGCCAGCAGTTGTTTGACATCACTGAAAGTACCCAACATCCAAATGAGGATCGGAAGCACCAGGTAGTACGGGCTTGGAACGAAGACCGGTCTCTGCCCGATCCGCCCCTCGTACAGGCACCAGACCTCTGCCAGGCTGATCACAACGAGCGGGATCAGGAATTTCGGGACCGTCAGGCTGCTCACAAGCGCCGTCAGGGCGACAAAACCAATACAGGAAATCGTGAAGACCGGAAAGGAGCGAACCCTGTGCCGCAGTTGGTCGGCTGCCAGCGCGACTGCCGTCATAAACAGACAAAGGGCCAGAATCGCAAAGCGCGAAGCACCGGCGAGCATTCCGAGCGCTGCTGCCGAGCCCGCCAGCATCACGATATTGGTTATGATCCGGATCACGCGCAGTCCTGTACGCTCCCCTGCCGTTCGATCGTTCCCCATGAATTAACTCTCCATTAGTCCCAGCGGTCAGATTCCTATAAACCGGATGCTCGCGGGCACTTCCTTGCGCTCCACCTGCGGGTCCAGAATACAGATCCAGAGCAGGCCTGCATCCTGTCCCGAGAATCCGCCCCCGGAAGGTCCGTACTGCCCGGCAGTAAACCCGCTGCCCTGCCCGGCGCATAGTGCGGCGAGCGCATCTGCCTCCGCCAGGAGCGCATCGGTCTGGCCGGAGGAAATCATGCACAGGGCTGTATTTTGACACGCGTCTGTGCCGGAAGTGGAAACTCCTGCCATTCTGTTCAATCTCTCTTCCCGGAGAAGTTCCGAAAATGGCCGCGGCTTCACAGACAGGCTGACCCTGGCCAGCGCCTCACCGATGGCGCCGAGGTGCCGCTCTGAACTGCCCGATGACGTCGCCACTTCCTTTCCCGTGATGACGTCTCTTCCGTTGGAAGCGATGCTGACCGGGATCTGCGCCTGTATGCACCGCCCGGCCAGTGTGTAGGCGAGCCGGATTCCCTGCTCCAGCAGTTCTTCACTGTAGCGGATCGATGGTGGCTCCACATCGAGCAGAAACCGGATATGCTGACCGCACGTGTAATCCCTGATGTTTACCATGTATTCGCCTGTCCTGGCAGACGCCTTCCAGTTGATGGCGCTGAGCGGGTCCCCGCGCGTGTACTCTCGAATTCCTCTGAATGAAAATGCGTCCTGATACAGCCGGTTTCTCGATACGATTTCCCCTACGATCTGCCTTGAGATTTCCAAAGTCACATCATCTTCCAGCATCCGCGGGCAGACCAGCAGCGAAGCCGCCTGGCTCATGCTCAGGTACCGAACCCCTTCCGTGAAGAAATCCGGAAGGGCGATGGCGGCCTCGCTGATCAGGTAATATCCCCTTTTGCCAGCCCGGACAGGCTGCCTTCTTGTGACCTCTTCAAACCCGCTCATGCCAAAATATTCCGACACGTTCGTTCTGTCCGACACCGTCGCGTTTCGGTCATCGTCAATCTCCAGCGAGCGATCCATCTTAAAGGACAGCTTGATAACAGGCAGCGGAAGGAACTTGTCATTCGTCACTGTTTCCACCAGTATTGTTTCGTCGCCCTCTTCCACATCCCGCTCCTCAAACCGCAGTTCTGCCTGCAGGCCGTTCTTCCAGAGCTTTCCGTAGACAATATTCAGGACAAAATACATGGCCAGAACGCTGACCGGGATCCAGATAAGAAGCATTTCTGTCTACCTTCACCAACAAAAAGGCATCCGATGTCAAGGAGATTCCACCGGTTTTCACGGATGTCCGTAAGGGCCCTGTTTTCCGTCTACTGCCGGATATGTCTGGTGCGGCAGGTGACGCAGATGTCTTTCGGCGATCGCGAAACGGGTCTTTCTGATGATATCCACAGTTCTGCATACCATCTCATCGGATTTCCCAAATGGCGACTCCACCTCAAAATATTCCGTTTCCGTGAACTCTCCCTGTACCATACCGCTGACGTGATGGGCTGTCACAAAAAGTTCCCAGCACAGAACGCCATCCTCACGCAGAGTCCCTTCGCCGGCTTCAATTTGGACTGTGAGCTGTGCCGGCCACGCGTAATCGAAGACCACCACGTCGTCTTCTTTGTTCTGTAAAGCACGCCTGAAAATGCGGGCGTGTGACTGATTGTTCTCTGTTTCCGTACTCAGGACATATTCGTAGTCACTATTCTTGTATATTATCTTCACCGTTACGCTTCTCCCTCCAGATAATCAGATATGATATCAACCACATCATCCAGGCCTTCCAGTGCTTCGCCAAGCCCTTCTGTCTCTTTTCCTTCTTCGTCCATCTCCATCGTGATCCCTGCCAGTCTGTTTTTGGCAAATCTCACCTGTGCCAGTACTTCCTTTACTTCTTTCTTATAGTCCATCACATTTTCCTCTTTGTCTTATTTAGGGTTCGTAGAGCGAGCCGTTGTGCTGCGTGCGGGCTGCTTTTCTAACAGATTCCTTAACCTGCATACTTCTTTAGAATCCATCTTACATCCGGCAGGTATCCGCGACCGAACATGTTCAGATGGTTGAGCAGCTGGTACAGGTTATACAGATCTTTCCGGTCCCCATAACCCGGCTGCAGCATCCCGGTGTCTCTGTAAGCTTCGTAAAAGACCTGCGGGAATCCTCCAAACAGTTCTGTCATGGCGATGTCAATCTCGGGATGCCCGTAGTAGACGGCCGGATCGATAAGCCATCCTTTCCCGTCATCCCCGGTGATCATATTTCCCGACCACAGATCTCCGTGGACAAGGGAAGGCCTGTCCGGCTCCACAAGAAACCGGTCAAGATGATCCAGAAGATACTCTGCTCTTCTCCTGTCCTCCGCCATGAGATAGTTTCCGGCTGACTTTATCTGCGGTGCAAGACGGCAGTCGCGGAAAAAGGGGATCCATTTGTCGTGCGGAGTATTGATCTGTTTTCTTGCGCCGATCCAGTTGTTCTCCTCGAATCCGTATTTCCCAAATTCGGGAAGATCAGCCTTATGTACAGCTGCCAGTTCTTCTGCGAATGTTTCCCAATAATGGCTGATCCGGCCGCCGCCCCGGATATATGTGAGGAGCAAGAAAGAAAAACCTGTATCCGTCCCTGCACCGAGAACAGCAGGCACTCCGATCGCACCTGTTGCTCTGATTGCTTCTAAGCCTGTCGCTTCTGCCTTGAAATTAGTCAGAAAAGCCGGGAGGTTTGACTTCATGAACAGAATAGTACCATCATCCAACGTAATGGTGCAGGCTTCATTGATATCGCCTCCTGCCACATAGTTCTTTTTTACAACATACCGACTTTCTCCGAAGATGCTCTTTACAGCTTCGGAGACAGAGGTAAATAACTTGATATCAGGCATACACTCCTCCGGAGTCACTATCCTCCCAGCGGCGCAGGATCAGTCGTTTTGTTTCAAGCATTTGTACCCCCGCTTCTCCGAACATCTCTATGATTGCTTTAACGCTCTTCGAAGAACAAGGATAATATGATCCGTTAAAACCGTCATCGGCCACATTAAAGTGTTTTTCGTATTGCATTTTTCCCTCGATAAACCGCACCAATGTTTTCTTCTATATTCTCGCATTCACAGCCGCTGCTCACTTAAGCAAATCAAATATAGAAAAGGTGGTCTTTTTATAAATCTTATTATATAGGGCTCTCTTAGGATTTCTGATCCATCCCCTTCCCTTTTTCCCATAACCGGGAATAACAGCCCTCTTTAATGACCTCTTGAGCTTTCCTGTTGTGCGGGCTTTCAGACTCTTTTTGATGCTGGGTTTCCTCATTCCAATCTTCATTGCTTCCATCCTTTCAAGTAAAATTATATATTGTCTATTGTTGCTTTCATAAGTTACCGATCACCGAATCTTTTCCAAGACCTTGATGATATTGTCATGGAAAACAGAGTCTGCCGTCCCTTCTATTCAGCCTGGTCCTCACCTCAGTAAAAATGTGCAAAGTTTCGGGAAAACTCCTTGAAATTGTACTGATTGGCAGAATGATCCATGACTGCGAAGTCGATCCTGTCGAACATATCCTTTTCTTTCATCCCGTCATAGTCAAATTCCTTGAGCGCCTTGTAAAACAGATCGGAGACAATCCGGGCATCATTTCGAAAAGCCCCGCAGCCAAATGCTCCCAGGACAAGGCGATTGTACCCCAGATAGGCCGCCACCTTCAGCATTCCCGTGATCCGCCGGTATACCATTGCCTCATATTCTGACCGGTTCATCCCCTCCATGCCGTAGGTCAGCATAGGCGCAGCACAGGTCATCACGGCCACAATGACGGTATCCTCCAGAAGGTCGCCATTTTCATCTTTGATGATCTCGACCTGAGGATGGATGATCACGGCATCGGATCCCATATACGTATGCAGGGAACGGTTATATTTATAGTAAGGAAGGGAGTTCCTGCTTTCAAGAGACAGAAGCAGGGAACTCTTTCTGCACAGGTCTTCTTCCTGTGCTTTTGCGCCTCTTCTCACCCCGCCTCCCGGATTTACCGGATTGGCCAGATTCAGCACAAGTACCGGCTTAGCATCTTCTTCTGCAAGGTCATTGGAAAACTCTTCTGTCCTCTTTCTGGCCAGCGTAAAAGAATCTGCATTTACACAGCTGTACTCGCAGCGGCCCATTACGTGAACATGCTGAAAATCTTTATATTCAGAAACAGCCCGGATCTCCTTAGGAAGAAATACCCTGGCTTCCTCCATCTGCTTCCTTGTCAGTTTCAGTTTTTTCTTCTCATTATCCTTTACATACCACCCCTGCTTACAGATATTCAGCGTATCCTGCAAAACCGCGATATTATCCTGTCTCATATAAGCCCCCTTTAGTGGAATGCTTTTCTCATCCGCTACCACCATTTTATCATTTCTCGCAAATCACAGCCTCACCATTGGCGTAGTTAAGGCGCTCGTGGTCCAGGCGAAAGCCCTGTTTTTTCAACTCCTGCATGAGCGTGATCATAAAGAAACCGTGCGTAAATACGGCGCAGTCTTCATTCTGCCGGATCAGATGGCGGACAAATTTCTCAGCGCGGCGCCTGGTCTGTGCCCGTGTTTCGGGCTGGCGCCGCATATTTGTGAGCCATTGAATCCTACAGGCCGCTGACCATACAACTCCGGGCAGTTTCATCTCCGTGTCAAATCCCGACCTTGCCGGAACTTCGTTAATCAGCGAAGTGGCGTGGAACTCCCTATCTCCGACCACCTGCCTTGCCGTCGCTGTTGTTCTCGGTAACGTGCTGACATAGATTTTCCGAAACTCGACAGAAGGCAGGTTGACCGTTACCGGCATAACGGGGGCCGCATCATAATCAGCACACCCTTTGTCATATTCGGCGGAAGTCATTCGGGATTTCCATTTCATATCCACTTTTGCATGTCTTATCACAGCTACGATCATCTCATCGTCCTCACTGTTTAAGTTTTGCCTCCCATTCCTCGACTTTGAACCCCACCAGCACAAAGTCATTACCGACAACCAGCGGACGCTTCACCAGCATACCGTCGGTCGCGAGAAGCTCTAACTGCTCTTCATCGCTCATATTCGCCAGTTTTTTGGAAAGGCCAAGTTCACGGTATGGGATGCCGCTCGTGTTAAAAAAGCGTTTCAAAGGCAGGCCGCTCTGAACATAATATTTCTGCAGAGTATCCTTATCGGGGTGAGAGGTTTTGATATCGATATCCTCATGTTCTATGTTGTTCTCATCCAGCCATTTCAGCGCTTTTTTGCACGTGCTGCACTTGCTGTAACAATATACTTTAATCATTGTCAGCCTCCTTTTATAATTCCTGCTCCATTTAATCCTTATTTACTACATTGATCGGAGCGCCTTCTATAAATGCCTTGATATTATCCGCCGTAATATCCATGATCCTCTGGCGCGCCTCTTTGGCTGCCCAGGAAATATGAGGGGTAATCAGGCAATTCTTCGCTCCAAGAAGCGGATTGTCTCCCTTGATCGGCTCTGTGGAAACTACGTCTAATCCGGCCGCATAAACCTTGCCGCTGTCAAGCGCGTCCGCCAGGTCCTGCTCCACGACCAGCTGGCCGCGGCTGTTGTTGATCAGGATCACTCCATCCTTCATCTTTGCGATGTTTTCTTTGTTGATCAATCCCTCTGTGTCCGGGAACAGAGGACAATGCAGGAAAATAACGTCCGCCTGAGCGAAGAGTTCGTCTCTCTCCACATATTCATCGGCAATCGCTTTGCCGCTCTCAGACTGGTATATGTCATTTACGATTACTCTCATTCCCAGCGCCTTCAGTATTTTGCCCGTTGTCTGACCAATCCTGCCAAATCCAATAATACCGACTGTCTTGCCGTACAACTCGATCATAGGATAATCCCAGAAACACCAGTCCACGTTCTTTTCCCAACGGCCTTCCTTGACCGCCCTGTCATGGGCGCCGTAGTGTGCACAGATCTCAAGAAGAAGACCGACAGCATACTGCCCTACGATCTGGGTTCCGTAAGTCGGTACATTAAGAACGACGATTCCTTTCTCCTTGGCGGCCGCGCAGTCAACTACATTGTATCCTGTTGCGAGCACTGCTACAGCCTTGAGATCGGGACATTTTTCCATCGTCTCTCTTGAAATCGGGGTTTTATTGATCACTGCAATCTCGGCTCCCTGCAGTCTCTGCGCAATCAGCGGCGACTCCTCGTAGGATGTCCTGTCATAAACGATGACTTCACCAAATTTCTCAAGTGATTCCCATGAGAGATCTCCGGGGTTCTCTGTATAACCGTCTAATACTACAATTTTCATATTATTCTCCATTCTTTGAAATGGGGCTGCCTGTATCTGCAGACACCCCATATCCAGCACTCTGTTTACTGTCTTTTAATAATAATAATATAAAAAACTCCCGGATTTTCAAGAAATCCGGGAGATACTGTAATCTATGGAATTGTTATTTGAAGAGCCGAATCAGAGTTTTCTTGAGCCCACGTTCTGCATATGTTTTACTGTGCTTTTTCATCGTCAGGCGGCATGGACAGGCCCGGTAATCTTTGTAATACTATTAGTAAATATTTTTCATAGCTTTATTATTTCAGCCAAAGGAGTTATTTATGTACCAATACCTTCTGTTTGACCTTGACGGCACACTGACAAACCCCAAAGAAGGGATCACTAAAAGTGTACAGCATGCACTGCGCCATTTCGGGATCGAAGTTGCGAACCCCGATACCCTGACACCCTACATCGGCCCGCCGCTCATCCCCTCTTTCATGGAATTCCACGGACTCACCCAGGAACAGGCCCTGGAAGCGCTTCAGGTTTACCGCCAGCGCTTTTCGTCTGTCGGCTTATTTGAGAACGAAGTATTGGACGGCGTCCCGGAGATGCTTCGTGCTCTAAAGCAAAACGGCAGG
Organism: Lachnospiraceae bacterium; assembly: GCA_017469935.1. Classification (GTDB taxonomy): domain Bacteria; phylum Bacillota; class Clostridia; order Lachnospirales; family Lachnospiraceae; genus CAG-791. The sequence goes on from JAFUFL010000044.1 coordinate 77,258, forward strand.
TTTGTCGCCGTCGCATCTTCCAAGCCTGAGCCGTATGTGATCAGGATTCTGGAACATTTTGACCTCCTGCAGTACTTCGATGAGGTCGTCGGTGCCAGCATGGATGAAAAGCGCTCCGCAAAAAAGGATATCATCGAAGAGGCCCTGCGCCGGATGGGAAAAGCTCCCGGGGACCGGGACGTCCTGATGATCGGGGACCGCATGCACGATGTTGAAGGTGCGCAGCTGTGCGGACTTGACAGCCTTGGTATCTATACGGGTTTTGCTCCCGAAGGCGAACTGGAAGATGCCGGTGCAACTTATGTGTTTCACACGATCGGGGAAATGGCAGATTTTCTGCTGAATAAGTAATTAGATATGCACCCGCGATGATTCGGCTGGGTTGTGCTCTTCCAATGCCGCCATTCTTTATCTTAAAATTCCATTTCCGATATTCCAAATCCGAATATCCGGAAATTCAAAATAGCAATTGGACATTTCTCCGTGTTAACGGTATTCTTCCATTAGAATTAGAAAGAAAACATTTTTCAAAAGAAGGAGACCGTACTATGGACGATGCCAATACTAAAACCGAATGTCTGAGACAAAACCTGTTGGGCATCATGACAAAACGACCAATAATGATGGTCCTTCTAATAGGAATCATCCTTTCACTTTCCTCATGCGGTACAGCTCAAGCGGCATCCGGTCCGAAGGAATCCCCCGATACGCAGGAGGAACCGGAAGCAATGCTGCAAATGAAGATCGGTGAGACAAAAGTTAAAGTCAATTGGGAGGATAATGACTCTGTAGCAGCGCTGAAAGAGCTTTGCAAGGATGCGCCGCTTACCATACAGATGTCTATGTACGGCGGCTTTGAGCAGGTGGGTCCGATCGGTACCCGCCTTCCCTCCGACGATATCCAGACCACAACGGCTTCCGGAGACATCGTGCTCTATTCCGGCAGCCAGATTGTCATATTCTATGGATCCAATTCCTGGGCTTATACAAGGCTCGGACATATTGAAGACCAGGATTCTGCCGGCATGGCTGCTCTTCTTGGCAACGGAGATGTGACAATCACTATCAGTATGGAAACTGTAGAATAACTCGATCTGTCAATAACAGAAAGGAGAAACTCATGAACTTCATTCCCGAAAAAAAACTGGGCTTCGGCCTCATGAGACTGCCTCAGAACTCACCAAATGCAGCGGATATCGATCTGGAACAGGTAAAGCAGATGGTGGATCTGTTCCTGGAAAAGGGCTTCACATATTTTGACACCGCCTGGATGTACAACGGCTTTGCCAGCGAAAACGCGGTAAAGAAAGTCCTGACCTCCCGCCATCCGAGAGAATCTTTCACCCTGGCGACCAAGCTTCACGCCGGATTCGTGCACTCCTTCGAAGACCGGGACAAGGTTTTTAATGCACAGTTGGAGAAAACCGGGGCCGGTTATTTTGATTATTACCTTCTCCATGGCATCGAGGCGGGAATGCTCCCGGCTTATGAAAAATACGACTGCTTCTCCTGGCTGCTGGGCAAAAAAGCAGCTGGTCTGGTAAAACATGCAGGATTTTCCTTCCATGACCAGCCGGAGCTTCTGGACCGGATCCTTACAGAACACCCGGAGATGGAATTTGTCCAGCTGCAGATCAATTATCTGGACTGGGAAAGCGAATGGGTAAAGAGCCGCGCCTGCTACGAGGTCTGCGTAAAGCACGGCAAGCCTGTCATTGTCATGGAGCCGGTAAAAGGCGGGACCCTGGCAAATGTACCGGAAGAAGCAGAGAAACTGTTTGCTTCCGAAAATCCTTCCATGTCTGTCCCCAGCTGGGCGATCCGCTTTGCCGCATCCCTGCCCAATGTGATGGTGGTTCTTTCCGGAATGAGCACACTATCGCAGATGCAGGACAACCTGAGCTATATGGCAGATTTTAAGCCTCTGACAGATGCGGAAAAGGACGTCTGTTTCAAGGTTGCCGACATCATCAATAACCAGATTACGGTGCCCTGCACTGCCTGTCACTACTGCACACCGGGATGTCCCATGGACATCGCCATCCCGGAGTATTTCTCCCTGTATAACGAGGATATGAGGGAGAATCTTGAGGAGAAGGGCTGGACGATCAATTTCACGAACTACGATCTTCTTTCTGAAAAGAGGGGAAAGGCGAAAGACTGTATTGCCTGTGGCCAGTGCGAAAGCGTATGCCCCCAGCACCTTACGATCATTGACTTCCTGAAAGATGTCTCTGCGCACTTTGACCATTGATTATCGTATAAGCAAGACCAAAAGAAAAAAGCACCTGACGGATTATCATCCTCAGGTGCTTTTATTTGACGTTCATTATGATGCGATTAAGCTTTTTGCAATTCTCTTTCCCGGAACCTTACTTGTTCTCCTTCAGTGCGGGAAGAACATATTTTGTAAAGGAATAGAGCGAACCACTCATGATTGCATTTGCTGACGCAAAATAAATAATGTTATCGTTCAGATACTGCATAAATCTCTGTCCAAGGTTCTGAGGCTTTTTAGCCGTTTTCTCCGCTTCATAATATTTTAATGCACTTGCTGCTGTCATATTCTTTTCCTCCTTATGTTTACGGATCTCGTTAAAAGATCCTGTCGCTTTTCAAGCTGCAAGTGAGATTTTAGTCTCAAAACAGAATTTAGAGAAGGAAAGTATTTGACTTATTTTTGCGCGTTTTTGACCATGCCGGGCATTCTCCATTTCTTTTTCCTAAGGTTCTTCTAATGTTTCGGTTTTAAAGTATTAAACGAAAAGACACCTGGGGGGAGATCGAAACAGGCGGTATCCTTCATTTTGAGAAGGAAAAGCAGAAAGGAGTATTGACCTGAAATGTTCAGAAAACACTATTTTGCAATTTTCTACAGCATACTGCTGACAGCTTTTACTGTTTACATGGCTTTGGATACTTTCGTGATCACCCGGGTTTACGCCGCGGTACCTTCCGCAGAGGCTTCTTCCATTGAAACGGAGGCAGAGGAAGAATCGGCGGAAACCAATGCAAGCTGGTCCTCTGTATCCACAGAGACTGCGTATCAGGACGAGAACATCTCCGTCACGATCACTGAGTACCGGGAATACGACAGCTCGATCTACGTCGCAGATATCCGGCTCTCCTCTCCCGAATACCTTAAAACGGCACTGGCACAAAATGCATATGGCAAAAATGTGACAGACAAAACATCTGAAATGGCTCTCGAAAATAATGCTGTACTGGCCATAAACGGAGATTACTATGGCGCGCGGGAGACCGGATATGTCTTAAGAAATGGCGTTCTCTACAGAGATACGGCACAGAAGGGACAGGAGGATCTTGTTATTTACGAAGACGGCAGCTTTGAGATCATCGTTGAAGACCAGGTCACAGCGCAGGAACTTCTGGATAAAGGAGCGGTTCAGATCCTCTCCTTTGGCCCGGCGCTAGTGAACGACAGCGAGATCTCCGTAACCACAGATGAAGAGGTCGGAAAAGCCAAAAGCAGCAATCCTCGCACCGCGATCGGCGTGATCGATGACCTGCACTATGTTTTTGTCGTGTCGGACGGCCGGACCGATGAGAGCGAAGGCCTCTCCCTCTATCAGCTGGCACAGTTCATGTCGAGTTTGGGCGTCAGGACCGCCTATAATCTGGATGGCGGCGGCTCATCGACAATGGTCTTTAACGGCACTGTTATCAATACCCCGACAAATACCGGGAAGAGGAGCAAAGAAAGGAGCGTGAGCGACATTGTTTATATCGGATAGGAAAAAAGACCAGGCAGTTCGGATTGCCAGAAACTACGCAGCAGCCTCCCTGTTCTGCGCTTTGTTCGGAGCCGTCTATGAGATTTTCAGTCATGAAGTATACTCCTACAGTATGATCTATGCCTTTATTATCCCGCTCGCAGGAGGAGCACTGCCCTTCCTGGCGATTGCTGCCGGGCACATCAAACGTTTCCCCGGCCGTATATCCCGCAGTCTCTATCATGCAGCGATCGCCACACTTACTATCGGAAGCATTATGAAAGGCGTCCTGGAAATCTACGGAACTACAAGCGTGCTCCTTCCCGCGTACTGGATTGCCGGAGGATTGCTGATCGCCGGCGCCGTCATTCTCAACATCGCGGTTTATTGATATAAAATTAAGAGCAGGAACATGTGTCCTGCTCTTTATCATTTTACGCCTGTCAGAGGCCTAAACTTCTATCGTTGCCTCAACCGCACACAAAATCGCCTCTACATCCGCTCCGTAAATATCAAGACCGGTTGCCACGACCGATCTGACATCCTGAATACCGTAGAAGTTCTGCGCCAGTGCTTTTACATACCCGAAACCGTATTCCTGCGGGGCAAACCCGCCGCCGGCCGTTGTCACGTAAAAAAGCTTTTGTGCCTTGCAAAGTCCCATCGGGATGCCCTCTTCCGTGTATTTGAAGGTAATCCCTACAACATTAATCTGTTCAAAATATTGCTTAAGCGCTGCAGGAAAAGAGAGGTCCCAATAGGGCGCTGCGATCACAATTGTCTCTGCCTCGGCGAACTTCCTTGCCTGATCAAACAGAACGTTATTGAATTCGCGCCCGGAAATCAGCCTGTCACGCATTTTCAAAAACTCTTCGTCAGTGAAAGGAAACCCGATCTTATCCAGTCGAAGTTCCTCATAAGGCCGGTTCAGTTTTGCGAGCAGCCGATCCGCAAGTCTTCTGGTTCTTGACTCACTGCGCACACACGCATTTATGAAAAGTACCGGTTTTTCCACCTTTCTTTACCTCCCTTTATTCATCTGTAAACATTGCCTGAGCTGCAAAGCTTCGGAATATGACTTATTTCGAGACTTTTACGAACACCGCATCCGCACTGTTCTTTGAATCCTGCCAGCGGAGTTTCTCGCCTTCCTTCAGCAGGGCGCCGCTGGTCTTCTCCTCACCGGAAATCGTCTCCTGATCCTTGTCGTCCCAGGTGTGAACGTAGTATTCTCCGTCCTCATAAGTCAGCATACCGGAAGTCTCATCATAGGTTCCGCTGATTTCCCAGGTAGACGCTTCTTTGGCACCTGATGACCAGTTGATCATAATGTGGTAAGTTCCGGTCTCGGCTTTTTCGATCTCCATCGTTGCGCGCTGGCTGACCTCGTCCTGCCAGCTTCCGGTCAGGTCCATCTCACCTGTGAAATCGCCCAGAATTTCCTCCTGCGTTCCGACTGCTTCACTGACTGCTTCCTTCGCGGTCTCCACTGTTCCTGCCGCATCTTCCTGCTTTTTGCCGCACGCCGAAATGGCCAGCATACTAATGATAAGAGCTCCCGTAATCAGATACTTTATTTTCATTTTTTTCCTCCTTGTTATGTTTTTACCTGCTGTGTACCTGGTCTTTTTTTCTCTCCGGTGTAGGATTATATCCACCTGAGTCATACAACAATCTCTATTTTGCTGCCGCCCGATTTTTCTTTGGTGACAACGATCTGCTTATCAATTTTACTCTTCAGCTCGGCAACATGCGAGATAATTCCCACAAGGCGATTGCTCTCGGACAGAGCCATGAGCGTCTGGATTGCCTGGCGAAGGGATTCTTCATCCAGAGAACCAAATCCTTCATCCACAAACATGGTATCAAGCCTTATTCCTCCTGCCGATGACTGAATCTCGTCCGAGAGGCCCAGTGCAAGGGACAGCGAAGCTTTAAAGGACTCTCCTCCGGAAAGGGTTTTTACACTGCGTTCCGTTCCGTTGTAATGGTCGAGGACATCCAGTTCCAATCCGCTCTGAGACTGGTTGCTGTCCGCGGTTTTCCGCCGGCGAAGTTCATACTGATTGTTTGACATGGCAAGGAGACGTCTGTTGGCGCGTGTAATGATCCGGTCGAAATATGTTGTCTGGACATATGTTTCGAGCATGATCTTCTCTTTTCCCGTCAGCTTTCCGTTTGCAGTGTCAGATAGCGCCTTAACCCACTGATACCGACGCTCAAGTTTCAAAAGTTCTTCTATTCCTTTTTTTACATGTTTCAGGATTTCCGTGTTGGTGTTCAAACGGCTGAAGACCTGCTTTTCCTTCTCACTGTCATTCTCGCTGCGTTCTTTCAGGCTCTGCTGTTCTGCAAGCAGTTTTTCTTTCTCCGGTTTTTCTTTTTCCGAAATCTGCTTCTTCAACTGTTCAATGCGGGCTTTTCTTTCTGCAAGGTCTGTCTTTCCGGCATCGTAGGCATCTCTTGCTTTTTTAATGGCATCTTCCAGGCTTTCCTTTTCGGCCTTGTCCTTCGACTGCTGTTCCCTGGCTTCCTTTTCACTGGAAAACTGAAGATCTTTGGAATAGGTGTCGATCTCTGTCTGCCTGCTTTTCTGCTTCGCGGAGAGCTCGTCAACCAATTTCGTCTGTTCGCTGAGCTCCGACTCCCGCTTTTTAAGCGCTTCTTCAACCTGAGGAAGGTATTCGTCCAGTTCCTTCTTTCTTTTCAGCCGGGCATCCTCTTTTCGGATATCTTCTTCTAACAGTGACAGGTTCAGCTGCTCAGCTTCTACTTCTTTCTTCGTTTTGGAGATGATCTGCGGAAGATCTGTCAGCTCTTCTTCGGAAAGCGACAGAAGCATCCGCATCTGGGAGAGCTGTCCGTCCATATGGCTTACTTCATCTTTACAGGAAGTAAAAGCTTCCTGTGCCTGAACAAGCCTTTCTCTGATCGCATCCCGCTCCGAGGACATTTTTTCTTTTGCCTTTTCTGCGTCATTCCGGTTCGGATAATGAAGCTTTGAGACGAAATCCTTGAGCTGTGCTTCCAGAGCTTCTTTGCGAACTCCCAGGGTGGTTATTTCTTTTTCCAGGCTCTGAATAGTATCCTGGCTCACGGTGAATTTTTCATTGAGAGCGGGAAGTAACTCCTCAATCCGGGCTTTTCTGGAGATCCTGTTATTCTGTTCCACCAGCTGAGCGGTCAGGGATTCGATCGATTCACGGATTTCTTTTCCCAGTTCAGCAACACGCATTTGTACATCTTCAAAGAAACACTCGCTGAATAGTTCCTCGATCAGAACTCCGGCTTCTTCCTGCTTTGCCTTCTTGGAAAAGCCGATTTCGCCCGCTTTCCGGCTTGCCGCTTCTTCTGCTTCCTTATCCTTTTTGGCTTTCTTTTCAGCTCTTTCCAATTCCGCTTCCGTAGGGGCTTCGGGAGATTTGCATGCCGGCAGGGGATGCTCCGTGGATCCGCAGACAGGACACGGTTCTCCGGGGCGCAAAGTCTCTGCTAAAAGCCCTGCCTGTTCATTCAGAAAAGCGCGATGCATCTGCTGATATATGCGCTGGCTGTCATCTGCGGCCGCGGCCGCCTTATTATAGCTCTTTTGCGCTCTGTCATGCTGCTCGCTCAGCTCATTATAGTCTTCCAGTATCTCCTGAAGTTTCTTAAGGTGCTGTTCCTTGTCCTTCTGCTCTTTCAACTGTCCCGTGATCTTCTCGCGGCTGACATCTGCATCTGCAAGATCCCGCAGTTCTTTTTCACTTTCCTCCAAATTTTTCCTGCAGGCGTCACGTTTTACGGTTTCCTTCTCTTTCAGGGAAACGGCCTTTTTAAGCTTCGCGGTTATCCCGTCAAGTTCCGGACGTAATCTTTCAAGTTTTTCGTATTCCGGCAGTTCTGTCTCGATCTGTGCGATCGCTTTTTGAAGTGCTTCCGCCTCTGCCTGTTTTTCCTGTGCTTCTATAAGCGCAGCATTTAATAAGGCCAGATTCTCCCCCTTCTCACGCCTGATCTTAGATAACCTTTCAAAGCTTCTCGCCTTTTCATAGTACTCATTCAGCTCTTCAAGTTTGTTTTTTCTCTCTCTTTTCTTTCCTTCCAGCCGCTCTTTATGTTCTCCCGCATCTTCAAGGGCGGTTCGTTCACTGCGCATGTTTTCCAGTGTTTCACGAGCCCTCGTCACGGCATTATTTGCCGATGCTTTTTTATTCTCTTCACGTAAAAGGTTCCCTGCGCCCTGCTCCTGCTCTTTCCTCAGCACGTCTCTCCGCTCGTACTTAGGAAACAGGGAATTACTTGCGGCAATCACTTCTATAAGTCGGTCGATCCTCGGCTGACTCTCTTTTGCGGTATCCCATTCTTCCTTCTTCTTTGCTGTTTCATTCTCTTTCACCGAAAGCTCTGTCTCTTGTTTTTTCAGCTCAGCGCACCATTTCTCAAGCTGCTCCGCCTGCTGCAGCTCTCCCTGAATGGATTCAAGCCTGTGTTTTGTTTCGCTGATCCTGATATTGAGTTTTTCCTGAATACTTTCATCTTCACGGATCATCTCATCGAGAAGGACAATCGCATCCTCTCTGCGCAGTTTTCCATCCCTTGCCTTATTTGCCTCCAATAAAAGAGAGGACTCTTCGGAGCATTTGATACCGCTCAGATACTGATCCAGACTCTTCTTTTTATCATCACACTTTCCGTTAAGATCACGTGTTTCCTCCCAGAGTTTATTCTGAAAGAACTGGTAGTATTTTGTCTCGAAGATCTGACGGAAAATAGTCTGTCGTTCCCTGGTGTCTGCCAAAAGGAGTTTAAGGAAATCCCCCTGCGCAATCATGGCGATCTGTGTAAACTGATTGCGGTCGATCCCCATGATTTCCTGTATTTTGTCCTTTACCTCACTCCTTTTTGTGAGTGGTTTGTCTCCATCGGGCAGGATCAGCTCTACGCCTGCCTTCTTGGCGGTCTTTCTGTTCGGACGGCTGTATTCAGGGTTTCGCCGAATTGTGTATTCTTTTCCGCGATAAAGAAATGTCAGAACAACTTCTGTAGGAGTCTCAGGTGCTGCATATTTTGACCGAAACATCCCGGAATCACGAATATCTCCGCTTGCTTCCCCATATAAGGCATATGTAATACCGTCAAAAATCGTTGTCTTTCCTGCGCCGGTATCACCGGTGATCAGATATATGCCGCTCTTACCCAATTTTTCAAAATCCACCACGGTGCGGTCGGCATACGGACCGAAAGCAGACATTTCCAAACGGACAGGTCTCATATCTTTTCCTCCCAAATCTTCTCCATGATCTCTCTGGTAAAAGCCTTCTGTTCATCGCTCATTGGCCGCCCGTTCTGCTGTTCGTAAAACTCCTCAAAAAGAACGAGCGGGGATTTGTGCTCAATATCCTCAAGGTCTGACAGCATCCCTTCGGATCTGGTACGGCTGTTGTTGTAGTCCAGATACATCAGATAGGGGTAAATGTTGCGGAGCTTTCCGATTGCATCCGGGACATCCTCTTCATCCGTAAGTGTGATATGAATATAGTCCTCGACATTAGTCCCCTCATAATTGGGGCGGTATGTCAATTCATCATAAGTGCCTTCGATCTCGCGCATATCCCGAAGCGGATGCAAGGGGACCGTGCGGACTGAAAGATCCTCTTTTTCCCCGATTTCTATAATTGTGACGGATTTTTCCTGCTTAGCTTCGGAAAAAGAGTATTTTAACGGTGTTCCGCAATAGCGGATACGCTCACTCCCGATATTCTGCGGGCTATGGATATGTCCAAGCGCTACATAATCAAATCCGGCAAAAACTGCAGCGTCCACATTGTCGGTACCCCCCACTGAAATCTCCTCCGAGTCTGAACGCACAGCTCCGGTAACGAACTGGTGGGTGACAAGAATGTTTCTCTCTGACTGATCGATATGCAGGGCTTCAACGGCTACGCGGAGGGCCTCATTATAACTATCAATCTGTATGTCCGGATTAAAACGGCGCACATGCGCAGGCTTAATAAAGGGAAGCAGATAGACATTTACCGGGCCGTGCTCGTCTGTAAGTACGATCGGTTTAACCGCACCATCATACACCGGTGACAGGTAAATCCCTGTTGAGGCGATCAGCCGGGATGCAAAAGCAAGCCGCTCGGGAGAATCATGATTTCCACTGATCAGAAATACCTCGAGTTTGCGGCGCGAAAGCCGGAAAAGGAATTCATCCAATAACTCTACTGCTTCGGTCGAAGGTATGCTTTTATCATAGACATCTCCGGCGATCAGGACAGCATCCGGAGTCTCATCGTCGATCACTTTCAGAATCTCTTCCAAAATGTACTTCTGATCCTCCAGCAGGTTGTAGTCATAAATCCGTTTCCCGAGATGAAGGTCGGAAAGATGTATGAATTTCATGTTTATTACCTCCATTAAGTGTTATCGGCTAATCCGCGGCCAGTTTTCTTTCCCGCACTTCGGGCATTTCATCGTTGCTTTTCTTCTCTCTCAGACTGTTCTGTCTTACTTTTGTCAGAACGGGATCACAGATATCCACAAAGTAAATTTTAACACAAAAAAGGACCACAGGCGCTTTAGTGTACCTATGGTCCCTCTTTTTTCTGGACTATTCTTTTTCTCAGCCCATTTTATTCTAATTCCGTTATAAGTCTTATTTGCCGGATCTGACTTTAAAGGATTGATCATTGAAAATCAGGGTTAAGCAGTGTAAAGCCAGGTGTTGAGCATAAGATTAAGCAATTAAAATGGCCAGTTCGGCGGACCACCTCTTAGCAATCATTGCTCCTGCTTGTTTTCCCGCTTCCGCAATGCTGAAAAGGGGATTTGAAGAACGGAACCTGTATTCCATTCTTCACATCCCCCTAAAGGTTTACACTATTTTGGCCCGATTCAGATCAAGCCATTCGCATTACATCATGCCTCTCGCCGTATAGGTCGTATGAAGCAGGCTGTGAGCCTTGGCCTTGCCGGGCTTCTCGAGGAACTCATCGTAGAGCATCTGTACGACAGGGCTCTCGTGCGAGCATCTGAGATCGTTGTCCTTGTCCGAATTGTAGAGGACTGCGGATCTGAGAGACTTGAGGTCCACATAGTTGCGGACGCTGTCGCTCTGTACGGGCTGGCCGCCGCCGTTGATGCAGCCGCCGGGACATGCCATGATCTCGATGAAGAGATAGTTCTTCTCTCCGCTCTTGACCATTTCCACGACCTTTCTGGCATTTGCCAGGCCGCTCGCTACACAGACGTCTACTTCCTGGCCGGCAATGCGGTAGGTCGCTTCCTTGATGCCGGGAACACCGCGGACATCCATGAAATCAACCTTCTCGTTGGTGCCGTCGAGGATGTTGGCAGCGGTACGAAGGGCCGCTTCCATAACACCGCCGGTCGCGCCGAAGATCTTGCCTGCGCCGGATGCGATCGCGAAAGGATTGTCAAACTCTTCGCCCTTAAGATCCTTGAAGGAAATGCCGGCGCCCTTGATCATTCTGGACAGCTCTCTTGTGGTGATCGCCACATCCACGTCCGGAATGCCGCGGTTTCCGAGCTCAGGTCTGGAGACCTCGAACTTCTTGGCCGTGCAAGGGATCACGGAGACGACATACATATCCTTGGGATCGATATGATTCTTCTGGCAGTAGTAGCTCTTGAGGAGCGCGCCGAACATTCCCTGCGGAGATTTGCAGGTGGAAAGATTCGGGATCATCTCCGGATAGTAGTGCTCTACGAACTTGATCCAGCCGGGGCAGCAGGATGTGAACATGGGCAGCGGCGGCTTGTCGACCTTGTTGGAAGTGATACGGCTGATCAGCTCGTTTGCTTCCTCCATGATCGTAAGATCTGCCGTGACGTTCATGTTGAACACCTTTACGTCGCCCAGCATTCTGATGGCCTGAACCATCTTGTCTTCCACGTGGGTTCCCGGAGGCATGTCAAAACATTCCCCGAGCGTAGCTGCGATGGAAGGCGCCGTGAAGAACACGACATGCTTCTTGGGATCGGCAATGGCATCCCATACTTCGTCGATGTTGCTCTTCTCATACAGAGCGCCGACAGGACAGGAAACGATACACTGGCCGCAGCCGACACAGGTTGTGGTATCCAGACCCTGGTCGAAGGGAGATCCGACACGAACGTCGAAGCCTCTTCGGATCTGGCCGATCGCGCCGATTCCCTGCACGTTGTTGCAGGTGGAGACGCAGCGCAGGCACTGGATGCACTTGTTGTTGTCGCGAACGACATAAGGCGTGGAGTCGTCGATCTCGTACTGAGGCTCTTCATCCTTGAAGTGATCTTCATCGATGCCGTAGTCGTAAGCCAGCTTCTGCAGTTCGCAGTGGTTACCTCTCACGCAGGAAAGACATTTCTTGTGGTGCGTGGAAAGGATCAGCTCGATCGTGGTCTTTCTGGACGCGCGGACCGTCGCTGTGTTGGTGAGAACTTCCAGGCCCTCTTCTACAGGATAGGTGCAGGCCGCGGTGAGGCCGCGTCTTCCCTTGATCTCAACTACGCAGACGCGGCATGCGCCGATGCAGTTGATGTCCTTCAGATAACAGAGAGAAGGGATCTCGATGTTGACCGCTTTAGCTGCCTGAAGGACTGTGGTGCCCTCCGGGACAGTGACCGGAATATTATTAATCTTTAAATTGATCATTTTTTTCATGTTCAGATCCCTCCTTAGTCCATGTAGACTGCGCCGAACTTGCAGTTCTGCTTACAGAGTCCGCACTTGATGCAAACGTTCTTGTCAATATGGTGCGGCTCTTTCACCTTACCGCTGATGGCGCCGACAGGGCAGTTCCTTGAACAGAGCGTGCAGCCCTTGCACTTCTCGGGATCGATCACATAGTGCAGAAGGTCTTTACACTTCTTGGCCGCGCATCTCTTATCCTGAATGTGCTCGACATACTCCTCGCGGAAATATCTGAGTGTGGATACGACAGGGTTGGAAGCGGTCTGTCCCAGTGCGCAGAGGCAGGAGACCTTCATGTGTGCCGCCAGCTCCTCGATCTTGTCCAGCTCTTCCATCGTGGCGTTGCCCTTGGTGATATCGTCGAGCATGTGCAGAAGACGCTTTGTGCCGATTCTGCAAGGAGAACATTTACCGCAGGATTCCTCGCAGGTGAACTCCAGATAGAACTTGGCGATATCGACCATGCAGGTGTCTTCGTCCATGATGATCAGTCCGCCCGAGCCCATCATAGAGCCAATCTTTGCAAGGCTCTCATAGTCAATGGGCGTATCAATGTGCACGGAAGGAATACATCCGCCGGAAGGACCGCCGGTCTGGGCCGCCTTGAACTTCTTGCCGTTCGGAATGCCGCCGCCGATTTCCTCGATGATCTCGCGCAGTGTCGTTCCCATTGGAACTTCCACGAGACCTACGTTTGTGATCTTGCCGCCGAGTGCGAAAACCTTGGTTCCCTTGGAAGTCTCGGTTCCGATGGAGGAATACCACTCCGCACCCTTGCGGATGATCTGGGCCACGTTGGCATAAGTCTCAACGTTGTTGAGAACGGTAGGCTTCTTGAAAAGACCTTCCACGGCGGGGAACGGAGGTCTGGGACGAGGTTCGCCGCGCTTGCCTTCGATGGAGGTCATCAGCGCTGTCTCCTCACCGCAGACGAATGCGCCTGCGCCCAGGCGGATCTCTACGTCGAAATTAAAGCCTGTTCCGAAGATATCCTTGCCGAGAAGTCCGTACTCTCTCGCCTGCTTGATTGCGATCTCAAGACGCTGTACGGCGATGGGATACTCGGCACGGACATAGACATAACCCTGGCTTGCGCCAATCGTATAACCGGCAATCGCCATTGCTTCCAGAACTGCGTGCGGATCGCCTTCCAAAATAGAGCGGTCCATGAAAGCGCCCGGGTCGCCTTCGTCGGCGTTGCAGCAGACATACTTGATGTCCGACTTGGTCGCTTTACAGAAAGCCCATTTTCTGCCGGTAGGGAAGCCCGCGCCGCCGCGGCCGCGAAGGCCGGAAGCCAGCATCACGTCGATGACCTGGTCCTGGGTCATGGATGTGAGCACTTTGTGGAGTGCCGCGTAGCCGTCCAGAGCGATATACTCCTCGATATTCTCGGGATCGATCACGCCGCAGTTGCGCAGCGCGATTCTCATCTGCTTGGCATAGAACTTAGTCTGGCTAAGAGGAAGGATCTCTCCGTCGTCATGAACCGTCTCAGGATACAGAAGATCCTTGCAGATCGATCCTTTGATAATGTGCTCGTCGATGATCCTCTTCGCTCCTTCGGGAGTCGTCTGGGAATAGAAAGCGCCTTCCGGATATACGATTACGACCGGGCCCAGTGCACAGAGGCCAAAACATCCCGTCTTGACGATCAGTACATCCTTCAGTCCCTTCTCTTTTACCTCGTTCTCCAGAGCCTCTACGACCTTGTGGCTGCCCGAAGAGGTACATCCTGTACCGCCGCAGACAAGGATCTGCTTGCGGTATGCGGTATGTGCCGCCATCTCCTCTGCCTTGGAAGCGACTAAGCGTCGGACCATGACCAGCTCTCTGTTCTTTTCCTTGATCTGCATGAGCTTTTCATATGTCATTGTCATGGCTTACACCTCCTCGTAGTAGGAATCAATAATCTTAACTGCGGATTCCGGTGTGCATTTGCCGTAAACTTCTCCGTCTACCGTCATAACGGGAGCCAGTCCGCAGGCGCCAAGACAGCGGCAGCTGTCAATGGAGAAGAAGCCGTCGGGCGTACACTCACCGGCCTTAATGCCGAGGCGTTCTTCGATCGCAGACAGGATTTTGTCAGCTCCCTTTACATAGCAAGCGGTTCCGAGACATACGCTCACCGTATGCTCTCCTTTGGGTGTCAGTGTAAACTGTGAATAGAATGTCGCCACGCCAAAAACCTGCGAAAGCGGAACATTCATCTCCTCAGCGATGATCTCCTGCACTTCTCTGGGCAGGTAGCCGTAAATCCCCTGCGCCTCCTGAAGTACCGGCATCATTGCGCCGGGCTGGTCCTTGTGCTTCCTGATAAACTTACGAAGCTCGCGTTCCTGTTTGGGTGTCCCCCGAAAAGCCATATTAGCCATCGATCCCCATCTCCTTTCAGTTGCATTTTGAAGGGCATTCCAGGACTGTAATGAGGACCTGCAATGCCAATGTAATCTCCTTTATATTTTACAATAATAAACTGTTAATTGTCATATTTTTGACAAATATTTGTCGCAACTAACCATTATTTCGCCGATTTGCACAAAAAAAACAGAGCACCTTCCGGTGCTCTGTTTGCTAATTTAGCTATATTTTAAAAATTTCTGTTATTTATTCGTCTTTGGCCACATAGGCATCAAGTTTTCCGTCTGTGACACCGATCGTGATCGTGTCGCCTTCGTCCACCTGGTCCCTGAGAATGAGCCTTGCCGCCAGCGTCTCGACGTGCTTCTGGATATATCTCTTGAGCGGTCTTGCGCCGTAAGAGGGATCGTAAGCGGCGTCGGCCACGAACTGCTTGGCCTCATCCGTGAGGCTGATGGTGATCTGCCTGTCCTCCAGCCTCTTGTTGAGATCCGCGATGATCAGATCGATGATATTCGCGATATTGTCCTTCGTCAGAGGTGTGAAGAGGATGATCTCATCCAGTCTGTTGAGGAATTCCGGACGGAAATGAGCATGAAGGAGGTTCATGACGCTCTCCTGCGCCTCGTCGCTGATCCTGTCCTCACCGGGGTGCGTCTCCAGGTCTGCCAGGATCTGCTGCGCGCCGATGTTGGAAGTCATGATCAGGATCGTGTTCTTAAAGTCGACGGTCCTGCCCTGAGAGTCCGTGATCCGGCCGTCGTCAAGAACCTGCAGCAGAACGTTGAACACGTCCGGATGTGCCTTCTCGATCTCGTCGAAGAGCACGACACTGTAAGGTTTGCGGCGGACTGCTTCTGTCAGCTGGCCGCCCTCCTCATATCCGACATATCCGGGCGGCGCTCCGATCAGTCTGGATACGGAGAATTTCTCCATATACTCGCTCATGTCGATACGGACTATATTTTTCTCATCGTCGAAGAGCGACTGGGCCAAAGCCTTGGCCAGCTCTGTCTTACCTACGCCGGTGGGACCGAGGAACATGAAGGAGCCGATGGGCTTTGTGGGATCCTTGATGCCGGCCTTGCTCCTGAGGATCGCCTCGGAGACCTTGGTGACGGCTTCGTCCTGTCCGATGACTCTCTTGTGCAGCTCTTCGTCCAGATGCAGGGTCTTGGAGCGCTCACTCTCCGTCAGCTTGCTGATCGGAATGCCGGTCCATCGGGAAACGATCCTGCCGATCTCATTCTCGGTCACGCGGTCGTGTACGAGAGAGACGTCCTCGTCCTTCATCTTGCCCTCTTCTTCGGCGAGCTGCTTTCTGAGGGACGGCAGCGTGCCGTACTGCAGCTCCGCCGCCTTGTTCAGGTCGCCCTGCTGCTGCGCCTTCTGGATCTCTCCGTTTACCTGGTCGATCTGCTCGCGGATTTTGGAGAGCTGGTCCACGCGTGCCTTCTCGTTCTCCCACTGCGCTTTTTGGGACGCAAACTTATCCTTCAGCTCTGCCAGTTCCTTCTGCAGGTCCGTGAGACGCTCCATACTGAGCTTGTCGTCCTCTTTCTTCAGAGCCGTCTCCTCGATCTCCATCTGCAGGATCTTTCTCTGCATCTCATCCAGCTCTGTCGGAAGCGAGTTCATCTCTGTCTTGATCAGCGCGCAGGCCTCATCCACCAGGTCAATGGCCTTGTCGGGAAGGAAACGATCCGAGATGTAGCGGTTTGAGAGCACGGCCGCGCTCACCAGCGCGTTGTCCATGATCTTGACGCCGTGGTAGACCTCATACCTCTCCTTTAGACCTCTCAAAATAGAGATTGTATCTTCAACAGTCGGCTCATCGACCATGACGGGCTGGAATCTTCTCTCCAGAGCCGCGTCCTTCTCGATGTACTGCCTGTATTCCTTGAGCGTTGTCGCGCCGATGCAGTGCAGTTCGCCTCTGGCAAGCATGGGCTTGAGCATATTGCCTGCGTCCATGGCGCCTTCCGACTTGCCTGCACCCACGATCGTGTGCAGCTCATCGATGAAAAGAATGATCTCGCCGTCGCTCTGGCGCACATCCTCGAGCACGGCCTTGAGACGCTCCTCGAACTCTCCTCTGTATTTTGCCCCCGCCACAAGGGAACCCATGTTGAGGGAGAAGATCTTCTTGTCCTTAAGTCCCTCCGGGACATCTCCCTTGGCGATTCGCTGTGCCAGTCCTTCGACGACAGCGGTCTTGCCGACGCCGGGCTCACCGATCAGGACCGGGTTGTTCTTGGTCTTTCTGGAGAGAATGCGGACTACGTTGCGGATCTCCGCGTCTCTGCCGATGACCGGATCCAGCTTCTGGTCCCTGGCTTTTCCGACCAGTTCCTCGCCGTATTTGGCAAGTGTGTCATAGGTAGCCTCCGGATTGTCCGTCGTCACTCTCTGATTTCCTCTCACGGTGGAGAGCGCCTTCAGGAAAGTATCTCTCGTGATGCTGTACTCCTTGAAGAGCTGGGAGATCACGCGGTCCGCGTTCCTGATCAGGGACAGGAACAGGTGCTCCACGCTCACATACTCGTCCCCGAGCTGCTTCGCCTCATTCTCCGCGCCGATCAGGACCTTATTGAGGTCACCGCTCACATACACTCTGGACTCGGATCCTCTCACCTTGTTGACACCGGCCAGGGCGCGCTCCGCCCTCTGCTTGAATTCATCCGGGTCGATTCCCATCTTCTGGACCAGCTTCAGGATCAGGCTGTCCTCTATTGTTAAAAGACTGTAAAGCAGATGTTCCTGCTCGATCTGTTGATTTCCGTACTCATATGCAAGCTTTTCGCACTGATTCACGGCTTCAATAGATTTCTGTGTGAATTTCTGTATATTCATAGCACTCCTTTCTCGCAGTGTTTTGATTTCTTTGTTCTATAACTACTATAACACGTAGTTCTTTCTTGTCAAGCAATATTTTACAAATTTTGATAAAGCTGTTTAAAGCCTGCGCAATGAAAATAATGAACACGAAGAAAAAACAAAAGAGCCTTTGCCGAACGATCCACGTTTCGGCCAAAGGCCCCCTTGCGGTAATGCAAGACTCGTTAAAAACGAGTTGTACTATTTAATCTGAAGCTTCTTCACTGTCCGGCTTTACCGGTGCCGGTATTGTCACCATCATTTGAATTCCGGCTTGAGTAAAGAAGGAAATCCGTTTCCTGTTCAACCTGTCTCATATACGCGGGAATATCGTCTTGCTCTTCCGTATCGGATTGCCCCTTTGCAGAATGCGTGTAAGCAGGTACATGGTTTTCTTTGCCGCTCTCCGCCGCCTCAGGCTTTGCAGAAATCGCGGGATCCGTCGTCCCCTGTACAGTCTCCGCTTTCACACTGTCTGAGTCTTTTCTCAATGTTCCCGCCGCATTTGTCGCTCCGGTGCCCTGCGCTTGCGCTCCTGCTGCCGCACTCGCCGTGCCGCCGCCCACTGTGCCCGCAGCTGCTGCTCCCTCGGCTTTCGGCTCCACTTCCACCGCCGAGCCCTCAACCGTAGTAGCCGTGTTCTTAGAGGATTTATAGACTCTCGACGTAACCCAGAGGTGAGAAGCTCCGTCAAAAACCAGGACACCGCCGGCAATCCTCGTGATCAGGGCAGCGAGTCCGAACGCCTTGTTAATAATGAAGATTCCGCAGCCGATCGTGATAACAGCAATGATAAGAGAGATCCACCATCTTCCGTACTTACTTCGCGAAAGGATAAAAGTCTCCCCGAGGTTGATCAGTCCGCTGATCACAATCATGATGCCCAGAATCGTAGGAATCAGCTTGATGAGCTCTTCCGGATGCAGGAAAATCACGGCCCCGCATATGAGCATCACAAGAGCCATGACAAGCAAAATTGACTTCAGTGCCGAGTCATGATCCTGAAAGTACATAACTCCGGCCGCAACACCTCCTACCGCGAGAAACACGCCGATGAACCTCGCAAGGAAATAGAGACTGTTTGACGGCCAGATGAGAAGAATAATGCCCAGGAGCAGCGCACCTGCAGAAAAAAGCACTCGATTCAACGTGAAGCTCTTCATAAAAACACCCCCTGATGAGATCCCTGATGAGTTGATGTGTTAATTATAGCACACCTTCCTCACTCGTAAGGAAGCGATCGAGCAGATTATACAGATCTTCTCTTCCGGCTTTGCTGGTACCGGAGAACGGAATCACGTCAAAACTCACATCGTGGCTTACGGTACTCTTTTCCTTGATGGTTCTGCGGATCATGGCTGTCTGTTTGGCAATCTGGCTTCTCTTGATCTTGTCGGACTTGGTCGCAATGATGTACGGAGTGAACCCGGCCGCGAGAACCCAGTCGAACATCATCACATCGTTGTCAGACGGCTCATGCCGGATATCGACAAGAAGAAAAACAGCCCGGAGCATCTTGCTGGTATGAAGATAGTTCTCAATCATCTTCCCCCACTTCTGCTTTACTTTGACGCCGGCTGTCGCATAGCCGTAACCGGGCAGATCTACAAGGTAGAACTCGTCGTTGATATTGTAATAATTGATCGTCTGCGTTTTGCCGGGAGTGGCGCTGGTCCTCGCATAGGATTTACGGTTCATGAGCGCGTTGATCAGGGTCGATTTTCCCACATTGCTCTTTCCCGCAAATGCGAATTCGGGCTTTGTGTTTTCCGGGAGCTTGCTGGTGATTCCGCACACCGTCTCCAGATTTACTGTCTTTATGACCATACATATCCCTTTCCGTGACTGTACAAATCTATTCCTGCAACTATACAAGAATCGCTTCTGCAAATACTGCAGAAGCGATATTAATGATCGAAGCTATGTCAAAATATTGCGGCGCGTCACTTGGCCTCGAGAAGCTCAATCGTCTTGATCTCCGGAGCCTCCCGGATCACCTTGGGGGATTCCCCGCTGACGACCGACTCTCTCGTAATGATGCACTCCTTAATGGTCTTGTCGGAAGGAATGGTGAACATGACGTCCATCATGACCTTCTCCATAATGGAGCGGAGTCCTCTGGCTCCGGTCCCGCGCTCCACCGCGAGGTCCGCAATGGCCTCGAGAGCGCCGTCCTCGAAGGAGAGCTTGACTTCGTCATAGGCAAACAGCTTTTTGTACTGTTTGCTCAGCGCGTTCTTGGGCTCCTTGAGAATGCGGATCAGCGCGTCGCGATCCAGTTCATTGAGTGTGGTGACGACCGGAACACGTCCGATAAACTCGGGGATCAGGCCGAATTTCACGAGATCCTGCGGGAGCACCTGCGCCAGCGTCTCATCCAGCTTCTTGGACTCGCTGCCTTCCACATTCGCGTGGAAGCCGATGGCTCTCTTGCCTGTTCGGGCGTTGATGATCCTGTCCAGACCGTCAAAGGCGCCGCCCACGATAAACAGGATATTGGTCGTGTTGATCTGAATAAGTTCCTGCTGAGGGTGCTTGCGGCCGCCCTGCGGAGGAACCGATGCATTGGTTCCCTCGATGATCTTGAGCAGAGCCTGCTGCACACCTTCCCCCGAGACGTCTCTTGTTATGGAGACGTTCTCGCCCTTTTTCGATATTTTGTCAATTTCATCAATGTAAATGATGCCGATCTGAGCTCTCTCGATGTTGTAATCCGCGGCCTGGATCAGCTTCAGAAGAATATTCTCCACGTCTTCGCCGACATAACCGGCTTCCGTGAGCGTGGTGGCGTCCGCGATCGCGAAGGGAACATTGATGATCTTGGCCAGTGTCTGCGCAAGATAGGTCTTACCGGAACCGGTGGGACCCAGCATCAGAATATTGCTCTTCTGGAGTTCTACGCCGTCGTCTTCTGTCTTTCCGGGGCCTGCCTTGATGCGCTTGTAGTGGTTGTAAACGGCAACCGAAAGCGTTTTCTTGGCTTCGTCCTGTCCGATCACATACTCATCGAGAAATTTCTTGATCTCCGCCGGTTTGAGAAGATTGATGCCGTCTTCGGCGGCTTCCTCCTCCGCGTAATCGCTCTCCTGAAGCGATTCGTCGATGATGTCGGCGCAGATCGCAACGCATTCATCACAGATATAAACTCCTTCGGGGCCCGCGATCAGCTTGGATACCTGCTTCTCGGTCCTGTTGCAGAAGGAGCATCTGCGCGGCTGCATTTTCGTCTTATCTGCCATCAGTAATCTCCTTGCGGGTTGTATAGATCCTGTCGATCAGGCCGTATTCGAGGGCCTGCTCAGGCGTCATCCAATTATCCCTGTCAGTGTCCATGACAACCTTCTCGTAAGGCTGTCCCGTATTCTGAGCGAGGATTCTGTTCATTCTTTCCTTAGTAGCAGCCATGTGCGCCGCCTGAATGGCAATATCAGAGGCCTGTCCCTGTGCTCCGCCCAGCGGCTGGTGGATCAGGATCTCCGAATGAGGAAGGGAATATCTCTTTCCCTTTGTGCCGCCTGCCAGAAGGAAAGCTCCCATGCTGGCTGCCATTCCCACGCAAATTGTCGAGACGTCGCACTTTACGAACTGCATCGTATCGTAGATTGCCATTCCCGAGGAGATGGATCCGCCGGGACTGTTGATGTAAAACTGGATATCCTTGTCCGGATCCTCTCCCTCGAGGAAGAGCATCTGTGCAACGATGAGCTGAGCCGACGTGTCGTTCACTTCATCGCCGAGGAAGATGATCCTCTCCTTGAGAAGTCTGGAAAAGATATCATAAGACCGCTCTCCGGAGCCTGTCTGTTCAATTACATAAGGGACTAAATTTGCCATTATTACCTCCGTAAAGTAAAACTGTAAGAGGCGGAGCGCAGGTCATTTCCGCGCTCCGCCATCCGATTACTTTTCTACAGCATTATCAGCGACGAAGGATAAAGCCTTCTGTACGGCGATGTCCTCCATCATTCTGTCTTTCTCTCTTCCCTCAAAGATTTTCTTCACGGTCTCAAGGTCTGCACCATAAGCCTCTGCGAGCTTTGTGAGCTCTGTCTCGAAGTCCTCTTCGGTGGCGACGATATTCTCAACCTTTACGATCTCTTCAAGCACAAGGCGAGTGCGGATGCGCTTCTCAGCCTGCTCCTTGGAGTCCTCGACCATCTTCTCTCTGGTCATTCCCATGTAAGCGAAGTACTGATCAATGCTAAGGCCCTGAGACTGGAGTCTCTGTGCGAACTCGTCGACGATCTGCTCCTGCTGTGCTTTGAGCATGGGCTCGGGAATTTCGATCTCGGAATCAGCGATGATGGCGTCGATGACCTTGTTCTCTTTCTCGGTTCTTGCTCTCTCTTCTTTTCTGGTCTCCAAATTCTTGCGGATGTCAGCCTTGAACTCCTCGAGTGTGTCGAACTCGGAAACATCGTCCGCGAACTCATCATTGAGCTCGGGAAGGATCTTCTCGGTAATCTTGAGAACAGTGCACTTGAACACTGCAGCCTTGCCTGCCAGATCCTCAGCCTGATAGTTCTCGGGGAATGTGACGTTTACTTCGATCTCTTTGCCGATCTCCGCGCCGATGAGCTGCTCTTCAAATCCGGGAATGAAAGATCCGGAACCGATGGTCAGAGGATAATCCTCGCCCTTGCCGCCTTCGAATGCAACGCCGTCAACAAATCCCTCGAAGTTGAGGTTGATCTGGTCGCCGTCCTTGACTGCTCTGTCGGTCACTTCCTTCATGGAAGCGTTCTTTTCCTGCTCTCTCTTAAGCTCTTCCTCGACTTCCTCATCCGTGACAGCCGTGTCGATCTTCTCGATCTCTACGCCCTTGTACTTGCCGAGTCCTACCGGAGGCTTCACTGCAACAGTTGCTGTATAGATCAAAGGCATACCTGCCTGAGCCTGCTCGAGGCCGATCTCAGGGTTGGAAGAGATCTCGGAGCTGATCTCGCAGTTCTGTGCAGCTTCGGGATAGGTGCTGTTGATCGTATCGTTGATGGCTTCTTCAAGGAAAATGCCTTCGCCGTACATCTTCTCGATCAGCTTCCTGGGAGCCTTTCCTCTGCGGAATCCGGGAATGCTCATTCTCTTTCTCTCTTTGAGATATACCTTATCGATTGCTTTATCAAAATCTTCGGCACTCACCTCAATTGTGAGTTTTGCCATACTCTTTTCCAGTTTTTCAACCGTAACCTTCATTGACTACTATCCTCCTGTCTGATTTACACAATTACAGAGCATTATAACACAACAGTTTCCAAAATTCCAACATGAAAACTGTTTATTTGCGGATTCTCCCGTAAATGGACGCGAATTCTCTCATCTTGTCCGCAAGTTCCTGTGTGAGTTCTCCGGGGACAAGCCTCCAGCACCAGTTTCCGCCCAGTGTAGACGGGGTATTGATCCTGGCCGCGGAGCCGTAATCGAGATAATCCTGGATCGGAATGATCGCCGTATCCGCGACGCTCTGCATCGCCAGGCGGATCAGTTCCCACGTTGCTTCCTGGCTGCAGCTTATTCCCGCGTATTTATTGATGCGCTCGAGTTGCTCCGAATCTGAGGACATATACCATCCTCTCGTCGTATCGTTGTCGTGGGTTCCCGTATAGACCACGGCGTTATTGCTGTAATTGTGAGGCAGATAAGCGTTTTCAATATTTCCATCAAAAGCGAACTGCAGGACCTTCATACCGGGAAAGCCCGTGCGCTTCACCAGTTTTAGGACGGAGCTTGTGAGATACCCCAGATCCTCCGCAATGATCTCCTTGTCTCCGAGCCTTTCCTTCATCGCTTTAAAGAGCGCGTATCCGGGGCCTTTGCACCACTTGCCTCCCATCGCGTCCTTATGGCCGTAAGGGACGGCCCAGTACTCGTCAAATCCTCTGAAGTGATCGATCCTGACCACGTCATAGAGCCGGAACATCTGCTCCAGTCTCTGCATCCACCAGTCAAATCCCGTCGCTTTGTGGAACTTCCAGCGGTAGATGGGGTTGCCCCAGAGCTGTCCGGTTTCAGAGAAGGCATCCGGCGGCACGCCGGCGACCACTGTCGGGAATCCCTTCTCATCCAGCTCGAAGAGTTCCGGATGGCTCCAGGTGTCCGCGCTGTCGAACGCGACGTAGATCGGAATATCTCCGATGATCTTTATGCCTTTATCATTGGCGTAGGACTTGAGCTTCTTCCACTGCTTCGCGAATAAGAACTGCAAAAACTCGTAGAATCGGATCTCCTCGTCCAGTTTGATCCTGTAGCTGTCCATGGCTGCCGTATTTCTCAGGCGGATCTCTTCGGGCCACTTTGTGAACATGTCCCCGTCAAAATATTCCTTCACAGCACTGAAGAGCGCGTAATCGGGAAGCCATTCCAGGTTGTCCCCTATGAAGTGGTTCAGCTGCATCCTGTCGTCGTCATAAGCGTCATCCGCCCATTTTTCCGAAGGGTTAATGCAGAAAGGGCTGTTCGCGTAGGCTTTGCGCAGCAGTGTATATCGGTTTCTGTAGATCATCTCGTAGTCAACGGTGCGCGGCTCTCTGCCGAAATCAAACTGACCCGCCGCCTCCGCGCTGATGTAACCGGCATCGATCAGCTCCTGCGGATCGATGAAATACGGATTTCCCGCAAACGTCGAAAAAGACTGATAGGGAGAGTCCCCGTAGCCGGTCTGTCCCAGCGGCAGGATCTGCCAGTATGTCTGCCCTGCCTCAGCCAGAAAATCGACAAATTCAAAGGCTTCTTTTGAAAAGCACCCGATCCCGTACCGGGATGGAAGACTTGTAATCGGAAGAAGTATTCCACATTTTCTGTCCATTGTTTATATCCTCATAATTGAAAAGCGGTCATTTGTGATAAGTTATGCTGATCTCGGGAGAAGCCGTTCGATCAGTAAAACCACTTCTGTTTTTTGACAATGCTCACAAATTCGCCGTTATTGCGCGTCTTGGAGAAGAGATCCAGTACCTGGTTGACAGCCTCCTCCGATTTGACGCCGTTGAAAGCGCGCCGGATCATGTTGATGGCGTCAAGCTCATCGGGCGTCAGCAGCAGATCGTCTCTTCTTGTGCTGGACCTTTGCATATCGATCGCGGGGAAGATCCTGCGCTCAGAGAGCTTTCTGTCAAGGACCATTTCCATGTTGCCGGTTCCCTTGAATTCCTCGTAGACGACCTCGTCCATCTTGCTTCCGGTCTCTATAAGGGCCGTGGCAAGGATCGTGAGGCTTCCGCCCTCTCTCATGTTGCGGGCCGCGCCGAAAAATCTCTTGGGCATATGGAGCGCCGCCGGATCGAGACCGCCGGACAGCGTTCTGCCGCTGGAAGGCTCTGTCAGGTTGTAGGCGCGGGTCAGCCTTGTAATGCTGTCAAGAAGGATCATGACGTCTTTCTTGTGCTCCACCAGCCTCTTTGCTCTCTCAATGACCATCTCCGACACCCTCTTGTGGTGCTCGGGAAGCTCGTCGAAAGTCGAGTAGATTACTTCCACGTTGGGGCCTTCGATGGCTTCCTTGATGTCGGTCACTTCCTCCGGCCGCTCATCAATGAGCAGGATGATCAGATGGATCTCCGGATTGTTGGCCTTTACGGATTTGGCGACCTCCTTCATGAGGGTCGTCTTTCCTGCCTTTGGCGGAGATACGATCATTCCTCTCTGCCCTTTGCCGACTGGACTCAGAAGGTCCATAACTCTCATGGATATGCTTGCCCCGGGCTTCTCCAGGCGGATCCTGTCGTCAGGGAAGATCGGCGTCATATCCTCGAAATTATAGCGCTTAGTGGCCTCCTCGGGCTTCATGTTATTGACGGACTTTACGAAAAGGAGCGCTCCGAATTTCTCTCCCTGCGTCCTGACCCTGATATTTCCTTTGACGATATCTCCCGTCTTGAGGTTAAATCTTCGGATCTGGCTGGGAGCAACATATATATCGTTGTCACCCGGAAGATAATTGGCGCACCTGATAAATCCGTATCCGTCAGGCATTACTTCCAGTATGCCGTTCGCGATCTGGCCGCTGTCGAGTTCGCTCGCAAATTCATTCTTGTGGACGATCGGCGTGTCGGGCTTCTTCTGGTCGGCCTTGGGCATACGGCCGCCGTTCTGGGCGGCGAGCTGAGCCGCGTCTTCCTCATCTCTTTTCAGAAGCGCTTCGATCAGTTCTGCCTTCTTGAGAGTGGAGATTCTCTTCATTCCTCTCTTTTTTGCTATTTCTCTGAGGTTTTGCAGCGCCAGAGATTCATATCTTTCTTTTGTCATGATCCTCCTTTGGGTATTTCGGGATTCGCGCACATGACGCCGCGTGCGAGCCGCATCTTGACAAGACAATATTTGCCTGCAGGCACATGTGTGCTTTGCTTAACGAAGTTGAG
>JAFUFL010000045.1 GCA_017469935.1 Lachnospiraceae bacterium
CGTCTGCAATATTGCAGGCGACCTTCTACTCGTCGCCGGATTTCATTTGGGTGCGGCCGGCGCCGCGCTTGCGACCGTCTCCTCGCAGACTATCAGTGTCCTGATTTCTCTCCTTGTGTTGCGCCGAAGGACGCTTCCCTTCACCTTTACGCGCAAAGATATCCGCATCGACCGCCCTTTCGCGGCCCGGATCGCTCGCTTTGGAGCTCCGATCGCCTTACAGGACCTGTTGGTCGGAATATCTTTCCTTGTAGTGCTTGCGATCGTCAACACCCTCGGTCTCATCGCTTCTGCCGGTGTAGGCGTCGCCGAAAAAGTCTGTGCCTTCATTATGCTCATTCCCTCTGCTTTCATGCAGGCTATGAGCGCCTACGTGGCGCAGAACCATGGCGCCGGAAAATCAGATCGCGCCATACAGGGCTTAAAGATTGCGATCCTTTTGTCGACAGCCTTTGGGGCGGTGATGTTTTGGCTGTCCTTCTTTCATGGGGACCTCCTGTGCGGCATCTTCTCCGGTGACCCTGAAGTTGTCGTTGCCGGCTTCGACTACCTCAAAGCTTACGGGATCGACTGCCTCCTGACTTGCTTCCTCTTCTGCTTTATCGGCTTTTACAACGGTCTCGGCTGCACGGGCTTCGTAATGATTCAGGGAATCGCTGCGGCCTTCCTGATCCGCATTCCGGTCGCCTACGTCATGTGCCGCATGACCGGCCGACTATTCTACATCGGCCTCGGCATCCCTTGCTCGACCATTTTCCAGATCCTCGCCTGCTTCTTATATTTGAGGAAGGTCCGCCTTAGACCGACCTCTAGGGTGGCTTGACCTCTGGGGTGCCTCGACCTCTGGGGTACCTCGACCTCTGGGGTAGTTTTTCGCGCTCCATCAGCCCCCCGGTCAACTCCCCTCCCTGGCCGCTCAGGCAAGCTCAGCCTTCCGGCCCACTCACCCTGGCCTTAGAAAACGGGCACCTCGCGCCAATGCACTGATTGTTCAAATGCGAAAACTCACACACGATCGGCATCAGCTCCATCACTATGCCAAAATTCTCTTCCACAAACCGCACCGCCTCCGTAACAGCCAAAAAAGAGTCCCTTTTACAACATCTCGGCCCGCCAACCGTTCCGATTGCGTCCAGAGATCTCGCAGTCATTCTATTTGACAGCCCGAAGTTCGCTCCTCCAAGCGGCGTAGAGCCAGAAATAATGGAGATAAAAATCCCGCTGCTGATCCCCGCTCCGCAGGCGCCCCAAAATCCGCAGACTCCTCCCGGCACTCCCTTTCCCCGATTGATCATTTCTTTTAACGCACTGTCAAGATCGATTTCTCCCCCTGCGTTCTTGTAAGCCGTCAGCAAAGCCGAACCGACCATCACATGATGCTCCGGTCCGTGCATATGGCAGAAGGATTGTTTCATCATCTTCTCAATGATCTCCACCGGATTTCTGGACTTTTCCGTTTTGCAGATCCCGATTATGGCGTCCAGCCCCCGCATATGGCATTCATTGCAGACAAAATGTCCATTTATACATCTCGTCTTGCTCAGCATTTTCTTATGGCAGATCGCACACTCCATCGGCACATCAATTTCCAGATATTCCAAAGGAGCATTACAAATCAGGCATTCATCATTCATTTTACTTCCATTCTCCAAAATATGCTAAAATCTTAATGGATTAACAGTTCCCAATATAATGTAAACAAGTACCCTAAAGGTCTCAACACCCCAGAGGTCATCCAGAAATTCGAATGACCTCTGGGGTCTCTCTTTTCCCGCGCATTCCCAAAGGACCTCCAGGGTCTCTCTTTTCGACAGACCTTCAGGGTCTCTCATTCTCCGATAGACCTCCAGGGTCTCTCACCTACAGGGTCTCTCACCTACTCAGGCAAAAGCGGCAAGACTGTTCCGTCACTGAAACTAAGCGCGAATAATTTCGGGCAGTTTTTGAACCAGGATCCAAATCCCTGAAAATCCCCGCGCAGTTTTTCTTTTTGAAACGCCTCCTTAAGAGAAGCGTCGATCATGACTTGAATTAGATTCGGATTATTGCAAAAGACCCTGTTCGCGCTGTTTTTAACTTCTCTGCCGAGGACCACCGAGCGCAGCTTCGGACACCTTCCAAAACTGTCGCATCCGAGATACTCCACCGTATCTGAGATCCTAACGGATTCAAGATTCCGGCATTCTAAAAACGACGTATCATCCAACTGTCTGATACCATTTCCTATTACCAAATGGCAGACATTATCCCACCTTTTCTCGCCGGTACCATAATGATCATATTCTCTATTTTGGCAGTCGCGCCAAAAATCCCGATCCGTCAGGTTCCCCTTGACGGGCCGATCAGGGAAATGGATCGGATCCAGCACAAAGCAAAACTGCGGCTCAATCTTTATAGAATCACAGAATACGAGCGTGCCTCTCTCCCCAAGCAGAAAACGGCGCCGATAATCCTCAAAGTTCCAAAACGTCTCAGATATGTAGCCGGCTCCGCGATACTTTTTCTGTAATCGCCGCATACTGACCTTAATCCTGACAACTCCTTGCCTTCCCCCGATGCGCTTATACGTGCAAACAAGCCGGCGAACCGCTCCTTGCTCATTTCCGGCCCAATTGCCGCTCCCGATTTGAATGGCGTTCTTCCCGATTTCCTGTATCCCCGGAATAATCAGCCCATCCCTCTGTATTTCAGAGGCTTCCCTCTCTGACACGGCAAAATATAGAGCATCCGGCAGCTCAGAGAATGTAACAATTTTCATTTCTTCGAAAAAGCTCCGCGGCAAACTCACACCAAGAACAGCCGCGCTGTGAGAATACTGATTGCTCTCATCGTCCGACAGCCTGAACTGAAACTTTTCCGATACATCTTTGACTCCTGACGGTTCCACTTTTCCTAAGCTCATTACCTACTCCTTGAAAACCGACCTTTAGGGTACCTCGACCTCAGAGGTACCTCGACCTCTAGGGTATCTCGACCTCCAGGGTACCTCGACCTCTAGGGTACCTCGACCTCAATGCGTCATCTTCCTGCTCAACATCCGGAAATAATCAACGGATCTCGAATCCAGGTTCACCTCCCCGAAGACGCGCGCCAGCATCTCCGCTCCTTTTTCTTTCTCGATCGATTTCCAGCTCTTGATCATCTTCTTTCTCAGCTCTTTCGCCTCGGAAGAACCGCCCTTGAGCAAAAATGACATATGCTCAAAATAGATTCCCATCCCGATCACATTCAGGGTCAGATCAGGCCACTTCGCAAAACAGGCCTTTTCCGCCTTCTCATACGCACTCGCCGCCGCACCTTTCATTCCCTTCCTTGCGCAGTAGCCGGCGTACTTCCACAGAGTGACACCTTCAGGGTGGTACAGAGTCTCCTTATTCATCAATTTTTTGATATACTCACTGCCGGAAAGCGCCTTGAACATCTCCTCAGCCTTGCCCCAGCTCTCCGCGGACTCGGCCATCAGCCTTATGAACATATAGGCCTCATAAGCCGATTCCTTCTCCGCCAGTGCCCAGACCTCCCTGGCATCGGCATCCGCCGGCAGATCAACACGCGAATCCGCCGGAAAAACAGCACGCATCTCCGCAGGCACATCTCCGCCATCCTCGGGCTCCTCGTCGCCCATCGCTTCCCTGCCCGCTTCCAGCGCCCCAGTCACGCCGCTCTCCCCTTCCGGGTCTTCCGCCGGTGTCTCCCCCGTCCCGACAGCTTTGCACAAATACTCATAGGCATTGTCATAATTGCCGACTTCCGTCTCCAGAAGAACACGATACAGATACTGCCTCTTTTTATCCCTGTATTCCACAAATTCCGCAATCGCCTCTTCCGAATTCAGTACGCCCTCTTCATACAGCTCCGGCTTTCCCCGAAGCAAAAAAGCGATGACCTGCGTGCGCGCCGCAAGCGCCCCCGCCAGCGCGTCGAAATGTGTAGATTCGTCCCCGGAGATCAGCGTCAGAAGCTCATCGACTTCTCTGCATTTTTGGACATGCTCATTTGAAAACTCCAGCGCCTCCTCGTATTTAAAGGCATTGCAAAGCGTAATGATCTTCCTCGTCCCGAATTTGATCCGGTTGCTGATGGTATAGAGCGAAGAGGGAAATCGGGGAAGTTCCGCCTCGCATTCTCTCTGCATCCTTTCGCTGTTTGCCACATCGCCCAGACGCGCGTAGGCCGTCCACAAATAAAACTTAATGTTGAGCCTTAGCCGGTCATCCAGACGTGATCTCGCCGCCTCCCTCTGCTCCGCCAGCAGCGGTACATAGTACTCCAGAAGATTATTCAAAAAGCGCACGATCAGATTATAATCTCTGACCACATTTATGTAGTACTCTATGTAAGCGTTTATAAAGTTGTACTGGAACCTGACATTGTTGAGTCCTTGGCCGTCGAACCGCTTTTTCAAGAGGTCAAAACATCGACGCACCATCTCCTTATCGTCAGACAGGCAGATTCTGGATACCGCCTCCCCAACCTTATTGTCCAGCAGAGAATCCGTAAATTCTTTCTCCAGGACCGACTCAAATACGCTGAAAGTCATCGTCTTGTCCCGATTCGTATATACACTCTCGATATATTCCCGCTCCTCTGCGGTGAACTTATTCTTCCTGTACCTTGTAAAAAAAGTGTTGCAGACAATGTCCGCCAGCATGAGCCGCTTGTCGCTGCGCGCAGATGCATTCTGAAGCTCCCATTCCTCCTCGGTGATCGACTCCTGCAGGCCTTCGATCAGAAGTTTCTCTCTCAATCTTTTGACATATTCCCGGTTCTTTACGACGCTCACAGTGGGATCTTCCCCCGTAGTTGTGTCCACGCGGTTGGCAATGATGACTCTGAGAAAGACATCCCCGTACCGAGCGTTCAGATACTTGAGGATTTGAAGAATTCCCTGCGAAATAATATTCAGGTAGGTGATATTGTTGTCCAGGATCATGATACATTCCCGGTTGCTGAAAACGACCAGCTTATTGGCGGGATTGCGCTGCAGCCGCTCGTCGATCTTCCGGAATCGGACCAGCTGATCATTCATATCCACCGAATGATACGTCCCCTCCTCCGGCAGGATCATGCTGATTTCCTGATCAGCAAAAGTATTGTTCTCGATCAGCAGTCCCCCGACCAGCGAGGGATTCTCATTGCGCTCCACTTTTCTCTGGTCATTTGTGAAATCGCCGCTCTCATCGAGCCACAGTTCGAATCTTCTCATTTCAGCTCCTTTCAGCTCTTCCTACGAAGCTCTTCCTATGAAGGTCTTCCTACGAAAAAACCCGGAGAGACTCTGTTTGTCTCTCCGGGCCAACGCTCTTCATAGGTCTGTTTTCAGCACCCGGCCAAATAATTACTCTACCGTAACGTGTTCCTTAATATAATCCCTGACAAGATCGGGCAGTATATACTGCTGCACAATATAAGGCTTTCCATACTGCTCTGCGACTTCGTCGCTCACTTCGTTCTCAGTGATGAATTTCTGGTAGTCTTCGTCCGTCGCAGCGATCCCTGCCTGCGCGGCAAGATCCTGAAAAGCCATGCTGTAGAGGCAGTTTTCTTTTGCTTCCGTCTTGAGAATCTCCTGATACGCTTCTTCCGTTTCCGCACCCTTGTACGCCATCACACTGGTATAAGGGAAGTTCATACCGGATGCCGCATACATCTGTGCCATATAATTATACTCTTCCTCGTCGATCGTCATCTGAAGAGACTCCAAATGCTTGAGGTACTCATCCGGATATTTATCAGCGGAAATATTATCTTTAATATAGGTATCGATCGCCGTGCTGAGCTTGTTATTATAATTCGTATCTTTCAGATACTGCTTATATCCTTCGGCCGTCTCCGCGTAAGAGGACAGGTTTTTCTTTACAAATTCGTCGTTGAACTCAGAGGCCTGATAAATACCCTTGACCGTTACTGCAAAAGAAGCTGCTTTGCCGGCCAGATCGGGATTGTTTTCATAAGGGTCCGGGAAAGTGACATTTACGGTTACGTTGTCTCCGGGATGCGCCCCGATCAACTGATCCTCAAAATTATCGATAAAAGAACCGGAGCCGATCGTCAGTCTGTAATCCTGCGCGCTTCCTCCGTCGAACTCGACGCCGTCCATGGTTCCAACATAGTCAATGCTGACCTCGTCGCCGCTCTTGACGGCAAGAGAAGCGTCTGTACTCAATTCTTTGAACTGGTCCAGCTGGTTCTGAATGTCATTCTGCAGGTCTTCATCCGTGTACGCCACATCCGCACTGGCAATCTTGACGCTGTTCACATCAAAATCCTTGACATAGTCCGCCGCATTGACATTCTGGATCGTTCCGTCCTCATTCAGCATGGCACTGTAGTCCGTGGAAGGTTTGATCTTGTTTTTCTCCTTGTACCACTGCCTTCCATATCCGGCACCAATGCACCCGATGATTGCAAGTACGGCCAAAACAGCGATACCCCTGTTCATTATCTGGATGCGCTTCTGCTTCTCGCGCTCATCCTTCTGGCGCTCGCGCTTAGCCTTACTGGCACTCATCCCCTCATACTTGCTGTTCTTCTTCTCATTTTCGGCCATAACGGTCACTCTCCTCTCAATAATATTTTCCGGCTCCGACTTCCTGCCGCCCGCTGTTGCGCCCGGACCTCCGGGCTTCCGGCCTCCAGGCCTTCGGCCTCAAGGCCACAAGGCCTCCGCAGCATCTCATTCGGTATAGCTTTCCAATCTACAAAACATTGCTATTATAGCAGATTTTTGAAAGGCTGATGTGTTTATTATGTGAATTTCTTTTTTAAATCTGTAAAACCGACCTTTAGGGTATTCACTACCCTGAAGGTCTCTCATCAAAAATCAAAATCGACCTCTAGGGTATCCACTACCCTGAAGGTCTCTCATCACAAATCGACCTCCAGGGTGTCCACTACCCTGAAGGTCTCTCATCAAAAATCAAAATCGACCTCTAGGGTATCCACTACCCTAAAGGTCGATTTTGAAAGGTCGATTTTGCATTTATGCCATTAACCGCTCTATCTGGGCAATTCTGCTGTCGGCATCCGGCCTAATATATAAACGTATAGATTCAACCGGATTCCATTTATCTGACCCTGAGAGCTTAATATAATCGATGTACAGTATTTGCGCTTCCCCATGTCCGCATCTTACAACAAATTCATCCGCTTCGAAGATATGCTTTTTAACAGCATGTTTGTAGACTTCGATTTTGGCGAACATTAACACCATTAACATTCCTCCGGTAATTATAAGAACAAGTGCACCGTTTTCCTTTTCGGAATGAATATCACCAAAAATATCGACCGAATAACTGCCGAACAATGCAAAAAAGCCGGCTATTGCCATAATGGACAATGCTATACAAGATATGACGAGATTGCACCCGATTAATAACAGGCAAGTATCCGGATCTCTTTTGCTGATTTGATACAGCTGATGCTCTATAATTGCATCAAACACGTCCTCATTTACATCCCCCATTCCCTCAGACAGGATCATCGCATGCTTTCCTACAGCATAAGCAAATGGCGTTTCAGATCGTATCACATATGGAGTTATGTTCTCCGGAAGGTCCAGACCTGATTCCCTGCATGCAGCAAGCGTTTTTTCAAACGGAATCTGCAGGTTCACAATATGTTCATTTCTGAAGATCCCTGTGTGTTAGGCTAGATGTCAGTGAAGCAAAACAGTTTTTGTGGTAGGATTAGGGTACCACAGGAAGGAGCTTCACAGATGAATTACAGTCCAGAATACAAGGAGGCAATCCTTCGCCGGATGCTTCCTCCGAACAACGAATCCATCACCAAGATCGCAAAAGAGGAAGGGCTCTCAGAACAGACACTCCGCAACTGGCGGGATAAAGCCAGAAAGGAAGGGTACGCTGCTCCTGGAAAGGATGCTGCTCCTGACGACTGGAGCACACAGGATAAATTCCTTATTGTTGTAGAAACCGCCAGCCTTAACGAGACCGAGCTGGCTGAGTATGCCCGTAAAAAAGGCCTGTACGTTGAACAGATCAAGGCCTGGAAAGATGCCTGCATGAATGCCAACGGAGGCATCGCAAAGGAAGCTGCACGACTCAACCGTGAACTAAAGGATTCCCAAAAAGAGCGTAAGAAACTCGAAAAGGAACTCCAGCGAAAGGAGAAAGCCCTGGCGGAAGCTGCGGCCCTGCTCGTGTTGTCAAAAAAAGCAAATGCGATCTGGGGGGATCCAGAGGACGGTCAATAAGCGCCGCAGATCGCAGTGCGGCTATACAGCTTATTGACGAGGCCGTAAATAACGGAGCACGGTTATCAAAAGCCTGTGAACGACTCGGGATCACCGAACGTACTTATTACAGGTGGCAGTCATTGAACAAGGAACACCATTCTTATGAGGACCGCCGTGCATATGCTGACCATTCTGATCCGGTAAATAAGCTGACACCGGAAGAACGGCAGAAAGTGATCAACACCGTCAATGAGGAGCGTTTTGCAAGCATGCCTCCGTGCGAGATCGTTCCTGCCCTGGCAGACGAAGGCGAGTATATTGCTTCAGAATCAACGTTTTACCGCATCCTTCGTGAGGAGAAGATGCAAAATCATCGCGGACGGAGTCAGGAACCCGGGAAGCAAGGAAAACCCACCTCCTATGTTGCAACGGCCCCTAATCAGGTTTGGACTTGGGACATCACATATCTCAGGGGCCCGGTAAAGGGATTCTTCTTCTACTTATATCTGATTATCGACCTCTTCAGCCGTGACATTGTTGGCTGGGAGGTTTGGGAAGAAGAGTCAGCTGAGCATGCCAGCGTACTGATCAGGCGTACATGCCTTGCACAGGGAAGACTGACAACAATGCCCCTTGTTCTTCATTCAGATAATGGAAGTCCAATGAAAGGCACCACTATGCTGGAAACGCTGTATGCGCTGGGGATAACCCCATCCAACAGCAGACCACGAGTCAGCAACGACAACCCATACTCCGAATCCCTGTTCAAGACGCTCAAGTATCGGCCAAACTACCAGCCAAAGGGCTTCGAAAGTCTTGAAGAAGCACGTGAGTGGTGCAGCATCTTCGTACATTGGTACAGATACGAGCATCATCACAGCGGCATTAAATTCCTCACTCCGGCTGACCGCCATGCGGGGAAAAGCGAGGAGATCCTTGCAAAACGTGCGAAAGTATACGAATCTGCAAAAGCCGCTCATCCGGAACGCTGGAATGGACGTGACACTCGTAACTGGAGTAACATCGAAGAGGTATACCTGAATCCGGACAAAAAATATGAAGTAACAGAAACCGATGGTAATAGCCAGGAAGCAAAAGCTTCATAAAGCGGCTTTATCTTGCTTGATTGACCTGTACCATGAGCAGGATAAGCTGTCAATGATCGCGCAGCGACGGCAAAGCCGCTTGTCATTTACAGCTCATTCTGTTCATGGTAGAACCGGACAAGCAAGAGGAGCCCAGAGCAACAAAAGATTTCAGCTTTTTACTGACAACTACCTTGACAATTAGCGTTTATTTATGGGAAAAACTGGGGTTTTTCGAGATGAATTTAATCGTTAGGAAATGGCGGAAAAGATGTTTGAAACTGTGAATAGTAACCCGACCTCTAGGGTATGTACATACAAATGCACACCCCGTTTTGTACACTATTCTCAAGAGCCAAAACAGAGAGGAGCCCCCATGTACCCACCCATCCATACAAGGCCGCAGGAAACATATACCTTCGACCGCCTCAAAATGCTATGGGATCGTTACCCGCAGCACCATAGAATGAGTACTTTCGCCACACTCGACGAACTTCTCGAAGAGCACGAATCCTATCAAAAGGATTTTGACGAACTCCGCGAGGAGTATATAGAAGGCCATTATGATCGATTTCTCGTACAATTATCCTGGTCAGATCTTTCCTACCGCCATGCAACCATGAAGCTGATCGAACGGGCAGCTGCAAATGCCGAAACCGGCCCCGACGCCGTCCCGCGCTCCAACCCATATGTGGACGCCTTCATGGCCCAGTTCGCCGATCTTGACACGGACCGCAAAGCCTGCTTCCTGTTTCCCGAGAGCTTCGTCTCACAATTTTTTGTCATAGCGGAAGTCTGTAAAAAGGCAGAAATCTTCAAACCTGTCCGCAGCCTCTTCCCGGACGAAGAGAAGGTCCACTATCTGGCCGTCTTTGACAAAAATGACATGGACACCGTCCTTTTGATGTTCCACCTGCTCTACACGAACACTTCGCAGGAGGTTTTCGGCGGCTATTCCCTGTACGACTATTCGCTGCCCTGGTACCACGATCACCTGTGGGAAGGCGGAACTGTGCTCCGCTCTCCCTATCTCCCCGATCGCCTGGCAAAATATCAAAGGAACCTCCCGTTTCACCACAACCCGGTCAAAACAGTCCACGTCAGACGCAATATCGATCACATCCTGCAGTGCGGATACTTTACCTCAGAGCTCGAATTCTTCCTGAGCCTGACCAAGGTCATCATGCCCTTCTTTCAGTGGTGGTACACTGACCTGGCCCTCTACGAGGAGAAAGACGGCCTCCGCACAAACTGGCGCCTGGCCCGAACTAAGATCAGGACCAAACTCACCGCCGAGGACGTGATCCGCCCCAAATGGAAACACGAACTGACCCTGTTCCACGCAGTACGCGGCCGCCATCCCGATACGCTCTACCAATACCGCCCCGAATGGCTCGGCCGCCAAAGCCTGGACCTGTATATCCCGTCCCTCAGGACCGCGATCGAATACCAGGGCGTCCAACACTACCTTCCCGTCGAATTCTTCGGCGGAGAGGAGGCGCTAGCGCAGCGCAAACTTTTAGACAGTCAAAAAAGAGAACTATGCATCGCTAACCAGGTTCGCCTGATCGAATGGCCTTACAGCGTCGACCCGACCGAAGCCAACATACAAAAAATGCTCTCCGGAGAAACTTGAAATTCTCAAGTTTCTCCGGAGAGCTTGGTTTTGGCCAGTTGAACTACCCTAGAGGTGTCTCTATGTCTGCAGTTGAACTACCCTAGAGGTGTCTCTATGTCTGTATGGAAACCACCCTAAAGGTATCTGGAAACCACCCTAAAGGTATCTGTATACCCTACCCTAGGTGTCTCTATACCCTAAAGGTGTCTCTATCATCTGTATACCCTAAAGGTGTCTCTATGAAAGCATCTTTCTCAACTCATCCGCCACTTTCTGCACCTTGAGCCCAATCACGACCTGCACACTGCCCGCCCCCGGTCTGACCACGGCCTTAGCACCGGCTGCCTTTAGCATGCCTTCATTGACCGCATCCGAGTCTTTCACTTCAACACGGAGCCTTGTGACGCAGTTGTCCAGCGTCTGAATGTTCTCCCTGCCGCCGAGTCCATCCAGAATTGCATTCAAATTGAAACCTTCTACTACGATATCTTCTTTGCCATTCTCCCCGGCGTTCTCTATTTTGTCCGTCTTCGCAGCTGCAGCCGAAGCTGTCGCCGCTTTTGCAGACTTTTCTTCATCTGCGCCGCTGCTCTCCTCCCTTCCGGGTGTTTTGAGATCAAGCGCCGTGATCATCACCCTGAAGACCAGGTAGAATACCACGAACGCAGCCAACCCTAAAGGTATGATCATCCAAGTTTTCTGCGCCGCCGGGAGCGAGGCCGAGAATACCAGATCCGTCGCACCTGCAGAAAAAGCGAACCCTGCCCGAAACCCGCTCAGCACAGTTATGTAACTGAAAATTCCGTACAAAATTGCATAGGCAAAATATAGAACCGGCGAAGCGAACATGAACATGAATTCAAAAGGTTCCGTAATGCCGCAGACAAAAGCACAGATTGCGGTGGAAGCAACCATTCCGATGACCTGCTTCCGTTTCTCCTTAGGGGCACAGTGAACAATGGCGAGCGCCGCCCCGGGAACGCCGAACATCATGCAAGGGAAGAATCCCGACATGTACATTCCGAGCGACCACGACACATCCGCGGAAGTTTCCCCGGCCCAGAAATGCGTGATATCGCCCAGCCCGATCGTCTCAAACCAAAAAACATTGTTAAGCGCATGATGCAGCCCGACCGGAATCAGCAGTCGGTTCAAAAAAGCGTAAACGCCCGCACCGATGTTGCCCATCCCGACGATCGTAAGTCCCATTTTAACCAGTGCGCCGAACAGCGTCGGCCATACTACCATCAAAATAGCGGAAACCACCACAGATGCGATGCCGGATGCAATAACCGTGCTGCGCTTACCGCTGAAGAAGGACAGCCACTCGGGAAGCGACGTATCCTTAAACCGATTGTAGCTCGAAGCTCCGATCAATCCGGCCAGGATGCCGATGAAGGGATTCTCTATTTTGCCAAATGCAAGAAGAGTCTCCTCGCCGACAGAAAACAGCTCCAGAAACGGTTTCACATTGTCAGGCTTAAGCAACGTCGTAATCATGAGCCAGGAAGCCAGCGCAGCGAGCGCGGACGTGCCGTCTCTCTCGTCTGCCATTCCGACGCCGACGCCCACTGCAAACAGAATTGCGATGTTGTCGATCAGTGCGCTGCCCGCCTTCACCAGAAACATTCCCAGCATCGGTATAAAACCGGCTGCTTCGCCGCCCTGCATCGTAGAGGGGCACATAAGATACCCCAGACCCATCAATATGCCGCACAGCGGCAGACAGGCTACCGGCAGCATGATTGCCTTGCCAAGCTTTTGCAAAAATTTCATATTTCCCTCCTCATAACCTTCGTATACTGTACATCCCCTGCTATCATAACCTCAGAGGTATCTTTTTCTTTAAAGACCTCTAAGGTGTCTCCCCCTCCTCTCAAAGACTCCCTTTGAAGACCTCTAAGGTATCTAAGCTACCTAGCCGCCCTATCCTCGTTCCAGTTCAAATAAAAAAATCTCATAGGCATCATCTTCTCCATCTAACAATGGCGAATTTTCTCCGCCCCCATTCGTGCTGCGCCTCATGGAAGCATAAGCAAACTCACCATATTCAATGATATCCATATCATAAAGAGGAAGACCGACTTCTGTACTAATCCTGCAAAACTCCCCTAAAGAGTTAGGATGGTCCCTGGTTGCCA
This sequence comes from Lachnospiraceae bacterium, assembly GCA_017469935.1. Lineage (GTDB taxonomy): Bacteria > Bacillota > Clostridia > Lachnospirales > Lachnospiraceae > CAG-791. The sequence continues at coordinate 13,042 of JAFUFL010000045.1, forward strand.
GCAAAGCCTCTTTCAGCGCCGGATCACGAAGCGCCCTTTTCCTGAGTGCTTCAAGAGTTTCCGCAACATTCATAGATTTTTCTCCTTCAGATTTATTGGTCTTCTTAAATTATACATCAAACATCAAATAACCCTAAAGCTCCTCAATTACTATCTCCCCATTACCCCAAAGGTCGAGTCACCCCGGAGGTCAAGTCAGCTCATCCCATTACCCCAAAGGTCGAGTCACCCCAAAGGTCGAGTCAGCTCCCGTTTTTATCCTTGAACCCCCAAAAAATCCGTGATAACATATAAAAATCAGATCTGACGCCGTCTTTCTTCTTAATGGCAGGCGCAGCTTCTCATTTCATAGTGCCTGCGCTTAGCTATCAGCTGTAAGGCACTCGATTTCTTAAAGTTTCCTGCAGGCTTCTCTGCAAAACTTCAACACTAACACTATTTTCTACAATTCACAAAAGGTTGTCTTTATTTCTGAATATTGTACAACTGTCTACAAAAGAAAGGTTAAAAAGGTCACGTCTATGGCAACTCCCAAACGCAAAATCAGCCCTCTTGGCATTTACCACATCACTGTCCGCGGTATCAACAAACAGGATATCTTTGAGAATGCAGCTGACTTCGAAAAGTATTTGGAAATCCTTCACAAATATGAAACAATCTGCGATTTCAAGCTCCTCGGCTACTGCCTGATGTCAAATCACGTCCACCTCGTCATAAAAGTCGGTAAAATGCCTCTCGGCCGCATTTTCCAGCACATCTCTCCAAGCTATGTGTATTACTACAACCAAAAATATGCGCGCGTCGGCAGTCTGTTCCAGTCCCCTTTCAAGAGCAGGCCGATCAACAGCGAGAGCCAGCTCCTCACAGTCATCCGTTATGTACACCAGAATCCGGTCAAAGCTGGAATCTGCAAGAAGCCAAAAGATTACAAATACAGCAGCTATCCCAATTACTACGCCAATCAACTCATTGACGCCAGTTTTGTGCAATCCTTCGTGAGCAGGAAAGATTTTTTCAGCTTCAATTGTGCCCCTAACAACGACCACTGCCTGGATATCGACGACGAAAAGCCTCGTCTCAATGATGAGCGTGCCAAAGAAATTATGTATAACATTTCCGGTTGCAGTAACGTGACGCAATTCCAAGCATTGGAGAAAGACAAGCGTGACCGGGCACTACGGGAAATGTGGAAAGCCGGTATTTCGATGAACCGGGCCAACAGAATGACAGGCATCTCCTACGGCATAATCAGAAAAGCCGTTAAGTTCTAGAGTGCCTGCTTAGTTAATATTTTGCCAAAATACTGACCTCCTGGAAGATTGAGCGAGAGATCTAACAGATCGCTCGCTATTAACCATGCCTGCTCATGAGTTTCCCCTCAACGCCAAGGCCTCTCCCAACCTCTAAACCTCTAGGGTGGCTCTTCCCCCTCCCCCGGCCTTCCTTTCCCCGACCTTTAGGGTCCTTGTTTGATCAAGACCTCTAGGGTAATTCACCAGGTAATTCGCCAAACAAAAAGCACCCCAGCCAACAAGCCGGGGCACTTCTTCTAAACCTTATTACTGTGCAAGAATTGCCGTAATATGCGGGTTCGGTCCGTTATACCAGTACAGGAAACCTTCCATATCGATAACATCACCGACGTGAAGATCTTCAACTGCCTTATAGACGTCAGTATCAGGTCCGCAGAGATAAGACTCTACAGTGAACGTATAAGTCTGTCCATTGAGTGAAACGTTGAAATACAGATCAGTGTCAGCTCCTCTTTCTCCGGTTCCTTCACTATTATAAGTGAAAGCAACTTCCTTACCGTCTTTGTCCAGAATAGGGTTACCATCTTTATCGGTCCTTGCTTCCACAGTCATGCCCTTGAAAACAACCTTCTTATTCATCTTGCTCGCAAGCTCATCAGTTCCAAGAAGCGCTGTAACGTCTTCTGCCTCAGCAATGAAATCGCCATCAACGAACATCCATGCTTCAATATCAACGACTTCAATTTCACCGGACCATTCAGACTTATATCCCTTGACCTTAATTGTTTTGCCGGTTTCCATCAGCTCATATTCCTTCTCCGTGCAAGGAAGCTGGTACAGGAAATAAGCGCCGCCCTTATCATCCTGCAGGTAAACATTGGCGGTTCCTGCACCATCCTGCACATAATAGGACTGCTTGCCCTGAATCGAGCCCTGAATAATGACTTCCGAGTCTGTTGCTGCTGCAATATAATCCTCATAGCTCATAGGCTCCTCGGGAATATTAGCCTCAGTCTCCTCTGTCTCCATGACAGTGCTCTCCACGGTTTCTGCCGTCTCTTCTGCAGGATTCGCCTCTTCCGTCTGCGTTTCAGCTGCAGGGGTAGAATTGCTGCTGTTGCCACCGCCGCATGCTACTGCCGCCAGCATCATTGCACCGGTCAGCATAATGACAATTGCTTTTTTCATAACGTCCTCCATGTTAAGTACAATTCGTCCTCCGCCGCCACAGTTGTAAGCGGCATTGGCCACAAGTGTTACTATGATTTAGAAAGAAACATCTTCCGAAACCACTTCTATTATAGCGAAGATCTGTCAAAATAGTACATTAATTTACGGGTACTTGACCCTCCGCCCACCCTTAAGGTGTTCCTTCCCTCTGCATACACCTCCAGGGTCATGCACACCTCTAAGGTCATGCCCCCGGTCACCCACACCTCCAGGGTCACCCACTCCAGGGTCACCCACTCTATTCCTCCGCATTCTTCCTCTTCATCCGCACATAATACACACCGATCAGAACCCAAGTGACAACCAGCGTGATCAAAAGCACCTTAGAGGCCGTCGGCAGCGGCCCCAAATCCCGATCCGGCAAGCCTTCTCCTCCCGCTCCCATACTGGTCTGATCCAGTCGATAAAGCGAAGTGACATCATCGAACAACGATTCCAGATAAGCGTCATCAACCTTCTTCTTTCTGCGGGATGCCTTAGCCACATCCTCAATCAGCTGCCCCGCCGCATCACGCAGGGAAGTGGACCCGTTAAAGACCGGCGTCGTAAACGTATACTGCACGTTGTCAATCAGGAGCTTGGAAGCACTGATCTTGACATCATAGTAAAGCTCGTTGTTCTCCCCGCTCCGCGCCAGGTAGTCCTGATACACCTCAGAGGTCTGTGCCTTAAGCGTCACCGGCACATAACCTTCCGTCTGGGAATACGCGATCTGCACATCATTGCTCATCAGAAACTGCGTGAACAGCCAGGAAGCCAGCACAACCTGCGGATCCTCCTTGTTGAAAATACAGACCGACGGCCCCTGCGAGATCATCTTCGGGTTCGAAGGATCGTACTGAGGAAACATCCTAACAGCTGTCTCGAACTCCACAAACTGGTCTTTGCTGATATCCGACAGCGGCGCGTTGCTGCCCATCCACGTGGCACCCGCCGTAGAATCGATGGCAAAGATGCACTGCCCCGCATCCAGGAAGTTCGCAGGATAGCTCGATATTTTGAACGTTGAAAAAGCGCCTGTCGCCGCATGCCCGGCAACCGTCTTCAAAATGTCCCTGGTCGTGTCGTTGAAGATCAGCACCTCCCCGCTGTCCGACGAATAGCCCGCGTCCTGCTGCTTCAGCATCTGGATCATCATATTGTCCGTGGACTTGTCGATAAAGGGAATCATGACTTTCTGCCCGTTGACCGCGAAATTCCCCGAAGAATCCTTGGCCATCGCCGCCTCCGACACCTCCCAGACAAAGTCCCAGGTCAAAATATCGGGAACCTCATACCCCAGCTTCTCCACGAAAGTTTTGTTCACATAACAGGCTTCCGTAGAACGCATGTAGGGCATCGCATAAGTCGTGCCGCCAATCGTGCACTCCTCCAGGAACTGCGGGACAATCTCCTCTTTGGAAGGCCCGTCAAACTTCAACTCACTACCCGCAAGGCCATACCTTGCATCTGTCATCAGCGTATCCAGCGGCACCACAACATTGTCGCCGGTCATATAGGTCGCGATGTGGTCCGGATACGTTATGCAGACGTTAGGGGTCGTATTGGTGGAGATGTTTGTAATGACATCGTTGTATATTTTGCCGTAGTCCGTGTAAAGACGCATGTTCACTTCGATATTCGGATAGAGCGCCTCAAAGTCCGCGATCGCCTTCTCGTAGATCGCGGTCTGCGTCTTGTTGGTGTCGTTTTTGGCCCAGAAAGTGAGCTCGATCTGCTTGCCCTCATCGAGCTGCTCGGGAACCGCGAACGCCGCCCTCCCCTGCGAGCCGTGGCAGCCGGTCAGCAAGGTACCCGAGAGGACGCAGGCAGCCGCAAACACCGCGATTTTTCCAAAATATTTCATCCCTTTGTACCTCCTCTCGAGACGCCGGCCATGATCTTCTTGTGGAAGATCAGAAACAGCACGATCAGCGGTATGGAGATGACCACGACGGCCGCCATCATGGCGGGAATATTCTCGCGGCCAAAGCCGTTCTCGCGGATCTCCTGAATGCCGTTGGAGACGAGGAAATAGGCCTGGTCGTCCGTGATCAGCCGCGGCCACACGTAGGAGTTCCAGCACTCGATGACCTTCAGGATCGCGATGGTCACCATGGTAGGCTGGCAGATCGGCAGCATGACCTTCCACAGATACTTGAAGTCTGAGGTGCCGTCCACCTTGGCCGCCTTATAGAGCTCCTCCGGGATCTGCTCGAAGTTCTCCTTGAGCAGATAGATGTAGAACACCGAAGTGACCGACGGCAGGATCAGGCCGATATAGCTGTTGCGCCAGCCCGCATTCGTGATCGTGACGAAGTTGGTGATGATGACCAGCTCGTTGGGGATCATCATCAGCGACAAAAACAGCGTGAACAGGATGTTTTTGCCCGGGAATTTGAGCCTTGCGAACGCGAAGGCCGCCAGCACGGTGACGATCATCATAAGGACCGTCGTCGCCACGGTGAAGATCAGCGTGTTCAGGAAATACCTCCCCAGAGGTACCGCCGTAAACGCGTCAAAATAGTTCTGCATGGTCGGTGATACCGTATAGAGCTTTGGGATATACTCCGAGTTGTACGCGCTGTAGCTCTTCACCGACGTCAGGATCATCCAGTAGAAAGGGAACAGGACGATCAGGGCCCAGAAGGTCAAAAGCACATAGGTGACCACCTTGCGGGTCCTTTCGTTTCGCTGCGCCTGTCTCTCAATCGCGGAGAAATCTGTATTTTGATTCATCTTGATCCCTCCTTTAAATGTTGTTCTTGCCGCTGATCAGCAGGTTGATGCACGTGATGGTCAGCACGATCGCGAACAGGATCAGAGCTGCCGCCGCCGCAAAGGACGGATATCCGCCGCTGTTGCCGTACAGCATGTCGTAGACATAACCTACGATGGTGTTCATTCCTGCCGCGTTGAGGTCCGTTCCGAAAATAGCGACCACGTCACTGTAGGCCTTAAAGGCCCCGATGAATCCGGTGATCACCAGATAGAAGATCATGGGCGAGATCATCGGCAGCGTGATCCTCGTGAAAATCCTGAGCTTTGAGGTACCGTCCACCCTGGCCGCCTTGTAGTAGTCGGGATTGACGCTGGCCAGCGCGCTCGTGAGAATCAATATTTTGAACGGAAGGACGACCCAGACCGTGTAAAAGCACATGACGAACATCTTGGCCCAGTAGGGTCCGTCGATGAAGTCCACCGCTGTACCGCCGCAGGCCGTGATCAGCAGGTTCACGAAGCCGTCCGAATAAGGGGTCTTCTTGAACAGGATCATGAAGACCAGGCCGACTGCCAGCGTGTTGGTGACGTAAGGCAGGAAGAATACGGTCTGGAAGAAGTCCTTGAGCTTCGTGATCGAGTTGAGCCCCACGGAGATCAGGAGCGCGATCGCCGTCGACAGCGGGACCGTGATGATAACCAGAATGAACGTGTTCTTGAGGGCCTGCAGGAAATACGGGTCCCGCAGGACATACGAGTAGTTGTACTTACCTATGCCAAAATAGGTCTGGGAGGCGAAGTTGTACCCTTCCTCCAGGGAGTAGATCACGACGTCGAACAGGGGATAGACCATGAAGACGCCCAGGAAGACCATCGCCGGGAGCAGGTACAGCCAGGCTTTATTGTTGTTTTTATCCATTATGCGCCGTCCTCCTTCCTCACTGAAGCGGAGAGAATTTGCAGCGGACTCTGGCGCCGGTCGCAGTGTCAAACAGATAGATCCTGCTCGGTTTGATCCGGAAGTTCACTGTATCCCCGCTCACATATTTGAGTTCCTCCGTGTCCACGATCGTGCGGATGGAGCCGTTCGCGGCCGACGCATGCGTGGCGACGATGCTCGTGTCTCTTCCCATGACCTCCACGGCAGTCAGACCGCAGTGAAGCTCTCCGTTCGGCTCAGGGTCAAAACCTTCCGGGCGGATGCCCACGGTGACCGGACCGTCCTTCAGGGCGACGCCGTCAGCCGCGTCCGTGTCTCCTTCCTCCCAGTCCGCCTCGGGAACCACGTTCAGCAGGGCTCTTCCGCCGATATAGACCTTCCCGTCTTTGACTTCTCCTTCGAAGACATTGATGGGCGGCGTTCCGAGGAACTTGGCGACAAACAGATTGATCGGGTCCTCATAGACCTGCTGGGGCTTGTCGATCTGCTGGACGACGCCCGCTTCCATGACAACGATCAGGTCCGAGATACTCATCGCCTCTTCCTGGTCGTGCGTGACAAAAACCGTCGTGACCCCCGTCTCCTTCTGGATCCTGCGGATCTCTTCTCTCGTCTGGAGCCTTAACCGCGCGTCCAGGTTCGAGAGAGGCTCATCCAGAAGCAGCACTCTGGGCACCTTGACCAGCGCTCTCGCGATCGCGACGCGCTGCTGCTGACCACCCGAGAGCTCGCTGGGTTTTCTCTCGAGCAGCTGATCAATCTGGACCATTCTGGCCGCCTCTTCCGCCTTGGCGCGCATGGCCTCCTTGGTCATCTTATCCTTACCTTTGAGGTTCTCCATGGGGAACATGATATTTTGCAGGACTGTCAGATGAGGATACAGTGCGTAGCTCTGGAACACCATTCCTACTCCTCTGTTTTCCGGCGGGAGATCCGTGACGTCGTCGTCGCCGAAGAAGATCTTTCCGGACGTGGGCTTCTCCAGCCCGCAGATCATGTTGAGGGTCGTGCTCTTTCCGCAGCCCGAGGGGCCCAGAAGGCCGATCAGCTTGCCGTCCGGGATCTCAAAATTGAAGTTGTTTACGGCGATCACGTCCTCTTTGATCTTCTTGTTGCGGTTGGGATACCGCTTGGTCAGGTTTTGCAAAACGATTTTCACTGTTTACCTCCTTCTTTAGTTGGACACCTTCAGGGTATCGGACACCTTCAGGGTATCGGACACCTTCAGGGTAGTCAGACACCTTCAGGGTACCGGACACCTCCAGGGTACCGGACACCTCCAGGGTACCGGACACCTCCAGGGTCATTCCCTCACATAATAATGCCGCCCCAGCCACTGCGCCAGCCCGTCCAATCCGGGATAGACGATCCGCTCCGTAATATTCTGATGGTCCAAAAAATCCCTGATCTGCCAGCGCAGCTCCTTAGCTATGATATAGCGCACAGTCTTATGGGTATTCGTATCCAGAAACTTCTCAATATCCTGCATATCGTTCGGAACGATCGAGAAGAACGAATACTGACTTATGATCCTGCGATCCAGGGACGGCGGTTCCATGACCAGCATATTGTCCATTTTCATGTCCCTGTCGTACTGCTCCGGCGACTCGCACGCCTCCTCCAGCATGTTCATCGAGAAAACCGTAGTCGAATACTTCTTCATGACCTTCTGATAATTCTCCGGAAGCCGGTTGTGAAGCTCATGGACATCAATCTTCCATACCACGGCGTCGTGGGCATCCATTTCGTCCAGGTCATCCTCCGTTGTCGCAAAATGCAGCGCCATCAGCGGGGAAAAAGACCAGTCCAAAAGCCTTGTCGGAATCCCGTGGTGCTGCCCGAGAATCATCTGCTTCCAGACATTGCCTTCCATGATCGGCTCCTCAAGAACCGCATACTTGGTAAAATTGTGCAGAAGCGGCATTTCCAGCTCCTTGCTCTTGGATTTACAGTTTATTCTCAGACTGGTTGTGAGTTTAAAATCCGCGTTGCTCATCCCGCGATAGATATGCAGGTCCCTGTGCCGCTTGAGCTCCGGCCTGTAATACTGCTCCGCCACCAGAATCGAAAGCTGGTCCATTGTTTCAATCCTGAATTCTTCTATCATATTTTGCCCCCTTTGCCTTCAATGCCCCGCCTCATCAGCGGTTTTTTCCCCCGGCAAAAAATTCAGAGAGCAGGTTTCCCAGCTGTCCCGGATCGATCTTCCCGCCGTTCTTGTCCGCATAATTCTGAACAACCGTCACAATGCCGGGCATATATTTGCTGAAAAGAGAGATCACTTCCGCTTCCCAATCAACACCCTTATACTCGGAATCGCCCTTATAGATCCTCTCAAACATCGTAATGCTGATCTCGCCGGCGACAAAAGTGATAATCCCCGCCGTCACCGCATTGAGGACCGCTCCGGCCGCCGCCAGCCCCGGAATGAGCTTGAGCTGGCTCAGAAGCGTCCTGCCCGCAATCGTCGTCATCCCGACCTTTATGATACTGTTAATGATCTCGTTTACCTGCGAGTTTTCCTTGATCCCGTAGGTCTTGGCGATTGCGCCCAACATGGCTGTCTGCACGGGAACCAGCACGGCCGCGTCCGGCGTCGGAAGCGGAATAGCCCCCACGGCCCCCGCCGCCGTCGTCGCTCCCACGACGATCGACTGCGCCATACTGCGCTTGATCTTTACGTCCATGTCCTTTACTGCGCTGTTCGCCATCTGAATAGCCTTCGGCGCAAGCTCATTCGTCTTCTCCATCAAAATATCGAGACCGCGCGGCGCCACACTGAAAGCCTCGTTGATCGGGTATATTTTGGCGACGACCGGAATAATGTCCTCGATCACAAGCGGGTTCTTCAGATGCCTGCTGTTGTACTTGTAAATGGCATTCTTAGCCATCTGTACGTTCTCTTCCTCCTCGATCTCCGAATAGGATTTCGTGATCACCAGCAGGATGGGAACCCCTTTCCAGTCGTCCGAAACCGACTTGATATATTCCAGCACCGACTGATCGATCCGCTTTCCCGTACCGTCGATGCAGTACCAGATCATATGGATCAGCTTCTCCAGATTCTTCTGCCGGACGCCTTCGCGGCCGAATCTGGCGATCTCATTTTTGATCTTGTGCTGGTGGAAAAAGTCAAACTCATATCCCACCGTATCGATCATGCGGAAAGGCAGCGTATTATTCTGGTAGACCGCGATCTCCTTGGTCACGGCCTCCCCAATTCCGGTGACGGCCTTCTCTTCCCCGAGCATCGCGTTGATCAGCGTGCTCTTCCCGCAGCCCGAAGTGCCCAGAAGCATCACGTTGATCCTGCCGTCATTCATGTCGATGATCTGTTCATAGCCGGCTTTTTCTCTGTTTTGACTCAGTTTTGTCTCTTTCTTATTTCCGAAAGGAAACATGGCCCTCTCCTTATAGCAGTTCCTCTGCCAAAATATCGGCAATCTTAGTGCTGTGCACAATATAGCTGCCGTGCGACTCGCCCTTAAGTATCTTGAGGCGCGCGCCCGGGATCGCCTCCGCGATCGCCCTCGTCTCCGACTCCCTGATCAGATCCTTGCTGCCCGCGGTGACAAGCGTCTTCACCTTGATCGCGGAGAGCTCTGTGGTCGTGATCGAAGGCTCCCTCTTCATGAGCTCGATCAGCGGATCCTTCTTGCCGATCGACACCACGTCCAGATAAATGCGGAACCACAGCTTTGTACCTTTGGTCGTGATATTGGCTCCGCTGACCACCAGATTCGTGATCCGGCTGCAGGTCATCGCAGCGAGCAGCGCGACGATCCCTCCATCCGAAAAACCGTAAAACGCGACGTCCTCGAGCCCCAGCTCCGTCATAAACGCGATCATGTCCTGCGCCATGTCCTTGTAGTGGAGCTCCTTGCAGGGACTGCTCTGCCCGTGCCCCCGCGAATCGACGGTATAACAGGTAAACTTCTCCTTAAGCACCGCCACCGCCTCGTCGAAAATCGTGTGATCTTCGCCGTTTCCGTGCACCATAATAAGGGGCCTGCCCTGGCCCGTCTTCTCATAATAAAGCTGGATGCCGTTCACACCGATGAACATCGTGCATTTCCTCCTATATTCGTGGTAATAATGTACATTACCATTATACCGCAAACCACCCCGAAGGTCTCACGTTTTTCTGGTCCCGACACCCTGGAGGTCTCGAGATACCCTAAAGGTGTGTTTTCACCCCCACAAAAAAACCACCGCAGCCGGAATCCCAAGGATCCCCGCCGCGGCGGCCTCAACTCACAATATTAACGAATCATCAAATTCCTGATCACCCGATCATCAGATCTCAAACATATCCGCATACGCCTTAAGCGCACCGTCCGTATCGTGTGCCAGAACGCGCTTCGCAAGAAGCTTGCCCAGCTGCACACCTTCCTGGTCAAAGCTGTTCACATTCCAGATAAAGCCCTGGAACATGACCTTGTTCTCGAAGTGCGCAAGAAGCGCGCCGAGAGACTTGGGAGTGAGCTGCTTGCCGGCGATAATGCTGGAAGGACGTCCGCCCGCGAACGCCTTGTTGGGGTTCTCGTCTTCCTTGCCGCAAGCAAATGCCATGATCTGCGCAGCGACGTTCGCGCACAGCTTCTTCTGGCTGGTGCTGCCCTGAATCACGACATCCATACCGATCTGGCTGTCATTGAATCCGACAAACTGCATAGGAATAATGTTGGTTCCCTGATGGAGCAGCTGATAGAAGGAGTGCTGTCCGTTCGTGCCGGGCTCACCGAAGATAACCGGTCCTGTCACATAGTTCACGGGCTCGCCAAAGCGGTTGACCGACTTGCCGTTGGATTCCATATCCAGCTGCTGCAGGTGTGCCGGGAAGCGGGACAGAGCCTGAGAATAAGGCAGAACCGCCGTGCACAGATAGCCCATAACGTTTCTCTCATAGACGCCGATCAGAGCATCCAGAAGAGCTGCGTTCTTCCTGATATCAGGATCTTTTGCCATAGCGTCGGCCTCTGCCGCGCCATCCATGATCGCTGCAAATACTTCCGGGCCAAAAGCCAGAGACAGCACAGCCGCACCCACACAGGAAGAGGAAGAATAGCGTCCGCCGATGTAGTCATCCATGAAGAATGCTTCCAGATAATCAGAGCTCTTAGCCAGCGGAGAAGTCTCACTGGTAACTGCCAACATATGCTTGGAAGGATCAAGGCCAAGGTTCTTCAGAGCATCCTTTACGAAGGACTCATTGGTCAGAGTCTCAAGCGTTGTGCCGGACTTGGAAACAACGATGAACAGGGAGTGTGCGACATCAACAGATTTGAGGACTGCAGCCGCGTCATCAGGGTCAACGTTGCTGATGAACTTCGCTTCCATCTTCTTCGTGCCGTTGGCCTTTGCCCAGTTCTCAAGAGCGATGTAAAGAGCGCGAGGGCCGAGGTCACTTCCGCCGATACCGATCTGGACAACCGTCGTGAACTTCTCGCCTGCCGCGTTTGTGATCTCGCCGTTGTGTACCTTATTCGCGAAATCAGCCGCTTTCTTCTGCTGAGCGACATAGAAATCTCTCTTGTTGACGCCATCCGCGATAACATCGCCGCCCTGCTGTCCGCGGCAGAGCTGATGGAGGACAAGACGCTTCTCGCCTGTGTTGATCACAGCGCCGTTGTAGAGCTCCGCATACTTCTCGGTAAGCTGCTGCTCATCCGCCAGTTCCTGAAGAACGCCAAGGATCTTGTCGTCAACAGCCTTAGCCGCAAAGTTGTACTTCAGATCACAAGCCATAGGAACACAGTACTCAGCGACACGCTTGGCACCGTTCTCACCGGACATCGCCTCAACCAGGTTAACGCTGTCTTTGAGAGCCATCAACTTTCCGTAAGAAGCAAGCGTGTCCAAATTTTTCCATGAAACCATAATAACTCATCCTCCTTAAATCATTTTCAATGTCAGCGGTTTACTGCAAAATATACAACCTTTCTATTGATTGCTCATTTCATTTTATATATTACCACAACAGGTACGCCTTGTTAGTACATAAATATTCTATTATATGGAAATTCTCAATCATTCAATCGCATCCACAAGCTCACCCACAGCCGTCTTCATATCCACGACCGCCGCCTTCGCTTCCTCTTTATTGTCCGCCTTGGCATAGAAGTAGAACTTGATCTTAGGCTCCGTTCCCGAAGGCCTCATGGCAAACCAGTTCCCGTCCGTCATGTGGAAGATCAGCACGTTGGAAGCCGGAACATACTTGGTCCCATTAATATAGTCGACGCACTTCGCCACACTGAACCGCCCGAACACGGAAGGCTTCTTGCCGCGGAAGACATCCATGATGCGGCCGATCCGCTCCGATCCTTCCACGCCCTTGAGAACCAGCGATACCTGCTCTTCCGCATAATAACCGAATTTCCTGTACAGGTAATCCAGATACTCGGCCATCGACATGCCGTTCTTGCGGCACCATGCCGCCATCTCCATGATCAGCATGGCCGCGCAGATGCCGTCCTTGTCGCGCACTTCCGAGCCGGGAGCGCACCCGATGCTCTCCTCGTAGCCGAAGAAATACGTGTACCCGTTCTTCTCCATCTTGGGAATGACGCCGCAGATATTCTTAAATCCGGTCAGGGCGTCGAACACGCGGATCCCGAAATGCTCGCAGATCCTGCGCCCGAAATTGCCGGTGACGATGGACTTGATCATGGCCGGTTTTTCGGGCATCAGGCCTTTCTCCTGCATGCTCTTTGCCATGTAGGCGATCAGCAGCGCGCCGGTCTGGTTGCCGTTGAGCGGCATGTAGTCCCCAAACCCGTCGGCGATCTCGACCGCCATTCGGTCGCTGTCGGGGTCGGTCGCGATCAGTACTTCGGCGTCTATCTTTTTGCCCAGCTCCTCCGCCAGCTTGAAAGCCTTGGGATCCTCCGGATTGGGATACCCCACGGTCGTGAACTCCGGATCGGGGTCCTTCTGCTCGGGTACGACCACGAAATTCACATAGCCCAGCTCCTTCGCCAGCCTCTGCATGGGAATACTGCCCGCGCCGTTCAGAGGCGTATAGACGATCGGGATCGTAAGATCCAGCTCCTCGTCCTCCCTCTGTCTCATGGACATGACATAGTCCAGGTACGCCAGATCCATCTCTTCGCCCAGCATCCTCACTTTTCTCTGCTCGATCGCGTCCTTAAGCGGAATCCTCTTGAAGTCGTCAAAAAAGTCCAGCGCCAGAATCTCCTTCAGCATGCCGTCGGAGACCTCTCCCGAGATCTGCGCGCCGTCCATCCAGTAGACCTTGTAACCGTTATATTCCTTGGGATTGTGGCTGGCCGTCAGGTTGATGCCGCCCAGCGCGTCAAAGCTCCGGATCGTAAAGGACAGCTCCGGCGTCGGCCGCAGCGAAGGGAACAGATAGACCTTGATCCCGTTGCCCGCAAGGATCTCCGCCGCCAGCTCCGCAAACTCCTTGGAATGGTATCTGCAGTCATACGCGATGGCGATTCCTCTGGCCGGATTCTCCCCGGACGCCAAAATATAGTTAGCAATTCCCTGCGTCGCCCGCCCGACAGTGAGCGCGTTCATGCGGTTCGTGCCGGCCGCGCAGATCCCGCGAAGGCCCGCCGTACCGAACTCGATCTCCCGGTAAAAACGCTCCTTGATCTCCTTCTCATCGTCCTTGATCGCGATGAGCTCTTCTCTCATGGGATCGTTCTCTCCGAGCTTTGCGACCCATTCCTCATACCTCTCTCTGTAGCCCATTACAATACCTCCTGCATATGCCTTTTTTCGATTCCATCACCTCTTCAGCGTCCTCAGAAACGCGATCAGCTCATCACTGCAGTTCTTCTTCTGAATGATCACGGAATGCCCCTGCTCGATCTCCAGATAGAAATCCTCCTCGGTCTCCACAACTTTGTAGAGCTTCGCGTACTCGTGAACGCCGTGGGACGTGTCATTTTTCGTCTCAAAACGATCGTCATAGAAAAAGACCTGGAACTGCGTTCCGCCGGCGTCCTCAATTTTCTTGTAGTCTCTCTCCGCCTGGCTGTTGGCTCCGAAGCGCACCAGGAGCGGCGCGGCAATGCTCACGACGATCATGAAAATGCCGAGCACTGTCTTCCCCTGATAAATGTTATAGGCGCCGGCCAGCAGCAGCCACAAGCAGGCAACGCCCGCAATGATATTGTTCTTGGTCTGGCTCCCCTGCATCGCGCGCACATATTTCTTATACTCTTCCAGCCCCAGCTCTGTATGCGTCGTATATCTTACTTCCGAATCGGTGTTTGCCATCGAAATTTCCTCCCTCTCGCGATTAGCTTATCAAACGTCTATATTTTACCATACTGCGGCTTTAAAAGGGTAAAAATATAGTCTTCCGGGTACAGTGCACACTATGACATGTATCTGATTCTTTCCTTTTGTTAGACTGATTTCGGAGATTACAAAAGCGCATCCGCGAAATGGCCGGGATCTGTCACGGACCCGCACGCCGGTGCCGGATCACACGGAGGAATCAAGCATGAAGATCACATTTATGGGTGCCGGGAGCACCGTTTTCGCAAGAAACGTCATCGGGGACTGTATGTGCAGCGAGGCCCTCAGAGACAGCGTCTTTGCCCTCTATGACATAGACGGCGCAAGGCTCGAAGAGAGCCGCACGATCCTGGAAGCCATGCGCGCCGCCCTGGGCGGATACGGCCGCATCGAGTGCTATTTGGGCGTGGAAAACCGGAAAGAAGCCCTGCGCGGCGCCTCCTTCGTCGTCAACGCCATCCAGGTGGGCGGCTATGATCCCGCCACCATCATCGACTTTGAGATCCCGGGGAAATACGGCCTTCGCCAGACCATCGCCGACACCCTGGGAATCGGCGGCATCATGCGCGCGCTGCGCACCATCCCGGTCATGGAAGATTTTGCCCGCGACATGGAAGAAGTATGCCCTGACGCGCTCTTCCTCAATTACACCAACCCGATGGCCATGCTGTCCGGCTACATGCAGCGCTATACCGGCGTGAAGACGGTCGGCCTCTGCCACAGCGTACAGGTCTGCTCCCGCGACCTGCTCACCTCCCTCGGCCTCGAGGACAAACTGGAGGGCCGCAAAGAACTCATCGCCGGCATCAACCACATGGCCTGGCTCCTCGACATCCGCGACAAGGACGGAAACGACCTCTATCCCGAGATCAAGTCCCGCATCGCCGCCAAAATAGAGTCCCCCGACTTCAAGGACAAAGTCCGTTTCGATTACATCCGCAATTTCGGTTACTATTGCACGGAGTCCAGCGAGCACAACGCCGAGTACAACGGCTTCTACATCAAGAGCCGCTATCCGGAGCTCATTGACCGCTACAACATCCCTCTGGACGAATATCCGCGCCGCTGTATCGAGCAGATCGAATCCTGGAAGAAAGAATACGCCCAGCTCCTCGAGACCGGCGTCAAGGCGCACGAGCGCTCCAGGGAGTACGCCTCCCACATCATGGAGTCCATCGTCACGGACACCCCTTATCAGATCGGCGGAAACGTTCTCAACACCGGCCATCTGATCGCCAACTTCCCCGAGGAAGCCTGCGTAGAGGTTCCCTGCCTGATAAACGGCCACGGGATCCATCCCTGCAGGGTCGGTTCCCTTCCGGTCCAGTGCGCGGCCATGAACATGACCAACATCAATGTCCAGCTTCTCACCGTCGAAGCGGCCAGGACCCGCAAACTCGAGCACGTCTACCAGGCCGCCATGCTCGACCCTCACACCGGAAGCGAACTGGACATCGACACCATCAAGAAGATGGTGGACGAGCTGATCGCCGCCCACGGCGACTACATGCCCGCGTTCCACTGACAGAATCTTCCCGATGGAATGGGCGCATAAATAGCTGATAAATGCCCCCACTGACAGAGGATTTCCCTTCCCCAATAAAACTGCCGCACCTTTTGAGTGATTTCCACTCGCAAGGCGCGGCAGTTTTTTACTCTTTTCTGTGATTGTCCCCGGTCGCATAATCGATCTCGAAACCGGGCTGCACGTTATAGCAGAAGGCGCAGAACTGCACCAGAGGGTCCTCCACGGACCTCGCTTCCATGAGGACGCCGGTGCAGACCAGATTGTCCCCGTCAAAATAGGGCCTGACCCGGTACATCACATGATGCCCGGTCCCCTCCACATACCGGACCACGGATTCCTCGAAGGGAAGCATCCCCTCCACATTCATGTACCTGGTCCCGGTGATCAGGTTTCGCTCATTGGCGTCCTGCCCGGTGAGCAAGTGGCCGATCAGATGACAACGGTTAAAGAGCATCTCTCCGTCTATGTCGCTGTAACGGTTCGTGTTCCACCCGGTGGGCCTGATCTCCCAGATCTCGCCGCGCTCCTGCTTTGGCAGCGTCTCCGGCCCGACGCATGCGTAAGCGCCGGTGCACCGTCCCAGTTCATCCAGAGGCCAGTACTGATGGAAGGCTTCTGTCGTCATCTCCTCTTCCGTAAAGAAAGGAACATCGTCATTGATATCCACGTAGGCCTGCCCCGAATAGGGTGGCACCATCTCCAGGGTAAAGATGTCTGCGGAACCGGTGTCCGGCACTTCGTCGGGCATTTCCCCGGGGGGCTCTGATGAAGCATCCCCGCCCGGCTCCGTCGATGCTTCGCCGCCCGGCTCCGCCTCCGTCTCCTTCTTCTGCTCCGGTCCGACGGCAGGAAACGAAACTCCGCTCTCCCGCACCCTGATCCAGACAAAAGCGAGGACCATAAATACTAAAAGGACTGCGCTGACGCCTTTTCTGATCAGGCGTCTCTTGCGGTAGTCCTTTCGTTTTTTCCTGCTTCCACTTTTCTTCATGGATTTTTACAGGCCTTTCTTAAATTGAAAATGGCGGAGCGCTTCGCGCCGCTCAAGGGTTGATATCGACCCTTGCGCCGGTCAGGGATTGATATCGACCCTCGCGCCGGTCAGGGATTGATATCGACCCTCGCGCCGGTCAGGTCATCCTTGCCCATGCCGCAGACGTCTACGGTGTACCACCCGCAGGTGGCGGTGTGCGTGGTCCCTCCGGCATCGCGGATCGACTCGTAGAGGCGGATCGTGAAAGTTCCGTCGCCGTTGTCCTTGGCGTCCGCATCAGGGGGATAGAAATCGTTGCTCTCGTAATAATAGTTTTGGGCCAGTTTGCACAGTTCCTCAGCCGTGTACACTTTGCTGTAGACGGTCAGGTCGATCTTGCTGCCGCTGCCGGCGTCCGTGCCTTTCCCGAATTCGTCGACATTGTACCTCGCGTCGCAGTCGGTACCGGAGTCGGTACCCGCGCCGGTCCCGTTCTCCCACAGGCTGATCTGCCAGGTTCCGTCCTTCTGCTCTTCGACCACCGCGGCAACCGGATAGACTTTGCCGGCGCCGGTGCGCATGTAGTAATATTTTGCCATGCATCCCAGCTCCGTGTCCGTGTAGACCCTCTGCCCGGACTCCTCCGCCTTGGCGGCCTGCGCGCTCATGCCGGCCCCGCCGATGCTCAGTATACCGAGCAGAAACGCGGCGGCAATAATAAACAGTCTCTTTGACTTCATAGTGTTTCCTTTCCGGAAAAAAGCCCGTTTAATCCGATCCGATCGGGCTTGATTCGGTTCAGCTTCCGTTCCGATTCCCGAACCGAATTTATATTATACCACATTTTCCGCCATAGTCAAAAAATTGAATACAGACAAGCTTTTCGGTATATTATTTGCGGTGCGGCGGCCGCCGGAGTATAAATGAAAACTTTCTATTAAATTTTGCACAATCTTCTTGATTTTATAGCAATCCCCTTGTACGATTAGCAATCGAGAGAATTTTTGTTTAGATCTGTGCGGCAATTAATACTATTAAGCGGATATAATTTAACGAAATAGCCGATCATTTGTCAATGTGCGGAGGCAACATGCTGCAGCTCAAAAATATAAAGAAGAAATACAATACGGGAGGCTACGAGCAGATCGCCCTGGACGATGTCTCGCTCAACCTGCGCGACAACGAATTCGTCGCGATCCTGGGTCCCAGCGGCTCGGGCAAGACCACCCTCCTCAATATCATCGGCGGCCTGGACCGCTACGACAGCGGCGACCTGATCATCAACGGCGTATCGACCAAAAAATACAAGGACCGCGACTGGGACTCCTACCGAAACCATACAGTCGGCTTCGTCTTCCAGTCCTACAACCTGATTCCCCATCAGACGGTCCTGCAGAACGTCGAGCTGGCGCTGACCATTGGCGGTATTCCGGCTGACAGGCGCAAGCAGATGGCCCTCGACGCCCTGGAAAAGGTAGGCCTGAGGGAGCAGTCCCACAAGCGCCCCAACCAGATGTCCGGCGGCCAGATGCAGCGCGTGGCCATAGCCCGCGCCCTGGTCAACGACCCCAAGATCCTGTTGGCCGACGAGCCCACCGGCGCTCTGGACACCAAGACTTCCGTCCAGGTCATGGACCTGCTCAAAGAAGTGGCCAAGGACCGCCTGGTCGTCATGGTCACCCACAACCCGGAGCTGGCCGAGGAGTACGCGACCCGCATCGTCCGCCTCAAGGACGGACAGATTACGGACGACACCGACCCGCTCCAGATCGACACGGAGGAGCCGGCCGTCCACAAGAACCTCGGAAAGGCTTCCATGAGCCTTGCCACCTCCTTCGGGCTCAGTCTCAACAACCTGATGACCAAGAAGGGGCGGACTTTCCTGACTTCTTTCGCGGGCTCCATCGGTATCATCGGTATCGCCCTGATTCTGGCGCTCTCCACCGGATTCCAGAATTACATCGACCAGATCCAGGAAGAGACCATGAACAGCTACCCGCTGACCATCAATGCGGAGGCGGGGGACCTGGCGAGCACTATTTTGTCCATGCAGGCCAACCGGGAGCTCAAGGCGGAAGGCAATTACCTGGTCGAGCAGCAGTACATTACGTCCTTTACGGACTCGATCACCAACAACGACCTCAAGAGCTTCATGGATTACCTGGACGCCCATCCCGAGGAATACCAGGAAGACGTCCGCATGATCAAGTACCTCTATTCCGTCACGCCCGTGATCTACACCATCGACTCGACGGATACGCTCACGCAGATCCACCCCAGTGCCAGCCAGAACCAGCAGCAGAGCATGATGACATCGCTGATGGCCAACTCCGGCGGCGGGATGAGCACCTTCTCCGAGATGATCGAGCCCGAGCGCATGAAGGAGGAATACACGGTCGCCTACGGCAAATGGCCGGAAAAATATAACGAACTCGCTATTTCGGTCCAGGACCCCAACCAGATCTCCGACCTGCTCCTGTATTCGCTGGGCTTCCGCCCTGTCAAAGAATTGCAGGACATCATGAAGGACCTCTACATGGGAGAAGAGATCACCGTGCACAACGAACCGATGACGATTTCCTACGACGAGCTGCTCGGCAGGGAACTCAAGCTCATCGATCCCTCTCTCAAATATAAGTACAACGACGAGTACGAGATCTACGAGGACATGTCCAAAGACGACGACTACATGATGGACGTCTACGAGAACGCGGAACCCCTCAAGATCACGGCGATCATTTATAAGCCCAGGGAAAAGGGTTCCAACTCCTCTTCCACCACCGGCGTGCTCTACCTGCCCTCCCTCACCAAGTACGTGATGGAGAAGTCCGCCTCTTCCCAGATCGTGAAGGCGCAGCTGCGCGATCCCGATTATGATGTTTTCTCCGGCAAATCTTTTGACGAGGAAGACGACGAAGAGCTCAACTTCGAAGACATGATCACGGTCGACGAGGACCTCCTGGCAGAGGCCTTTGTCATCAACATGGATATGGACGGGCTGAATTTTGACCAGGATTCCATGACCCAGGTCATCATGGACTCCTCCAAGGCTGTCGTCGACAACATCGACCAGGTGACCCAGACCATGGTCAAAGCAGTGACGGAGGCAGACTCCGCCTTTGCAAACGGGATCATCGAAGGCTACAAGCAGATCGCCACGGTGACCGTAAATGACTCCACGGCGCCGGAGGCCAAACCCGACGTCTCTGTTGTCACAGGGCTTTTGCAGAGCCAGAAAGATACGATCAAAGAACAGGCCAAAGAAGCAATGCGCCCTCAGGTCACAGAAGCGGCCGACGCGATTATTAAAAGGCTGACGGAGAGCATCTCCGGCGTCAAGACCCGCGGCGAAGCCGAGGCCATCATCGACCTTCTGGGCCTGGATGAAGAGACCGCGCAGATGCTCAAGGACACCATCGTGGAGACCGAGGGCGGCGCGCAGGGTGACGCGCAAGGCGAGAACGCCGGCACCGGCATCACCGATACGGAGACAGCAGCCGAGACCGAGCCCGGCAGCGTGGACGTCTCCGCCACCATCGCAGCCATTGAGGGAATGCGCGAGACTCTGATCGAGCGGAGCCTCGAACAGGCCGGCGAACTGGCCGCGCAGTCCATGAACGAGACCATCGAAAAACTGGAAAACGCTTCCACCAAAGCAGAGGCCGACGCCGTCATCGACGAGATGCAGGGCATCGAAGATTCCCAGAAGATGCTGCTCAAGAGCCAGATCACCAAGCAGTTCGAGGAAGGCGGAGAGACAAGCTCCACGCAGTACATCACGCTTGCCTACCTTGACATGTACAAAGAAAACGCCATCACCGAGGAAAAGATCGGCGAGATGCTGGGCAGCATCGAGCAGATCAAGCTCGATCCCGCGGTGGCCACCAAGGTCGTCAGCGACGCATTCGACAACTATTACGGAAGCCTCACACCGGACGAGAACAACCTTGTCCCCGTGGCGGACCTTCCGTCCACCGACGCGGCTGTCATGAAGGCCGTTACCGACAACAGCTCGGCCATCTTTGAAGAGGGCTACAACCTCGCCAAAGAATACATGGCCCTTCTGGTCGCACAGGGAACCGGCCAGGCCCTCGGCGAAGTCATGGGCCCTCTCGCTGACATGTTCAGCGGCGGCGAAGACCTGATGACGATCGACACCGACAAGTTTGCCGAGGCCTTTAAGTTCAACAAAGACGAGGACGAGCTCTCCCGCATCATGGAGACCATGATGGGCGGCGAAGACAAGTCCTACAAAGGAAACCTCCTCAAGCTCGGTTACCAGGCGGAGAAGGATCCGACCGGAATTTCGTTCTATTTTGACGACTTCGAGTCCAAGAACAAGTTCACGGACTTCCTCACCCGCTACAACGACAACGCCGCAGAGCCGCAGAAGCTCCAGTACACGGACATCACGGGCATCCTGATGGGTTCCGTCGAGACCATCGTAAATGCGGTCACCTACGTGCTGATCGCCTTCGTCTCGATCTCCCTGATCGTCTCCTCGATCATGATCGGAATCATCACCTACATCTCGGTCCTCGAGCGCACCAAGGAAATCGGTATCCTGCGCGCCATCGGCGCCTCGAAGAGCAATATCTCCTCGATCTTCAACGCTGAGACCTTCATCATCGGCATGCTGTCCGGTGTGATCGGCGTCGTTGTGACGAGACTCCTGCTCTTCCCGATCAACAACCTCATCCACAAGGTCACCGAGATCGACGACATCACGGCTGTCCTCGGCCTGCCGGCGGCACTGGTGCTGATCGCCATCGCCACCATCCTGACCATGATCGGCGGCCTGATCCCGTCCAGCTCGGCGTCCAAGAAGGATCCCGTCATCGCGCTGCGTACGGAGTGAAAAACTCAATAAAAAGAGCGATAAAAAGAACAATAAAAAGAGCTGCTTCTTGGATCTACCGGTTCAACTACCGGTTGATCCAAGAAGCAGCTCTTTTTTGTGCACAAAATTTGTTTTTTTGGTGCAATTTTTTGGCGCGTTATTTGTTTTATGGCACAATTTTCTTTGGCGTATTATTTATTTTTTGGCGCAAAATTTGTTTAAACAAATCCGCCTTTTTTTTCTGTATACCCTCTTTAAAATCCCTTCTTGAGTGGAATATCCACCGAAGAAGGGCTTTAAAAGAGGTACTATGATCTCTATAGGGATATATAGGCCTGTTTCAGTTCCCTTCTTAGGTGGAATATCCACCGAAGAAGGAATTTAAAAGACCACTATGACCTTTCTGCGTGCGGCAAGCACATTTACCCAAAAGCTGCCCGGTAGAGGCTTATTCAATGGAAGTTCATTGCAGCAGCTTCTTCTGATAGAGTGTCTTGATATTCATGACCCGATCCTTGTCCTTAAACCGGATCTGCACCCGCTTCCCGTCCTGGCTGACGACCATGCCGGCGCCGTACGTGACATGCGTGACCATCTCGCCCGGCTGCAGCCTGCGCGCGAAGGCGGCCAGTTTTCCGGAAGAGCCCTGCTCCGCCCCTTCTTCGGTCCTGCGCGAGCCGCCGCTTCCGGAACTTCGCGCGCCGCCGCGTCCATAATCTGCCCAGCTTCCGCTTCCTACGGCCGCCGAAGTTCCCTCATAAGCCCGCTTCACCTTCCGGGTGCCACCTCGGGTCCCGCTTGGGGCCCCACTCTTTTTTGCCAGCGAAGCCTCCCTACGCGAGGCCGCTTTTTTCGCCGCCTCCGCGTTTCTGAGACTTTCCGGCCCGAAGAGTTCCTCCGTCAGCACCGACTTTGCGTCCGTCGTGAACACGCACAGCTTATTTCTGGCCCTGGTCATGCCGACATAGAAGAGCCGCCGCTCCTCCTCAAAGGCCCTGCGCTCCTCCTTCGACATGTACTTCGTGCTGGCCGGCGCCTCCTCCGGAAAGATCCCGTCCATCACATCCATCAAATAGACCGTATCGTACTCCAGCCCCTTGCTGGCATGAATGGTCGACAGAATAAAGGGACAGGAAGGATCCTGCTCCTTGCTCCGGAAGATATCCCCCAGAAACCCGAGCCGGTCCAACAGCTCCGCGGGCGACTGCGTATGGCTCCCGATCGATGTCAAAATATTGACCTTACTGTCCCGGATCCCCGCCCTGCTCAGGTACTCGCCGTAGCCCATGTTTTTGACAATTCTGGAGACCGCCTGGTCCCCCTTATCTTCCTTCATGTGCTCGAGATGCGTGCGGGTCGCCTTCACATTTCGGACGACCATGGGCTCCAGCTTCGCATACCGTAGCGCCACCTCCAGGACCGGGAGCTCCATTCGCCTGCTTAGGTTGCAGATCAGCTCCGCCTTCTCCTTGTTCAGATACATGCCCAGCTTATAGTACACCGACCAGAAAGCATCGACATCGTATGGATCATAAGCCAGCTTAATAATATTGGTGATATCTATCACCGTGCGGTGCGTAAAGAACCCCACTTCCGCATTCCGGATCCGGTACGGGATCCCTTCCCGCTCCAGAAGATCCACCAGCGGAATGGCACTCTCATTATTCCTGTAAAGCACCGCCGTCTGCTCCGTGCAGCCGTCCGCCACCTTCAGAAGATACTTGTACTGCGCCTTCCGACCTCTGAGGTATATTTCTCTGACGCCCGGCTGCGTGCCCTTTCCGCCAGGTCCGCTCGCTCCCGGCCCGCTCTCGGCTGCTGGTGCCACGGCACCTGCGGCGCCGATGCCTCCCGGCTGCCCGCCTAAGCCATCTCCGACCGCCGCGCAGACCATGTGCTTGGCATGCCGCAGCATATTGCGCTGTATGAACTGATCCGCCGCGCTCACGATCCCGCTGCCGGAGCGGTAATTCTGTTCCATCAGCAATATTTTGGCGCCGCGGTGCTCCTTCTCAAAGTTAAGAAGCGCCTCCGGATACGCCGCGCGGAACCCGTAAATGCTCTGGTCCTCGTCTCCGACCATAAAAAGATTGTCGTAGCGGGAGGCCAGCAAGGCGATGATCGCGTGCTGAATTTTGGACGTGTCCTGCGCCTCATCCACGCAGATGTACTTGTACTGATCCTGGAAGTGCGCCAGAACCTGCGGCACCTTGCGCAAAATGTTCAAGGCGTACACCATCTGATCGTCGTAGTCCATCAGATGCTGCTCCCGCAACCACCTGTTATAGCGCTCATAGATCTCCCCGATATTGATCTGACAGTCCGCCTCCCGCAGCGGACTCCCCTTGCCGCTGCCCAGCTCGCGGATCTCCTTCTCCGTCAGCATCTGGTTTTTGATGTACGTGATCAGCGTCCGCACGTTCCGAAGGTCCGCCTCCGTCGGCCACGTCTGCTCCACCTGCTGATAAATCTGGGTCAAAATACCGGCCGTCCTCTTCTCATCCGTCACCAGCTCAAAGGCTTTCTTTCCCAGCACCCGGCTGTAGTAGCCGATGATCCTGGCGCAGATCCCGTTGATGGTCCGAAACTCCAGCCGCGAAGCCAGTTCCTCGCCAAAAAAGCCCGCAAACCTGCGGGCCATGTCGCGCGTAGCGGCAACCGTATAAGTCACGGTCAAAATATTCTCAGGCTCAATTCCACAGTTCGTGATCATGTAGCCCAGCCGCAGCACCAGCACCGTGGTCTTGCCGCTTCCCGGCACAGCCAGCAGAAGCACCGGCCCGTTGACCGTCTTCACTGCCTCCGACTGCTGCGGGTTGAGCACGATTCGGCCTCCGTGCTGCTGCGTCCCGATTTCAGAATTCTTGTTTGTCATAACAGCTCTTTTTATGTCTCCAGCCGGGGCACGCCCGGCCTCATCAGCGATTGTCGACTGCTTCCGGGTTCATGTCGAACCACATCATCCTGTTCTCTGCGATCTTCTCCCACTTGGTACCGGGCTTGCCGTAATTGCACCAGGGATCGATCGAGATCCCGCCCCTGGGCAGAAAACGTCCGCGGACCTCGATATACTTGGGGTCCATCAGCTTGATCAGGTCTTTCATGATCTTGTTGACGCAGTCCTCATGGAAATCGCCGTGATTGCGGAAAGAGAACAGATAGAGCTTTAAACTCTTGCTCTCCACCATCCGTTTGCCGGGAACATAGGTGATGATAATATTTGCAAAATCCGGCTGCCCTGTGATCGGGCACAGCGAAGTAAACTCCGGGCAGTTAAACTTGACCCAGTAGTCATTCTCCGGATGCTTGTTCTCAAAAGTCTCCAGAAGCTCCGGATTGTAGTCCGTGTCATACTTCACATTTTTATTTCCAAGTAAAGAAAGTCCTTCTGTCTCTCTCATTTTTCTCTCCCTTTCTGTTCAAGACTCGCGGAGCCGGGCGCTGCGACGCCGGCAGGGTCTTCCACTCTATTTTGACCGGAGTGCCGGGTCTTCCACTCCATTGGCCGCAAAAGCCGCCGCCCTGTCAATACACGTTCCGCACTTGCCGCAAGGCTCTTCGCCGCCCTCATAGCAGGACCAGGTCAGCTCGTAGGGAACGCCCAGCTCCAGTCCGATCCTGACGACATCCGCCTTATTCATGTTGACAAAAGGCGCCTCGATCCGCAGCTGGCGGCCGGAGCCCTCCCAAATTGCCTTATTCATTGCGTTGTTGAAGACCGGAGAACAGTCCGGATACGCGCAGCCTGCCGCGTCATCCGCGTGGGCGCCGTAATAGATCACGCCGCAGTCTTTGCTCAACGCGATGCTGGCCGCAGAAGACAGAAAAAGTCCGTTTCTGAAAGGCACATAAGTGCTGACCGGCTTGTTTCCTTCCGTTTCTTTGATCTGATCCGCATAGCTCTCTTCCGGGATTTCTTCCGTAGAATGCTTAAGAAGTGAGCAGTCACTGTATTGAAAAATCAGGCTCAGGTCCAGGAAAAGCTGCTCGACTCCGTAATATTTTGCCACCGCAGTCGCCGCCTGAATCTCCTTGTCGTGCTTCTGCCCATAGGAGATGGACAGTGCGACCACATTCTCTTTGCCGTATTTATCGATTGCCATACCCAGCGCCGTCGTGGAGTCCACGCCGCCGCTGCTTAAAACCAGTGCTTTCATCTATTCCTCCTTGCTGCTGCGCGCTTATTTTATATAAATCTGCAGCATCGGATCCGTCCTGAAGCGTCCCCGCAGCTCCGCCGTATAAGTCTTTGTGTTAGTTTTCTTGATGCCCCGCGCCGTCACACAGCTGTGGCACGCTTCCAGCGTGACTGCCACATCTTCGCTCCCGTTGATCTCGGTGATGATATCCGCGATATCCTTGCCGATCTTCTCCTGCAGCTGCAGGCGCCGGCCAACCATGTCGCAGACGCGCGCTATTTTGGAAAGGCCGATGACCTTGCCGCCGGGCACGTAGGCCACGGTCGCCTTCATGTCATACATGAGCGCCATGTGGTGCTCGCAGTAGGAGAACATGTCGATGTCCTTCATCACCACGACCCGCCCCGGGTCCGCGTCCATCTCCGCGTCAGAGCCGTCCTCAAAACCATCCTCAAAGGTCTTGCCGAACATCTCCGCGATCTCGTGGTTGGTATAATTCATGCCCTCGAAGACCTCCGAGTACATCCTGGCCACCCGCCTGGGCGTGTCCCGCAGGCCTTCCCGGTCGGGGTCATCCCCGAGCGCCGCCAAAATACCCCTGATATGCTCTTCAATCGCTCTCTCGTCAATCATCTTATGCCTCTTTTTCTTTTGTGGTGCGTTTGCGCCTCTTCTTCGGGCACTACCTCAAAGGTCTCCATTTCTCTGGTGCCTCTTGCCGGCCAATACCTTAGAGGTCGTGCCACTACCTCGTGCCACTACCTCAGAGGTGTCCGTTTCTCAGACGCACCTTGCCGGCCACTACCTCAAAGGTCTCCATTTCTCAGACACCCCTCGCATTCGGATCCCAGATCACCTTATGCATCTGAATCTGGATCCTCGCCTTATTGAGCTTGTTCTCCAGCATGAAATCTACGATTTCGGCCGGCTCTATTTTGCCAAAGACCGGGCTGAAATACACATAGCACCGGTCGAGCAGTCCGTATTCCTCTATGATTTCGGCGACTCTCTCCAGGTCTTCCCTGCTGCCGGATACGAACTTGACCGTGTCCTGTGCCTGCAGAACGCTGAAATTCCCGGCAAGCATCTGCGCCTCGCAGCCGCTGGAAGGCAGCTTATAATCCATGGTGAACGTCGGCCTCCCCTCGGGAATCTGCGCGAAGGGGCGAAGGTCGACCGCTCCGTTGGTCTCTATTTCGACGCGGACGCCGCAGTCCCGGATCAGCAGGCCGATCAGCTCCTCCATCCGCTTCTGAAGCAGGGGCTCGCCGCCCGTCAGCGTCACGTTGGAGATCCCGGTGGAGCGCACGTAATCGCAGATCTGCGCGGGCGTCATCTCCTCGAAGGGACATCCCGGCTCGTTGGCCCACATCGTGTCGCAGTAAGTGCAGCGCAGGTTGCAGCCGACAAATCTGACAAACACCGCGAGCTCGCCGGCTCGCGTGCCCTCTCCGTTGATGCTGATAAATTTTTCTGCAACTTTCATATAATTCATTCCTCTGTGCTGTGCGCTTTTTTGCCTCACAGCTCACACATGCGCCGCCGGGCGCTCCTGACGGCTGTGCCGCTAAACTCGCACTCCTGATTCCTGCCGCTCACTCATACGCCGCATAATTAGACGGCGTCTCGTACACCTCCACGCGGTGCACCGGGAACCCTGCCGCTTTCACTTCCTCGTAAAAATAGTGCGCAAAGTTCTCCGCCGTCGGCCTGAAAGGCACCTCCACGAGCCGGAAATTCTCCTCGGTCAGCGCCTCGACGGTCTTCTCTTTCAGCGACCCGCTCTCGTAAATCAGACAGTGGTCCAGATTGTCGCACATTTCTTTCAGCAGCATCTTGAGGTCGCCGAAATCCAGCACCATTCCCCTCGTCTGCTCCTCCTCGCTCAGCCTCTCGGCCGCGAGCTCCACCACTACCCGCCAGCGGTGCCCGTGTAAGTTGCTGCATTTCCCGATATAGCCTTTTAAAAAGTGTGCCGAGTCAAAGCTGCTCTCCGATCTTATGTAATACATCGTCATTCTCCCAAGTACCTCAAAGGTCATATACTACCCTAAAGGTGTCTTCCCAAAATCAATCGAACTACCCCCAATCGAACTACCCTAAAGGTGTCGATACCTCAAAGGTGTCTTTCCCAACGAGATACCCTAAAGGTGTCTTTTCCCCAAAAAAAACTCCGCGGCCTGCACCGCGGAGCTGAATAATCCTGAATTTATCTTTCGTCGCGGCCCCTCGCCGGAGCCGGATCAATACAAGATACAGATATGCAGCTTATCCTGCACATCTCAGCAGTCCTGGTTTTGTTTAACGACAGGATGGTACAAACGAACTGTCGGCGCTTTGCGCGCTAAATCAGTATAGCATGCCCGCCAAAATAGTCAAGCGCGGCAACTCAATACCTTCCGGGTACCCCGCTCCGCGGGACTTCCCGCGCAGCCGTCACAAAACCGCCTCTCGCCACATCCCGCTCAGGCCCCCTTATGATTATCCTTAATCAGGTTCTTAAAGAAGTCCACCGCTCCGGGCAGGCAGTCATAACGAAGCGCCTCATTGACGCCGTGGATTCCCTTCTTCTCCTCCTGCCCGTAGACAATCGGAGCAAAGCGGATGCAATTGTCACAGATCTCGTCATAGAAAGTCGCGTCCGTAGCAGCCGTCAGCACATAGGGACTGCTTACGCAGCCGGGGAAAGTCTTTGCGGCGGTGTCGGCCACATAGCGGTACACCTCGCCCTTGTAATCGATCATTCTGGTGCAGGCCG
The DNA here is from genome assembly GCA_017469935.1 of Lachnospiraceae bacterium. Lineage (GTDB taxonomy): Bacteria > Bacillota > Clostridia > Lachnospirales > Lachnospiraceae > CAG-791. The sequence continues at coordinate 41,680 of JAFUFL010000045.1, forward strand.
TCCCGTGGACAACCTCCATTTCCAGGTCATATTTTGACGCGAGCTTTCTCATGACCTCTAAGCTCTCCTCCATGTCCTGGTGGTGGACAAAGCGCATATTGGCGCCCACCCACGCCTCCCGGGGCATGACGTTGTAGGCGTTGGAGCCCGAAGCCATCGTAAAAGTAATCGTCGTCCGCAGCATTGCCGCCGCCTGTCCGTTGATGGCGGGCGTAAACCACTCGATCGGCCGGCGGAAGAGCCACAGGTTCTCCAGAATCAGGCGGATCGGGAAAGACGCGGCCGGCGCCAGCGCCTCCAGCATGGCTCTCGTCTCCGGTTCCATCTCGCTTTTGAAGGGGCAGTGCTTCTCCACATCGCAGACAAAAGCAGACAGCCTCGCGATGGGCGAATTCTTCTGCGGCGTGCTGGCGTGTCCGCCATTGCCCCGGGCGATGAACTTCACGTTGGCCCTGCCCTTCTCGGACACCCCAATCATGGCAAAATTCCCCTTAATCCCCATCATAGGATCCGTATAGAGGCCGCCGCCCTCGTCGCAGACCAGCCAGGGCTTTACGCCACGCCTGCGCAGCTCGTCGACCAGCGCGGGACAGCCGGGGCCGCCCCACTCCTCCGTGCAGGAAGTGGACAGCCAGACATCCTGCTCCGGCACATAGCCTTCCGCCAGAAGCTCCTCCACCGCCTGGAAGAAAGCCATGCAGGAACACTTCGTGTCCACCGAACCGCGACCCCAGACCTTCCCTTCCGAGATCTCACCCGAAAACGGCGGCTTGGACCACTCGCCGGAGACCGGGACGACGTCCTGGTGCCCCATGAGCACGACCGGGTACTTGTCATCCTTCCCCTTCCAGTGGTAGAGGAGACTTCCGGCGATCTCTGTTTTGGCAAGATTGCGGTGGACCAATGGGAACAGCTCCTCCAGAATCTTGTGATAGCCCAGGAACGTCTCCCTCTGGTCGGTGTCCGCATAGGAAGTGGTGTCGTACTGCACCATCCGCGACAGCTTCTGCGCGTAGGGCAGAGCTCTGGGGTCATCCGCGGGCGGCTTGTAGTCCGACTTGCGCACCGGGATCATCAGTGTCCTGACCAGCGCGGCCGCACCCAGCGCCAGACATATAAGCAATATGGCTGCCAAAATATTCATAATCAAACTCCTGCTTTCCTATTCATCAATTTCGGCCGGTTCTGTATAATGGGGATTACAGCATATTTTGATTTACAACAAAAGGAGAACATTATGTCACGCAAATACATCGATATGTCTGCCTATCCCCGGATCGAGCACTTCCGGCACTTCCTCGCCATGGACCACCCCTGCGCGTCGGTCACGGTCCAGGTGGATATCACGGACTTCGTTCCCCGGCTCAAGGCGGCCGGTTTTCCGTTTTTCCTGAGTTTCCAGTACGCCGCCGTGCGCGCCGCCAACCGGATTCCCGAGTTCCGCCAGCGCATTGTCGACGAGGGGATCGTCGAGTACGACTTCTGCAATCCTTCCTATACGGTGGGCCTGCCGGACGGCACCTACCGCTACTGCCTGGTCAACACAGACCAGCCCTTCGCGGACTACCTCGCAGAGGGGCGGCGCAAGCAGGCCGCGGCCCTCGAGGCCGAGCACCTTCAGGAGGAGGGCGACGTTCTGGGCCTTCTCTTTACCTCCTGCGTCCCCTGGCTCAACTACACCGAGGCCATGATGCCCTACCCGAATAACCATTTTTCCATCCCCAACATCTGCTGGGGCGGCTACAAAACAGAGAAGTACCTCTGCCTTGAGGACGGCTCGGTCACAGAAAGAGTCAAAATATCGATCCCCGTGACCCTCCTCTTCAACCATGCGCTCATCGACGGGCTGCACGTCGGCCAGTTCTACCAAAATCTGGAGGAGGAGCTCCGGAACTTTCCGTTTTCCTGAAATCTCATGCTAGTCCATGCTAATCTGCGCGCCGGCTTTTGGGCCGGCGTGCTTTTTTTGTTTTTGGCGGCTGTTCTCCGGCCTCCGGCGGCGGCAAGCCTGCTGCCGTCCCTTTCGAAGATGCCGGTCGAGGCTGCCGTGCCTGTCGTCACTATTTTGACTGCTGTGGTGCCACAGTGATCGTGTACTCGCCGAATCCGCTGACCTGCGTCAGCTGCAGCTGATACCCCTGGCCTTCGGTCAGATCCGCTTCAATATAACTACCACCTTCAAGGTCATCCGCGCCGTCGATCCGCTCTCCCAGGGAACTGTAAAGATACATCTTCACGCGGCGGCCGCTCTCCATATTTCCGACTGTGAACCGATATCTCCCGGTCCGGGCTGCCTTAAAGGTGTAGGACTTTTTCTGCCCGGTATACGTCAATGCGCCGCATATGACTGACCTGCCGGTGACATCTTCGGAGACCTCCGGGCTTCCGATGGAAAAGGTATACTCGACCTCCTTGTCCGAATTCAGGTCTTTGGAATTCGAGACTTCGATCCGGTACCTTCTTCCCTCCGTCAGTTCGACGGCAAAGCCGTCCCCGTCCCTGATCTCTCCGCCGCCCACCCTAGAGGTCCTGTCATAATCTGACACCTTTAGGGTATCGTCATCCGCGGCCCCATCTTCATCCGACACCTTCAGGGTATTGCCATCCCTGCCATCCCTGTCTTCATAAACCTCCAGCTTCACCGGCAAATCCTCCGGATCGCTCTTCACATCAAACCGATATGTGCCCGCTTTCTCCGGCACATAAGTATACCCGTTGTACTGTCCCTTGTACTCAATACTGTCGCTCACGCTGTTATAGGCCGAAACATCGACCACCGCCTTATTCTGCCCAAGAAGCAGGACAAAACTGCCCTCGCCTTCTGCCGCGGAGACCTCCAGGGTATATGTCTTGTCCTTCTCCAGCTCACAATACACCCTGCTTCCGTCGACAAGTCCGGTTCCCCTCGCGACCACCGCTTCGTCCGGCCCCTTGACAAGGAGCTGCACCTTCAGCGCGCTCTCCATTCTGGTAAATTCCCACACACAGCTCCCGCTCCGTGCCGCTTTCACGGTAAACGTCTTCTTTTTATTCTTCCCCTTCAATTCGCCCGGATACTCCGCATAGGTGATCTTTTTCGCACTGTATTTCAGTGCCTTGGGGGCTGACCACTCCTCGCTGTCCGCAATCTGCTCCAGCAGCACGCCCAGCTCCTCGGAAGCATAAATCTCCGAGGCGTCCTCCACAAGGCCTTTTGCTTCCTCGAAGTCTCCGCCGTCGACTCTTGAGAGGGCCTGCCTTGTGATATGGTCCACAAAGTCCTCCCGAAGCGCCGCGATCTTCTCTCCCAGCTCCTCGTCCTCTCCGAGCACTTCCATTCCCGCATCCAGCCGGCCAAAAGCCCCCGCAAAGTCCCCCTCAGCCGCCAGCCCGTCGGCCTCCGCGATGGCGCTGCTGCGCACCAGGGAGCGATATTTTGACAGACAGGCGGCGCGCCCTTCCGTCAGCTCCTCATTTTCGGGCAGAAGTACCAGCCCAGCGTCGATCCGGTCGATGGCCTCGAGGCATTCTTCCTCCGACTCCGCATCGTCACCGCCCGCTGCCAAAAGATTGACACACCTGCCGATCTTCTCCTGCGCCTGCGAATACATCGCCGACGACTCCTCCACGCGCAGCAAAACCTCGATGGCCTCCGGGAACTTGTGCGCCTCCATAAGTTCGGTGCCCTCCGCGATCGTCGCGGAAGAGACCTCGTAGCGCTCCACCTCATCCAACGCGCTCTGCGCCAGCTGCGAGAGTTCTTTCTTATCCGTCCCCGCCAAAATATTCAAATACGCGCACGCATCCTCATACCCGCAGTTTCCGTCCATATAGCTGTTACGGACGTCTTCGACGGCCCCCCGCAGCTGCGGGTCCGCCTCCTCCTCCCGGGCTTCATGCCCGCAGATCTCCTCGTTGTAAATGGCCACCGCTTCCTTATAATTCGAAGCGCCCAGCTTCTCCTCAAACCGCTTCACCGAAGTGTCCCGCAAAATCCACACGCCCGCCGCCGCAGCCATAATGAGCGCGGCAAGTATGATCTCCTTGATCGGGAACCTCCTGCGGCGCCTGAAGGTGACGTCCTCATCCCGGCTGCCGCCTGCCGGCTTTCTTCCGGGGCGACTTCCGACGCGACTTCCGGTGTAGCCGGCGCCGGCGCCGCCGCTGCTGCCTGCGCCGCTACGGCTGCCGCCTGCCGAATTTCTTGCGGCTCGACTTCCGGCGTGGCCGGCGGCGCTTCCTCTCCCGCTCCCGATCTGATACCTCAGAGGTCTCGCAAGCTCCCCCGCGCGCAGCTCCTGTGAGGGCTGCGCCGGCTCGCATCCGTCAACCTTCAGGCGGATCTCAAGCCCGTCCACGCCGGCAGGGTCGTCATCCTCCACTCCCACCTGCTCGGCCAACACCTTTAGGGTGTCTACTGCAAACAGCCTCACGCCGTACTCGTCATAACACTCCGCCGTCATGGGCAGCGTCTCACCGTTTTTAAGCTTCCAGAACAGCTCCTCCGGCACGAAATACTTCACCGTCTCCGGATTCCTTGTGCAGAGCACCCGGATGTTGTTGATCAGGTTCTGGTCCCACTCGATCACAAACAGATGCGCAATATTCGGTTCATCGAGTCTTGAGATCAGGCATTTCTGCTTCATTTGTTTCTCGGTTCCTTTTTTGTTCTAACACCTTTTGTTCCAACACCTTTAAGGTATCCCAACACCTTTTAGGTGTCTGTTTTCCAACACCTTTGTTCTACCACCTTTAAGGTGCCTGTTTTGTTATGGCACCTTTAAGATCTCTATTTTCACTATTCATTTCAAAAAATCCCATCAGGAAAATCTCTCTCACATTACTATATCAAAAATTTGCCAAAAGATACAAACTACCCTAAAGGTCTACCGCCCCCCGGCCCCCGCCGCTTCCCCCCGCCGCTTGACATTCCTCCAATTCTACTGCTACAATATCGTCGTCCTCGGAGGGCAAATCATTCACTGAGAAATGATAAGCCGGATAAGAGAATGGGCTGAAATGCTCATTTGCTTATCCGGCTTTTTTTCCGGCCCCAATCCGGAACCATAATTCTGAAGCACCTATTGAAAGGAACTACTCATGCAAAACACCACCGATTTCACCCGCGGCCCCATCGTCGGTCCGCTGATCCGCTTTTCCATGCCCATCCTCCTCGCCCTGCTGCTGCAAGCGCTCTATGGCGCAGCAGACCTTCTGGTCGTCGGCAAATTCGCGCTGGCCCGCGACGTCTCCGGCGTCGCCATCGGCTCCCAGATCATGCATACCGTCACAGGACTCATCAGCTCCTTCGCCATGGGCACCACAATCTTACTGGGTCAAAAAATAGGCGAAGGCGACCGTAAATCCGGAGGCCGGATCATTGGAACCAGCATTGTCCTCTTTTTGGCTGCCGGAGCTGTGCTCACACTGCTCATTCCTCTTCTGTCCGGACAGCTCGCTTCAATCATGAATGCGCCTGAGGAAGCTTTTGCACAGACCAGCCGCTACATTGCGATCTGCGGCGCCGGCTCTGTGATGATCGTTGCCTACAACGTTTTGGGCAGCATCATGCGCGGCCTGGGCGATTCCAAGACGCCGCTGATGACTGTGGCGATCGCCAGCGTCTGCAATATTGCAGGCGACCTTCTACTCGTCGCCGGATTTCATTTGGGTGCGGCCGGCGCCGCGCTTGCGACCGTCTCCTCGCAGACCATCAGTGTCCTGATCTCTCTCCTTGTGCTGCGCCGAAGGACCCTTCCATTCACCTTTACGCGCAAAGATATCCGCATCGACCGCCCCTTCGCAGCCCGGATCGCTCGCTTTGGAGCCCCGATTGCCTTACAGGACCTGCTGGTCGGAATTTCTTTCCTTGTAGTGCTGGCGATCGTCAACACCCTCGGTCTCATCGCTTCTGCCGGTGTAGGCGTCGCCGAAAAAGTCTGTGCCTTCATTATGCTCATTCCCTCTGCTTTCATGCAGGCTATGAG
>JAFUFL010000046.1 GCA_017469935.1 Lachnospiraceae bacterium
CCTGTACCCTGTGTACAGGGAGGAGAACTGTGCCGGCACAGCCTGCAGTGAATATGACGGCATGGAGCTGAAGCTCCCGCTCATAAAGGAGAGGCTTTACCTGGGGCACATCTCTGCGGACAGCATCTTGAAGGAAGTGCAGGTGAAATCGTATTACGGAAAGCTCCTGCTGGTCCTGGTGCTGGAGACAGAGGACCTGCCTGCGGGCGGGGAAAAGCCGAACTTTGCGGGGATCGACTTTGGAACGGACAACATCGCAGCCATCGTATCGACGGACCATGCGTCCCGTATATACAAGGGCGGTGCAGTCCTTTCCGCAAACCGTCATTTCCAGAAGAAGAAAGCGCGGGCCGTGGGCATCATCACTAAGGGGAAGAAGCATAAGCACGCGGACAGCGCCCGCCTCAGGAGGCTGTCCATGCACCATGACTGCTTCATGAAGGACATGATGCACAAGGTCTCCACGGACATCGTGCGCTACTGCGTGCAGCACGGAGTCGGAACGATCGTCATCGGAGTGAACAGGGGCTGGAAGCAGAAAGCCTCCATGGGAAAGGTGAACAACCAGAACTTCACGGGGATCCCGCATGAGAAGCTGAAGAAGATGGTCATGTACAAAGCGGCGAGGGAAGGGATCCGGGTCATAGAGCAGGAGGAATCCTATACCTCGAAGGCAGATATCACAGCCATGGACCCTATGCCGGTATACGGAAGAGAGGAAGGGATACCGATGTTTTCCGGGAGACGCGTAAAGCGGGGCCTGTATGCCTGCAGTGCGGGATATACGATCAACGCGGACTGCAACGGAGCAGCGAACATCCTCAGGAAGGCAGTAGCGGAGGCATGGGAAGGGACGGAGGATTTCCGCTTCCTTTCTGAGCCGGAAACAGCAGGATTTAAAGACCTGCAGCGCGCGCGGACCGCGTAAAGATCAGCCAAATGTATTCCGGAGGGAGAGCTGTGAAAGATCCCGACGGATAGGGGGCTTCATGGACAGTCCCGTATTCGTACGGCCGGCCGGAAACGGTCCGAGAGGGGAAACCGGCACGACGGTCAAATATCAGAAAACCGGAGGGTTTTTAAAGCCCAACGGGGCTTTGATACCACCTCCATAGGATGCGGCTCAGCACCGCATGGGGGTGGAGGTTCATCACTGACTAATGGTACTCCACACACAACATCGTCAGGTCATCAAACTGCGGCGCGCCAGCCACAAACGCCTCGACAGCGTCAAGGACTGCTCCGACCAGTTCCTCAGGTGATCCGTCCTCCCGCCCGCGCAGCGCGTCGATCGTCCGATCCGTCCCAAACTGCACCGTCGAAGCATTTGTTGCCTCCGAGAGTCCGTCCGTATAGACGAACAGTTTCGTTCCCGGCTCCATCTGAATCTCGTACTCCCTGTACCGGACGCCGTCCATGGCACCGAGCACCAGCCCGTGGCGGTCTTTGAACAGCTCAAAACTCTTCCCCGGCCGCTTCAGGATCGGATACTCATGCCCGGCGTTCGCCGCCGTCAGCCTGCCGGTCGAAACTTCCAAAACTCCCATCCACACTGTCACGAACATCTCCTCCGGATTGCGCGTGCAGAGCTGGTGATTGACAGTCATGAGGACCTTCGCCGGGCTGTATTCGCCCATCGCCGCGTTTCTGATCAGGGCGGACGAGACCATCATGAACAGCGCCGCCGGCACGCCCTTGCCGGACGCGTCCGCGATGACGAGCCCCAGGTGGTCCTCATCCATCATAAAGAAATCGTAGAAGTCGCCGCCCACTTCTTTCGCAGGCGTCATCGACGCGTAGACGTGAAATTTCTCTCTTTTGGGGAACTCCTTGGGCAGCGCGCTGATCTGGATCCTCGTCGCGAGAGACAGCTCGGCCGCAATACGCTCCTTCTCGAGCGCGAGCGCCCGTCGCTCCCTGGCAGTCCTCATGTAATGCACCGCCATTGCCAAAATATAGACCACCGCCACACCGACCGGCGCCCAAAGCGGGTGCGTGACAAGCCCCGCGTTGTACAGGTTAATGGAGCACACAGGCCCCATTGCGGCAAGAAATCCGGCGAGCAGACTGGCTTCCAGCACGCTCATATTCATAAACAGCATCATTGCCGCCGCGCAAAGGACGAACAGCACGGCCAGCTGGGGAAGCTGCGGCAGCTCTCTTCGGGTAGTGTTCTCCAGAAAGCTCTGGATCATATTGGCCTGGATCTCCACACCGAACATCTGCGCGCCCTTGTCGATCGGAGTAAAGTACGCGTCCTGCAGTGCCGTCGCGTAAGGGCCGATCAGGACGATCTTCCCCGCCCAGTAATCCGGGGGAATCTCACCGCGGATCAGGCGCGAGAGCGACACGCCGTCGTAGAAGTCGCCCGGCCTCCCTGTATATGGGATGTAGAAAAAGCGGCCGTCTGCTGAGGCTCCGGCATCATCCGCCTCCTGCGGCTCCCCTTCCTGCTGTTCGAGGAAGAGCCGTGCCGCCATCCAGCTCATAGACGGGACGTGTCCGTCCGCGCCATTCATCTCCGGATCCACATACAGAAGCCCGTGCCGCACGACGCCGTCCACATCGCTCATGGCATTGATATGTCCCTGCACCGTACAGCGCCGAAGCGCCTCATAAGGCTGCTCGAACCCGATCACCGCGTCGGTGTCGTACGATGACACGAGGCCGTTCTCCCATGTGATGCGCTCGCCGAACTCCGCCATACAGGCCGTGACCACGTTTCCCAGTTCTCCGGCGGCTTCCGCCAGCCGCAGATCGGCCTGCCCGCTCGTCTCCCCCGCATACAGAACGTCGATGGCCGTGACGGCAGGCTTTTTGTCCGGGTCAGATGCCAGCGCTTCCAGCGCGGACGCCATGACATTCCGGTCCCAGGTCTGATAAGGCCCAAGATCTGTCAGCGCCTCCTCGTCAATGCCGATGATCAGGATATCGGGAGACGTAACGCCCGGCCTCTGGAACAGGGCGTCCTGCATCCAGCGGTCCAGACGCTGCAATACGCCCGCCCCTGCCAAAACAGTGACCACCGCCGCCGCAATCAAAGAATAAATAAGTTGTTTGCCTTTGAACATGGCCTCATCCTATAGTATCTGTTTCTTTGAGAGAAGCCTGCTGCGGTTCCTCTTCCTTCGGTTCTTCTTCCTCTGTCGACGCTTCTTCCTCTGTCGGCGCTACATCCTCTGTCGACGCCTCTTCCTCTGTCGACGCTTCTTCCTCTGTCGACGCTTCTTCCTCTGTCGACGCCTCTTCCTTCGTCGGCACTTCTTCCTCTGCCGGCACTTCTTCCTCTGCCGGCGCTTCTTCCTCTGCCGGCGCTTCTTCCTCTGTCAGCACTTCTTCCTCTGTCGGCACTTCCTCCTCTGTCAGCGCCTCTTCCTTCTGCGTCGGCTCGGAAACTGCCGGATCTGCGGGAGTGCCTTCATCATCAGCGGCAGTGCCGATGTGACCTGTGGCTTCCGCTCCTTTCATCATCATCGAACCAAATAAACCATCCGGTACTTCGTAGGCAGGATCGACCATCGTTCCTTCCTGATCCACCGTATCTATGCTGTAGTTATCGGGATCGCCGGATATAAACTGATGGATCGGCGTGATTGCAAAGCTGTTCCCGTCTTTGATCACTATTTTGCCCACATCGATCTTGTCGCCCCAGTCGAAGCTGATCCGCCACTCATTCTCTCCCGTCGAAGCCACCTCATATGCTTCTGCCCAGACATTGTTCACCTGGACCTTCAGACCGTACTCGGAAATGTACACATCGCTCGTGACCGCATATGTGTCGTCTGAGATCAGGACGATCTCCACCGGTTCGATGACAATCAAATTGTCGGTGAAGGTAAGCTCATAGTTGTCACCGTTCCCTTCGAGGAACGTTTCCGCCGGTTCAAAAGCATGCGTGCCGGCATCCGAATATCCCGCGCCGGTCAGCCGGACCTTCCCGCCGCCGGGGAGTGAGAATATAAAGGAGTAGTATTTTCCTTCGGGGTCCAGATCCCAGCCATCGGGATCCAGTCCTCCATCCATGCCTTCATAGAACGCCGTGATCCACTCGGGGGAACGGGCGTATCCGTCATATACAAAGGTCGGATCGGTCTCCACGCCGTCGATGATCTCCCTGGGGAAGTACAGGTTGAACTCGATCGGGAGCTTCTCCACGGTCAAAATACCGATCTCCTCCGAGACAGTGTAATTGCCGCTGTTCGCGCTGCCCCAGTCGATGGAGTAAGTGTTGTTCTCTGTGCCGGCGTCGGTGATCGTCCCTGTGGCAGCGACACTGACCAGGCCTTCATCCACCTCCGCGAGACCGGAGACGGACACTTCGGAGCTGGTCAGCGCAGTCCCGTCATAGGTCTTCTCCGCGGAGCCGGTGGTGACGACAAGCTCTGCGGGAGTGATCGTCAGGGTCCCCGTCACGAAATGGAGGTTCGTAAACCGATCGGTCACATCGTTTCCGTCAGCGTCGTAGATCACAGCGTACCTCCAGCCGACGATGGGATTTCCGTTATCGTCCAAGGACGTGTACTCTATATCGTCAAACTGATTCGAACAGGTCCCGGCGTCAACAATGGAAACAGCGCCTCCGGCGGTGCACTTATAGGAGAGGCCTTCTGGCAGACCTTCGACAGTTACAGCAGGTGCGCTCAACGCGGTGCCGTCATAGACTTTTTCAGCCGAAGCGGAGGTAAAAGTGATCTCCGTGTCGTTCGGGGTGACTTCCAAAGTCCCCAGGCTCTCAGAGAGCGTATAGTTGCTGCTCTTCGCGCCGCCCCAGTCGATGGAATAGGTGTTGTCCGCAGTTCCTATGTCAGTGATCGTCCCTGTGGCAGTGACAGTCACATCCCCTTCATCCGCGCTCACGATTCCGGAGACGGAAGCTTCGGCGCCGGTTAACGGTGTTCCGTCATACATTTTCTCTGCGGAGCCGGTGGTAACTGTAGCAGAAGCGGGATTGACCTTAAGGGTGCCTTTCATCGTGGTGATTTCCGGGAACTGCGCGGTCACGTCATTGCCGTCCGCGTTCCATATTTTGAACGATGTAATTGTATTGTCACTCACTCCCACGTCTGTCCGGCTGCCGGAAACATCGGCAGTGACCGTGTAACCGGAAGGCAGGCCTTCGACAGTAAACGCGCTGTCTGTAAGGGGCGTGCCGTCATAGGTTTTCTCAGCGGACGCGGCCGTCAGGGTCACTTCGTCCACTTTGCTCCGTTCTGTCACCCGGAGGGTTCCGAGGTCCTCTGAGATGCTGTAGTTGCCGCTGTCGGCAGAGCCCCAGCGAATGGAGTAGGTGTTCACGGTGGAACCGACCTGCGTAATGGAACCGGTGGCCGTCACAGTGGCAGTCTCCCCGTTCACGAGCCCTGAGATCGATGCTTCGGAATTGGTCAGAGGGGTGCCGTCGTATTCCTTCTTCGCGGAGCCGGTCGTGACCGTGGCGGAGGCAGGGAGCACCGTCAGCGTGCCAAGGTCTTCCGAGACCTCGTAGTTGCTGCGGTCAGCTGAACCCCAGTCGATCGTATATTCGTTGAGGCTCGTTCCGGCATCCGTCTGCCGGCCGATAGGCGTCACTTTGATCGATTCGTCCACAGCGAGGCTCGCGTAATGGGCTTCCTCGGTTCCCAGCGCCCTGTCGTTGTAATCGGTGATCTCCGTATCGATCGTGATGCTGACGTTTGTAAGGTCCTGCATCAGACAGTCGGAATCGGATTCCGGAATCAAAAGACCGCCCTGTTCGATCCTTCCGTCACCGGAAGCAGATTCCGGGAGTGCTTCAATGCGCCCACGGATGATCTCAATATCCCATCCCGTGTCCCTGCAGGCCTGCTGCAGCATCGCCTCGTTGTCCGCGTAAAGCCGGAGGAGTTTATCGGGAAGGTCATTTTCCGAGACATTCTCGATCTTCAGTTCAATACTCTGTTCGCCCTCCTGGTCAGAAAGGAAGACTGTCAGCTTCTGACCTGCTCTCAGCTGGATCTCGCGCCTCTCGCCGGTAAGCGGGTTTGCGGCATTCACCCAGATGACGCCGCAGATGCCGTACAGGATCTGGCTGTTGTCTGAAAGGCTGTTGTCTGAAACGCCGCCGGCTCTCTCGGTAACAACGTAGGAAGTGTTGCGCCAGGGGATCTCCCGATTGTCGGTGCCCTTATAGAACGTGACATACCCTTCCGGGTCCGTCAGGCTCGTCCCGTCATAGACCTTCTCGGCCGTACCTGTATGGATCGTCAGAGGCGCGGGCACTACCAGAAGTTTCCCGCTCACAGTCTCTATATCGGTAAAATGTTTGGTAACGTCTTCGCCTGCCTCATTGTAGATGGCATAGTTCGAGACGGGGTTGTCGCTCTCGCCGGCTTCCGTGCGGCTGCCTCCGGCACTGGCCTTTACCGAGAAAGCGGAGGGAAGGCCGTCAACCAGGATGTCCGATGTGCGGGTCAGGGGCTGCCCGTCATAATATTTGCTCGCGCTCTGCGCCACAATAGTGACAGTGCCGTCCCATGTCCAGTCGCCATCTGCTGTATACTGTCCGGGCCGACCGGAAGGAATGATATCGTCCACAACATCGCAGGCCTGCTTAACGCGGTTTAAGATTGAAGTGTCCTCCGTCACCCGGTCCAGCACAAATCCCTTGAGCTCTTCCTGCGTGATCTCCGAGACGACAGGTTCATGGGTCCCTTCCGCATCCTCGCTGTACTCCGGAACGATCGCTTTTTGGCCGGCGTCGACCGCGAGAGTCTGCTGCTGACCGGCATCGTCGAGGTATGTGATCTCGGTGGATCCTTCCAGGACGCCGACCTGCGAGAGGCGGATGATGCTGCCTTTCTCGGGCGCGAGCCCTGTGAGGTCCACGGACTCCAGGTTCCCGGCGCTCTCGTCCGCGACGGGCTCGTTGGAGATGAACAGGATCGTTCCGCGTATGCCGACGGCGATCGTGGATGTCCTGACGTCCATCGTCTCGCCCGCATCCAATTTATCACTCACATCGAGGAAGATTCTGCCTTCCGTAAGGTTCATTGTGAGCGCGCCGTTCCCCTTGGTAAATTCCACGCGGCTCAGGGCGTCCAGCGTGCAGACACGGCCCTTGTCCAGGCCCACGGAAGCAGTACTGGCTTCGCCGGTCTTCATGGTCTCGCCGCTTCTGAGGCGCGCGTTCTCCATGACGGGCAGCTGTTTTCCCGAAGCGTCCTCAATCCCCACCGTCCCTTCGTAATGAAGCAGGCGCATCGTCGTAGACGTATACTCTTCCTCCGCAAGGGCCGTGCGCGGAAACACGCTCACAAGAAGCACCAGGACGCTCACGCATGCACAGAAAAAAGTGAACAGGCAACTACGTTTTTTCATAAAAGAATCCTCCAAAACGCGTTTGGTAACACTTTTAATTATATCGTAATTCTGTAACGCACTTCCACCATTTTCCATACGCCGATGCCTTATTTCGAACATTAAAATTGTCCAATTGATAAATTAGGATCTAATTCTTTTATGATACAATCAAATTGACTTGCTATTTTGATACGAGAGCGAATAGCAAATAAGCTGAACACAGGCTTTCTCGACTTTCTAATATATGCGGTAAACCAACCTGAGCAATTCAGCGGTCATATTGGAGGAAGGGAATTACATGAACATCCAGATTTTTGGCACAAAGAAAAGCAATGACACAAAGAAGGCAGAGCGCTTTTTCAAGGAGCGCGGCATCAAATACCAATTCGTTGATCTGTCATTAGGGTCAGACCCCCTTACAGAGATATTAAAAGCATAACAATTCTGTAATAGGGTCTGACCCCGATGCTTCGATGCTTGCGAAAGAGCGGCATGCCTTCCTGGAATCGTTTCTGAGAGAGCTGCGTGAGGATCTGCTCCGTTTAGATCAGGAAATGCTCCTTCACCGCTCTCTTTAGCGTCCACATTCTGTTAAAGGTGTCTCCCTCAATCCGGAAGAAGTGTTCTTCCTGCGTGGGGAAGATCCGGGATGTGAAGACCGCGTCTCCGTCATTTACGAAGATCTCGATGGAGCTGCTGTCCACGAAGATCCGCAGGTGTGCCAGGCCGTTCTCCAGCGGTCGCGTGCGGCTCTCGCCCTCCGACTCGTTAAATCGTATCTTCATGCCGCTTCTGTCCACCGTGATCTCTTTGGCCTCTTCCTTATAGAGGATCGACAGGCCGCCTTGTCCCGCCGCATCCGTGAACAGATGGAGGCTGACGTCTCCTTTGCGGCAGTCCAGTTCCACCTCCGCGGCGCGCGGCAGCGCATAGCAGCCGGCTTCGTTGGCTTCAAAGGGAAGCTTCTCCTCCCTGAGCTTTTTGAGCTCCGGCAGCGGCTGCTGGATCAGGCGCCTGCCCCTGACCGTCAGCTCTCTGGGAAGCGTCAGGCATCCGGCCCAGTCTTCCTCGTCTGTGGGATAGCTTACGTCCGGAACGCCCATCCATGCGATCAGGATTGCCTTGTCCGCATCCTGCAGGTTGTTGGCGCAGGCCGCCGCATAAGAATCGAAGCCAAAATCCAGCACGTGGAACTGTCCATCCGGCGTAAAGGTCAGGGTCTCCCAGTCCATGTTTCCGATAATATAGCCGTTATGATTCTGACTCTGCCCCCTTCCGGGTATGGTCAGGTGCTGCGGGCACAACAGCAGCACGTCCTTTCCTCCGATATGCTCAACAGAAGGGCACTCCCACATATCGCCAAAAGATTCAAATCCCGGCACCTTCATCTCCCCGAGGAAGGTCCATCCGTGCTGCAGATCCTCGGACGAATACACCAGCGCACATCCCCTCTTATCCCTGGTCTGTGCACCGATGATCATGTAATACACGTCGCTTCCCGGAATGCGGATGATCTTGGGATCTCTTTGGTGCTCCGTGTAGTCGGGATTGGCCCCGAACAGCGGCAGCGGATACTTCTCCGGCCATCCGTCGTTTCCAAGCCTTGCCAGGCATGTGTAGGCGTGGCGCGTCCAGTCTGCGTCCCTGTGATTGCCTGTGTAATAGAGGTATATTTTGTCATCGATGGGCATCGCCGATCCGGAATAGACGCCCTTATTGTCATATCCGTCCTCCTGATCCGGAAGGAGGCAGACACCGAGATTCTTCCAGGTCACAAGGTCCTTGGAAATAATGTGATACCAGTGCTTGAGGCCGTGCACCGCGCCCCAGGGACACCACTGATAGAAAAGGTGCCAACGGTTATCATGCCAGACAAATCCGTTGGGATCGTTCATAAGTCCGGTAACCGCCTGATTATGGAAAGTCTGTCTGTAAGCGGATTTGCTGATCCGGTCGTACAGGTCCCCCAGCTCCTGCGGATCCTTCAGATAGCGATACTTCTCTTCCCGCGTCCATTCTCTCATTTCGTATTCCTCCTTCATGATAATGAGACAAAGGGACAGTCCCCTTGACTCAGTTATATTTTACCATGATACACGGCATACAGTTGCAAAAGAAACGTAAGAATGTCATGCTTATACTATAGTGAATGAAGGACGGAAGTAAGAAAGGACCAGCAAACATAGTACTTAGTTTAGCCTGTATTTCTTTTAACTTATTCTGTCAGCCTCTTCAGGTCTTATCAACAATGAGCGAAGGCGCTAAACTTGTCTATGCTTACTTCACCTACATCTTTATGGCTGTCATCGTCTATACAATCTACGGTATTGCAAACACGGCGCTGCTTCCCCTCATGAGCCGTGACCACGGGGAGACCACCATGCTCGCTACCTTCTCCGCAGTGGGCAACAACCTGATCGGTCTGATCGCTGGTGCGTCCATTACACCCCTGGTCCTGAACCTTGGCTGGCAGAAGAATTCTCTTCCTACTGTCAATCTCTTTGCCTCCAGGGACGTTTTACATTTTATCCTGATGAGTATTACTTAGGAGACGATAGATCAATTATTCCTTCCCAAGTCTTTACGATCGATCTGATTTCTTCATATATTTCCTCCCGGTTTTCAGGATTTAACCGGAAGACCTGTGCCTTGGGGTGCTCCAAGATCCTTTGAATATGCGCGCTCCTGTGATCCGTGTCCTTTATGGAGGCCAGAACCGGAATGTCCTCGTCAAAAGCTGCTGCTACCGCCCTGCAGAATTTCTCCGCCCGATCCTCCATATAGCCGATCTCATCCATAACGATCATGCCATCATCCCTTGCGGCTTCCAGCAGCGCACATCCGAGACCGTTAAAAACATCGGAATTGACCCTTTTGACATTGCCGCCTGTGATCCCGACCTCGTTCTCCCTGGACCGGGGTCCGTCCATCCTGCCGGCAGGATATATATACACATGGCAGCACCCGTCTTCACGGCTGCGCTCCATCTGTGTCCTGTATCCGTAGACCGGAAGACAGCTTTCACTTATGATTCGGTTAATCAGGGTCGTTTTGCCGGACTGCCTTTTCCCGCAGATCAAAATGTGCTTTTTCTCCTGGGACTGACAGACTCTCCTATAGTCCTCTTCACTGTTTATGTTCACAAACTGCCTCTCGTCAATTCCGGCAGCGGAGGCATCGCAGACTCTGAGCCTGACTTTCTCCAGCAGCTTCAGCAGTTTATATTTCCCCGCCTTGATATCTTCCTCAAAAGCATCCAGACAATTGACCGAGTACCAGCCGAAGGTCGTCTGGATTCTGCCGTCTCCGGCTGTGACGCAATCCTTCACAGCCTTCCATCTCGCAGGAACTGCCTGTTCGTAATTGGCGGCAGATAGATAACAGGGCATTCCCGTCTTTTCCAGTTCCTTCTGTATGCCGTCGGCGAAAGTCGACTCCCTGTATATCAGATTTGCTTTATTGACATACCCCATCCTGCTGCCGGCGCCGCCGGCCAGGAGGGCGCATCCGTATCTTCTGTCCATTCTTTTTTACGCACCTTATCTGAAAGAATCTATCAAAACGCAAAACTACTCAAAAATATAATTTTTGCGTTTTACAATCAAACTGTTTCTAACGCCTGATCATTCAACAGGAAATCAAATAAATGCATCATCTGGTATCCATTCTCAAGATTCGACAGCGGATTACGGTCCATAGTAATCAGGATTTTCTTATACCCATCATCGCGCCTGCGGAAGGCTGAAATCTCACGTTCCTTCGTTACACTATTCCATGAAGTGCGGATGCTGCCGATATTCGCCTTCTTTGCTACTTTGACGCCCGGTATTGGCTCGGCGTCATGCCTTTATGCCGTCGGAACAACCTGGTGAAGTATGTTGTGTCAGGAATTCCGCAGGCTGACGCGATCGTCTGTATGCCGGCGCTGCTGGTTTTCAGAAGAAATGCAGCATGATCAATGCGCTTTTTATTGACATATTCAGTAAAGGTTTCGCCGGTCTCTTTTTTGAACAGCGTTGCCAGATAGCTCTTGTTCAGGGAGAGCGCATTCGCTGTGCTGCTCAGTGTAAGGTTTGTGCTGTCAAGGTTTCCGGATATATAGTTCAGAGTCTTCTGCATGATGGGAGAATATCCTTTAGTGGAGTAGCGCCGGACTATAGAACAGTAGTTTTTCAACATTTCTAATTGCATATTTTTGTATTCGCTTTGCGAAACCATGTTCTCAATCTGTATTGCCATGCGTCTTGATATTTCGTCAAGGTGTATGGGATGCACTTCTGCCCGTTCTGCAGCTTTCCTGCAAATCGTATTGAAGACAAAAAGAATGTTCTTTCGGCTTCGGAGGGTGCTTGAAGCGCGATTATCAATACCGCTGAATACCAGGCCGGTAATGATCCGTGCGGATTTGTCATAATCGCCCCGGGAAATAGCTTCCATTACCTGTTCTTCCATAAGATAGCGGCGCTCCAGCAAGTTCATCATATTCTCATTGGATTCAGAGAAATCTCCGGATGAATAAATCTGCGCAATATGCTTGTCATGCTGTCTGGTGTACTTGATTCTGCAGTTACCTATACCGAAGAGCACTTCTCCTAAAGTTTCCATATAACTCTCAAGAAAGACCTGATTATCCATACAGGGGAGAGAAGAAAAGTATTGATTTACAAATGAAACCTTCTCCTGCGGAATGCCTAGTTTTCTACATAACTCCTGGGTCTTCAAAACACCCGGCACTTCCGTAAGGTATGGCCCCGCAACAAAGAGGACGGGTATTTCCTGCCCGGGAATAGGAATGACAATGTAGTGGCACGTGTAGATATCTTCTGAGAAACAAATAGCGGGAAGTTCTGATTGATCCTCCTTTAGCTCCGCCAGTTCAACCATGTCTATAAAAGACTCAGAGAAGAGCATCTTTCGAAGCCCCATATCAAGGTCGTCAGGAGCAGGCGCTGATCTTTCTGTTATATGAGTGGGGATTCCTATTTTGGCAAAAAAAGTATGCGTGAATTCGAGATAAATATTCTCCATCTCTGGCTCCAATCAATTATCTTATATTTATTTATAATAGTACAATATTTTGTTAAACCGTTCAATTAAAAATATTGTATGTGTATATACGAATATAATCCTTGTTTCTCTTGGTTAATAAATTTATGATACGGCTATAAAAACAAAGCGCAGTCCGGACCTGTCGCCAGCAGCGGTATTTATTATAAGAGTTTTAATTAGGAGGAAAACAATGTCAAACAGCAAATACGATCTTGGAAACGGGATACACCGTGTTCCAACCTGGCGGATCGCAGGGTACGCCCTGAACAATACGGCGACCAATCTCTATATGTTTCTCATGCAGTATATCGCCTATTACATTACAGGCTGGGTTGGACTGGGCGTAGTACTTGCCGGAAGCTTCTCGATGATCATGCGCATCTGGGACGGCGTAACCGATCCCTTTATCGGTTACATCGTTGACAAGACAGACGGAAAGTTTGGAAAGAACAGACCCTTCATGGTGATTGGGAATGTCATCCTGGCTTCAGCGAGCTTCATAATGTTTTATGTCACACCCAAACTCCCCGAGGGAGCGGCAAGGATAGCCTTTTTCTTCATTGTTAACGCTATTTATTACATCGGTTACACATTCCAGTGTGTCGTAACGAAATCCGCACAGAGCTGCGTCACAAATGACCCTTCTCAGCGACCCCTTTTCACAGTATTTGACGCGATCTACAACATGATCATCTTCACAGGCGGTCAGGTATTTGTCGCTTCCTATCTCGCAGTCAAGTACAACGGTCTCGGAAAAGACATCGCACTGTTCCATGAGTTCTGGATGATCGTTGCGCTCGTTTCCGGTCTCTTTACTGCGATCGCAGTCATCTCGATCTGGCCAAAAGACAGAAGAGAGTACTTCGGAACAGGGCAGGCACAGGTGATTACCTTTAAAGACTATTTTGAAGTCATCAAAAACAACAAAGCGATTCAGATGCTCATTCTCTCCGCATCCACCGACAAACTCGGAGCTTCAGCCAAAACAGCAACGGTCACACTTATCATGTACGCGATCGTAGCAGGCAATTACGCACTTTCCGGAAGTTTCCAGATCTATACTACGATTGGAAATGTGATTTTCATAATCCTGGGCGTCGGCGTCATCGCAACCAAATTCGGCCAGAAGAAAGCCATGGTCCTCAGCAGCTGGATCGCGCTGATTGGAAACATACTGATGATGCTCCTCTGGGCATTTGGGGATCCCAAGTCCCTTAACCTTCCCGGACACGAAGGATTCACCGGATTCAGTTTCTTTACAGTCGCCCTCTTTATCCTCACGGTTGTGGCAGGCGGCTTCCAGCAGGTAAGCGGGAATATCGTTATCCCGATGACCGCTGACTGCGCAGATTACGAAACTTATCGTTCAGGAAAATATGTACCCGGCCTTATGGGAACGCTCTTCAGCTTCCTTGACAAACTGGTTTCCTCACTGGCACCTTTTGTGGCAAGCATCTGCCTTGCAGCAATTGGCTTTAAGGAAGTGATGCCCGACGTGGATACCCCTTATTCCCCGCAGCTCAAGGCAGTAGGAATTTTCCTGATGTACGGCCTCGTTTCAATCGGCCTGATCTTCAACGTGATCGCCATGAAGTTCTATCCGCTAACTGCTGAGAAAATGGCGGAAGTCAGGGAAAAGATAGCTGATATCAAAGAGCAGAATGCCTGAGAACTGAACGGTAACAAACAGACCATTTATAGAGGAGAATTAAGAAATGACGACAGCAAACTGTAAAGAGAAGAGATTATGGGTCCGTTCCATTGAAAAATACTATGAGTTAAAAGAAAAGCTGGACGTACCGCATCTTGTGAACAGGAAGAAGTATTTATGGCTCTGCGCGCTTGCAACTGTTGGTGCGAATCAGTTCTACGCCGGACATTACCTGAAAGGTCTGTTTTACCTGGCGCTTTCCTGGACGGGGATCCCGGCTGCCCTTGGGTTTATTGACTGGATGGCAGCAGTCCCGAAGGAAGCAGATGAGAAGGGAAATATTCTGATCTGAGACCGCATGCAGCAGAATGAATGGAACACAAAAACAGAATATGTATAAACTGTATACACTGATTAATCAAAATATAAAAGGAGAATGAAACGATGCTTTACCCTGTTTTGACAGATTCAAGAATGGTGATCGACCTGTCCGGTGTCTGGAACTTTTCTCTCGACAATGGAAAAGGATTTGATGAAAAATGGTACGAAAAAGAGTTGGCGGATCCTATGACAATGCCGGTTCCCGCTTCATACAATGATCTCAAGGAGGGAGTTTCTTTCCGCGATCACTACGGATGGGTCTTCTATCAGAGAAAGATCTCTCTTCCCAAAGCAGTCAGAGAAAATGAAAGGGTCGTTCTCAGATGCGATGCAGCTACACACGAAGCGATCGTGTACCTGAACGGCAAAGAGATCGGCAGACACAAGGGCGGATTCCTTCCTTTTGAAATTGAGATCGGAGATGAACTGAAGGATGGCGATAATCTTCTAACCATCGCAGTCTCGAATATCATTGACTATACGACGCTTCCGGTCGGGGGCGAAAGTGAGATCCTTGGCGGTATGACCGGGATCGGAGGCAGTGTTGCAGGACACAAAAAGGAAAATCATCCTAATTTTGACTTCTTTAACTACTGCGGTCTCACAAGACCTGTGCGCATCTATACTACGCCGAAAACATATATAGAAGATGTCACTCTTTTCTCAAAGATCAGCGGGGAAGATGCATGCCTCAATTACAAGGTAGATATTGCAGGAACAAACACGAGGGCAGCCACAGAAAACTGCACACTGGAAGTGTTTGATAAAGAAGGAAATAAGATCGCTGAAAGCAGTGGCACAGAAGGCTGCGTTATGATCAATAACGTCACTCTCTGGCAGCCCTTAAAGGCATATCTGTACAGAGTTAAGGTAACATGCGGTGAGGATGTATATGAGCTGCCTTACGGAATCAGGAGCGTTGAAGTGAAGGGCTCTCAGTTTCTGATTAATGGGAAGCCTTTCTACTTCAAAGGCTATGGGAAACACGAGGATACTTTCCCCAATGGCCGTGGCATGAACATTCCCATGAACGTCAAAGACATCTCCCTCATGAAATGGCAGGGAGCCAACAGCTTCCGCTGCAGCCACTATCCTTACAGCGAGGAGATGATGAGGCTCTGTGA
>JAFUFL010000047.1 GCA_017469935.1 Lachnospiraceae bacterium
AGCGCGCGGTTCATGGGCCCGCCTTCCGCCTCGTCCCAGCCCTCGTACATGACTTTGCCGTGGGCGTCGAACATGCCGCCTATGACCTTGTGGGTCCTGCTCAGAACTCTTCCTCCCAGAACCCCCACATCGCTGCGGCAGGCGAAGATATTGGGCTTGTAGGTGACCCTGTAAATGCCTTTTCTTCCCGAAAAGCTGACCAGCGCCCGGATCCCGCGCACCCTGAAGTAATCCTCCAGCGCCGCCTTCTCCGCCGCGATGTCCGCGTCGGGCTCCCTGCCCGCCATTTTCGAGTCCTCCGAGGCGCTGCTCTTGTGGTACAGAATCTGCGGCACGTGGCACACCTCGGATTTGGGCGCCCGCAGCATCAGGTCATAGGTCAGAGCGCCGTCGAAGGCGTCCCGCAGGCGCAGCGCAAGGAACAGCTCCCGCCTGATCACCATGAGCCTTCGCATATAATTGTTGGATAATAAATAATCTTTGTTGAAGTCCGGTTTTCTGTTGGGCTGGTCGAAGCGGCGCCCTGCGGCGTCGCAGTGGTCCTCATCCGTGTAGAGAATCTCCGCCCCCGTCCGCATGATGCTCAGAAAGACCTCGTAGAGCGCATCCTGCGTCAGAAGATCGCCCACATCCACCGTGCACAGATAATTTCCCTCGGCCAGATGCGCCGCGTCGTTGATCAGCGACGCCTCCCCGCGGTTTCCGGGCACGTAGTAATAGCGGATCCTCTCATCGCGGTAGTGATCCAGCGTATCCCTGACTCCGGAGCTCAGGCTGGTATCCGCGATGATCAGCTCAAATCCCCCGTACGTCTGGGACAAAATAGAGATCAGCGTCTGCTCAAAATACCGGATCACGGGTTCATAGGTCGTCACGATCACGCTGATGGTCGGAACATGGTGGACCTTGAGCACGGAGACGGCGCCTCCGAGTGCTTCCTCCGGCTTTTCGCCTCCCTTGAGGCGGTCCCAGACAGCTCTCTGATTGAGAAGGACCGACGGCTCGGGCTCGTGATACTCATATCTGGCCCTGGCATTCCTGCTCTGCTTTTTTTCCTTCTCCTTAGGCCGCAGAGAAGTGACCTGTTTCACCTTCTCGTTTATCCTGAGCGGCCGGATTCCGGCGCGGACGCTATTAATTTTTTGACCTAAGTCCTTCCAAATCGACACGTCTGATACCTCGATGGACCTCCCGGGCACACTGCGCGGGCAGCTTTACTTTACTGCCGGGTCGTCAAGATTGATCTTGAACTTCGGCTCTCTGGCGTCCTGCGTCAAATACCTGTGATAGTAGGGATCATCGCCCCAGATTTCGGGATGGAGCTCTGCCAGCCGCTTTATCTCGGCGGGTTTAAGAAGTTCCCTCTCTTCCTTGGTCTTGCTGTTCTCCGGCGAATAAGATTCGTAATAAAACAGATACATATTGTTGCGGACCACGTTGTAGTAGCCCTTCTCGAAGATCCTCCAGCAGAAATCGATATCTCCGCCGTAGGCCGGGAAATTCACTTCGTCGAAACCGCCCACTTCCGCGAACAGGTCTCTTCGGACCATGATGCACGCGCCGGTCATGGCCAGCATGTTGCGCACCCCTTTATTGAAGTCAAAATAGTAAGACTCATCATTTCTGCAGTACTGCAGCTTGTAGACGATGCCGCTCTCCACGGACATGATTCCCGCGTGCTGAATGATATTGGAGCTCGGATAGAGCAGCTTCATGCCCACCGCACCCACATAAGGAAGCTTGGCCTTCTCGGACAGGTGGGAGAGCCATCCGCTCTTCTGCACGACGATGTCGTCGTGGACGAACAGGAGCATCTCGCCGTTGGCGTACTGCGCCCCGAGGTTGTAGAACGCGGGCATGTTGAACTCCATCCTCTTGAAAATATAGAGGCATCTGCCGTCCTCGTTGACCTCGTTCACCAGCTCCTTCACTTTCCTGCGGTTCATCTCGTTGGAGCCGTTGTCCACGATGATGATCTCGTGGGGCACGGAGGCGTGCTTCTCGATGGAGCGCACGCAGCGCGCCAGCATCTCCGGATTGTCCTTGCTCGGGATGATGATACTGATGAGCCTCGTATAAGCGGAGTCCACGCTGTACCTTCCGGTCAGCGATTCTTTGATCAGGTTGCCGTTCCACAGCTCCACCCTGTGGCGCCCGTGGAAGAGGACCTCCGGCACGTGCCCCACCGGGAATTCGTTCCACTTCTCTTCCCGCCTCTTGGTGTAGCCGCCGTCCGCCTGCGCCAGTTTCAGGCACAGCGTCCCGTAGATCCACGACCTGACCGGGCCGTCGTCCTCGTTGTTGCGCGCCCTCTCCTCGTCCAGGCTGTCCTCGCGCAGCGCCGCCGCGCTCTCGTAGTAGGACGACTTCCTCTGCCCGGGGTTAATCAGCGCGAAGGCCGATGACCGGAACGCGATCACGTTGCCAAAATAGAAAGTCGACAGGAAGGTGTCCGGCGCCCATTCCGACTTAAACCAGGGATCCAGGTGCACTCCGTCCTCCGCGACTCTGTCCTCGTCTCCGTAGAGCAGGTTGATCTCCGGATGGGCGGCAAAATAGTCCTTCACCAGCACCATCGCAAACTCGTCCGGTTCTCCGTCATCGTCACAGGCAATGATGATATCGGCCGCTTCGTGATCCTCCGCGAGCAGATGATTTTTGAGATGCGAATAGCGGACAATTTCCGCGGTGAGCTTCTCTCCCTCTGTGTGGTCCCCGGTTCTGATCTTCTCCGCCAGAGCCTCTTTATGGGCAAGGTACCAGTCATTGTAAGTTCTGATTGCCATGTGCGACGCACTCCTCTCTAAACCGTGTACATATTGTACGACCATACAAAGTAACTTTAGCATCTTTTCCCACTGAACACAAGGCGATGGGGACCTTGTACACTGTCTCCATAATTGCATGGAAAGAAATCGATTCTTAGGATAGATTGACAAGTTATGGCAAAGTTCGTAATATTAATATTAGGTAGAAATGCCTAAAACAGGTTTATTCTAAAGGGAATGATTTGGCAGATTTCGGTAAATTTTGTATAAAAGTTCTCTGACATCTGCAATGATTCCGGCAACATGTTGTTCTTTTGTGCGGTCCGCAAAACCGGTAAGGCGGGCCCACGCATCCGTCTGTGAGGGAGCGCCGCAGACAGGACTTTTTTGACAGCGCTCCGGAATGGAGAGAAACTATGTATCTTGATGATTACAAACGCTGGCTCGCCGCTGATCTTCAGGACCCCGACCTGAATACAGAGCTTCGCAGCATCGAAGGCGATGATGAGGCCATCAAAGAGCGTTTCGCTATTGCCCTTGCATTCGGTACCGCAGGTCTTCGCGGCACTCTCGGCGCAGGCACGAACCGCATGAATATCTGGGTAGTCCGCCAGGCTACACAGGGCGTCGCCAGCTGGGTTCTCACACAGGGCGGCACGCAGACAGTCGCGATCAGCTATGACAGCCGTCTCAAGGGCTGGAATTTTGCTCGTGACGCTGCAGGCGTTCTCGCTGCAAACGGAATCAATGTCCGCATCTATGACGAGCTTATGCCCGTTCCCGCACTGAGCTTTGCTACCCGTTATTACAACTGCAACGCAGGTATCATGATCACAGCATCCCACAACCCTGCCAAGTACAACGGCTTTAAGGCTTATGGTCCCGACGGATGCCAGATGACAGACGACGCCGCAGCAGTAGTTTATGACGCGATCCAGAAGACAGACGTTCTGACCGGCGCTAAGTACATGTCCTTCGCAGAAGGCGTCGAAAAGGGTCTCATCAAGTTCGTCGGCGACGACTGCAAGGAAGCTCTTTACGAAGCGATCGAAGCCCGCCAGGTACGTCCGGGTCTCTGCAAGACCGCAGGCCTCAAGCTGGTCTACTCTCCTCTCAACGGCACAGGCCTCGTTCCCGTAACCCGCGTCCTCAAGGATATGGGCATCACGGACATCACCATCGTTCCCGAGCAGGAGTATCCTAACGGCTACTTCACAACCTGCCCTTATCCGAACCCTGAGATCTTTGAAGCTCTCCGCAAGGGTCTTGAACTGGCCAAGGAAGTCGGCGCCGACCTGATGCTGGCTACCGATCCCGATGCAGACCGTGTCGGTATCGCCATGAAGTGCCCGGACGGCTCCTACGAGCTGGTTTCCGGCAACGAGATGGGCGTCCTCCTTCTGGACTACATCTGCGCAGGCCGCATCGAGAAGGGCACAATGCCCAAGAACCCCGTTGCTGTTATGTCCATCGTTTCCACTCCTCTGGCAGCGAAGGTCGCTGAGCACTACGGCGTAGAGCTCCGTCAGACCCTGACCGGATTCAAGTGGATCGGCGATCAGATCGCACAGCTCGAGGCAGCCGGCGAAGTCGACCGTTTCATCTTCGGTTTCGAAGAGAGTTACGGCTATCTGGCAGGCCCTTATGTACGTGATAAAGACGCTATCATCGGCTCCATGCTCATCTGCGAGATGGCTGCTTACTATCGCAGCATCGGCTCCAGCATCAAGGAGCGCCTTGAGGCGATCTACGCACAGTACGGCCGCTACCTCAACAAGATCGACACTGTCGAGTTCCCCGGTCTCTCCGGCATGGACAAGATGGCAGGCATCATGGCCGGTCTCCGCAAGGATCCGCCG
This sequence comes from Lachnospiraceae bacterium, assembly GCA_017469935.1. Classification (GTDB taxonomy): domain Bacteria; phylum Bacillota; class Clostridia; order Lachnospirales; family Lachnospiraceae; genus CAG-791. The sequence goes on from JAFUFL010000047.1 coordinate 4,628, forward strand.
AAGGCATTCGGAACCAAGAAGGTTGCCAGCGTAACCGACTACGCAGATCCTGCAGCCACAGGCCTTCCCAAGGCAAACGTTCTGTCCTTCGTTCTCGAGGACGGCGCCAAGGTCATGGTCAGACCTTCCGGAACCGAGCCCAAGATCAAGGCTTACTACACCACCCTCGGCAAGGACCTCGACGAGGCACAGGCTGAGAAGGACGAGCTGTCCGCAGCGATTAAGCCGATCTTCAGCTGAGTAAAGTCAACTGATGTTCAGCTGAGTAAAATCAACTGATCTTCAGCGCAATCGTGTCTGATGACCTGCCGATGCTTCCGGTCTCCGAGTTCGGTTGCTTCGGGACAATTAAATGAGCTAACCAAAAAGCCCACAGCTTTTCAGGGGCCGCACCGTTTGGTGCGGCCTCTGTTTTTGTCGTTGTCTGGCTCTCAGAAAAATCACTGCCTGATATTGCCAAAAAATACCTTAATTTACCGTAAGCGCAAAATTTCTGTATACCCTTATTTTTTTTCCTTCTTCGGTGGATATTCCACTTAAGAAGGGGCACGGAAGAGACCTATATAGCTCTTAGAAACTCATAGTACCTTTTTCTGATGCCTTCTTCGGTGGAATAACCACCGAAGAAGGGATTTTAAAAAGCATACAGCCGAAATTTCTGCAATCTCCACATCAACCCCCTATTCTGGTGGAAATTCCACCAGTATGGGGAAAATGACAGGCAAGTATAGGGGACTGCCAGACTTTGCTTTGTGAACCAAAATCCCCTCCAGGCAACTGACTAATCAGCTTCCTGAAGGGGACACAGTAATTCTTACCGTCTTTTAATCTCGTTCCATATCATGCTATCTGCAGCAGGATGCCCATAAGACATAGAAGGCCTCCGGCCAGTCCGATCGCCTGATCTGTCCACACGGCTCCGTTCGCTCTGCCGCTGACATAGCCGATTCCCGCGGAAATACCACAGAATCCGAATACACTTATAAGGAACCCCATCAAGGGAACCTCAAGCAGTCCGCACGCGATGCCCAGAAGCAGCGCCGACAGGCAGGTCCGCATGGAGAGCAGGACGTCCGTTCTGATGTCGACGCTCTCCATCCTGTGCTCAAGAAATGTCTTCTTTTTAAAGGCCTGCAGCAGCATCATGACGCCGACCATGACTAGCAGGACTCCGGCGAGGACGTGCGTCCAGAACACGCTGTGATCTGTACTGATTTCTCTCGCCAGGACCCATCTTCCCATTCCATACCCGGCAAAGGCAGCGCCAAGCTCCAGCACTCCCCAGAGTGCAGACATGATTAAAGTATATCGATCTAATTTTACCAGATTGGCACCTCTCTGCGCCGCGACCCCATAGGTCCCCAGCGCCAGAGCAAGTGATATAACCAATATCCTGCCCATTGCCTGTTTCACCTCAATTCCCGCAATCTGCTTGCATCGGCGCGTTTATTCATTCTTCTCAATGCTGTCCGTCTTATAAATGAACTTGACTCTCGTCTTTTCCGGATTGGCCGTGCCGCTGAAGGTCTTGTAAGATTTTGCCGCATCCTTGAGCAGGCTGACTCTCCTGTCGATGGACTTGACATCCGTCTTGTAGAGATCCGCGAGCTTGCGTACGCCTTCCTCGTTGAGCTTGACGCAGCCGTCCTTGAGCTCAAGAGCGCCGGATGAAATCTGAGACATACCGTCCGCCAGCTTGGCAGCGCCGTCGCTGAGCTGGGAAGCGCCGTCCGTGAGCTTTCCGCTGTTATCGGCAAGGGTCTGTGTGCCGTCCGCCAGCTGATCCATGCCGTCATTCAGCTGGGAAGCGCCGTCTGCAAGAGTCTTCGCGCCTTCTTTGAGCTTTCCGTTGTTTGCAGCCAGCTGCGCTGTTCCACCCTTGATGCTTGTGATTCCGTCATTGAGCGCTTTGCTGTTTGCGCTGAGCATCTGCGTTCCTGCCGCCAGCTGACCAACGCCTTGGCCGAGCTGAGAGGCGCCTGCTGCCAGTTCGCCGGCTCCTTTCACAAGTGCCTCGCTGTTACCGACGAGATCTCCGGTTCCGTTCTTGATCTTCTCAGCTCCTGCGGCGAGTTCCTGCGCGCCTTCATCCACTGCAACAGATCCCTTGATCAGCTCCGCCAGTCCGGCACCCAGTTTCTGACCGCCTTCTAACAGCTGAGCCGCACCCTCGTCTGCCTTCTTTACGCCGTCCGTGTAGCTTCCGAGTGCCTGTACCAGTCCGGGAAGATCCTCGGGATTCTCCGGCACATGGGAGAGGCCTCTGCTGAGTGCCTCTGCGCCGCTGTTAAGCGCTGTAGAATTCTCCTCAAGGCTGCCGAGACCGGCGTCGATCTGTGCGACTCCCTTCTGTGCGGCATCGATTCCCTGCTTAAGTCCGGACGCACCTGCCTGAAGTTCCTCAGACCCCTTCGTCAGTGCTTCAGAAGCGCCCTTAAGCTGCGCGGAACCTGTGGAAAGTGTATTCAGTCCTTCGCTGACAGCGCTCAGGTCCTCCGAGAGGCTGCCTACCGTTTCTTTCATCTCGCCGATCCCGTCTGCGACGCTGCCGGCACCGTTCGCTACCGTACCGAGACTGTCAGAGACATCCCCGAGGCCTTCGCTCAGACTGCCCGCCGCATCCTTAATTCCGCCGAGTTTGGCATTCGCCTCGCCGGCCGCTTCCGCTGCCGCCGTGTCTGCTGCGGTCTCTATTTTGCCATTTGCATCATCTGCAAGGCTCTTCAGTTTATCGGTGGCCTTTTCCTCCGCGACATCTGCCGCATTCCTTGCGATCTCTTCTCTGTTTTCGAGGTCTTCGGGCAGCATAGCAAGCACTGCGCCATAGACATCCTCATCAATATCCGCGCTCTCTGCCTCGACCGTTCCGGCTGCTTCCTTGCCCGCCTCGCCGGCTGCATCGGCATCCACGCTCTCCGCTGCCTCACCGATTGCGGAAACGCCGGGCAAAATAGTATCGTCAACAGCACTCTTGACGCCCGCTGCGCCTTCGGATACTTTATCAGCGCCGCCTGAAAGTGCATCGATCTTATCCTTGGCCGCGCCGATCTTGCCGATCGACTCCTGCGCACCGCTCACAGCCTCGCTGATCTGACCTGCGCCGGTCCCGATCTGCTCCGCAGCACTTGAAACCGCGCCTGTATAAGAACCAATTCCCTTTTCCAGGTTATCTGCGCCGGTACTGAGGGCAGGCATTCCCTTTTCCTCATCCAGCAGCTGCTCTGTGCCCTTCTTGAGCTCGCTGACGCCCGCCGTGTACTGCCCGATGCCGCTCTGCAGCTGACCGGCACCATCAGAGAGCTGCTTCGCGGCTCCGTTTAAAGCGTCGGAGTTATCTGCCAGTTCCTTAGTGCCCTTCTTGAGCTCGGAGATTCCGGATGTCAGCTCGGCAGCGCCCTGTCCGACGGCCGTAAGACCGCCACTCAGCTGTGATGTGCCGCCTGTGAGCTGCGGAAGGCTCTCCATAAGAGTCCCCAGACCGCCATCGACCTGCTTCACGCCGTCCACATATTGGCCAAGACCTGTCGACAGAGTCGGAAGGTTGGCGACCAGTGTATCCGCTCCCGCTTTGAGCTGAGCTGCGCCCACATTGGCGTCATCTACGCCCTTGGTATAATCCTTGATGCCGCTCTGCAGCTGTCCGGCGCCCTTGTCCAGCGCACTGACGCCGTCCGTATATTGCTTAAGTCCCGAGGTCAGCTCCGGCAGTCCGTCCACAAGTGCGCCCGTGCCGTCCGCCAGCTTCTTTGCACCGCTGTTGAGCTCAGATACGCCGTCCGTGTACTCCGAAATGCCGTCTGCCAGCTGCCCGGCTCCGTCCGCCAGCTCATCAGAGCCGTCCGCCGCCTCATTAATGCCGTCCGAGAGCTCGCCGGCACCGTCTGCCAGGTCGTTTCCGTCCTTTTCCAGGTCCGCGATCTTCTCGTCCATATCCTTCAGGAAGCTGTCGTGATCCTCGTCGATGTCTTCGTCGTCATCCAGCAGACCGGAGAACACCATGGTCATGCAGGTGCTCATCTTGAAGTCCGTGGCGTCCATTGTGATATCGACGCTGTCCGGAATATCCAGTTCATCCAGCTTATCTTTGGACTTCTGGCTGGCCTCCGTCTCTTCCAGAAGGTGCTCCGCGTCCTCTTTGGCGCCCTTCAGGCTGTCTCCCAGTCCCGGGAAAGCCATGCCGACGACTACCGTGTTCTTGCCCTCGGAAATTACGGAGCCGTTGTCGACCTCGACGTTCTTTACATTGTCATTGGAGAAGATGATGCCGGTCATCGTCGTGAAAGGCACAAAAACTTCGTCGTACTTCTCGCTGTTGAGATAGTCGATGTGGATCCTGACCTTACCGGACTTGCCGGCCAGGTCTGCGGGAGCGATCTCCTTCTCGTCCAGGTAATACGTGATCTTCTGAGTGACGGGAGGCTCCTTGTCGGTCGTTCCCTGATAGTAAATGTCATTTCCGCCCGCATCCCAGGTCAAAATATCGCCGTTCTGCGTAAAGGACTCATCACCTTTGACGTTCTCTATATTTTGAAGGATCGAATTGTCGTAGAGCTTGTCCGCCCCCGTCGTGTTCTTGAGCCAGCTGGACACCGTCATGCTCTTCTGATTGCCGTTTGCATCGGTAAAGACATATACTGTCTCTTCCTTTTCGGCCCCTTCGGTCTCCTGACCTGTGCCGACTGCTGCCGCGAGTGCCTGCGCCAGATTCTTCTCCGTGATCGTATCCGTCTCCTCAGAGCCCCAGAAAATGCTCCCGTGTACGGGCGCAGAAGCAGCCGCAAATGCGGGCATCGACATATTTGCTGTCATCGCCACTGCAAGGAGCAGGGCCAGAACCTGTTTTCTTCTCATGATTTTCAACTCCTTTATCCCGACTCTTTTTCGAGTCACTGCATCATCTGTCTTATATAGAATGGGGCAGCTCAGTGCCCTGATCTGTTATACGGAATGGGACAGCTCACTGCCCTGATTTCCTAACTTGTTCTCTTTACTTATAAATCCCCGGCTCGTTCTGATGATAATGGGATCGAACAGAAGCAGGACCGCGGGAAGCGCGAATACTACTGTCGCCATACTGATCAGCGCGCCTCTGGCCATCAGCATGCACAAGGAGGAGATGACGGAGATTCCCGAATACATTCCTACCCCGAAGGTCGCCGCGAAGAAGGACATCGCGCTGACGAAAATACTCTGGATCGACGTCTTGTGGGCGATCAGCACTGCTTCGCTCTTGCTCTTTCCGGCCCTTCTCTCCACCTGATAGCGGCTTGTCATCAGGATCGCGTAGTCGACGGTGGAGCCCAGCTGGATCGTGCCGATGACGATCGAGGCGATAAAAGGAAGCGACGTTCCTGTATAAAAGGCCAGGCCCATATTGATGAAGATCGCGCACTCGATGACCAGGACCAGCAGGATCGGCAGGCTGAGCGATGTGAATACGAACATGATGATCGCCGCAATGATGCCGATGGAAGTCCAGTTGACGACGTTGAAGTCGTGATTGGAGATCGTGATCAGGTCTTTGGTGCAGGGCGCGTCGCCAATCAGCATGGCCTTACTGTCATACCGGTGGATGATCTCATTGATCGTGTCGATCTGCTGATTCATCTCATCGCTGGCCGTGATGTATTCGCTGCCCACCAGCATCAGCTGGTATCCGCCTCCGTACAGTTCCTCCTTGGCCGCTTCGGGGAGCATATCCCTGGGAATGCCTTCGCCCATGAAACTGTCCACGGAGATGACGCTGCTCACGCCGCTCACTTTTTTGATCTCCTGAGACATCCGGTCTCCGGACTTAGCGTCCAGATCCGCGTCCGCGAGGATCATCAGTGTGTTGTTCATGCCGAACGTCTCATCCATCTTCTGATTGGCCACCATGGAAGGAAGTTCCTTGGGGAGCGTCTGGATGATGTCGTAATAGATGTCGTAGTGTGTATAGCCGTAGATCGCGGGGATCCAGGCCAGAAGGAATACCAGAAAGACCGCCTTGTTGTGCTTCTGTACAAATTCCGGAATCTTGGAAAACGTAGGAAGAAGAGGCTTGTGCCGTGTCTTCTCGATGGCCTTCTCAAAGATGAGGATCATGGAAGGCAGCACCGTCACACAGCAGATCACGCCCAGGGCCACGCCCTTCATCATGACCAGGCCGACATCCAGGCCGAAGGTAAACCGCATAAAGCACAGCGCTGCAAAGCCCGCGATCGTTGTGACGGAAGATCCCACGACGGATTTGAGCGTCTCGTTGATCGCCGTCGCCATGGCTTCCTTGGAATTCTCGTGCGTCAGCTCGTTTTCCTTGAAGCTGTGCCACAAAAAGATCGAGTAATCCATTGTGACGCCCAGCTGCAGGACTGCCGCCAGGGCCTTTGTTATATAGGATACTTCACCGAAAAAGTAATTGGAACCCAGATTATAAATAATCGCCATTCCGATCGAAAGCAGGAAGAAGACCGGCGCCAGGAAAGTATCCATGCTCAGCGCCAGAATGATGGATGACAGCAGGACTGCCAGCGCCACATAGATGGGTTCCTCCGATTCCGCCAGGTCCTTGGTGTCTGTGATGACCGCGGACATACCCTGCAGGTAGCACCCGCTGTCCAGTACCTTTCGGATCTCCGTCACCGCTCCCATCGTCTCGTCCGAGGACGTCGATGAGTCATAGGTGATCGCCATCATGGTGGCATTTCCTTTTATGAATGCGTCTCTGATCTTCTGCGGAAGCATTTCCTTGGGAATCGTGATATCCGCGAAAGAGTCGTACCAGAGCACTTTTTTGACATGCTCCACCTTCTCGATCTCCTGCTTGAGAGCTACGATCTCCTTATCGTTCTTGTCCTCCACGATCAGCATCGTGATGGCACCCGTTCCGAACTCATTCATCAGGATATCCTGTCCCTTGATGGTCTCAATGCTGTCCGGCAGATAGGTCAGAATATCGTAGTTGACCCTCGTATGCGTATACCCCCAGACCGCCGGGACCAGCAGGGCCAGGGCAAGAACCAGGATCAGATGCCTGACTTTAACCACTGCGCTGCCAAAACTTTTCATAACTCAACTCCTACTTCTTTTGTTTGTTCTTGCTCTGCCCGCCCGAATGGCGGACAGATACGGGGAAAACTCACTTCCCAACGAAAAAGAGTATAAAAAAAGAGATTGAATATGAGAATATTCAATCCCTCTGCGATGTTAAAAACCGATATACAAATCGGCCCGATTGTATATGTGTGTCACAGTTCTTCCAGAGCATCCCACAAAGAGCGGGTCACTACGTATTCGTAGATGTTCGCCACTTCCTCCGGCGGCACCGTCATGCCGGACCTGATCCAATAGATCACCACATAATTCATGGACCTGGCGTAATATCTGGACAGCGAATCGATCGTCAGCCACGGGTGCTTCGTATGCGGCTTCCCGCTGCTCCTCTCGGCAAACAGGTCCAGAAGGAGCTTGTAGATGCACTCCTCGGTAATCTGCTCGAAAGAGTTCTGTCCCTCGATCCGGACCGCTTTTTCATAAAACGCGCTGTCCTTCTTCAGATTGCTGAAGATCAGCGTCAGCGCCTCCTTGTACATATTGTTGCCAAGCAGAATTCCGACAGGTTCCAGGATCTCTTTCTGCACGATATATGCCAGAAGATCGTACTTGTCCTGAAAGTGATTGTAGAAGGTCACCCGGATCACTCCCGCCCCGTCCGTGATCTTCTTGATCGTTATTTTTTCAAAAGGCATTTTCTGCACCAGCTCCTTGAGGCTTTGCGCCAGAGCCTGCTCAACATCCTTCTTCTCTTCCGTCACGTCTCACACCTCATGCCTCCCGGACCGGCGTCAACGCACTCATGGGGTCCGCTCCAGGAACCACTCTCTCTTCCACAAAATAATGACCACCACGACAAACTGAAATACGATCGCAAGCACCGTATACAGCCATTGTCCGTTGATGATAAACTGCCCCGCCAGGCAGGACAAAAGGATCTGCAGCCAGCTTCCCATAGCCACGGCCTTCACGTAATCGAGCGCCGTGATATCCGTCTTCGCGGCAATATAAGGAATAATGCCGTTTGGAATTGCCGGCACCATGTTGGCGACCACAACCATAAACTTCGGGTTCGTGCCGTTCAGCTTCTCTAAAAGCCATTGGCTGGTCCTGCTCATCGAAACGTCTCTGATCCTGTCGCTGCCCATTTTCCTCGCAAACAGGAAAATGCACAGATTAGAAACCACAAACCCAATATAACACATAAGGAAGCCCTTCAGCCAGCCATAAATCAGGCCCGCTGCCACCTGGATCGCCATTCCCGGCATCACGATGCTCGCTACTTGGACCGCCTGCAGCAAAATAACCGCGATCACACCCTTGATCCCGGTCTCCTGGGCGAGATAATCCGCAATTTTCTGACTGTCGCCCTCCTTGAGCAAGGGAATCAGTCCCGGGATCTTATCGCCGAAAGCAAACCAGATCAAAATAGCAACTGCAATAACAACGAGAACAGGGATCAGCTTCTCTTTGAGCTTATACCAAAAGCTGTTTTCCCTTATTTCCATATATCGATCTCTGTGAGGACTCTTCCCCGAGTGCTGAATAACTGTACTTTACATAAAATTTACTTAAAGATATGCCTACTATACACTATCCGGCTTTTTTTCTCAAGGATGGGCTTCCCCTGTCACCGCGTCGCAGAAATAAGGATCACGAACAAATATAGCACAGGCTGGTGCAAAAGATAGATCAGCAGCGAATTTCTCCCCATAAAGGACAGCGGCTTTATCTCCATCTTAAAGATCGGTGATTTCAAAGCGCCTCTGTCCCGCAGGATCAGGTGAAGCTCATAGCCGCACAGATACAGAAAACACCATGGCAGCAACGAAAAATAATCCGTGGAAAAGAAGTCTGCCGGAGGAAATCCGATATATGCCGTCGCGAGATTCCTGTACCAGCCTGCAGGAAGCGGAACTGTCCACTTGGGAATCGCGGGCAAAATCCTATGCAGCATTCCGGTTCCGATCACCCCTGCATTCACATCCTTAAAGAGAACAAACAGCGCCGCGAAGATGATCAGGCAGGCGACGGCCAGCCCATTGCTCCGGGCTGCTCCGGTTCCGCTCTTTTGCTGCGCGGATGCCGGGTCAAGCCATTTTCTCAGAGGCACCATGAGCAGCATGCATGAACCGATCAGTGTAAGTACCCCGAAAATGACCCTGTCCTCGGGCAGAACTATATTGGTGACCAGCATCACAAGCGCTCCCGCGCCAAACACCACCAGGCCTCGCCGAAGGAGCCTCTTGGAAAGCGGAACGCAGAAACCGGACAGCAGGATAAATGTCCAGCAGATGCTCTGCTGCCAGATATAGCCGGCGCGGCTCCCGTACCACGGCCAGTCCTCCCCAAGCATAAAGACGGCATCCCAGCAGGCATGGTACAGAATCATGCTGATCAATGTCAGCCCCCGCAGTGTATCCAGAAGCGCCAGGCGCCCTTTTCCGCTCTTTTCCATGAAATTCTCATCTCCTTTGACAAATTCTAGGCTCGCAGAGCGAGCCGGCAGACACCCGTTCTTGCAAGTATTACTGGAAATCATACCGGGAATTCGCTAGACTATTGTAAAGTATAGCACAGATCGCCCACCGGGCAGATTTGGATTTCAAAGAGGAGTATTTAATATGGAAATAGAGAGAAAATGGATGGTCACCGGCTGGCCTTCCGAGCAGCTCGGACTGCAGATGCTCTATGAGCAGAGCATGCGCCAGGGATATGTAAGCGTCCGCCCAACGGTCCGCATCCGCGAGGAGGCTATGACCGGCGGCAGCACAGAGTACGTTCTCTGCTTCAAATCCGGCGCCGGCCTTGTTCGCAAGGAAATCGAGATGGACATCACCAAAGACAAGTTTCTTGAGCTGGAGGACCTGATCGGCCTCCCTCTCATCCCCAAAGTCCGCCGCACTTACGCCCTGCCGGACGGCCTCAAACTGGAAGTCAATCACGTCGATGAAGGGCTTCCCACTGAATTCTGGTACGCGGAGATCGAGTATTCCACTGTCTCTCAGGCAAAAGAGTGGGATGCCTCGAAGATTTCTCCCCTCCTCGCCGAGTATCTCGACGACGATGTCACTGAGCAGCCCGGACAGACTATGGGGGCCTACTGGATTACGACGAGGCTTAAGGATATTTGACAGGCTGAGCGGTCTGAGTTGGATTCTTAGAGGGGGTTTTATCAACCTTGAGGGGTTGTGCGGCCTGTGTTGGATTATATGAAGAGGATTTCCTCGAGCGGCCCCCATACAGGCAGTGACAAGCTTCTTACAATGGAGGCACGGATGAAGAATTCTTGTCTATAGTCCAACTCAATTTCAATCACGCGAGACTGACGCCGGGGCTGTCGCACTAAGAATTATTCTTAGGGCGTCGTTTTACCCCCAAAAAAAGACCGGGCTTCGAAAAGCCCGGATTTTCTGTTCATCAAAAAAACAGCCGTCAGGCTGTTTTTTTGAGTCGTGGCAGGGATCAACCTGAGCGTGTGCGTCATGTCCCTTATAAACTGCTTTGAATGAGCAGCCGGATGAACCAGATCATTCCCGAGCGAAGGAGGGAATGAGGGCTGCAGCTCCTGCAGCCCGAAAGCCC
>JAFUFL010000048.1 GCA_017469935.1 Lachnospiraceae bacterium
CCTTGTATTGCGCGTCCAATGAGACAACACGAATGACTTCATCTATCCCACCGAGGATTCCCGGCAGAAGTATTTCATCTTGGGGATCCTCGGTCGAGAATTAAGAACTGATGACAGCAACTTGATCAACTTAGTGACACCGAAAGAGATTGAGGTAGCGTCATCTTAGGGAATCGGCAACAGTATTTCTTGTACTATGATAGCACAAGATTTCCCCCTTAGCGGATTTTTCTATTCTTAAAATTTGCTAAATTTTACCCCCAAATTTCCCTGTTTTTCTATTCCGTTTTTGATTGACAAAGCACAAGGTATGGTGTCCGCCGCTCGGCCCCGCCAAAATATTGCCTTTTCGGCCTGTTTTGACCGGCCGGGCGGATAAATCCGACAATTCCTCAGGATTTCCGACGCTTTTCCGTCGCCACCCCTTTCACCTGACCTCTGGGGTGTGTTGTTCGTTCTGCCTGTGTGCTCACGCGACCTCTGGGGTAGTTTGTCGTAGGGCCCTGTCAAAATATCGCCGGGTGGGAGCACCTACGAACAGGTTGCTTTCTCCTTTTCGCAGGGATAAAAAAAGATGTGAAGTCCGGAATCAACAATTCCTGACTTCACATCTTCTGATCTTTTCTACTAATTCTTCAAAGCCTGCAGCGCAGGCCACCTCACTTATACATTGAACCTGAACAGAATCACATCCCCATCCTTGACAACATAATCCTTGCCCTCAATTCCCACAAGTCCTTTCTCGCGAGCCGCGGACAGAGATCCGAGCTCCAGAAGCACCTTGTAGTTCACAACCTCTGCCTTAATAAATCCGCGTTCGAAATCACTGTGGATCTTTCCGGCCGCCTGAGGGGCCTTTGTTCCGATCTTAATGGTCCAGGCTCTGGTCTCATCCTCTCCCGCTGTCAGGAAGCTCATGAGTCCCAGTGTACGGTAGCTGGCGCTGATCAGCTTATTCAAGCCGGCTTCTGTCACGCCCAGGTCCTCCAGGAACATGGCGCGTTCATCATCATCGAGCTCGGCGATCTCCGCCTCAATACTAGCGCAGATCACAAACACTTCACTTCCTGTCTGCGCCGCATATTCGCGAACCTTCTGCACACCCGGATTATTTGCGCCGTCATCGGCAAGATCATCTTCCGATACGTTTGCAGCATAGATCACCGGCTTATCGGTCAGAAGATTGTAGGTCTGCATCCACTTCTCTTCGTCCTCCGTCAGGTCCTCAAGTAGAGAGGCAGGCCCCCCGCTCTCAAGATGCTCCTTCAGGCGCTTGAGGAATGCCATCTCCTTTCCGGCTTCCTTGTCCATCTTGGCTGTACGAGCCACTTTAGAAATGCGGCGTTCCAGAACTTCCAGATCTGCGAAGATCAGTTCCAGATTGATTGTCTCGATGTCGCGCATGGGATCCACACTGCCATCTACATGAATCACATTGCCGTCCTCGAAGCAACGCACTACATGAACGATCGCGTCTACTTCACGAATATTAGCGAGGAACTGGTTCCCCAGGCCTTCACCTTTAGAAGCACCCTTGACCAGACCAGCGATATCAACGAACTCAATGACAGCCGGTGTGACTTTCTTGGAATGATACATTTCACCCAGAAGGCGAATTCTCTCATCCGGGACAGGTACAATGCCGACGTTAGGGTCGATCGTACAGAACGGATAGTTGGCAGATTCTGCTCCTGCCTTTGTCAGCGCATTAAAAAGTGTGCTCTTTCCCACATTGGGAAGACCTACGATGCCTAATTTCATTTTCTTTTATATCTCCTTAAAATTCCTTCTATTTAACTGTTCTTCGGCGTTACGACCTTAATACCAGATTATCCTTATCCTCAAAGAGTCTCCTGTAGAACGCTCTTTATTATAGCGTACCAGTCGTCTTTTCTCAATCTTTCCTTTTTACGCAGAGCTTTCATTGAAAAAATTGGCTGCGCCGCTTGGCATAATCACTTTGTAGCTGCTTCATTAGAGTCTCTGCCGTCGATATATTATACGGCTTATCCCTATTGTTGCGATAATTGCATCCACATTAACTGTTCGCAGCTCCATTCCATTTCAAACGTAACTCGCTCTTGAATGCCCTGCGAAATCGGGCCCAAGAATACTTTTAATAGTTGTAATGTATCTGCCAACGACACCTGTACAAGCGGCTTTTTCTTTTTCACGAACGCTTTCCACCGAGATTGTCTTACTGCATCATCTGAATAGTCTTCCTCAAATGCCGCAATATCATTCAATGCTGTATGTCTGTGCTCAAAAGTCTCCTCCACTGCCTTTTGCAGTTCTCTGCCTGAAAAATCATACGAATGAGCCAATACATAAATATCATAAAAGTCTTTAAAACGGCTGTTATCATATGCCAATGAGACAATTGCTTCAAACTTTTCAGCGATTGATGTGGACAATGAATAGGAATACAATTCAGGACTTTCTTCGCTCAATACAGTTGGAAAAGCAATTATAGTTCGTCCCGGATAAATAACATCTCCAAACCCGATGTCGATGGAAACAGGGATTCTGGTTCGGTCCAAAAAAGCTGTAATAGAAATATTGACACCATGATATTCCTTGAATTCCGTAATTCGAACAGCTTTCAATGTATTTAAATCATAATATAGAGGATCTTCTGCATCTAGACGAAATATCTCAGAAAACACGTATTTTAACTCATTTTCATCGTTACTAATCCTCTCTGCAAGAAAATCAATATCTGTAGTTGTTCGCTCGTAGTTTCCTCCAAATAACGCATAAAGAAATATCCCACCCTTAAGCGTAAAGTTCTCTTTATACGGAGATATCGAAATCCTGTACAGAGTTCTCTCAAGGCCATACGCAATCAGTAAGTCCTGAAAAGTCCTTCCGTCTTTCACCGCCTTGTTTTTAAGTCGTGCTTTTACAGATTCCGCATTTTTCAAACCAGCACCTCCAGGTACGTTGACAGAATTCTTTCACATCGAAGCAATCTTGCATAGCGGTGAAGTCTCTTCAAATCCCTATCACTTTTTTTTAGATAATTTGTGAGTATTTCTTTTGTCTCTTCAATGCCAAGTTTATTGCGATAAAACAGAATATCGATCACAGTCTTTTCAACATCATAAATACGGAAAGAATTATTCCCGCTCTCTATTGTCACTACTCCTGTTTCAAGACGTGTCTTGGAGAAGTAAAGAACATTCAGCTGCGGCCAGTCCGGCATTGTCGATATCTTTGAATCACGGTCAATTGCTACGTCTATACTGTCCGGCCAGTAAGTCGTCAGTTCATAATAGCGCGCCGCACTCAGAAGACATATCACGCCTTTGGGTGCATATGCCTTTACATAATAGAAATCCGATTCGTCGCCGTTATAAAGCAGGTTCTCATAACTGCTGTTATTCAGTTTCCTTAGCTTTCCCTCATCGACAAGTTTTCCTATTCGATAGTACGATAGTCCCAGGCTTTTCAGTTCCTGAAGGGAATATATAATCTGCCTGTTCGATATGTCTTTCTGCTCCTGCATAATCATTTTCACTTCCTCCCAAGAAAATCTTAAAACAACCCGGTTAAAATTTCAATATTATTCCGCGCTTAATATTATATGCGGAATTTTATCAAACGCCATGTAATAAAAAGTCGCACAACTCTCCCAAATCGAAGAGCCGTGCGGCTTAAAACCCATGATTAAATTATGTTTTACTCCTCATTCCACTCTTCTTGGAAGAATAGTCCGGTTTCCTGTTCTTAAGCTCCTCAAAGAGTTCACTGTAATTCTTATAGCGGATCCGGCTGATCTTTCCCTCTTCCAGCGCCGCCCGCACGGCGCAGCCGGGCTCCCGCAGATGGACACAGCCGTCAAATCGGCATTTTCCCTCATACTCGTCAAATTCCGAATAGTAATGGCGAAGATCCTGCGCCTCCATATTCATCAGGTAAAGGGACGTAAATCCGGGGGTGTCCACCAGATAGGTGTCTTCTTCACCTGCCAGCAGCTCCACGTGCCTTGTGGTGTTCTTGCCGCGGCTGATCTTGCGGCTCAGCTCCCCGGTCTCCATCCGGGCTCCCGGACAGATCGTGTTGATCAGCGTCGATTTGCCGACGCCGCTGGGTCCCGTCAGAACGGTTGTCTTCCCCCTTAGGATCTCGCGAAGGCCGCCCAGTGTCTCCGGTGAGAGCACGCTCACAAAGAGCACTTTGCAGCCGCAGGATTCATACGTCTCCCTCAGCTCCCTGATCTCCTCTTCCGTAGCCAGATCCTGTTTGTTAAAACATAGAACGGCCGGAAGCTCTTTCTGGTGCATGGTAATCAGAAACCTGTCCAGCATATTGTAACTGGGCGCCGGGTGTGTGATCGCAAAGATCAGGAGCGCCTGATCCACATTTGCCACATTCGGCCTTACCAGCTCATTTCTGCGCGGATAGAGACGAACGACATTTCCCTCCATGGGAACACTCACGGTGTCTGTGACTTCGATCTCCACGTCATCTCCGACGAGGGGTTTGACGCCGAGCGCGCGGAACACGCCCCTGGCCCGGCACCTGTAAATATCTTCTCCCGTGTGGACTTCGTAAAAGCCGGCAATACTTTTAATGATCTTGCCTCTCATAGCTGTCTCTTTTTCAATCCTCCGGCGTAAAGGTAAGTTCTCTTGTGATCGTCCTGTCCTCGGTCCGTTCGACCGTCCGGGTCACGGTCTTCGTTCCGGTTTCCTCACCCGTGTTCGCGGTCTCCGTAGCGCCGTCCGCAGAACCTTCCGTCGCCGCACTGTCTGTGCTGCCGGTATCAGCATCTGCCGGCACTTCCGGCTCGACCGTATCGTCTTCCACTTCTTCCTCGATCGTCTCGACGATCGTGACCTGATATTCCATGGTCAGAGTTCCGTATTCGGAAGTGATGCCCGTACATCCCATTCTGTAAGGGAAAGCGGATGTCGTCGTATCCAGAAGCTTTTGTCCGTCTTCCGTTATGATCGTGATGTGCACCGAAGTGCCCGCTTTATAATCGGGATCTTCGCCGCTTGTAGGCGCCGAAATGTCCGCCGAATAGCTGTAAGTCTGCTGCCCTGCGATGTCAAAATTGACCGCCGTCCCTTCATCGATCATCGCTCCGGCTTCAACATCCTGCGAGATGACCAGGCCGCGGTTGTCCGGATCGGAATCCGTGATCGTCCTGACATTGCCGGTCTTAAGGCCGAAGGCGCCCAGTGTATTGCGTGCTTCCTGCTCTGTCATGCCAAGGAGATTGGGCATCTCTACTTTGCCGGACATGTCGGGGCCCGTGCTCACTTCGATGGTCACATAAGTGCCGCCTTCCGCCTGCACATCCCCTTCGGGGTCCTGGCTGATGACCAGGCCGCTCTCTACTTCTTCGCTGGCGGCCTCTGTGATATTCACATTAAATCCTGCCTCTGTCAAAAGATCGACAGCCTCATCCTTAGGAAGCCCCACAACGGACGGAATCTTATTGCCGCTGTTGCCGCAGACCGTGAGGACCACCGTACTGCCTACCGCGATCTGTGTTCCCTCTTCCACGCTGCTGCGCATGACAACGCCCACCGTGTACTTGTCGGATTCCTCGTAAGTGAGTTCCGGGATCAGTCCCTGCTTGACGAGCGCAGTCCTGGCCGCCGAGGCATCCAGGCCCACTACATTGGGCATTACCACCATCTCTTCGCTCTTTGCGACGGTAGTGTCTTTATTGCTGCTGCCCGGCAGAATCCCGGTTCTGCTCCCGACGATCAGAAAGACGATCACGCAGATAATGGCAATGGCGAGTACCGCCAGGATCGACGCGATCCTGTCCATGGAGTGCTCCCGCTCCTCCTCATCGTCATCCTCTATGCCGTCATCATCGAAGTCCTCTTCTTCCGTTATGCGCTTGGCGACCTTGCGCGTCTTTCGGGTAAGATCTTCTTTTTCGTCCCTTACCGCTTCTGCGGCTGCTTCCTGCTTTTTCTTTGCGCCCTGCTTGATCTGCTTCTTCTCTTCATCCGTCAGCATACGGGTATTCCCCATATCATTGGGATCATAGCGCTTTACAAAATCGCCGTCGGGATCACTTATCGATTTTTTGAGATCAGATGCGAGCTCCTGCATGTTCTGATAGCGTCTGTCCGGGCTCTTCTCACAACATTTGAGGACGATCTGGTCCACACTGTAAGGAATATCGGAATTGAGCTTTCTCGGAGAAGGCATGGGCTCCTGAATGTGGCGAATCGCGATGGCCACTGTAGTCTCGCCGTCAAAGGGCACTTCCCCCGTCAGCATCTCGTATAGTGTCACACCCAGAGAATAGACGTCGCTCTTTTCATCACTGAAACCGCCTCTCGCCTGTTCGGGAGAGGTGTAATGGACGGATCCCATAACATTGGAGGTGATCGTATCACTCGTGGCCGCCTTCGCAATGCCAAAATCAGTGACCTTCACCTTTCCGTCTCTGGAGATGATGATATTCTGCGGTTTAATATCCCTGTGTATGATGTGATTTCTGTGCGCGGCTTCAAGTCCCATGGAGACCTGCAGCGCGATGGTGACGGCCTCCTTATAGCCGAGGCGCCCTCTCTTGGAAATGTAGTTCTTGAGAGTGATTCCGTCCACAAGTTCCATTACTATGTAATAGATTCCCTTTTCTTCGCCGACGTCATACACGTTGACGATATTGGGGTGCATCAGGCCTGCCGCGGCCTGCGCTTCCACGCGGAATTTCGAGACGAAGTTGGCGTTCTCCGAAAATTCCTGCTTAAGAACCTTGACAGCTACAAAGCGGTTCAAGGTGTGATCTTTTGACTTATATACATCCGCCATGCCGCCTGTGCCGACCTTTTCAAGGATCTCATAGCGGTCTGCAATCAACATACCGATCTTAATCATATTGTTCCTCCACTTACCCGGAAAACTACCCTTTCAGACAGCACGGACTCTCAGTGAGCCGTTCCCGTACCGTCCGTATCCCGGGAAGTGTCAATCAGTATTACTGAGATATTGTCCTTTCCCCCTGCTTCATTGGCGCGCGCGACGAGCGCTTTCGCCTTCTCTTCAAGAGATCCGCTCTGCGCCAGCACGTTCTCGATCTCGTCGTCCTCGATCATGGTAGTGAGGCCGTCCGAGCACATGAGGATCAGTCCGCATTCGGACAGAGGAAGCCTGAAGAAATCGACCTGCACGCCCTCCTCGGCGCCGATCGCTCTTGTGATCACATTCCTTTCCGGATGGATCCTTGCATATTTTCTGTCGAGTGTCCCGGCGCGCACCATCTCCTCCACCAGGGAATGATCCACGGTGATCTGCCTGAACCCGTCCTTATAATTGTAGAGACGGCTGTCCCCCACATTGGCGATGAGAAGCGCGTCCCCGCAGATGGTGCAGCCCACAAGCGTGGTCCCCATCCCATAATATTCCCTGTGTCTGGCCGCCATCTGGATGATCCCGCTGTTGGCCATCTCGAATGCTTCTCTGAGAAGATCCTCGGGCTCAGCGCCGACGGTCGACACCACCTGATTCACCACGGTTTCCACTGTGAGCTTCGATGCAAGATCTCCCGCCCTGTGGCCTCCCATGCCATCCGCCACCAGATAAAGGCACGACAAAGAGCCCAGCGGTATATCGCTGGCAAAAATATAGTCCTGATTCATCTCTCTTCTGAGACCAATATCAGTTATGGAAAACGACTGCGGCATATCACTCTTCTCCTGGTTTCTGGTCGGAAAGATGCCTGTGACGCAGCTGACCGCAGGCACCGTCGATATCTCTTCCTAATACTCTTCTAATACTAACATTTATGCCCTTTTTTTCAAGTTTTTTCTGAAACGCGCGCACTCCCGCCTCCTGCGTCTGCCGGTATCCGCGCTCCTTTACAGGGTTCACCGGAATGAGGTTTATATGCGCTTTCAGAGGCCTTGCCAGCTCCGCCAGCATCTGCGCGTCCTGCGCGCTGTCGTTGACATCCCGGATCAGGCTGTACTCGAACGTGACCTGCCTCCCCGTTTTGTCAAAATAGTACCTGCCCGCCTCCATCAGCTCCGCGATCGTGTACTGATTGGCGATGGGCATGATCTCCTTTCTCTTCTCGTCCGTGACAGCGTGGAGGGAAAGGGCGAGCGTTATGGACAATTGCTCTTTTGCCAGATCATAGATCCGCGGCACGATCCCACAGGTAGACACCGTCACATTTCTCTGGCTGATATTCAGCCCGTTCTCATCGGTCAGAAGATGAAGAAAGCGCACCAGATTGTCATAGTTGTCCAGGGGCTCCCCCGTTCCCATGACCACGACGTGCGACACCCGCTCGCCGGTCACCCTCTGAATCTCATAGATCTGCTCGAGCATCTCCGAAGGCGTCAGCGACCGATAAAGACCATCCAGCGTGGAGGCGCAGAACTTGCACCCCATGCGGCAGCCCACCTGGGAGGAGATGCACACGCTGTTGCCGAACTTATAGCGCATGAAGACGCTCTCCACGAGAGAATCATCCCCCATGGCAAAGAGGTATTTCTGCGTTCCGTCGAGCTTCGACACCTGGCGGTCAATCATTCTGACCGCTGTGAGCGGATACTCCGCCGAGAGCTTCTCCGCCATGGCCTTGGGAATATTGGTCATCTCGCTGTAGTCCCTCGCGAGGCTGACGTGCATCCAGCGGTAGAGCTGCTTCGCCCGGAAGGCCGGAAAGCCCTCCTCCTTCATGACCTGCGTGAGCTCTTCGAGCGTCATCGATTTGAGATCTGTGTTTGTTTCCTGCATGAATTAATTCCTTATTCTGATGAATCTGGCCAGATAAAACCCGTCTGTGCCATGTACGCTGGGAAGCAGCTGAAGCTGATTTCCCTTTATTCCCGGAATCTCTCCGGGAAGATAACCTGCAAGCGGATTCGGGCTCAGACCCAATTCCACTTCGATAAACTGCGCTATGGCGCCATTTTCTCCCTCGTTGATTGTGCAAGTGCTGTAGATCAGAACGCCGCCTTCTTTCAGATATGAGACAGCATTCCTGAGTATCTGCTTCTGCAGATCAGCCAGTTCCCCAAGCTGCTTTGGCGTCACATGATACTTGATGTCCCTCTTGCGGCCGATTACGCCCAGACCCGAGCAGGGCAGGTCGCACAGAAGGACGTCTGCCTTTCCGACTTCTTCTCCCGGAATCGCTTCCAATGCGTCTCGTTGCGCTACTATGACATTGGACAGGTGCATCCTTCTTACATTCTTCAGGATCTGCGTCGTCTTTCCTTTACTTAGGTCAAAGGAGTGAACTTCTCCTGCACTAGATTTTCCTGTTGTATCGGTTTCTGTGCTGCCTTCGTACGCGGGTTTTGTATTGGCTTCTGCCCCGTCTGCCAGGGCGAGCAGCTTTGAGGCGCAGTGCATGCTCTTGCCGCCCGGCGCCGCACAAATGTCATAGACGGTCTCGCCGCCTTTCAGGCCGGCCGCTTCCGCGACCATCATGGAACTCTCGTCCTGCACCGTCCACAGGCCTTCCCTGTAGCCGGGCAGTTCTGAAATGCTGTCCGTTCCCGTCAGATTGTAACAATAAGGCAGATAATGTCCTTTATGGACATCTACGCCCTTGTTCTTCATTTTTTCAAGAATTTCTTCTCTGCGCTCAGAGCTGCAGCGATCGTCAAATCGGATCGTAACAGGCCTGATCTCAAGAAGAGCCGCAAGAAGCTTCTCTGTTTCTTCCGCTCCCAATTGCTTCTGCCACATGCGGACGATCCATTCCGGCATGGAATAGGTTCGGGATAGGGTGGCGGGGTCGATCGGTGCATCCTGTGTCAGTTTTCCGGCCTCCTTCTCGCGCACGACCGTGCGCAGGATGCCGTTTACAAACCCGCTCAATTCTTTTTTGCCATATGTCTTGGTGAGCTTGACAGACTCATTGCAGGCGGCAGAATCCGGTACGGAATCCATATATAGAATCTGGAAGATTCCCATGCGCAGGATGTCCCTGATTATTGGTCTGATTCTGACGCCCTTTTTAGTGTACCGGCGCACAATATCATCCAGCTCAATCCTGCGCTCAATAACGCCTTCTGTCAGCCTTTTGACAAAGGCCCGCTGCCGGCGGTCCATTCCTTCTCGCTCACAGCGGTCCAGCATGTCTTTTACCGCAATGTGGCTGTATGTACCCTGCTCCCTGATCCCGGTCAAGATTTCCAGGACGGCTTCTCTCTCGCCTGTCTTGCTCAATATATGGCTCCTTTTGATATTATTCCGAATGACATTTAAGTGCCGCCCATGATCTCCTGGCCGGCACTTAATCATCATTTTCTCTGAAATCCTCCACTCACCTCTCCGAAGTAAGCTTCTGCCCCGGCCCGACTTTGGCGCCCAGCAGAAAAGCCTGCGTACTCATGCGCTTCTTGCCCTCATACTGCACTTCTGTCAGCGCAAGAACGCCCTCTCCGCAGCAGACATAAATTGCTTTCTTGTCGGTCCCGACAACAGTTCCGGGCTCACCCTCCGCCGCACAGTCCGCGACAGAAGATCCCCAGATCTTGAGCATCTTGCCGTTCATAAAGGTGTAGGCTCCCGGCCAGCTGTTGAGGCCGCGAACGAGCCGCTCGATCTTTTCTGCGGGCATCGACCAGTCTATGTTACCCATTTCCTTGCGGAGCATGGAGGCGTAGCTGGAGGCGCTGTCATCCTGCTTGATGGGCGTGAGTGTTCCCTGTTCGATCATGGGAAGTGCTTTGACAAGAAGTTCTCCGCCCAGTTTGGCCATCTTGTTGTACAGGCTCTCGCCTGTCTCGTCCGCTGCCAGCGGGATCTCTTCCTGCAGCAGGATGTCGCCTGTATCGAGGCCGACGTCCATCTGCATGATGGTCACGCCGCTCTTCTCTTCGCCGTCAATGACAGCCCATTGAATGGGCGCGGCGCCTCTGTATTTTGGCAGAAGGGAGGCGTGGACATTGACGCAGCCGTATCGGGGCAGTTCCAGGATTTCTTTGCTAAGGATCTGACCGAAAGCAGCGACGACGATGAGATCGGGCGCCTCTTCGCGCAGTCTCTGTACGGCGTCAGGCGTTTTGACTTTGACGGGTGAGAAGACAGGGATTCCCCAGCGGTCCGCGCACTCGTGTACAGGAGTCTTGATAACGCCTCTGCCTCTGCCCTTGGGCCTGTCGGGCTGGGTCACGGCGAGCGTGACCTCGCATCCGCTCTTCATCATTGTGTCCAGTACTTCCGCCGCCAGGTCCGGCGTCCCCATAAATACGATTTTCAAGCTTCTTCCTCCGTCGCCGCAGCTTCTTCTTCCTTCGCCAACAACTCATCGAGCTCTTCATTGGTGTAAAGCTTGCCCTCGACAAGTTCCACGTACATGTGTCCCTCCAGGTGGTCCAGCTCATGGCAGATGGCTCTGGCCAGCAGGTCCTCGCCTTCGATGATGAATTCCTGCATGTTCTCATCCAGCGCCTTGGCTTTCACGTGGCGGGGCCTTGTGACCTGCCCGCTCTTTCCGGGAACGGAGAGACAGCCTTCCCAGCCGGTCTGCTCGCCGTCCTGCTCGAGGATCTCGGGATTGATCATAACGATGGGCTGGTTCTGCTCCGCGCTCACGTCGATTACCACTATCCTTTTGAGCATTCCGACCTGGGGCGCCGCAAGTCCGACGCCGTCGGAGTCGTACATAGTCTCTTTCATATCTTCAATCAGTGCTTTGAGTTTGGGAGTCATTTCCTTTACTGTTTTGGCCTTCTTGCCAAGTACCGGATCTCCCAATTCTCTGATCAGTCTAAGTGCCATTTCTTTTCCACCTTTCTATAATTCTTTACCGCCGCTCTAATACGCCGACACGGGATCAAAATCAAACTGCACCTGAACCTGCGGGTCCCGGCCTATTTTCACCAAATAGGCCAGAAACGCCTCCGCGCGGTCCTTACATCTCACCAGTTTATCATAGTTTATATCTTTAATGTAAATTACATATCTGTATTGGTCCCGGATCTTGGTGAGCGAGCCTTTGGCCGGTCCGATCACCAGCGCCTCGGAGTCATCCCTCACGAACAGTTCCCTGAGCTGTCCGGCTAGTTTTTCCGCCTTGTCCTCATCCTCGGACTGCATCTGCACGCACAGCATGTGCGCCGCCGGCGGATAGAGGAGCGTTGACCGATACCGGATCTCCTCCCTGTAGAAGCCCACATAGTCCTGGTCGGAGGCGTACTCGATCGCGTAATTCTCCGGCTGGTAGGTCTGGATGACCACATTTCCGGGCACTTCTCCCCTGCCTGCGCGCCCCGCCGCCTGAGTCAGCAGCTGGAAGGTCCGCTCCGCGGCGCGGTAATCGTTCGCGTACAGGGACATGTCTGCCAACAGGATTCCGACCAGCGTCACGCCCGGGAAATCGTGTCCTTTGACGATCATCTGCGTTCCCACCAGTATATCCGCCTCCCGGTTGGCAAAAGAGGAAAGGATCTTATCGTAACTCCCCTTCCGTGAGGTCGTGTCCGCATCCAGGCGAAGGACCCGCGCACCGGGATACCGAATCTTCAGATGCTCTTCGATCTGCTCCGTGCCTGCCCGGAAACCCGAGATATAGGGCGAGCCGCACTCGGGGCACTCCTTTACGCTCGGCCTCTCGAAACCGCAGTAGTGACATACGAGCCTCCCCCCTCTGTGCAGAGAGAGCGAGATGTCGCAGTGCGGGCACTTGATGACCGTCCCGCAGGACCGGCAGGAAACAAAGCCCGCCACGCCGCGCCTGTTGAGGAACAAAATGGACTGCTCTCCCTTGTCCAGCCTGTCCTGAAGGAGTTCCTGCAGGCGCTCCGACAGGATCGAACGGTTGCCGTTTTTCAGCTCCTGCCGCAGGTCCGCGATCTCGACTGAGGGAAGCGTCCCCCCTGTCAGCCGCTCCGACAGCGTGTAGAGCCGGTATTCCCCGGTCAGCGCCTTGTAATAGGAGTCCAGCGAGGGCGTTGCGCTGCCCAGCACCACGCAGGCGTGCTTGAGCCTTGCCAGTTCCTGCGCGACTTCGCGCGTGTGATATTTTGGCATCGATTCGTTTTTGTAACTGCTCTCGTGCTCCTCGTCGATGACTATGACGCCCAGATCCGCAAAGGGCGTGAAAAGCGCGCTCCTGGGACCGATGATGACGTCGATCTCCCCGCGCCTTGCCCGCTCCCACTGGTCCGCCTTCTCGCTCTCCGAAAGGGACGAGTTCATGACCGACACCCGCTCGCCAAAATATTGATAAAAGCGCAGCAGCGTCTGATACGTCAGGGCGATCTCCGGGATGAGCATGATCGCTTTCCCCCCGCGCTCGCAAATTCCTTTAATGATGGAGATGTAGACTTCCGTCTTTCCGCTGCCGGTGATCCCGTGGATCAGGCTGACCGTGCTCTTTCCGGCATCATAGTCGGCCAGAACGCCTTGCACGATCGCTTTCTGCGCGCCGCTCAGCTCCTTTTGGTCCTTCTCTGTCTTGCTCAGGACGACGGGATTGCGGAAGGATTCCTCCTCCGTGACCCTGATCACGCCGGCCGAAGACATGGCGCGGATGACAGGTGTCGTAATGTGAAGCTTACTCGTGACCAGGCTGTAAGGCTGCCTGGGGACTTCCAAGAGCTCCCGCAGAAGCCTCTCTCTGGCCACCTGGTGCTTACGGACGTAGATTTCCAACTGCTTTTCCGCCTCTTCGCGCGGCATCGCCAGTTCGATCTCCCGGGTCTTGACAGGCTTTCCGGGCTTTCTCGAAGTGAGCACCGTTTTGAGGGCGGCCGCCATGGTGGAGCCATACCGGTTCTTCATCCAGGCCGCCAGGGCGATGGCCGTGGCGCCGTCGTCATCTTCGCTGTAGCCGCTGTCGTTGACGGGCAGCTCCGCGACCTCCTTGACTTTGGCGGGATCGTAGTCGAACTCATCCTTGAGGGCGATCACATACCCCTTGCGGATGGTGTCACCTTTGCCGAAAGGCACCATAACAAGGCTCCCGGGCTGCAGGACATCCTGCATCCTCCCGGGAACCTTGTACGTGAACGGTCTGTCCAGCTTGTTATAGGAAATATCGATGATGACCTCTGCGTATTTGCTCAATCTCTGTTCTCTTTCCTGTATCCTTCTCCTCAGGCTTCCTCCAGGATTTCGCTGATCAGGACGCGCTCGTCCATAGGGTATTTCTTTCCCTTGATCTCCTGGTAGTCCTCGTGACCCTTTCCTGCCAGAACGATGATGTCCCCGGGCTCTCCGTGCTGAATCGCATAGCGGATGGCGTCTTTTCTGTCCGGGATCGTCACATATTTGCCGTCCGTGCGGGAAATTCCCGTCACAATATCCTCTATGATGGCCATCGGCTCCTCATCTCTGGGGTTGTCCGATGTGATAATGCTCAGCTCTGCCAGCTTTCCGCTGACCTCCCCCATCTCGAAGCGGCGCAGGTTGGAGCGGTTGCCGCCGCATCCGAACAGGCAGATCAGCCTGTGGGGCTCATATTCGCGCAGTGTCGACAGGAGGCTCTCCAGTGCCATGGCATTGTGGGCGTAGTCGATCATCAGCGTGAAGTCGTCGCTGACCTTCACCATCTCGATGCGGCCCCTGACATGGACCTTGAGAAGTGCTTTCTTCACCTCTTCCGCCGTGACGCCGAAATGCCTGCAGACCGCGATCGCGCACAGCGCGTTGTAGACACTGAAACGTCCGGGCGCGGGCACTTCCGCGTGGAAATCCATGAGGCCCTTCACATCGAAGGCGACGCCCAGCTCGCCGGGCTCTTTGATCAGCTGCAGGTTTTCCGCGTGCAGGTCGGCCTCGGGACTGAGTCCGTAAGTCTCTACGCTGCAGGTGTGGCCGTCCATGACCCGCTTGTAATACTTGTCGTCCGCGTTGAAGATTCCCACTCTGCACTGCCGGAACAGAAGGCTCTTGCACTGCAGATAGTCGTCGAAATCCTTGTGCTCGTTGGGCCCGATATGATCCGGGGAGAGATTTGTGAAGATTCCCAGATCGAACAAAAATCCCTGCGTCCTGTGCAGCATCAGAGCCTGGGAGGAGACTTCCATGACTACGGCCTGCATGCCGGCGTCCGCCATATCCTTGAAGGTCTTCTGAAGGACCGTGGATTCGGGCGTCGTGTTGTTGGCCTTGATCCTCACATCGCCATAGAGGATCTCAATGGTGCCGATCAGGCCGACTTTGAGGCCGGCCGCCTCCAGGATGGACTTGACCATGTAGGTGGTGGTCGTCTTTCCCTTGGTTCCGGTCACGCCGATGATCTTCATGCGGGACGCGGGATTGCCGTAATAAGCGGCAGCGATGTACGCCATGGCGTATCTGGTGTCCTGCACCCTTATGATGACGGGATCCTTAACAGGTGTCTTTCCCTCCAGATCGGACAGATCCAGGTCCTGCTGGACCACCAGCGCGGCCGCGCCGTCCAGAAGCACCTGCCTCGCGAACTCATGCCCGTCCCTGACGGCTCCCTCGATACAGAAGAAGAGGCAGTTTTCCGTCACCTTTCTCGAGTCGTTGACGATCTCGCTGACCTCGGTGCCGCGCAGCGCGCGGACCTTTTCGTGGTCCATGATAGGCTCACCCGCCAAAGTATTGAAATGATAATCCAGTTTACTGATCAGTTCTGCGATTTTCATAGTCTGTCTCCTAGTTATGAATCCTGTAGTCTTTTATGATATACTGCAAACTCTCTCTGTCCCTCCAGACATTGATGTCGGGATAATATACCATATCTATTGTAACATTTCCGGCGCCTCTGAGAAGGTCCTCGAAGGCTCCTCTTCCCGCTGATTCCTCAATATTTTGCACAAAGATCTGTGCGTCCCCGAACAGGATCAGTTCCATCCCATACCCGGAATCGTCCTGCGCAGCGAATCGGATCACATTTCTGCTCTTTCCCATCACTCTGGCGCTGAGCAGCCTTATATTTCGCGTGACGAAAAGCGGTTTGGGGTTCTGCGTGCCGCAAGGCTCGAGAAGGTCCAGCTCTCTTGTCACGGGCAGGCTCAGGAACCTGGGCGGAAGCTCCATGTCCACGCGAACCACTTCCTGCAAGTCCTCCTCGGTGAGCGTGCAGTTCTCCTCGATCCGGCGCGAGAATTCCTCAAAATCTTCTTCCTTCATGGTCAGGCCGCCCGCCATCTTGTGTCCGCCGTATTTGACGAACAGGTCCTCGCAGGCGTTCATCTGCGCGTACATGTCATAGCTCTCGATGGAGCGCCCCGATCCCTTCAGAAGGCCGTTTCCCGTATCCGTCAGGACGAAGGTCGGTCTGTGCCGGCTCTCTTTGATCCTGCCGGCAATGATCCCTGCCAGAGATTCGTGGCAGTCCCGCAGGAGCAACACGAGCACGCGCCTGTCTCCCATCCCTTCGCTCTCGATCATGGCCTCGGCCGCCTCGGTCCCTTCGACCGTCATGCTCTTGCGGCTGTCGTTGAGCTCCTTGAGCTGCTGCGCGCTCTGCAATGCCGCCGAAGGGTTCTGCTCCATGAAGAGTTCAAGGCCCCGGTAGGCGCTGTCCAGCCTGCCTGTCGCGTTGAGGCAGGGGCCGATCACAAATCCCGCGTGATAGGTAGTCAGCGGTGTTCCCGACAGTCCATTGACTGTCAGCAGCGACTGCAGTCCCAGGTTGTTCGAGAAAGAGGCCTCGCCCAGCCCTTCCCTGACAAGAATCCTGTTCTCATCGGCCAAAGGCATGACGTCGCACACCGTCGCCAGGCCGGCAAAAGGCAGCAGGTAGCGGACCAGTTCCCTGTACTTGTCACTGTTTTGGCCCCAGAGACGCTCTGCATAGAGCTGGCAGATTTTAAAGGCCACAACCGCTCCGCAGATGTCGGGAAAAGGATAGGGCTTCTTCCCCGTCACGCTCTCCGGGATCTTGGGGTCTATGACCGCGTCGGCCGGAGGCAGGATATACTCGACGCTTCCGTCCTCCTGCACCTTGTAGGGCACTTCGTGGTGGTCCGTCACTATGACCGTCAGGCCCATCTCCTTCGCGGTCTGAAGCGGTCCCGACGCCGCGATTCCGTTGTCGCAGGTCATGATCGTATCGATTCCGTCCTCCGCCGCGCAGCACACGAGGCGCTCATTAATCCCGTAGCCGTCCGTCATGCGCTCCGGCAGCATGGCGTCCGCCTGCCCCCCGAAAGCCCGCAGAGAGTGCCACAGGATGAAGGAGGAACAGATTCCGTCCACGTCATAATCTCCGATGATCCGGATCTTATTCCCGTTCCGTATTTTCTCTGTCAAAATATCGACCGCCTTGTCCGCATCCGGAAGCAGCCGCGGATCGTGGAGATCCTCGATCTTTCCGCCCAGAAAGCGCCGCGTCTCTTCGACGCCGATCACATCCCTGTTCCGGATCAGTCGCGCCAGCACCGGCGATATGCCGCAGGCTCTCGCTATTTCATTGAAATCCGCTCTCTTGGCGGTGATCATCCATTTCTTGTGCTTCATTTAGCAGCTCCTATAGGAAAAACTAAGGGAACGGAAGACAATCCGTTCCCTCGTTGAAATTCAAGGCTTGCGGCGCAAGCCGCCGCGCCGCGTGCGGGCTGCCTCCGGGCAGCTCCTTCCTCTCCGCACGCGTGTGCCTCATGATCAGACGGTGATCTTAGCTTTATTTCTTTCTTCCGCCTCTTTCTGTCTCTGGAGCTTTCTCTCCTTCTTGGAAAGGCCGGACATATCGTTCTTCTTGGAACTGCCGCCATTGCCGCTATTGCCGCTGCCGCTGTTTCCGCCGTTGCCGGTGCTCTTTAAATCATCTGCGGAACCGGTCTTGACGCGGAGCAGATGCCACAGGGGACCTGCGATGCAGACGGAGGACCAGCATCCTGCGATGATACCGACCATCAGAGGAAGAGCAAATTCCTTGACGGAGGCAACGCCGAAGATATACAGGGCCAGAACCATGAAGAATGTCGTCAGGGAAGTAAAGATACTTCTGGAAAGTGTCTGGCTGACACTGGTGTTGACGACCGTCTCAAGGCTCGTTCCGGACTTTCTGATCGCCAGGTTCTCACGCACACGGTCGAATACGACGATCGTCGCGTTGATGGAGTAACCTACGATGGTCAGCATGCAGGCGATGAAGGTGCTGCCCACGCTGATTCTGATGAGCGCGTAAGCCGCCAGAACTACCAGGCAGTCATGCGCCAGGCAGATAACGGAGGAAGCGCCGAAGCGGGCATCCTTGAACCGAAGCCAGATATAAATCAGCATCAGGACAAGTGCCACGATGACCGCATTGAAAGCAGCCGTCTTCATCTCGGAGCTGATCGTGGAGCTGATCGTCTCGGAGGTGATGTTGTCCTTGTCTACGCCGAACTGATCCTGCAGAGCAACTGCAAGTGCCGTGCTCTTGGTCTCGTCGAGCTCCTGGGTCTTGAAGATTACTTCACTGCTGCCGGCGACCTTCTGTACCTGAGGGTTCGTGTCGCCAGTCACCTCTGTGATCACAGGAATGACTTTCTGGTTGATCTCATCGAGGCTCATGTCCTCGTTGAATGTGACGTTGGTAGATGTACCGCCCACGAAATCAAGGCTGTAGTTCAGAGCGCCTTTTCCGCTGGACGCGTTGAACGCCATGCCTGCCAGACCCACGATGATCACAATTCCGGAGATCGCGAAGACGATCTTTCTCTTGCCTGTGAAATCGATGATCTTGGAATCTTTTGCCTTGCCGTACAGCTTCTCATCCTGCGCACCCAGCGCGTAGAAGATGTTCATGAGAAGTCTTGTGACAAACAGGGCCGTGAACATGGACACAACGATACCGATGGCCAGTGTGTAAGCGAAGCCCTTGATCGTGCCGGATCCCAGGAACGCCAGAACCGCTGCCGCGATCAGTGTTGTCACGTTACCGTCAATAATAGCGGACAGAGCCTTGTCAAAACCGCTCTTCATAGCCATTCTGACAGTCTTGCCGTCGCGGATCTCCTCGCGGATACGGGCGAAGATGATAACGTTGGCGTCAACCGCCATACCGATGGAAAGCAGGATACCTGCGATACCGGGCAGAGTCAGCGTGACGTCAAATGCATTCAGAATGATCGCAACGATCAGGATATAAATGCAAAGTGCCAGTGTCGCGCACAGGCCGGGCAGCCAGTAGACCGCGCACATAAGGACTGCTACCAGTGCAAAGCCCAGAATACCTGCTGTCTTACTTGTTCTAATCGCGTCCTGACCCAGCTGGGCGCCTACGATCTGGGAACGAAGTCTCTGCAGTTCAACTTTCAGACCACCGATACGAATGTTGGAAGCAAGGCTCTCCGCCTCTTCGATGGTGCTCTCGCCCGTGATGACAGCGCGGCCGTCTGTGATCGCCGCCTGTACTCTCGGAACGCTGATGAACTTGCCGTCATAGTAGATACCGATGGTCTCGCCGGCCGCATAAGCCTTTGTGGTGGCGTCTGCAAACTTCTGCTTGCCTTCATCCGTAAAGGTAAGGGAGACAACGATTTCCTGGTTGTTCATGTTGTCGGACTGATAGCCGGCTTTCGCCTCCAGCACGTCTGTACCCTGCAGCACTACGTCACCGTCCGCGATGATCTGGTCCAGATCCTTTGTCAGCACATAGCCGTAGTTGCCGTCCGCGTCCATGCCGAGCGTGTAGTTATCATTTCCACTGGCATCAGTCTGCCTGATAAAATACAGAGAGCCGGGACGTCCCAGTTCTTCCAGGATCTTGTTGGTCTCTTCTACGCCGGAAATGCCGGGAATCTCGATGTTGATTCGGTCATTTCCTTCCGTGTAGACCTGCGCCTCCGTGCTGTACTGGTCAACACGCTGCTGCAGCTTGTAGACAGTGTCCGCCATATCCTCTGCGGAAGGTGCCTCGTCGCCTACTGCTTCATAAGTAATGCTGGCGCCGCCCGCGAGGTCAAGTCCCAGCTTGATGTTGTGGTAAGATCCTCTGTGCCCATCGCCGATACCGACCAGAGCGGTATAGGCCATGAGACCCGTGATGACCGCCGTTAAGATCAGCGCGATGACTGCTCTCGATTTTTTCATGTTGCATCTCCTTTTATCTTTCAGTGCCTACAGGTCTTTTCTGCAAAAAGCACGGATTTATCGGTGTTTTGCCAAAAGCCTATAACCTTTGAAATTATAGCACTTGAAGACATTAATGTAAAATGATAATTGGCAATTATTCCTGCTGTTGCCGGTTTTATCAACTTTTTAATGAATATTCAGGGTTCGTGGCGCGAGCCGCTGCGCTGTATGACTTGTTTGACGGAATCTGCAAATTCGTATATAAAAGTTTTAGAACAAAACATATTGGAGCAAATTCATGAATAATGACTATAGATTTGAGGATTCAACCTATTATCTGAGACTGTTTTTTGCAGAAATTATGCCTGGGCACACCGGAGCGGCGTCCTCTCGCAGAAAGCGTGAATCGGAAGCGTCACTCGAGTTGACCGCCAAAGCGTTTGCGTTCTATCTCGGCAGCAAGCCTTCTCCGGAAGTGCTCGCCGGCCTTAAGCGCACGCCGGATGGAAAGCCCTATTTCCCGGATTATCCCGATTTCCACTATAATATCTCCCATTCCGGCAGATATGCAGTCTGCGGTATGATCTGCGGCGGCACTAAGATGCAGCCGGTTGGCATTGATTCCCGGTCGGCTGACATTGATTCCCGGTCGGCTGGCGTCAAGGCGCAGCCGGTCGGCATTGATCTGCAGGAAATTCCATCGGATCCCGGAAAGGCACTGAAGATTGCGGACAACTTCTTCTCGGAGTCGGAGAGAAAGTCTCTCCATTCACTTGTGGACCAAGGCGACGTTTCAGCCGCTCTTCTTCTCTTCTGCCGCTATTGGACTGCCAGAGAGAGCTATATAAAACTGACCGGACGCGGGTTGGCAGTGCCATTCGACAGTTATGATCCGGATTTAGAACATGGAAGAATTGTTGTGCCGGGGTCAGACCGGCA
Organism: Lachnospiraceae bacterium; assembly: GCA_017469935.1. Lineage (GTDB taxonomy): Bacteria > Bacillota > Clostridia > Lachnospirales > Lachnospiraceae > CAG-791. The sequence continues at coordinate 20,860 of JAFUFL010000048.1, forward strand.
GGTTTATCTGACTGAGTGCGAGGCGCCTGCCGGGTATTGTCTCAGTGTCTGCAGTTATGTCCCGCCGGCGGATAACTGTTATGTCGATACGGTGGAAAGAAGCTGACAATATACCTTTTTTCACTTACCTGTATTGACCGCCCCGCTTGCGTACGTTATAATGTACGTATAGAAAGGAGGTATCCTGTATGACTACTACTACAATTACTAACTTCAGAAAAAATGTCTACTCCATGGTCGAAAATACCATACGCTTTAATGAGCCCGTTAACATTACTACAAAAGATGGAAACGCTGTGATGATCAGCGAGGAAGAATATCTTGGAATGATAGAAACCCTATATCTCACCTCTGTTCCCGGTATGAAGGAAAAACTTGTCGAAGGATTAACCACTCCTTTGTCTGAGACAATCTCCGAAGAGGAGGTGGTCTGGTAAGTGTATAAAATCGTCTACACTAAGACCGCCGTTAAGGATATTCCTAAATTGAAAGCCGCCCATCTGGATGCAAAAGCCAAAGCTCTCATCGATGTCATTCGCGTTAATCCTTATCAGACTCCACCGTCTTATGAGAAGCTGGTTGGTGATCTTCAAGGGCTTTATTCCAGAAGGATCAACATTCAGCATCGCCTGGTTTACCAGGTTCTTGAGGAAGAAAAAATCGTCAAAATCGTAAGTCTATGGACTCATTATGATCGCTAAGAGACAAATGTGCCGCGGATCCCTCCGCGGCACTTCTCATTTTTCTTTACTTGTTTCTGTTCTTCCGAACCATTCCGACGCAAAGCGCCAACACACCAACTCCTCCGAGTACCATCACAGGCCACCACAGCTGCCCTGTCTGAGGAAGCACCGGCGGCTTAGGCGGTGTCGGCGGCGGAACCTCTTCCTTTGCGACGCCGATCGGCTTCGCTTCCGCATCTACATCGTAGATGAGCGATCCGTCCGTACTCTTCTGCGGGATCGTGATCAGGAAAGGCGTAATGGCCAACTTATTATCTCCTGCCCCCTGCGCGTCCTGCTTTACCAGATACAGTCCCACGCTCAGTCCGCCAAAAGATACCTTGCCCTGTGCATCCATCTCCGCCGGCGCCACGTCAAAAGCGTAACCCTCTGCGATCGCTGCCATCTGCTCCGCCAGCTCAAGATTCGCTGCGTCCAGCGCCGCATCCGTATCCGGGATCTCTCCCGCCCCGGCAAACCTCTCATCTGTCACGAATTTGAAACCGTTGTCCACGACTACGTCCGCCACCTTGTAGAGGCCGACTGTATTTCCGCCGGTCACCGGCTTGGTCGTGCCCGAATTCTCATCATAATAAGTAAATGTGATCGAGATCGAACCGATATGGTCCGGATCAAGAATTTCCGCGTTCTCCGCCGCAGCTGCCGGGATAGATGTCAGAGGCATCACCAGGCTCATCGACAGAGCCAGGGCCGCTTTCGCGATCCCCTTGATTTTGTTTTTTAATCCTACTCTTTGCTTGTGCATATTTTGCCCCTTTCTGCGGCTCATTTCCTGCGTTTATCCATGAAGTTCTTAACAGCTTCGATCACTACATCCGTATCTTCCGTCTCAAGTTCTGCTTCCTGAAGCCCGTTCTCTTCAAGGTACTCGTCTTTCAGATCCCTCTTTTTTTTTAAATGACTCGCACTTGTGCTGATCAAAACATAGATCAGCAGCAGAAGAAGAATCGGTATCGCAACGAACGGTGCTATGAAGACCGGCCTGATCTGAATGGCGTCTGCCACCACCATCGCGTCTCCGTTCAGGTTGTCAATGCGGTGCGCCCGCACCAGCAGCCTGTGGGTATTGATGCCGTAAGGCGTGCAGGTGATCAGTGTGCAGTAATCTTTCCCGTCCTCAATGGTCAGGTGCGACAGATCCGAAGGCTCCACGATCCAGATGTGGTCCACCTCATAGGTCAGCGTCTCGTTCAGAATCGTCAATGTAAAAGTATCGCCTTCCCTGAGCTTGTCCAGATCCGTAAAGAGCCTTGCCGAAGGAAGCCCCCTGTGACCCGACAACATGCTGTGAGCACTTTCGCCTCCGACCGGCAGCGATGACTCTTCCAGATGTCCGATGGAAGTCTGCAGAACGTTCTCTTCCGTCCCATGATAAATAGGAAGCATTACATCAATTTTTTGAATCTTGATGTATCCCATGACGCCGTTTCCGCCGATGTCCAGCTCTGACATATATGCTTCTCTCTCTTCGTCGGTAAGCGTCCAGTTGATCCCTCTTTCAGCCAGCTCTGCGTTGTAGATTCTGGCTTCGTCGAGAATCCTCTCGTACTCCTCCGTGTTCATGTCGGCCACGTTCTCGGCGTAAGTCATGACTGCCCTTGACTGGTGGAAGGAGTTCCAGTAGTCCGCGATAGACGGATAGGCCAGAAGAAAAAGTCCTACAAACAACGCCACCAGAAGGATGATTGTAAACAACCGTTCCTTGATCCAGCGGACGACCGGGTTTCCGGATCTTGCGCTGCCATCACGGTTCGAGTATCCGCGGTCCGTATAGCTATTGTATGATTTCATCTTGTTCCTTTATTCAATGTATATTTTGCTAAGCACGCAGATATCGCATTCTGTGTGTTTAGAAAAATATACATATACAAGTGTCAGATCTGAATCATTTACTCTTTTTCTGATAGATTCCTGGATTCTGAGCGATGTGAAATAGATGCCGGAATAGAATTGACGCAGAACATTTGTTCTGATATCATAGAAGTGCTCGCAAGAGCAGAGGAGCACTGCTATAGCGCAGGCGGTTGACTATCTCCTTCGAAAGGAGGTGATATGTATGCCAATTACTCTGACATTCCATGTGTTAGGCTTTACCTTCACATTAAGAATTACGAGAAAATAGCAACAACCGCCACTCGGCCAAGTGACGGTTGTTTAGTAATTAAATAACCTAACGAAGTCAACCGCTTGTCGCAGTGCTCCTCTTTTACCGTCATTTTAGCGTCAATATGTATTCTTGTCAATGTTCACATCCATGCTCTCCGGGTAGAATCCGGATCATATTCAAGTTTTTTTGTAACTGCCCACCCCGGGCTCCGGCGAATGCCGGAGCCCCTTCGAGTGTTCAGTTATGAAGGTATCCAGGAATAAAACCTGTCAATGAATACCTTTGTTTGTTTTATTTACATATTTGCTCTCAGATTAGCGAGCCATTCTTCTCTTGGAGATCAGAACAACTGCTGCACCGATCACGAGGACGGAGCCAACGATGTAGAACATTGTTGTGCCGATGCCGCCGGTGGAAGGAAGAACGGAACCAGACTGGTTTTCAACGCTGATTTCTGCGGCTGCAGTTGCGTCTTTTGTTACCGTAACAGCAACTCTTGTAGCAAGCTTGTTGTAGCCGGCAGGAACAGTTGTCTCTTCCAGATAGTAGGTGCCGGGAGCAAGACCTCTGATATTTGCACCATCAGCACTTTCGATCATGATCTCTGCATCAGCGGTTGTATCTACATAGTAGCCGGTATCATCTTTGGCAACCTTGATCTGATTTCCGCCTGTAGCTGCATCATACAGTTTGAAGCCTGCGCCTGCGAGGAATTTCTGAGTTGTAGCATCTACTTTCTTTACCTGAACATCGTATGTCTTAACATCTGTGTGGTCTTCTTCGTGCTGCTTGGAGTAATCGATTGTCCATGTATTAGGTGTCAGCTGACGGATCGGAATGTCTTTAGTGATTACTGCGCTATACTCGATCATGATTACATCGTTTTCCTTAAGAGTTTTGATATAATCAGCCTTAAATACGATCGTAAAGCCTGTGTCTGTTGCATTCAGAGTGTAGTTTGCAGCGTCAACATCTGTTCCACCTACTTTTACGGTGATATTTCCATCAGCATGGTTCAGCTTAAGACCGGTAGAGAGAGTATCAGTACCTTTGATCTCGTAGTTAGCACCTTTGCCGATTTTGATTTCAGCATCGTAGTAAACTGTATCGCCGATACCCTTATCGAGTTGATCATTAGCATATGTACCTGCTTCTGCTCCCTGCTTCTTGTCAGGAGTAGTGACTGTGTTCTTTTCAACTACAGTGGCAATTTCGGAATCCTCGTGCAGTGCGCACAGAGAACCTGCGGTAGAGGTTACGAAATAATATCCGGTTGCAAGGTCAGTAAAGTTTGCGGAGCCATTTGCGCCGGTAGCTGTCTTCTTTCCAAGGGCATCTCCCAAATCTTCAACATGGGCGCCAAGATATTCAGCGGCTGCGGCTGCATCCAACGTGTCGCCATTATTAACAACATACTGTGTACCATCTGCAGAAGGTGTAAACTTAAAGCCAGCTGCCACAAGAACAGAACCAATTGCTGTATACTCATCACTAGTCAGATAGTAAGAAACTGCACGCTCTTCTCCTGTCTTACCATTATCTGAATAGTTCAAGATCTTGTAAGCTGTGTAGGTTTCGCCGTCAATAACATCCTTTACTTCGATGCTTGCTGCAAATACGTTGATGCTCATCGCCATAACCATAACGGTTGCAAGAAGCAGAGCAACAATCTTCTTCATGTTCTTCATTGTTTTTCTTCCTTTCTTTGAAGTTTTGCCTTTCTAATTTCTGACTTTTGAAAGGTCATTATTCTTTCGCTGTTTTGACTGAATTTGTCTGCCACAGCCGGCAATTTTGCTGCCCGGTCTGAGCATCTCGACCGATCACCCTGAACGGGCAGCTATTAACGTATATATTTCGGTTTCAGATTCGGCGTCAGTTATTCGTCGAGATCAGAGGCATTATCTAATCCTCCTTTCTCCACGCCTCATCCTGAAGCCGTACATCAAAGCGGATGCCAGAATAAGCATTAAACCGCTTAATGTATAGAGTAATGTGCCGGGCCCACCAGTGTGCGGCAGTTCTTTACCAGGCTCATTGCTGACTGTCACAGTGCCTAGTTCTGTTGTAGGAGGATTTGATACAGTAGCATTTTCATATGTAACACCTTCTGTACCTCCTTCCTCATTGCTCAAAGCGACTGTTCCATCAGCGTTAACATTGAAGTAAATCTTATTGGTAAGAATAATATATCCATCCGGTGCAGCTGTTTCGGTCAGACAATATGTGCCTTTTCCAACATACATTGTCTCTCCTTCATCAGCTTTTGACGTAAATGTTGTTATTGTTTCTCGGCCTCTTGTTAATGTGAATGTCGCACCTGCCAGGTTGGAACCATTTTCATCGACCTTGACAATCTTTATTCCCTTAGAAAGCCACTTATTTGTATAGTCAACGTCAAACTCATTATTTGGCTTGTCGATTGTACCAGTTACTACATCACCATTTACAGTTCCAGGTGTTCCAAGATTTTCACCTGATTTGTTCGTTACAGAAGTCGTGGCTTCTACAAACTCATAACCTTCACCAACACCTGTTTCCTCTATTGAGTAGGTCGTTCCATTCGGTAGGTTAATAAAACGTACTCTCCAATCCGCCTTCATGGTGATGGTGAACTTTGCTCCGGAAGGGACATGATAGTATCCTGTCGGATTTCCATCAGTTCCCATCTCAGCTACAACATTACTTGATGTTGTCGGAATGGCAACAGTAGCGCCATCTTTGTCCTGAGCCGAAAACCAAATGTCTGCTCCATCTGAACCAGTAATTGTTATGGTGTAAGTAAATAGTGTGTTGGGATCAGGATTATCAGATGCACCTTCTTCTTTAATTACTTCTTTACTCAAATCAAGCACTGAACGTCGATTGTTCGTAGCCTTCAGCAGATTTGTTTGACCATCGCTCACCTGATAGTTGTTGCCGCCAATTACGTAATAATCGGTTCCCTCTGTTCCAGTAGGATTACTTGTCTTAATCAGAACATGCAATGTACCATCTATTACCATTGGCCGATAGATGTCAGCTGTCAGATCCCAATAATAACCATTATTACCACCCTCTGCGGGTTCTGATACAGTATACTCATGTCCTGCTTCTCGGATTGTATATCTCCCTGTCGTACCGGAAACATGCGTGATTAAGCCTGCAGAAATGTATTCCTTTCCTGAAGTCCAATCATTATTTTTACTTAATGTAATCGGTGAAATGTATGTTACGTTATCCTTAGTCACTGCCAAATTTACAGTTGCAGCTTCACGTGTATCTCCTGGTATTACATTGATCCATTCTTTTGTAATGGTGACAAAAGAATCATCAAGCGCCATATTTTGGATCGTGCCTTCATGATAATCCGCCAGCACATCAGTAGTATCAGAAACAGAGACGGTGTCACCTGACTTTGTTGTCCTGTTATATGTAGTTTCAACCTTATCAGTATTTGTCTTCAGTGCGTAGGTGCCTGTCGTCGTCTCTGTAGGTGCGGTGACCTCAACAATCTGCGCCTTTTCCTCCGGAGTAAGGCTGTCATATGTCTTTATACCATTGTTCAGATCGGCGACAAGGTCATACGCAGCCTGACTTGGCCATACTGTGAATTCGACCACATAAGTAACACCATTCTCTAACTGGAAAGTCTCACCCATGTCCCAATGGACAGCACCATCAGATTCACTATAGGATGCTGCGGCGCATCCATCTGCCTCACGAGTCGTCCATTCTGTTTTGTTAGCATAGCCATTGCCATACTTATTATTTTCGCCACCATACCGGTAGTATTTGAAGCTGTTCGGGTCGACAGTCTGCATGACCTTCATCTCAGCGTTAGTCAAGGCTGTGATACCATCAGTCATCTCAACATTACCGAAACCAAGTGTAGCCTTAATAGCTTCAGTAATAGATTTAAACGCATTCTCCATAGCGGTAGTATCTGAAGCTATGAATGCATGATCTGCTGCGACGCCGCCCTGAGTCGTCAGGTTCTGTACTTTAGTCACGTCGTTCGAAATACCGATAGCATAAAAGTTCTTGTTCGCACCAGCAATGGTAGAAACTTGATCAACAGCAAAAGCAAAGTTACGTCCAGAGTTATCGCTAGAACCTGTACCAAACACCTGGTTATTCCGATAGTACTGATATGTTTGACTGGTATATAAATCCAATTCGGAATCAGATACATCACCACGACTAACACGGAATGTCGGATCACCATCTGTAACAAACACTACGAAAGTTGCTGCATCAGAACGCACTTGCATCTGGTTTGCCAACTGCAGCGCTTTTTCCCAGTTAGTTCCTCCATCAGCAGTAAGGCCATTTACCGCACTGGAAAAATTGGAATAATTCGAAGTAAAGCCATCAGTAGCCCCAGTAATGTTTACCTGCTGCGCTGTAGTAGCGAATGAAATCAACGCCATACGAACATTGCTGTTTTGGCCATTCAACAACGTATTCGCCATATTGTTAACGGCCGTTTTTGCTGCGGCAAGACGCTTAGTATTGCCACTAAGATTCTCATTCATGGAACCAGAGACGTCGAATACCACGATGACATCTGCCGGCGTGCTCTTCGAAACCGGCTTTTCGGGTGCAGTAATAGTTAAAGAAATATTGTTTGTGTTATTCCCATTATTTGTGGAAGACTTTGTAAACTGAGGCTTTCTTGCAGGATCTTCCTGATCCGGCCAAGTCTCGTCTTCATCTACCTTAGGTGTTCCTCCTGGTGTTGCAGCCTCTTTAGGCTTGTAAACTACATAGATATCATTTCTCAGAGACTGCCAATTGTTGTTATTGTCGAGGTAGGCTCGATCATAGGAATAGGAATATCTATCGTAATAATATGCCAGTAGGGGCTTGATTGCCGTTCCGGTTCTTGAGCCATAATGCGTGGAATCGTACTCATACCCCTCGACATCATAAATCAGGAATTCATAGTCGTTACTGAACTCCGGTGTTCTTGTTGGAGTCAGGCTATTACCGTTCGTATCAACATAATGAATTTTGTAACTTCTATTCCCCCAGCTGATTGTGTAGGTTGAAAAAGCTTCTGTCTCAAATGAAGCATCAATCTCACCTAAATCTTCTATTCCTCCAAGTTCTTTCGGCTTATAACTGCCAGGATCAACTGCTGTTCCTCCAGCAATTGCTTCCTCATTTGTAGCCACATTAAACTGGGCTTCCGTTGTTCCACCGTCATATACAGTATCAACTACGACTTTGTCGCCAGTCTCAACGTGATGCTGTATTTCGATAGAATCAGCTACATCATCCAAATTTTCAACATTGGGAAGGCTCTTGATTTTTATATCTACCTGAACAGGTGCTGCAGGCTCAATTTCCTCACCTGCAGGATTCAGAATAGAAATGTCAAGTGCAGCAAACCCGAACTCCGGAAGAAATACCTCTTCACCTTTTGCCTGTTTATCAGCCAATACTGCATTCCGGGCATACTCATATTCATCAGTACCCTCTTCAATATCGGTCACACTCAATGTAGATCCTTCCGGAATCTTTGCCTCCGGTCCATATGTGACAGTGACTTCATATTTTGTGCCTTTGTGGTCGATGTGCTCAACTGTAATCGTCTCCGTTCCTACAACTCCATAAACCGAAAACCGATCCGACTCAAACTGAACAGCCTCAACTTCTTTCTCAGTTCCCTCTGTATCAGAATCGATGACTTCCGCCTTCTCCTCGTCATTCTTATCGAAGTGGATTGTATCGACAGTTGTTGTCTTCTCAATTTCGACAGCCTGCTTGTACTCGATCCTCACATTGACGTTTCCGCTGGGCTCTATTTCGACACCTTCGTAAACAAATGCGATATCATAGAACTTTGCAAAGGAAAGCGTTGTGTTCTCGTCATACTTGCCCTGCATCTCGCTGAGAGCTTTCTGGTAGTACATCTCATAAGCTTCCGGATCACTTTCCTTTGTGATCTCCTTAACCTGGAGCTGTACGCCTTCAGGGAGCTTCGCGCTCTCGCCAAAGTCCGCATAGACAACGTAGTCGCTTCCATCGAAGGTGAGCTGCGTATCTTCTGTGATCAGCTTGACTTCTTCGGCGGTCTGACCCGTCACAGCCGCGATGGCTTCTTCCGTTGTGCCATAAGTCGCCGCTTCTTCTGTAGTCAGAACTTCCTTCTGTTCGCTCTCATCTTCAGGAGCCGCCTCAGAGGTATTCCCTTCAGGAGCCACCTCAGAGGTATTCTCCTCTGCGACTGCTTCTGCCTGAGCAGCTTCCGCTTCCTGGCTGCCGCTCTCGGAGCCGCTGTCTTCCGCGACTGCTTCCTCCGGCTCTTCTGCCGTCTCTTCAGGCGCAGGTTCTTCTTCTGTGTTTTCGAAGACAGTCCCCGCCTCTCCGGCTTCATTTTCACTGGCCGCCACTTCGATGCCGGACTCTGCCGTCGCTGTATCTTTGTCCAGCGTAATGGCCGGCAGGATCAATGCGTAGGTCGTTGCGAACACTACCACCGCAGCCATTACGGATACTACCCGCTGCCAGCGTTTCATTCTGCGATTTAGCTTTATGAACCGCTCTACCATTTTGTCGATGAAGTTCATCTTTGCTCTCCTAACTTTTCTGCTTCTTTCTGCTGTCGCTCTTCCGTCCGTATGTTCAAGGCTCGCGAAGCGAGCCGCTGCGCCGCGTGCGGGTTGCCTGAAAGGCAACATTCACCTTTCCGCACGCGTGTGCATCATATAAATCAGTGGGGTCCCTCCCCTGAGTTATACAGAACGTTCTCTGTTTATTTCTGTTTTGTAGCAAGACACCTCTGAGGTAGTTTGCTCAGTGCACCGGTCCCATCTGCGCCAGCGGCCAGATGCGGAACACTATTTTGCCGACGATCTGTTCCTCCGCGACGCATCCGATGGATGTGTTTCGTGAGTCGATCGACACCGATCGGTTGTCTCCCATCACGAAGATCTTGCCCTCCGGCACCTGGTACGGAAACTCAATGTTGGTCTCGCCGTACGCCTTTTCGTCCAGGTACGGTTCCTCGATCAAAACATTGTTGACATAGACGTTTCCGTCCTGATCCATATCCACCCAGTCGCCCGGATTTGCGATCACTCGCTTGACCAGGATATTGTTGTTGTAATAAAAGGCGATGACATCGCCGGTCTGCATACTGGAGCTCTTCACCGACACCACTATGTCTCCGCTGTCCAGCGTTCCGTTCATTGACTTTCCGTAAATTCTCAGGATTGGCAGAAGAAGAACTGCCACCAGGATTGCCACCGCTGCCACTACTACAAGCGACAAAAAAGTGCTCCGAATCGTCATCCTGAATCGGTGCAGGTACCGTTCTCTTTTTACTGCTTCTGTCAGCTCTCCCGTCTGGGGAAGAGCACCTGCATTTCCGTTCATAGCTTCACCTCCCCGGTCCCGGTCCGGCCGGAATATTCATTAACGCCAGAGCTCTCTGATTTTCCGTTCCGGGATCGTCACCGCTCGCCGTTTCTCCGGCGGAGTTCTCCCGGGCAGCCCCGTCGCTGTAGGAATCCTGTCCGTTCAGATCTGACTCTGTCATAAACAGATCTGTGACCTGTTCTTTGGGTGCCTCCCGATCTGCCTCCATAAATTCCGCCATGGAATTGTGGATGACAAGAACTCCGTTTTCCTTGGAAACATCGAATGAGAACGGATTCTTCTCCGCCCACTCCGGATCCTGCTCAGCTCTTTGCAGCCAGTAGTCATGGGCTTCCACAAATCCGTCGTGGATCATCTTTTCCGCCCTGAGTCTGGCGTCCACCGCATCGGAATACTCCTCGAAGGTACCGATGTAGTAGATCTTCTTCTTAAAGCCGATCGACACGCTGTATTTTCCGCTCTTTTTCCGAAACACGCCGCGGAAACCGCTGGTGTTGTCGGACCGGGATTTGCGGCCGTCAAGCCACTCGATACAGGTTCCATCGATCAGGTGAAGCCTGTCGTGAACCAGTTTCTGATACTCTTTCTTAAGGCATCCGCAACTCTTGTTGTTGCCTTTATTGAGGGAAGAAACCGATACATCCACTTCATTTCCGCAGTCGCATCGGCATCTCCACAACATCGAGCCGCTCTCCTCGGTTTTACCTGTCGGATAAAGCGCAACAAGCTTTCCATATCGATTTCCGGTGATATCCAGCTTGCGGCTGCTCTCTTTTCTCAGACACCCGCAGCTCTTCTTGAGACCGATATTCAGATCATGAGAAGATGCCGTGGTGATCTGACCACATGAACATCTGCACTTCCACATCACAAGAGAGTTCTTATTAGGAGCTCTCTCAAGGACTGTCAGCCTGCCGTAAACACGTCCGGTCAGATCCGCCGCTTTGCGCCCGGCGTGCCTGCAGCCTTTCTCTTCTTTGCTGCAGCCGCAGCTGGTTGTGGCGCCGCTCCGAAGATGTCTGCTGTCAACGCGGATTATGTTTCCGCAGTCACACCGACATTCCCATGTCTTATATTTGGAATTACCTTTTACCTGCCTCAAGACAGTAAGTTTTCCATATTTTTCACCTGTAAGATCTATTTTCTTTGGCATGGCGCCCCCGAATCACCGCAAACGCACAAAAACAAAGCCTGTTTCCAAGTGTTCCGAAATGTATACATTTGCGATTCATGAGTACTTATCAACTGCATAACATTATTGTAATATATTGAAATAAAAAGTCAATATACAGGCCTCAAAATTCTCTTTTTTGTTTAAAACAGCCCCAATAAAAACTGAATAATACAACAAATGACCTGACCGGCCTGTTTTTAAGTGTTTCAAGTTAAGTATACTTTTATGTTCAGAATTTTCAAGATGAAAATTCTGGTTTTTTTTCATTGATCAATTTTTTGTCCAATCTTCCGAACTACGTTATAAAACTTAGTCTTTGAAAAGCCACATTCCTCTGCTGCCTCAGCCGCCGTGATCTCCTTTTTCTTCCATCGCTCATAGATTTCCATGAAATTATCCGGTAATGGAACCGGTGGTCTGCCAAATTTTACGCCTTTGGCCTTGGCCGCTTCGATTCCCTCACGCTGCCTGCTGCGAATATTCTCGCGCTCATTCTCTGCGACAAAAGACAGGACCTGCAGTACCACATCGCTCAGAAAAGTTCCCATCAGATCCTTTCCTCGTCTCGTATCCAGAAGCGGCATTTCGATCACTACAATATCCACTTTTTTGACACGAGTAAGATACTGCCATTGCTCTACTACTTCATTATAATTGCGCCCCAGCCGGTCGATGCTCTTTATGTAGACCACATCTTCATACTTCAGCTTCTTGACCATTTTCTTGTACATGGGCCTGTCGAAATCCTTACCGGACTGCTTGTCCAGGTAAATGTTCTTCCTCGGAACCCTTGCTTTCTGCATAGCGACCATCTGTCGGTCTTCGTTTTGATCATATGAACTGACTCGGATATACCCGTAAATATTATTCATGCCCCCTATCCTTTCTGTTCAGAAAACAGGTGCCGGACAGGTCATTATTCAATATTATAATCAACCGATATCAATATTGTGATAGCAAAAAAAGCCACAGATCATCTCTGCGGCTAAAAAATCCATAATCAGTTCATTTACTGTTCCTCATTGTCAGTCTCCTCCTCCGTCTCTTCCTCAGATATTCTCAGATCGTGTGCTCGCTTGTAAAATGTCGTCCTTGAAAATCCGCACAATTTAGCTGCCTCATACGAAGTAATCTCTCCGAATTTCCACTTTCTGCATATTTCCTCGAAGTCCCCCGGAACCGGCAGTGGAGGGCGTCCGAATTGAACCCCTCTTTGTCTTGCCGCTTCAATCCCTTCTTTCTGTCTGCTCCTGATATTGGATCTCTCATTCTCCGCGACAAATGACAGCACCTGCAGTACAATGTCGCTCAGAAACGTTCCCATCAAATCCTTTCCTCTCCTCGTATCAAGCAGAGGCATCTCCAGCACTACAATATCAACATGCTTTACCCTTGTCAGATACTGCCACTGTTCCACAACATCCTTGTAATTGCGCCCCAGCCGGTCGATGCTCTTAATATAGATGAGATCACAGCATTTCAGCCTTCTGATCATTTTCTTGTACATCGGCCTTTTGAAGTCTTTTCCGGACTGTTTATCAATATAAATGTTACATTCAGGAACACTTACCTCATGCATAGCAAGAAGCTGTCTGTCTTCCTTCTGATCCTGTGAACTTACCCGTATGTAGCCATAGACTGCCATTTACTCCACCTCGCCTTACGCCAAAACATGCTGCTGTATACGCCATGGTTTCAGATAACCCCCATCGGATTACACGCTGACTGTTTCGTCTCCGATAAAGCAAGCCGTCCGTTGTGCCGCTTACTTATAAAACACATTGAATTATCAGAACCAAGCCTCTCATATAATAGGTAGAGACTCCTGACAATTCAATTGTTTTTCTCCCGGCGCAGGCATGCTGGCCAAAAAATAGGCCAACCGAAGTTTAAAATGGTTCATTTAATACTCGTCTTCGAATGAATATAAATAAGCCTATGGCATTTCGAAAATTTTTCGTAAATTTATTGTAAACTGGAAAATCCACTATAACAATGCACTAAACGATCCCAAACCTGTATCGTCATACTTTCGTCCCTGTCGAAGCGCCAGGCGCTGAAGCCCTTTCGGTATTACAAGCGACAGCATCCGTGGCAATCTTCCGCCGTTCCCTGTATAATCAATTTAACGCAACTTATTCAGCACCATAGGTCCCAAATGCTTCGCATTCGGGACTGTGCGCGTCCAGAGGCGCTACGAGCCTTGTCCGCCCCGGAAAAAAGGAGGCACAGACCCATTATGATGACTACAAGAACTGAGATTCTCGAATACGGACTGTCCTTTCCGGACACCTATCAGGACGCCCCTTTTCATGACGAAAACTGGCAGCTGCTGCGATACAAAGGTAATAAAAAGGCCTTCCTCTGGACGTACAAGAAAGACGGCTTCCTGAACCTCAATGTCAAAACAGACCCGGAGAAGGCATTCTTTTGGCGGGATATCTACAGTGCCGTCAGGCCCGCCTACCACCAGAACAAGCGCCACTGGATCACCATCATCCTTGACGGCAGCATTCCGGACAAGGACATCCGCCTGATGATCGCGGAGAGCTATGACCTGATCGCAGACAGCCCCGCGAAGCGCATCTACGAGGCCGTCAAGAAGATCCCCTATGGCCGTGTCGCGACCTATTCGCAGGTCGCGGAGCTCGCCGGCAACAAAAAAATGGCGCGCGCCGTCGGAAACGCGCTGCACAAGAATCCTGATCCGGACAACATCCCCTGCTTCCGCGTCGTCAACGCCAGGGGCGCGCTCGCCGGAGAGTTTGCCTTCGGCGGTCCCGGGCAGCAGGCCAAACTCCTTGAGGCGGAAGGTGTGGAGGTCAACGATGGCGTTGTAGATTTGTCCAAATTTCAATGGGACGGGCGCTGATGGCGCCCGTCCCATTTGTATTACGTTCGATGTTCTCTTTCTGATATCAGTTTATTCGTCAACACACTTTGCCTTCGTTAAATCGTATTCAATAGCGCCGCCTTATGGCACTCTCTATTTTCCGGTGCTATAATAATCTTAAGCAAGTCATATTTCTCTTCTTTTGCGGCCACCGCCGTATCAACGTGGAATTCTCCACAGAAATTCCTTGCTCGCATCATAATACCGGGCAGGGATCAAAGTGTCATACCATTCCTGCCTGCAACTAAAAAGGAGGAATGCCTATGGCAAAAAAGTACGAAGAACTGACATTTGCAGATGATTTTATGTTCTGTAAAATCCTGGAGAACAATCCGGACTTGTGTAGGGAGCTGCTCTCCCTGATTCTTGATCGTCCGGTAGGCCCGCTGGCGCCAATCACCAGTCAGAAACCGATCGAGATCACCGCCGACGGCAAAGGTGTTCGGTTTGACGTCTACGCGAA
>JAFUFL010000049.1 GCA_017469935.1 Lachnospiraceae bacterium
CATCGGTCGTCCTGGGCGGTATCGCTATGAGCGGCGGACGCGGCAAGATGCTGGGCGTCCTGTTCGGCGCCATGTCCTACACTATTGTAGACAAGATCATCGTAGCTCTGAAGATGGATTCCCTGATCAATAACGCGATCAAGGGCATCATCCTGATCCTGGTCATTCTCGTGCAGGTGGCAGGTCCCCAGATCAGAGAGAAGTTCAGAAAAGCAGCATGAGATGAATTTGGGTGACAAAGTGGGTGACAACAAAAATCGGGGCACGGAAACGCCCTCCTTTCCTTGCTTTTTTGGGTGACAAACCCGCTCCTAAGCGGTAGGTCGGGTGTTCGAGATACTTCGCGGACGCATATTAAGGACCGGGAACAGTAGTTGATACTGTTCCCGGTTTTTATTAGAGACGGGGGAGCAGCACTGGAGGCTGTCCCCGTCTTTCGTTTTATATGGGGATACATTTCTTAGAATAAGATCTTACGGAGATTCTCCGGCATGGAATGAAACATCATCTGCACAACGGTTTCCGCCGAAGTGATGTTGTCGGTCAGGACCCACTCCTGCGTCATGCCGACAGCGCCCATGCAATAGAAACGGATGCTGTAAGCAAGCTGAGTATCGAGAATATCGGTGCCCAGTTTTTCTTTTGCGAGCGCAGTATAGCGTCTTGTAAAGTATTCCACCATATAGTGCCATAGAGCATTCTGGGAGGAATCCTCATAAGCACGTTTGTAAAACAAAATATCCTGCTTCATCTTATTCATCCCTGCGGCGGCAGAGGGGACAGAGGTTATATCTGTGCCATAAGCATCTGTACAGAACATCCAGGCGACCAGGTCATACTTATCCTTGAAATGGTAATAAAAGGTCGGCCTTTCGATATCTGCCGCCTTGCAAATCTCTGTTACACGGATCTTGTCGATGGGTTTGTGCTTCATGATCTCCCTCATCTTATCCGCAATCCACATCTTGGTGATCTCAGCCATAAACTCACTCCTTCTTACAAAAAAACAATACTGTAAGATTATCTTTCATAATTATAGTTCTGTATGTGGATTCTTTAAAGGGATTTGTGTAAACTCGGAAAAGGCAAAGCCCAATGCCTGGCACTTTAAGCGTATGCCGCTGGAAAACTTTGTGACGGAACTGTAAGAAGGAGGAGAAACGATGCATTTTACCGGAACTGTATATAGAAACCCCTACTGGCCGACATGGCCGCTTTTAGAGATCACTCAGGGCTGCACCCATAATAAGTGCAAGTTCTGCACGATGTACAAAGAAGTTCCCTTCCGGATGTCTCCTATGGAATGGATCGAGGAGGACCTGCAGGAACTTGCAAAGATGGATCCGGACGCACGCACAATCCAGCTGCTTTCCGCCAATCCGCTTGTCCTTAGTTATGACAAGCTGGCGCCGATCTTCGAGATGATCCACAAATACCTGCCGAAGATGGAGTACATCTATCTTGCCGGAAGAGTGACCGATCTGAAAAACAAGACGGTGGACGAGCTGAAGAAGCTTAAGGAATTAGGCATGCGGGAGATATCTCTCGGTGTGGAGAGCGGCGATGACTGGACCCTGGATCGGATCCATAAGGGTTATCATGAAGAGGATGTCCTTGAACAGTGTCACAAGCTGGAGGAGGCAGGGATCGATTACTGGATGACATTTCTGAATGGTGTTGCCGGCAAGTCGCACAGTCGCGATCATGCTGTTAACTCCGCGAAGATCTTCAGCCAGTGCAAACCCATGCTGGTGGGAACCGGTGGTCTTACGCTATTTCCGGGAACGCCTCTTCTGGAGGAGGCACAGCGCGGTGAATTCGAACCGCTTTCCGAAAAGGAAATGCTGGAGGAATTGAAGCTCTTTGTCGAGAATCTGACCTGCGACTGTACCTTCATTACGCACCACACGATCTCCGGCGTCAATCTCTCCGGCACCGATTTCCTTTCCCGGAAAGATAAGATCGTCGCCGCACTGGAGCATCAGATCAGCCACGGTAATCTGGACCGGATGGCGGCACTGCGACGGAACAAAAGAACGCTGTAAGGAGACTGAACCAAGCGTTTTCAGGAGATATCAACATGTCCCCGGTGGAGGCAAACACTTTCCTTCCAGATGCTGTCCCTTTCTTTGCTATTTCTCTTGAGGATCCAAAAAGATAGAGATATACTAATATATAGATTAGTAATATATAAATTAGTAAGTTGTGATTAGCGGAAGAACACCTCGGGATTGGGATTAGAATATGAAATTTATCGGAAGATCGGCAGAATTAAGTGCACTGGACAGGATGTATGGAAAGAACAGTTTCGAGATGATGATCCTTTACGGAAGAAGGAGAGTCGGAAAAACGACCTTATTGAATCAATTTGCAGAAGGAAAGAACGTACTGTTCTATATGGGGGTTGAGAGTAAAGACAGCGAGAATCTCATTGAATTCGGAAGAGCAGTGTTTTCACATTTTAGTAATGTAAATGCTGCCGGCATAGAATTTCGGTCTTATCAGGATGTGCTGGCTTATATAACGGATAGTGTGAAAAGAGATACTTCCGGTAAACGGGAAGTGATCATCATTGATGAGTATCCCTATATTGCGGAAAATGCGCCGGAGCTGGCTTCACTTCTGCAAAGGGAGATCGACCGCGAATGGAAGGATCTGAACATTATGCTTATCCTTTGCGGGTCATCCATCGCCATTATGGAAGAAGAGGTCCTCGGTCAAAAGTCTCCGCTGTACGGAAGACGAACCGGGCAGATCGACCTGCAGCCTTTTGATTACCTGACTTCTGCGGAATTTGTTCCCGATTATACACCGGAGGAAAAAGCTATAGCATATGGGATCACAGGCGGGATTCCAAGATATCTTTCCCTGCTCGACCCGGAGAAGACTTTGGAAGAAAATATACTGGCGCTGTATTTTGATGCGTCGGGCTATCTTTATGAAGAGCCGAAGAATATGCTGAGGCAGGAATTCAGGGACATCTCACTATATTTTGCCATTTTGGGAGCAATAGGAAGCGGCAGCACACAGCTGAGTGAGATATCGGATAAGACAGGATTTGATTCGGCAAAAACAGCCCAGGCTGTCAGAAAGCTGGAAGCTGTCAGGATCATCCGCAAAGATGTCCCGATTCTGAACGAGAAAAACAGAAAGCTGAACCAATATATTATTCAGGATGGGATGTTCCGTTTCTGGTTCCGGTTTGTTGCAAAAGGAATCGGTGCGATCGAGAGGACATACGGGAATGAATACTATGCTGCCATGGTCAAACCTTATATACACGAATTTATGGGGCCGGTCTTTGAGACAATTTGTCAGGAGTATACATTCCGGACGGGAGTAACGGGAAAATATGGAAGTCCTATTACCAGGATTGGAAAGTGGAGGGGTGCTGACCCGGTCTTGAAATGCCCGTCGGACATCGATGTTGTCGGCATCAACGAGGCGGATAAAACAGCAGTGATCGGGGAGTGCAAATTCAGGAACCGCTCTTTCGGAAAAGAAGAGTGTGAGACCCTGATGGACAGAGCAAGGCTTCTTGCTCCTTACAGGATTGAGAAGTATCTTATGTTTTCTCTTGGTGGTTATTCAGATTGGGTGGTCGAATATGCACAGAACGATTCAACTGTTGTGCTTGTTTCTATTGGAAGTTTATATAGCGGGGCATTCTGATCAGCGGAGCTGATCACTCAATTCACTGATTCCCAGCTGACTTAGTAAAGCGGGCTTTGTCCCGTGCTCCATGGTGTAGTAGGCCAACCGGAAAGCTTCCTCCATAGAAAGAGCTCCGGAGTCCAGAAGCTGCAGGAGCATTTCAATATATCCGCTCATGACATTGTCCAGAATGAGGTATTCCCTGCTGTCTTCCGGATAGGCGGGGAAGTTCCCGTCCTTTTTCAAGGCATCTTTGAGCATTTGGCGGTATGCGCGGGAAAACATACTGCTGTGATAGTCAATTACAAGCGGCTTGAGATAGATGCGGTTTTCTTCGTAGACATCCCGTAATGCATTCAGCAGGCCGACAAATCTGGCTTCTCCTTTGCCTTCCGTGGCGAGAACCTCTTCCAGCAGGGAGAGCTGCCGCTCTTTGATAGCAGAGAAGATGTCTTCGACCGACTGATAATAAATATAGAATGTGGAACGATGGATTCCGGCGCGCTGTACAATTTCCTGCACGGTAACGCGCCGGAATTTTTTTTCAAGGTACAGGTCCCAGAAAGCTCTCTCTATTTTGGCTCTGGTGCGGCTGCGCGCGGCGATATATTCAGACATGGAAGAACTCCTTTCAGTTCACTTTAATTATTATCTTAACAGAAAATTCGACATAATGGCGGATTTTGTTCATTGAAGTGTCAATTATCGGAATGATAAAATGTGGGGCAGAGAGGTGATATAAATGACAGAACATAAGACTGAAACTTATTTCAAAATGCTGCGGGAGATGCGGGACGTTGTGTTTTCAACGGTGGCGGAGGATGGTACACCCAGGGCACGAATTATTGATGTCATGCTTGCAGAAGGGGAGAAGCTTTACTTTCTGACGGCAGCGGGAAAGGATTTTTATGAGGAACTGATGCGGACCGGACGTGTTGCAGTGGCCGGCCTCAACAGCAGCTGGGAGACAGTCCGTGTCTGGGGAAAGGTCATAAACGTCGGGCAGGATCTGCTTGGGAGAATCTTTGAAGAAAATCCCTCCATGAACAATGTATATCCCGGTGACAGCCGATATATCCTTGAGGTTTTCTGCCTTGAGGAAGGGGAGGGAGAGTATTTTAATCTGGGGACAGAACCCATCACGCGTCATCCGTTCTCCTTTGGAAAGAAGACATGCAGGAAAAAGGGGTTTGAGATCACAGATGCCTGTATTCAGTGCGGAACCTGTGCGGCGGCCTGTCCGCAGCAGGCGATCGACGAAGGGAGTCCCTATATGATCAGGCAGGAGAACTGCCTGCACTGTGGTCTTTGTTTCCGGGATTGCCCGGCAGAAGCGATTATCAGGCGAAGCGGAGAGGCGATATGAATCAGAAAACTATGAAGGCGATAGTGATCTATGAAGCGGGAGGACCGGAAAAGCTGGTCTGCACGGAAGTTCCGGTGCCGGAAGTGAAACCAGGCTGGTCCTTGGTCAGGATCATTGGGCGCGGGGTCAATCATTCCGAGATCTTCACGCGTGACGGGCAGTCCCCCTCAGTAGCTTTTCCCAGAATTCTGGGAATTGAGTGTGTAGGGATGATCGCAGAGTCTACAGATCCGGCAAGGCTCCCGGTGGGAGAGAAAGTCATCTCGATCATGGGGGAGATGGGAAGAGCCTTTGACGGCGGCTACGCGGAGTACGCGCTTCTTCCAAATAATCAGATTTATCCGGTGATAACAGACCTGCCGTGGGAGACCCTCGCTGCGCTTCCCGAGACTTATTACACTGCCTACGGATCCATGAAGAACCTTAGGATCACGGAAGGCAGCAGGATCCTCGTGCGCGGAGGAACGAGCGGCGTCGGGATCGCGTTTGTAAGGCTTGTTAAGAGCGGCTTCAAAGATGTACAGGTGACGGGGACGACGAGAAACATGCGCAAGGCGGAAGCTCTGCTGAATGAAGGATTTGACCAGGTCGTGGAAGACAGGGATCAGGTGCTTCAGACCGGTGAGAAATATGACCGGATCTTCGATCTGATCGGGCCTGCCGCGCTGCGGGACACATTCGCCCATACAGCGGAGGGCGGGATCATATGTGTGACCGGGCTTCTTGGCGGTAAGTGGACGTTGGATGATTTTGACCCGCTGGAGGATCTGCCGGTTAATGGATACTTGACAGCCTTCCACTCCGGCAATGTCACAGAGCGGAGCCTTCAGGAAATGTTGGACTATGTGGAGTCCCATGGAGTGGACTGCAGACCGGAGAAGGTGTTTGACCTGTCGGAAATGGCAAAGGCGCATGAATACCTCGGCAGCAGTCATAGCTTTGGCAAGGTCGTTGTGATGTCGTAAAAAAATGCTCGCATAACGAGGCTCGCATTTTTGGAAGCCGCGCATAGCGCGTCTTCAGTGGGCAAAGAGGTCAGATAACTATGGTTCAAAAAATAGCGGAATATATCGCGACCCATCCGCAGCAGCTTGCTGAACAGATAGCCGCACATATCGGAATCAGTCTCTTCGCACTCTTTGTCGCAGCACTGATCGGAATTCCGTGCGGATGTCTCGCCGCAAAACTTCAAAAGGGCGAAGCGGTCATTACAGCGCCCTTTGAGATGCTCAGAGTCGTACCGTCGCTGGCTGTTCTGATCCTGCTGATTCCCATAATGGGGACCGGCGTACCGCCCGCAGTGACAGCCTTGATGATTCTGGCGGTTCCTCCGGTGCTGCTTAATACGATCGTGGGTTTCCGGACGATCCCTGATTTCATGATCGAGTCGGCCAGAGGCATAGGCATGACAGAAAGCGAACTCTTTTGGAGAGTCAAAATACCGTGCGCCCTGCCGATGATCCTGGCAGGCCTGCGGACAGCGCTGGTTGAAGTGGTCGCAAGCACAACGCTCGCGGCAAAGATCGGAGCGGGCGGTCTCGGCGAGATCATCTTCACGGGACTGGGTCTCTATCGGATGGATCTGCTTGTGCTGGGCGGAGGTCTGGTCGCGATCCTGTCGCTGGCGTCTGGGTGGGTGTTCGATATTTTGACCAGAAGAATGTTGAGATATAAGTATGTATAACAAGCGGATGACCCCGCTGTGTTATATGATGCACACGCGTGCGGAGAGGAAGATGTTGCCCTTCAGGCAACCCGCACGCGGCGCAGCGGCTCGCTTCGCGAACCATGAACTAACGAGAGGAGAACGATATGAAAAAAGTAATTGCATTACTGCTTGTAGCATCCATGACAATGGCGCTGGCGGCGTGCGGCAGCGGACAGCCTACCTCCACCGGAGAGTCTGGATCGGGAGAGACCAGGTCAGTGGTCGTCGGATCAAAGGACTTCACGGAAAATGAGATTGTTGCGGAAATCTATGCACTGGCACTGGAAGACGCCGGATTTACGGTGGAGCGCAAGATGAACATCGCGGGATCGGTCGTGCACACCAGTATTACAAGCGCTGAGATCGACCTCTATCCCGAATACACCGGCACAGGACTCATTTCAATCCTGGGAATGGAGGCGCTGACTGACCAGGACGAGGTCTACAACACGGTCAAAGAAGCCTACAATAAGCAGTTTAATATCACATGGCTCGACTACGCGCAGGCCAACGACGGACAGGGCCTGTTCATCAGCCGCAGAGCCAGCGATGAATATGGCATCACGAACATCTCTCAGCTGCAGGCGAACGCCGACAAGCTCAGGTTCTGCTCCCAGGGCGAGTTTGACGAGAGAGAGGATGGCATTCCGGGCCTCACCAAACTCTACGGTGAGTTCAACTGGAAATCCTCCAAGATCTATGACAACGGTCTCAAGTGGGAAGTGGTCGATAACAATGAGGCGGACGTCGCTCCCGCGTATACGACGGAAGCCCGCCTGACAGAGATCGACAAGTTCGTCCTTCTGGAAGACGACAAGCACATGTGGCCGCCCTATAACCTGGCGCCGATCGTCAGAAATGAAGTGCTGGAACAGTATCCGGAGATCGCGGATGTCCTCAATAAGGTGTCTGCGGCCCTCGACACGGAGACGATCACCAAGCTGAACGCGCAGGTGGACATCGAAGGAGAGGAGTACGAGGACGTCGCCGCTGATTTTTACAAGAGTATCAAGTGAGTCTTTCTGTCAAAACACAGCAGCCGTCAAGTGGAGAGCACAAGGTGGTAAACATGCCGATCATACAATATGACAATGTCTGCAAGAAATTTGATAACAGCGGGAGGCTGGCAGTAGACCACGTCAGCGCGCAGATCGAGAAGGGGGAGTTCATCACAATCCTCGGTTCATCGGGCTGCGGCAAGACAACGCTTCTTAAGCTTACCAACCGGCTCTATGATCCGGATGAAGGGAAGGTTTTGGTGGACGGCGAGAACATAGCAAATGTGGATCCCGTCGCACTGAGAAGACGTCTTGGGTATGTGATCCAGCAGGTAGGTCTTTTTCCCCATATGACAATCCGGGACAATATCACCGTGATTCCACAGCTGATGAAGTGGGACAAGAAGAGGATGGACGAGAGGGCAGACGAACTGCTCACGCTGGTGGGGCTTGCTCCCTCGGAGTACCGTGACAGATATCCGCATCAGCTCTCGGGCGGCCAGCAGCAGAGAGTGGGGCTGGCCAGAGCGCTGGTTCTGGATCCGGAAATCTTATTGATGGATGAGCCCTTCGGCGCCATTGACGCGATCACGCGCTTGAATCTGCAGAATGAGTTCATGAAGATCCAGGAAGGGCTTGGAAAGACCATACTGTTTGTGACGCATGACATCAATGAGGCTTTTAAACTTGGGAGCAGAGTCATGGTCATGAACGAGGGGAAACTCCTGCAGTTTGATACGCCGGCTGAGATCGTTAAAAATCCGGCGGACAGTTTTGTCCGCTCGCTGATTGAAGCGGCGAGGTCACAGGAAGAGTTCTGGGAGAATGTCCGATGATCGAGTATTTGAAAAGACACCCTGAAAAAGTGATCGGACCGCTTACAGAGCACATCTGGCTGGTCCTGGTGACGCTGGTCATATCACTGGCGATCGCCTCTTTTTTAACAGTGCTCGCGATGCGCTCGGAGAAGGTGTCGGATCTGCTGAATAATATCTTCTCTCTGGTGTATTCGGTGCCGTCGCTGGCGTTGTTCGCGCTGCTCATCCCGATCACGGGGCTAGGCAGGACTTCGGCGGTCATCGTGCTGACCCTTTATAATCAATACTTATTATTGAGAAACTTCACGACCGGCCTGCGCGAGGCAGACCCCGTCGCCTGTGAGGCGGCGAAAGGGATCGGAATGACGGACATGCAGATCCTGACCAGGATCCGGATCCCGCTGGCGCGCAAGGCTATCTTTGCCGGCATCCGGCTGGCAATCGTATCCACGGTCGGGATCGCGACCATAGCGGCGTCGATCAACGCCGGAGGTCTGGGCATACTCCTGTTTGAGGGGCTTCGGACCATGAATATCCCCAAGATCCTGTGGGGGAGCGTGCTGTCGGCAGGAATGGCGGTACTGCTCAACGCAGTGCTGAAAATGGTCGAGGAGAAGATGTAAGGAACTCCGGAGTACTTAAGGTGCGTTCACTCCGTTTCTCATCTCCGCCGGGCTGCACCCGAACATTTCTTTAAATTTGCGATAAAAATGAGTCTCATTGTGGAACCCGACTCTCTCCCGGATCTCGCTGATCGTGAGATCGCTGCCGGTGAGGAGCCGCTCCACATGGGACATTTTTATTTGCAGCAGATAGTCCTTAAAGCCCTTTCCCGTGGCAGAACGGATTCGCCGGCTGATATAATCAGGGTGGTAGCCGAAGCGGTCCGCGAGTCCTTCCAGAGTCACTTCCACGAAATTATCTTCAATTTCCTGCAGTACTGCCGCCGTCAGAAAGCTTTTGCGGCTCTCGGCAGTTTTCTCATAATCGAAAGTGCACCGCCCCATCTCCACAAGCAATACCTGCAGATAGGATTCCAAAAGCGCGTGGCTGTCGTGATCCGGATAGGCATATTCCATGATCAGATCCTCGAACAGCCTGGGCAGCCGGTCATTGCCGCCGCCGTGAAACAGGATATAATTCTGCGGATGCGGACTGTCCAGAACATAGCTGTACATGAATCTTGTGATTACACTCTGGTCGCCTCTGCTGCGGAGGAGTTTAATGAGATATTCTTTTTCAAACATCAGCGTAAACACTGCGTCCTCCTCATGTTCCAGATACTGTGACATGACAAAGCCGGAATTGAGGAGGCAGATATCGTTCTGTCTCAGTTCAAAGGAAGAGGAGGGCGTCCGCATCATGTCGCTTCCCGAATAGACATAGCGGATACTCAGAAAATCCGCATAGGAAAGGGGCTCTCTGCTGAAACGGGTGGCCTTCTTGAGGCGGAAATACTGCTGGCACGGACTCTGGTCAATATAGTCGGAGAGTGTCTCCGGACTTTTCAAATTGCGGGTTTCTAAAAAGATGCTCGGCATATGATAAATGCCGTCGCTGCGGCGCAGGCCCTGCGCCTCCAGCCAGTGGTAGTAAGCACTGGGGTCATCGCTCGGATGCTCTTTCCGACGGATTTCGGAAGGTGTGAGAGCGCGGATTTGTTCTATAAGCGCAGTTCTGTCATTGCAAGAGCAGTGAGTGCTTTCTGAAAGGCCGTTCATAGATGTATTCATGGAAGGAACTCCTTTTGCGACAAGATACCCCAGAGGTCTTTTTATTGCTACAACAGAAAAGTCGGAAATTGACGGTCGACTGGTCGCTTTGCGATGTGGGATTACACTGAAAAACAGGTCAAAATACATATAACAAAACGAGTTGAGAACAGTTTAACACAAGACTTAAGAAAATCAATATTTTGACAGTACAGTGTATAGGAGGTAAAGAAAATGGCAGATAACAGAAAGATCGCTCAGGACGTGTTGGAGGCCGTCGGAGGAAGCGGGAATGTAACTCATGCAACGCATTGCATGACAAGACTCAGGCTCACGCTGAAGGATGAAAAGATCGCGGATGACAATGTGATCAAGAAAATTGACGGTGTTCTGGGTGTTGTGCATCAGGGCGGACAGACACAGATCATTATCGGACAGAATGTGCCCAAAGTATATCAGGCGTTTTGCGAAATCGGCGGAATTGCAGCGGGAAGTGCTGCGGCAGAAGCGGATAAGCCCAAGGAAAAGCTGACAGCAAAAGCGGTCTTTAATAACATATTGAACTATCTGTCAGGTTCTCTTACACCCCTGATCCCGGTGATCATTGCAGCCGCTATGTTCAAGACGATCATGGCGATCATCGGACCGGATATGCTGGGAGTTGTAACTGTAGAGAGTGATCTATACAAACTTCTTGATTTTGTGTATGATGCGGGCTTCTACTTCCTGCCGATTTACCTGGGTTACACGGCGGCAAAGAAAATCGGCACATCTGAAGTGCTCGCGATGTTCCTGGGAGGCGTTCTGCTTGCACCTGACTTTATGGCAATCGTAGAAGCGGGACAGCCTTTCAGAGTATTCGGGATCCCGACGTCTCTCAATAACTATTCGCAGAGCGTTCTTCCCATGATCCTGTCAGTATTCGTACTCAAGTACGTTCACAACTTCTTTAAGAAGCATGTGCCGGACACGCTTTCAACGATTTTTGTCCCGCTCTTGACAATGGTGGTTATGATTCCCGTTTCTCTCTGCGCACTGGCTCCGCTTGGCGCAAACGTCGGTGCCATCATTTCGACCGGCCTTCTGTCCTTCGGTGCAGTCGGCGGATTCGTAGCAGTAGCAGTGATCGCAGCACTCTGGGAATTCCTGGTTATGTCGGGAATGCACATGGTTCTCATCGTGACTATGATCACGATCATTATGACAGAAGGTTCCGAAGCGATGGTCTCCCCTGCGGCAACCTGCGCCACAATGGCGGCGATCGGCATGGCGCTTGGCGCATTCTTCAGACTTAAGGACAAAAAAGAGAAGTCTTTGAGCATGGGTTATTTCATCTCCGGTATCCTCGGCGGCGTCACAGAACCCGCACTGTATGGTCTTGGATTCAAGTATAAAAAACCTTTTATCGGAATGATGATTGGTGGTGCGATCGGCGGTCTTTATGCAGGTCTCACACATGTTGCCTCCTACGCGGTCGGCGCGACCAACTTCCTGATCGTTCTGGGCTTTGCAGCCGGCGGAACCGCAAACCTTGTTAACGGCACGATATCCTGTGTCATTTCTCTTGTGGCAGCAGCAGTGGCGACCTACTTCATCGGATTTGATAAAAATGATCCGGCGGTTACCGGAATTTCCGCTTATGATGATGAAATAGCAGATAGCGCTGATTCGGAAAAAGACAGTGCAGCAGCAGATATCGCAGAAGTAAGCGCATGCATCTCCGGACAGGTCATCCCTGCAAGCGAGATCAAAGACGAAGTTTTCTCCACAGGCATGATGGGCGCAGGCGTCGGAATCGTTCCCGATGAAGAAGTGATCGTAGCACCTTGCAGCGCGGTTGTCTCCTCTGTGATGGAAGAATCCAAGCATGCAGTTGGCCTGACTCTCTCAAATGGCGCTGAGATTCTGATCCATGAGGGCCTGGATACAGTCGGTCTGAACGGACAGGGCTTTGAACTCTATGTAAAAGAGGGCGACAAAGTTCGCAAGGGACAGAAACTCATTCGCTTTGACAAGAAACTCCTCGGCGAAAAAGGCCTGGATGCGACGACAGTGTTCCTTCTGACTAACAGCGACGAGTATCCCGATGCAAAGTTTGAGACCGGGATGAAGGCGGAAGCCGGAAATACGGTGGTACTGAAGTTTTAATATTGCCAAAATAGTGGTAAGCATCAGTATTTTGACAAGACAGGGAGAATACAATGAAAAGACTATTGATCAGAGCAGATGATCTGGGTTTCAGCGAGGGCACCAATTACGGCATCGCCAAGTCGGTCAGAGACGGTATAATCCGAAACGTCGGTCTTATGCCCAACATGCCTGCTGCGCAGCATGGATATGATCTTATCAGGGACGAGAATGTCTGCCTGGGACAGCACACGAACATCTGTGTCGGAAAACCTATCACGGATCCTGCGCTGATCCCGAGCATTACCGGGGAGGACGGAGAATTCCGTGCCTCCTCCGAGTATAGAAATGCAAAGGAAGACTTTGTGGTCCTGGACGAGGTGATCCTGGAGATTGAAGCACAGTATCAGAGATTCAAGGAGATCACCGGCAGAGAGCCCGCCTATTTCGAGGGACACGCCGTGGCGAGCGCCAATTTCTTCAAGGGACTGGCTATAGTGGCGAAGAGGCATGGACTGGATTATCTGGCGATGAATTTTGACGGAAGCCCGATCCGGTTTGGAAAAGCAGATCTGTACATGTACATGGATAGCATGAAACCGGACTATGATCCCTTCGCTTCTCTGAAGAACTGCATGGAGAACGCGCATGAAGGCGGTGTGGAGATGTTCATCTGCCATCCGGGGTATCTGGATGCCTATATCTTGCGAAAGTCCAGCCTGACAGTTCCTCGGGCTATGGAAGTAGAGATGCTCTGCAGTGACGCGACGAAGAAGTATATTGAGGGGCAGGAAATAGAACTGGTGACGTATGATGACCTGAAGTGAATACAGGAAGCAGGCATGGGTGACAAGGAGAAGATCTTGTCACCCTTTAATGCTGTAAATTTATTGAGCCGGACGGATGTGCACGGCTAAGGGGCGTGACGAAACAGATAGCAAGATTTCACAATATATTTCTTAATTAATTGCCAAAATACGTCTCTGCGCACCGAAACTTCGCAAGATTTCACAATATAAAGACCGGCCTTTGAAATTGTTCGCATATATTTTACTTAGTATTATATAGAAAACAAGTGGTTGCAAGCGGCATAACACTAAAGAAGTGCTGCAACCACGGGAAATAGCTGCAACAGCATCAGGACAAGGGTCCGGGAAGGAGGTTTGTATTGTTAGAACATGTATTTAGCCCCATTGTGATCAACGGAATGGAATTAAAAAACCGTATGGTCGTCACTCCTATGGTGACGGATTATTGCAATGATGACGGAACCGCAACTGAAAAATACCTGGCATACCACGAAGAAAAGGCCAAAGGTGGATTTGGTCTGATTATCACAGAAGATTATAACATTGCGGAAAACGGGCACGGATTTAAGGCTACGGCAGGCTTTTGGAATGATGGCCAGATTGAAAGCCACAGCGCCCTTCCGCCGAGAGTACACAAATACGGAGCAAAGATACTCGCGCAGATTTACCACTGCGGGAGACAGACCAACACCGGCGCCATCCCCGGACAAATAGCAAGGTCCTCGTCAAGGATCGCATGTCCGTTCAGTGATATGATGCCGGAGCCTTTTACCACAGAGGAGGTCAAAGAAGTTGTTCAGCAGTTCGCTGACGCAGCAGAACGTGCAAAAAAAGCGGGTTTTGACGGCGTTCAGATTCACGCGGCACACGGCTATCTTATCACGCAGTTCTTCTCGACCTATTCCAACAAGAGACTTGACGAATACGGTGGCAATTTCTGGAACCGCACGCGTTTTGTCAGAGAAGTGATCCAGAACATACGCGAAAGATGCGGTAAGGATTTCGTGATCGACATCAGGCTTTCCGGCAGTGAATTTGTTGAAGGCGGTCTGACCATTGAAGACACAAAGACGATTGCCAGAATGGTGGAGGAAGCCGGCGTTGATATGATTCATGTGTCCCTGGGCAACTATCTGACTTTCGATTGGAATATTCCCAGCGGGTACAGAGCACATGGTCTAATTGCAGAGCATGGACGAGCAGTCAAAGAGGCAGTAAGTATTCCGGTAACCGTTGTTGGCCGTATCAACGATCCGTTCCTTGCGGATACCATCATCGCCTCCGGCCAGGCTGATCTCGTGGGTATGGGCAGAGCCTCCCTGGTAGATCCCGCAATGCCCAATAAGGCAAAAGAGGGAAGATTTGAAGATATTCGCCGCTGCTTCGGCTGCGACGTAGGATGTATCGGCGTGCTCCTGACAGACAAGCCGATTCAGTGTGTGCTCAATCCCGAGCTTGGCTTCGAATACGAGGGAGGCATCAAGCCGGCAGACGAGAAGAAGAAAATTGTCGTTGTCGGCGCTGGCCCCGGAGGCCTTGAAGCGGCGATCTATGCGGCAAAAAGAGGACATGACGTCACTGTTTTTGAAAAAGAGAGCCACAACGGAGGCCAGTTTTTCTATGCGGCTGTTCCGCCCGGGAAGGGAGAGATCACGGACTTCCTTGTATGGCAGACCGTTCAGTGCAAAAAGCTTGGCGTAGAGATCCGCTACAATACCGAGGCAACGCTGGAAAATATCAGGGAACTCAATCCTGATCATGTCATTCTGGCATCCGGAGGAAAGAATAAACGCCCTCCGATCCCGGGACTCAGAGAAGATCCCCGTGTCGTCGATCCGGGCGATGTTCTTACCGGTAAGGTATGGTACGGCAGCCAGATCGTTGTTATAGGCGGCGCACTGGTAGGTGCTGAGACATCCCACTTCCTGGCACAGGAGCTCAGGGATGTGAGCATTGTGGAGATGCGCTCAGAAATTGCAACGGATGCGGTTTTCCCTGTCAAAGTAGATATCAACAGGCATCTGGATCAGTGGAAAGTGAAGAAGTATGTCAATACGACTGTCAAGGAGATCACGAAGGAAGGCGTTGTGATTGAGAGCAATAAGGGCGAAGTGCAGACGCTGCCCTGTGATCAGATTGTGATCGCGGCAGGCCGTGATCCCTACAAGCCTCTGGAAGGCGTTCTGCAGGAAGCAGGTATTCCTTACAGCGTGATCGGAGATGCCAATGGCAACCATGAAGCAGGTGAGGCGCTTAGAGAAGCATACCAGTTGTGCAAGACACTGTAATTGATATATAGATTGCGTTATAGAATCTATCTCAAATTCAATTATTTTGTGTCTGTTGTCAAAGATTCCGACAGATGGTCATGCGCCGACAGCAGATATGAAAAATGGGGATGTCTATGAAAACGCCAGTAAAATGCTATAAAGATACAGATAACAGCCTCAAGGTGGAGTCGTTTTACCATATAGTACAAAAAAATAACACAGATACATGGAGTTTTCCTCTGCACGATCATTCAGATTTTCTGGAGATATCCCTGATTATTGAGGGGTCCGCTGACATTGAGTACGATCACAGGAGGTATAGGCTCAGGAGAGGAGACCTGGTGGTCAAAAATGCCGGGATCATTCATGGGGAGACATCCCATCCGAAGGCGCCCTTTGAACAGTATTGTCTGGGGATATCCGGCGTGAATGTTGAGGGCATGCCTCCGAATTCTCTTCTTCCTTCCTACATAAGCCCGGTGATCTCTACAGGTGAAGCGTTCGACTATCTGAGAGCGATGACAAGTTATCTGTATAATCTCAGCTGCAATCCCGCTATGCAGACTGCTGAGATCACAAAGCAGGCGATCGAAAATGAAATTTCTGTGATCAACATGCTGGTCGTTGACAAGGTGGAATCATCAGAGCGGAAGCATTACAGTGAATTGACAGAAAAAACGTTGAAGTATTTGGATACAAAATTCGGAGAGATCACAAATCTGGATGATATTGCAAAACAGTTTTTTATAAGCCCTTACCATCTTGCGCACATATTCAAAAATGAGATAGGCTGCACGATCAATCAGTATCTCTTGAACAGAAGACTGGGAGAAGCACAGAGCCGGCTGGTCTTTACTGAGGATCCCATAAAAGCAATCGCAGCAGATTGTGGTTACAGCAATACGCAGTATTTTTATTCCGTCTTTAAAAAACATATCGGCAAAACACCAAAGGAGCTGCGTGAATACTACAAAACTATCAAAGCGAGTGAAAATCGGACGGAGATGGATCTGGGAGGTGCGTGACATCGCAGGTAGTAGAGGCTTAAGAGCGAACATACATAAGACCGCCCTCACGGAGTTTTCCGTGAGAGCGGTCTTTTAAATCCCTTTTACATGGTCTGTCCCGGCATCAATCCCGCCGGAATAAGCATATGCTTTATGGGGACAGGCTCTTTCCGGATCAGTTGCAGGAGCGTATCGCCGGCTTTTTTTGCAAGAAGCTCTACGTTTTGTCTGACGCTGTTGATGGCGAGCACGCTGACGTTGGCCTCCGCGATGCCGTCAAAGGCCATGACCTTGACGTCTTGAGGAACCCTTATCCCCATCTTCTGAAGGCCCAGATAAGCTCCGATCGCTCTGCCGTCGGAGATGGCGAAAACACCGTCAAAATCCTGCCCCTTGGTGAGAAGATATTGGATGATATCTCTTCCTTCCGCCACATGGGGGCGCATCTCAGGCAGACCAAGGATCTGCTCAGAAGAGAGCGAGAGCCCATGCTCTTCATAGACGGAAGAGAACCCGGCAATGCGCCGCTCATTTCTATGGGAGGGATGGCTTCCGCACAGGATGATCGGCTTTTGGCAGCCGCTGCTTAGAAATTCGTGTGCGGCAAGCTGGCCTGCTACGAACTGGTCGCTTTCTACGGTGTAGATGTCCGGTGTTTCTTCCACAGAATCATTGCAGTCGATCCAGACGTGGGGAAATCTTTTGGAGACGTAGTCCTTGACCGATATATAATCGCAGCCGATCAGTATTATTCCTGAAACGTTACAATCGTAGAGCGTCTCAAGAGCTGTCTGTAGATACCCCTCTGTGCTCTCGGTGTTGATCGCAACAGTAGCGATATTCTGACGGCGGAAATAGATGCCTACATTGCGCAGGAGCGCCTGATAGTATTCCGCATAAGAGTTTGTGATGATGCAGCCAATCTTACGCACAATCGGCTCCTTGGCGGGGGGAGCACTGTAGCTGTATTCGTCCAGCACTTTGCGAACAGCTTGCCTGGTCTCTTCCGTGACACGGTTGTCATTATTGAGGACACGGGATACGGTTGCGGTAGAGACTCCGCATTTCTCAGCAATGAAACGAAGGGAAACTCCTTTTTTGCGACTCATAGCAGTGCCTTTCTAAAAAATCTATTTTGTAAAGCAGTATAGTAATGTTATGCTATTATATCACTTTGTGTAACATTTCACAAACATTACATATTCGACAAAACCCACAAATTTCGTAAAAAAGACTGTTTAAAATGCCAAATAATGATATTTTGATAATAAATTGATTGACATTCGTGCAAAGACTCAATATTATTAATGTAACATTACAATTTAAATGTAACGAAACATACAATGATTCAAAGGGAGGGAAAAATGGCAAGTAAGTATGATGGTTTATCAAGAATCATTATTCAGAATGTTGGCGGAAAAGATAACATTTCCGCGATCACGCACTGCGTTACGAGACTTCGCTTTACACTCAAGGACGAGTCTAAGGCGAACACCGACATTCTCAAGGAAACGGACGGAGTCGTAACAGTTCTACAGTCCGGCGGTCAGTATCAGGTTGTCATCGGAAACCACGTGCCGGATGTCTATGCATCGGTAGTAAGCGTGGGCCACTTGGAGAACCTGGCGGCTAAGCCGGAGGGTGAAGAGGGCGCACCTGCTGAGAAAAAGAATCTGTTTGATACATTTATCAGTATCGTAACCGGAGTGTTCACACCTTTCCTCGGTGTGTTCTGTGCATGCGGTATTCTGAAGGGCGTTCTGGCTCTTCTGTCCACGATTGGTGTCATGAACGGCGCGGGCGGCACCTACAACATTCTCTATTCGATCGGCGATTCCGCCTTCTATTTCCTGCCCCCGATCCTGGGCTATACGGCAGCCAAGCGTTTCAAGCTCCCCGAAATGGAAGGCCTTCTGATCGGTCTGGCAATGGTATATCCCAACATGCTTGATGCAAGCGCTATGGATATTTCCAACCTGTTCAGGATCCCGGTAGTACTTCCTCCGTCCGGCAATTACACAAGCAGCGTTATCCCTGTAATCTGTGCTGTCGCATTCGCAGCCTGGTTCGAGAAATTGTATAAGAAGTATATCCCTGATACAATTAAGCTTTTCGCTGTTCCGCTGATCACGCTTGTAGTTACATTCTCCGCTACTGTACTTGTAATCGGACCGATCGCCAGCATGATCTCTACCGGACTTTCTTTCGTATTCAACTGGCTGTATGGCGTCAGCTCCATCGCAATGGGAGCAGTCGTAGGTGCACTGTGGCAGGTACTTGTTATGTTCGGCCTCCACTGGTCACTGATCCCTATCGCGCTGATCAACATGTCCAACGGCGGCGACATCATTCTTGCTGCTATGTTTGGTACAACCTTCGCGCAGACCGGTGCAGTCGCAGGCATGTGGGTTAAGAGTAAAGACAAGAAAGTGAAGAGCCTCGCTCCTGCAGCGCTGATCTCCGCGATCGCAGGCGTTACAGAGCCCGCCATTTACGGTCTGACACTTCCCAAGAAGGGCCCGTTCTTCCGTACTTGCGCGATCGCAGGTGTGGCAGGTGCTTTCCTCGGCGCATTCGGCGTCAAGGCTTACCAGATGGCAGGCATGGGTGTCTTCGGATACACAGCTTATATCGATACAGTCAACAATGACCTCAGAGGTATGATCATCGCAATCGTGATCTCCCTGATCTGCGTAGTCGCAGGATTCATCTCTGAGATGATCTTCTACAAAGATGATGAGCCTAAGGCAGCCAAGAAGCAGGCAGCTTCTGCGGATGCAGGTGCGGCAGGCGGTGAGATTTTGGGTGCTCCCATTACCGGCAAGGCTGTTGCGCTCTCTGAGATAGCAGATGAGGCATTTTCCAGCGGAGCAATGGGTCAGGGCGCAGCGATCGTCCCTTCCGAAGGTGCAGTTTATGCGCCTGCAGACGGAGAGATCACCGTTTTCTTCCCTACCGGCCACGCGATCGGCATGATGACGGATAAGGGCGCAGAACTCCTCATCCACGTAGGTATGGACACCGTATCTCTGAACGGCAAAGGCTTTAAGCCCCTCAAGAAGGCCGGCGACCACGTTAAGAAGGGCGAGAAGCTTCTTGAATTCGATCTTAATGTGATCAAGGAGGCAGGACTTTCCGCGGACACACCGATTCTTGTGACCAATACGGATGAATTTGCGGATGTGATCCAGCTTGCAGAAGGCGAAGTTACGCACGGTGCGGATCTGGTCCAGACTATGTAAATGGTAAATTGACCTCTGGGGTCGATTGACGAACCTGGGGGTAATTCCGAACAAACCTGAAATCTCTCTCCGGGGCGGCTGCCTTGAAAGAGGTCCTGCTCCGGAGATGAAATCAACCCGGAGGAAAAGAGAATGAGAACTTTCAGAGAAGATTTTCTGTGGGGCGGCGCCACAGCCGCCAATCAATATGAAGGTGCGTGGGACACTGACGGCAAAGGCGCTTCCGTCTCGGATCACTGCACGAACGGCAGCCATACCTGTCCCAAGCGTGTGACGCCTGAATTTGAGGAGGGAACCCTCTATCCCAGCAGAGAGGCGACCGATTTCTATCATCACTACAAAGAGGACATTGCACTTGCGGCCGAGATGGGATTTAAGTGCTTCCGCATGTCCATCAACTGGACCAGGATCTTCCCCACCGGAATGGAGGAAGAACCTAACGAGGCGGGGCTTGCTTTTTATGACAGGGTATTCGATGAGCTGGCAAAATACAGTATTGAGCCCCTCGTGACTATTTCCCACTACGAGCTCCCTTACGGTCTTGTAGAAGCATACAACGGCTGGTACGGGAGAGAAGTGATCGATCACTTCATGCGCTATGTCGAAGCGATCTTTAACAGGTATCAGGATAAGGTCAAATACTGGCTTACTTTCAACGAGATCAACTCCGGCACAATGCCGATGGGCGCCGTGCTTTCCCTCGGAACCATTCGCGGATTCAACGGGCCGGTCAACAAGGTCCCGGACGAGCCGCAGATCCGTTTCCAAGGACTGCATCATCAGTTCCTTGCAAGCGCCAGGGCGATCCGCCTTGCTCACGAGAAATATCCGCAGTTCAAGATGGGCAACATGAATCTGTTTGCGACCAAATACCCCTACACATGCAATCCTGCCGACGTGCTTGAGTGTCAGAAACAGATGCGCGTTGTCAACTGGTTCTGTTCGGATGTACAGGCCAGAGGGTATTACCCGACCTATATGGAGCGCTATTTTGAAGAAAAGGGTATCACGATCGCCAAGGAGCCGGGGGATGACGAGATTCTCAGGCAGGGAACCATCGACTTCTATACATTCAGCTACTATATGTCCGCATGTGAAACGGCAGATCCGGAAGTAACTGCCAAGTCCGGCGGAAACCTCGTCGGCGGCGTGACCAATCCTTACCTCAAGGCGAGCGACTGGGGCTGGCAGATCGACCCAGAAGGTCTCCGCTATACGCTCAACGAACTCTGGGACCGCTATCAGCTGCCGCTCATGGTCGTCGAGAACGGACTCGGAGCAAGGGATGAGCTGACCGAAGACGGGAAAGTACACGATTCCTACAGAATCGATTACCTGGAGAAGCACATCGCGCAGATGGCGGAAGCGGTCCGTGACGGCGTCGACCTTATGGGCTACACGCCTTGGGGATGGATCGACGTGGTCTCTGCATCGACCGGAGAGATGGCCAAGAGATACGGATTTGTCTATGTCAAAAAATACGATGACGGTACGGGGGACCTGAGCCGTCTCAGAAAAGATTCGTTTTACTGGTATCAGAACGTAATCAGAGAAAATGGAAAGCAGTTTTAATTTGCAGGGAGGTAAAAAATGGCACTGAGTATTGAGAAATTATTGGGATTTGAAGGCAAAACTGTAGCGATCACCGGAGCGGCATCTGGTATGGCCCACTGTGCGACGGAACTGCTTTTGTCACTTGGCGCAAAGGTATATGCGATCGATATGAATGACGTTGATCTTCCCGTGGAGAAGTCCATCAAAGGAAATCTGGCCGACAAGAACGCAATTGATGAAGTTGTCGCGCAGCTCCCGGAGAAGATTGATATCGTCTATATGTGCCATGGCGTAGGACTTCGCCCCGGCAGAGAAAAGTTCATCAACATGGTAAATTTTGTCGGCCAGAGATACATGGCCGAGGCGCTGCTTCCCAAGATCGTCGACGGCGGCGCGATCACTTTCATCTCTTCCTCAGGCGGATACGGATGGGAGCAGAACATGCAGAATATCGGCGCAGTTCTCGCCACAGAGACCTTTGAAGATGCCGAGAAGTGGATCGAAGATCATGTCGATATGTTCGCTCAGGGCGGACCTGACCCCTATCAGTTCTCCAAACAGTGCCTGTCTGCATATGTGAAGTCCAAGACCAGAAGTCAGGAGTACATCGGAAGAAAGATCCGCATCAACGCAATCGCACCGAGCTTTACAAGCACGCCTCTGATCAAGGATTTTAATGCGGCGGTCAGTAAAGACGGTACTAACGAGAGCGGTGAGAACGAGATGTACAATCTCTTCCTCAAGAGTTGGAACGGTCGTCCCGGCAAGCCCGAGGAGATGGCATATCCGCTGGTCATCACAGCAAGCGATATCTGCAGCTATCTCAGCGGTCAGGTGATCTATATCGACTTCGGCATGACCGGAGAGATGGATTGGAATACTGCATCGGCAAAATAAAGAAGCAAGAATTCGATAATTTAAAGAGACATGTTTTTCAGTTTGGTGAAGAATACGCTGGATGCATTTCACTCCGTTGCCGCAAGCAGCACTTATCAGATGGAATCAGAAATGGAATACAATCCCTTTGATGACGACTGGGCAATGCTCTGGGTGGATTTCATCTATAAACACTATGCAGGTGTAAAGCTTTTAATCTGCTGTTCAAAGGGCTCCGCATATGAAAATTTTGAGGAAGACCTGATCCGCAAAGAGGCGGAAGTAAACAAAGAGTATGCGGATATTCTGAGAACCTCCGGGAAAATGAAAAAAGAAATTTCCGACATGCAGTGGCATATTTTGGCAACGGCTTATGTTCATCTGATCTTTGAGGTGGTCCGACATGACATGACCAGGGAAGAAGCCATAGGGCATATGCAATTTGTGAGAGATCTGTTATATCCCGGATGGAGGCAGATTTACGGATTGTAAAACAAGACAGCTTTATAAGGAAACATGAGAGAGATCCCGCGTGAGCGGGACTTTCTTTGTTTATAGGGTTAGTTAATTCTAATCAAAAGTATTAACTTTTCTAAGGAGGCGGAGTATGAACAACAAATGGAACCGTAATAATGCTTTGTGGATGCTGCTTATTATAAGAGATGCAGTCATGTGGCATGTTGTTCCGCTGATCGTCATTACGATTTTGGCAGAAATTGTCAGGGCAATGGCAAAATACAGCCAGACCGGCGATATTGCGGCAACGGTTCTGATGAGCTTTTCCAGCTTCGGCTATTATGGCCAGATCTGGTTTAATCGTGCCTATACTTATGAGTGTGCGGTAGAAGAAATGCCTGCCGGATATGGAGATACTCTGATGTCAGTCAGCCCTGCATGGGCATTTCCTGTGGTGGTTGCAGCCGGTATTATCGTGTCGGTATTGGTTACAAATGTATACATGAAGAAGCATGCGGGTGTTGATAAATGACGGAGTCAGATGTATATTACTTATAGTTAGCGGAATCTAACTTTCTCAATGTACTTACGCACGGGGCAGGATTCGATTGATTTCGGACCTGCTCTGTTTTGCTGGTGAAAGGAAGTAATAAAGGAGGATACTATGGATTTACAATTTGGGGATATTCAGGAGACCGCGCTCATTACTCTGGCAATCAGGGCCAGTGAAACCTCGCGTCCCAATGCAAGGATCAGGGATCCGAAGGCCAAAGAGATCATCGATGCACTCGGCGTGGATGTGAGCAAGTTTGATCCCTTCCTGTCCCATGAAGGTGTTGTAGCAAGGACGATCATATTCCGCGAGGAGTTGAAGCGGCTTTTGAAGAAGTATCCTGACGCGGTCTGCATCAACCTCGGATGCGGGTTCGATGACAAGTTCTCCCAGGTGGATAATGGAAGGCTTATCTGGTTTGACGTGGATCTGCCGGACCAGATCGCCGTCCGCAGGAAGGTATTCCAGGACCGTGATCGCTGCACGATGTTGGACGGTGATGCACTGGACGGCGCATGGACAAAGAACATCCCGAAATCAGACATGTACCTGATCGTGATGGAAGGCGTTCTGGAGTATTTTTCCAAGGAACAGGTGAAAACCTGTCTCAATATGCTCTGCGACTGCTTCCCTCACGGATACCTGCTCGCCGAGCAGCACTCCCCGTTCCTCGAAAAACACGGTTCGCACCATGACGCAGTCAAGCATACCAATGCCTCCTTTGGCTGGGGGACAAAATCCGGAAAGGAGTATCTGAGTCTTGAGCCGAGACTGAAGTATATATCCGAAAAGAGCTACAACGAAGAGATGAAGAAATATACGATACGAGGAAAGCTCTTTGCAGTGATCGGCAAAAACATAAATAACCGGATGGCTGTATTCAGCTGGTGATCGGAGGATACTATGTTCAAAAAAAGGAACTTATCAGTTCAACAGGGAACCTAATTTTAAGAGATTTACGGCATTGCAGTAATAAGGGAGATCAGAATGCATATCCACACACACGGAAGCAAGGGAGATCCGGTAATCATTATCCTTCATCCGATGGGAATTACCGGTGAGAAGATGTATGAAATAGTGGGTAGTAAGTTCAGGGGAGAGTATTATTTCATCACTCCGGACATGGGCGGCCACGGAAGTGAGAAAAGAGAGTTCCGGTCTGCGCGGGCAGAAGCGGCAGCTCTGCACAATTATCTGCAGCAGAAGGGACTGACGCAGATTCGGCTGCTGTATGGAGCCTCCCTGGGATGCGCGGTGTCGCTCCATCTCCTTCGATATGAAGATCTGAATATCGAACATGTTTATCTGGATGGGGCGCCGGTCGCCAGACTGAGCGTCGTTATGCGCAGGATTTTTGCACCTGTGCTGGTCTGGCAACAGGATATGATCATCAGGAACAGGGAAAAGGGAATCTCGGATTTTGTGAAACGCTATGGCAGGGATATAGCGGAACATATGGCAGATTCTTTCCTGAAATTCGACAACGAGAGTATATATCATATCGGCAGAGACTGTGTGGTGGGAAGTACCCCGGATCTTCCCCGGGAGCTTCAAAAGCGGATCAGCTTTGACTGGGGTGAGAAAGAACTTTACACAAAGACCAGCATGCCCTTGGTAAAAAAAATCTGGCCTGATGCGGAAATAATCGTGCGTCCCGGAATGGAGCACTGCGAAGCGATGGCACAGGTACCGGATTACGTCGAAAAGATAGAAGAGCGGATCACCGGAACCAGGCCTGTGATGATAAAGCTGCAGGGACTGGACGAGGATCAGATTCGGGAGATCTCACGGCAGATCGCAGATGCTTTCTATGACTACAAGTACGACGAAGAGGATATCGGATTGATCAGGTTCATTTCCACTCGGGAAGACATGTTTACGTATATCCATGCGATCGTGCGGGCTGCTTACAGGAGCGGCGTGCTGTATACGACTTCTAAGCGCAGGGAAGGATATCTGATGCTGTCCGGAGAAGGCGCAGGAGGAGCGGTCGGATTTGTAGACGGAATAAAGATGATCGCTGCCGAAAAGAAAGCGCTCGGCGGATTTCAGAATATGAAGGAATTCATCGATGCCTGTTTCAGTGACGGGGGAACGATCGAGACCCGCATGCAAAAAGAAAAGAGAAAGTTCCTGCGGATCGAAATGCTGGTCGTCCGGAAGGAATTTCAGGGGCAGGGATATATGCGCCGGATGATGGATTTTGCTTATGCACTGGCAGAGGAGAGAAGGATTCCCGTGATCCTGGATACGGATGACAAGGATAAAGCATCCCGCTATGTGCATCTTGGCATGAAACTGGACAGGGTACGCAGCTGCGGGGAACGTTTTCATATGTATGATCTGATCCGCGAGGTCAATGAGAGAATGTGAGCTGTTCCGCCTGTAGTGGGTGCAAAAGTGGGTGCAGATGAAAATGAAGGCCTGGAGAGCCCCTACTTTCCATTTTTTTTAATTGAACGATCTACTCCTAAGCGGAAGGTCGTGTGTTCGAATCACATCGGGGACGCCAGTAAATTCAGCGGATTTCCGTTAGCAGATCGGTATCGATATTAGCAGAACGGACATCCGCTTTTTTGATCCAAGGGACCTGATCCGGCAGGGAGCCCGCTCCCGCTGGCTAATTCCATTAGCAGAAATTTGGGACCCTGCTAAGAAAACACCCCGTTTTGCTAATAGCCCATTTCAGGCCGCCTCCCAGCTAAAACAGCGTCGTAAGGGCAACTAATACAAGCGGTAGGTGCTTTCAGCCATGAAAATCGGCTGTGATCCCTCCGTTGCCTTCAATTTCAGAAAATCCTGCTAAAGCCGATTAGCCAGGTAAAAACCTTCTGCTAACAGAACTCATTAGACGGCTTTACCCGCCGCCGTTCTTAGACAACTCCATATCCGATTACATAGCGCCAGTGATGAGAAAACCATTCCTTCACTGGCGCTTTTGTCGTTTCCGGGCTCCCCGGAGCGAATCACATCTACGGAATGGAGGATCCCCATGAATAACAACAAAACAA
>JAFUFL010000050.1 GCA_017469935.1 Lachnospiraceae bacterium
AGATATCCTGAGTGCGGGTCAGAGGAATCACAAAAGTAATCCCGGTGAAACGGGACAGCGGGCAAGTGTCTGCCCTGTGTCCGCGTAAGCGGCACGAAGCCCCCGCCTCTTAGCGTATGCGTAGGCGGTGGGTAGTTCACTTTACAAATACATATTCCGTCTCCGAGGAGAGATCCTCCCGGAAGCTGTAGCCGCTCCAGTCAAACTCTCTGACCTGCTCCGGCTCGCGGATGTCGTTCACGGCCATAAAGCGGACCATCTCTCCCCGGGCCATCTTGGCGTAGACGCCCTTCTGGACCACGCGCGGCTTTCCGGATTTCTTCCCGGTCTCCTCGGAGAGCTCTCCGAATACACAGGTTATAAACCTGTCCCCCGGCTGCAGGTAGTTCTCTACGCACTTCGAGTACTCCTTGGACGCCAGATTGATCACTATCCGGCTCTCGTCCATCACTTCGCGGTAGATCTTGTCGCCCCAGAACTCATAAAGATTTTTGAAGCCGTCCACCTCTGCCTTGGCCTGCATCTCCAGTCTGTAAGGCGTCACGCCGTCCATGGGCTTTAACACGCCGTAGAACCCCGACAGGATCCGCAGATGACTCTGCACATAATCAAATTCTCTGTATTCGAAGACCGAAGGCGACATGTACTGATACTGGATCCCGTCATAGGCGAGGATCGCCGGCGTCAGCGCCCCTGTCAGGTTCATGTTGTGGAACCTGCGGTAGTTCTCTTCGGCAATTTTGTCATTGCACTCCCACAATTTTTTGGCATCGGCGTACGGAAGCGACTGGATCCACTTCATGAGTTTTTCCGTCTCCTCCATAAAGACCGGCATTTCCCGCCCTGTAAATGTATCCGTATCTGCCAGCATCTTCTTGGCAGGTGAAATGATGATTTTCATAAACAGCCCCTTTAAGTGCTTGTGCTTCTTTCCTGGTTAAGTCTCGTAAAGCGAGCCGCCTCGCCGCAGGTTCTTAGGCCGCCGGCTGCAGCTCCTGCTCTTCCTCTGCGGGGACATCTTCCTCCGCGGGAACATCTTCCGCGGGAGTCTCCTCCGCAGGTGCCTCCTCCGCGGGAGCATCTTCCGCAGGCGCTTCCTCTGCAGGTGCCTCCTCCGCAGGGACATTCTCTGCAGGTGCCTCCTCCGAAGGTGTTTCCGCCGCAGGCTCACTCTGCGCCTGCACTTTCTTCACCTGCTCTCCGTAGATCGTTGCAAAATCGTTCTTCATGGAGACCGTCTCAAGCCCGATCTTCTCACAGTCGGCGGCAAAAGAGGCGGCGACATCGAGCTTTCCGTAATCCCGCTCCGTGTCGTCGCACAGAAGCATATAGCCCTTTCCGCCGTTATTGACGACGTACTGCCCCATGGCCAGGTCGCCGGAGCTGTTGCCGAAGACCAGAACGGGCGTCTTGCCGATCTCGTTGATGATGGAGAATACCTTGTTGGCTTTCTGATTTTTGACCAAAAGATTGCCCTCAAGGAGGACTTCGTCGTTCGCCGCGTAAGTGTACTTGCGGCCGTCCTTGTCTCCCTGATTGGTTGCGTTAAAGGAAAAAGTGCTGCCGATCACTCTGTCGAACGGAATCCACTGATCCAGCTTTCCTCGAATCAGTTCGCGCACGATGGTGCGCTCGGAACCGCTGCTTATAAAAACAGTGAAGTCGTTCTCGGCAAGATACTGAACCAGAGCCGTCATGGGTTTGTAGAAGCCGTCGGCATAAGCCATCCCCTCGAATCCGTAGGCCGGCTCCTTCATGTAGTTTCTGATGTATTCGCAGTACTGCTCGTAAGTGAGTCCCTTGAACATTTCCGCCGAGCACTGCGCCGAGGAGAGTTTGGAGTCCGGCTCGGGCTGATAATGCGTGACCGCCTCTTCCAGGATCCCGGCATATTCCCTGATATTGGCAGGTGCCTCATAAGTTTCATCGTGCAGCGCGCGGTGCATCATGAGGCAGGTGTCAAAATAGGTGGGATACAGCTCCCCGTAGAGCGTTCCGTCGAAATCGAAAACAGCGATGCGGTCTTCCACCGGCACGAAACTCTCGGAAGACTCATCCGTCACGGCTTTTACATAGGATACGATCGATTCGGCGGCGGCGGAATCTTCCGTCCAGTAAGGGATGGAATCCGCAGCCTGAGGGGAAGTATCGGCATCGGCCGCGTCCGTCTGCGCCCCGGTATTCGCCGCGCCTCCGCAGGCAGTCACTGTAAGCATAACGGCTGTGAGAAGCCAGGCTATTGTTTTCTTCATTTCATTCTCCTCTATTTGCGATTCTCAGCTCTCCGAAGCATCCCTGATCTTCTTCCTGACGACCAGCATCCTCCGGTCCAGCTTT
This sequence comes from Lachnospiraceae bacterium, assembly GCA_017469935.1. Lineage (GTDB taxonomy): Bacteria > Bacillota > Clostridia > Lachnospirales > Lachnospiraceae > CAG-791. Next base: position 2,338 of record JAFUFL010000050.1, read on the forward strand.
GTGCTCTCTTCGGCGCAGGATTCCAGCTCGTCGGACAGCTCTCTGAGCAGGGCCGGATCAATATTTTTCTTATAGCGCAGTTTGTGTTCCAGGCTGGCCCAGAAGTCCATCGCAATGGTGCGGAGCTGCACCTCCACGTACATGTCTTTTTTGCCGTTTTCCGTGTAGATCGGCGTCTGAATGATCAGGTGCAGGCTCCGGTATCCGCTCTCTTTCGGATTCTCTATGTAGTCCTTGCGGGTGATCAGCTTGACGTCCTCCTGGTCAAGGAAATACTTCTCGATCGTGTAGATATCGTCGATGAAGGAGCAGACCACGCGCACGCCCGCTATGTCGAAGATGTTATTCTGCACGGACTCCAACGTCGGCTTCAGACCCAGTTTTTCCATCTTGAGCAGGATGCTGTCCGGCGACTTGATCCGGGTCTTGATCGATTCGATCGGATTGGCCTCGTCTTTCATGGAAAGCCTGGTATTAAGGACCTTGAATTTGGTCTCCACTTCCAGGGCCGCGCACCGGTAGTCCGCGATCATCGTAGCCACAGGGTCCAGTTCCACGTGAAGGATTGACAGGAACTTCTCCAGGACTTCTTTCTGTACCTGTCCCTTCTGCAATAAACCTCTGTGAATGGCCTCTTCCGAAAAATCCGTATGTCCGATATTCATATAATCCTCTTCCCCCTTGTGCGCTTAACGAAAAGAGTCAGGTTCCCCTGACTCATTAAATTTTTGCAGCTGCTGCGATTTTTTTCAGTAAAACTTTTCTATATCCCCGGTAATTCCGTACGTCCGCTTGAAGACCTCAAGATCCTTGGGGCTTTTGATCAGCGCGATCTCCTCGAACTGGCCCGACCGCTTGTTGAGAAATCCCGCCACCTGCTCCCCGGTGCAGATGCTGCAGCGGATGGCCGGTTTGGTCTTCTCCTTGTCGTATGTTTTGGCAAAAGAGCGCCCGGCCCCGGTACCTCCCTTTTTATCATCTTTTCGAAAAAACAGTCCCATCTCCCAAGCCTCCTTTTCGCAAGGTGCGCAAAAGCCTTATTGATCTATACGCTTAACAGTATAGCACAATATACCCCGGAGGTCGATTTTTAAGGCAAAAGATACCCCGGAGGTCGATTTTTGACCCCGAAGGTCGTTTTTTGAACTGCCGGTTGATTTAAATATTCCCGATATGCCTTATAATCTTACTGATAAGCTTTACGATGGAATAGTTTACCAAAAAGCGTCAGACCACATACAATGCCGATTTGTGCTCTGCCGCCGACTATACGAAAAGGATACCGGAATATGAACTTGAATGACTATTTTTCCAAATTGTTCAATATAGGGTCAGACGTGGTCGAAGCCATGGGAATTCGCCCGGACGAACCGCTTCCGCCCGATCTGATCACCGAGACCAAGGACTGGCGGGAGCTTTTCGACCCGGATATCGTCGCTAAGGGAAGCAGCGATATGATGCAGCGCCTGGTCACGGATCTGCGCTGCACCGATTACCTCTGCAGCGCCAGAGTGCGCAGCGGCAGCTCCCACAACTTTGTCAAAATATCGCACGCCCCTATGAGCAGAACAGACAGCTGGAGAGGTTCCGTTTTCGACTGCACCTGCAGGGAGGCCAGATACGACGGCCGCTTCTGCGTCCACATGGCAGCCGTGATGTATGCCTGGGAAAAGAGACACGGCCCCTGGACATTCCGTGAGAACATATATGAATATGAGAGGCGCAAAAAAGAGGAGAAACGCCAAAGCATCATAAAGCGCAAGGAGGAAATGAAGAAGAAGTACGGGACGGAACCGGTCCCGGCCGCTCCCTATTTTGACGCCCTGCCCCGCATGAAGGGGCTTGTTTTCCATGATCTGGAGACGGCCGTAAAACACTGCCTGACGACGCCCTACGCGCTCGAGAGAGCAAAAGTAATGCAGAACGCGCTTCTGCCGGATTCCGAGACCTTTGAGGAGACCGAAGGGCGCGATGAGACTTCTATCTTCTTCTCCTGTAATTTCAAGGATGAGCCCGAGTGGGTCCATGTGTCCGGCGTTCTGAAAGGAAATAAGCTCACCTCCTTGGAGAGCATGAATTACCGCAGCGCCTATTCCCGCAGCCGTCATCCCGCGGCTTTCGATCCAGCGACTCCCCTTGACGAGTACCAGCTGCATACCCTGAAGCTGCTCTGGAACCGCATTGTATCGGACAGCTCCCAGGACCGGACTGACTACGCCGCCCAGGCTTTTTTCAATGCCATGGACAACTTTTCCGCGGCAGCTGCGGAGGAGACCTTGCAGGAGTCGGAAGCTCCCGCGGCCAAAGAGAGAGTTCTCACTCTCCTCCCCAGGATCATTGTCGAGAACGGCAAGGCTTCCCTGAGCTTCAAGATGGGCCGGAAAGGATCCCGTCTCTATGTGCTGCGCAATCCCGGCGCCCTGGCAGGTGCGTATTTAAACGGCGAGACCGATTTTGCCCTCACCAAAAAGGAGGTCATAGATTTCTCACAGCTGGATTTCTGCGAAGAGTCCGAGCCGCTCATGCAGTTCATCGCGCGAAGGGTCGGCGAAATCCAGGACGTCAACAAACAGCTGATAAACAAGTCAAATTATTATTACAGAGTCAGCACGCTCTCCGTCACTTCCTCCATGGATCTGGAAGGCAGCCTTCTGGACGGCTTCTACGACATCGCGGAAGGCGGAAAATGCGAGTACCAGGACAAGACCAACGGAATCCCCGAGACGACTATTCCCGTCGGCCACAGAAACCTGAAGATCGACCTCAAGGCGGACCGGTTGTCCGACGCCAGAGGCGCCTTTGCCGGCGTGGAAGTCTCCGGACTGATCCCCGTGATGATCAAGGGGAGTATCGCGAACTATATTTTGAACGACAGAGGGCTGACCCGGATCTCGCCGGAGGAAAAGAAAGTACTGGTGCCCTTCCTCAAAGTAGCGGATGCCTCCGGCTTTTTCCGCTTCCGGGTCGGGCGCGGGAGCCTGCAGGAATTCTACTATCGCGTTTTGCCGACTCTCCTGGACAATCCCTATGTGCGCCTGGAGGACAACCTCGGCGGCGAGCAGGAGCAGTATCTGCCGCCGGAGCCCTCTTTCACCTTCCTGATCGATTTTGACGAGCCCCGCCTCATCTGCAGGGCGCAGGTGAGCTACGACGGGAAAGTCCTGCAGATTCCCGCGTCCCGCGAGCAGGATAACGCTCCCGGGCAGTACCGCGACACAGTGCAGGAAGCCCGGGTGGTCAGCCGCATTGAGAAGTGGTTTCACTCTTTTGACCCCGAAAAATGGGAATATACCAAAAAAGTGAACAGCGAAAAGCTCTATGATTTCCTGACCAAGGGCATTTCTGATCTGGAGCAGCTGGGCACCGTTAAGGGAACGGCCATGCTCGCGCGCCAGAAAATCCGCCCCATGTCTTCCGTTCGCGTGGGCGTATCCCTGGAGAGCGGAATCATGGACATCTCGGTCACTTCCAAGGAGTACACGCCCGATGAGCTGCTCGAGATCCTTGGCAGTTACAGGCGCAAAAAGCGCTATCACCGCCTGCGCTCGGGCGACTTCGTGGACCTGAGCACGGACGGAGGTCTGGAGGAGATCGAAAAGCTGCTCGGAGGGCTCGACCTCACGCCGGAAGAGGCGATTGAAAAGGGCGTATCTCTTCCCATGTACCGCGCGCTTTACCTCAACAAGCTCATGGAAGAGCATGAGTCTGTCGCCGCAAGCCGCGACCGGCAGTTCCGCGGACTGATCAAGAATTTTGCCAGTATCCGGGACTCCGACTACGAGATCCCTGTTTCCCTCGAAGACACCCTTCGCCCCTATCAGGCGTACGGTTTCAAGTGGCTCAAGACCCTGGAGGCGGCCGGTTTCGGCGGGATCCTGGCGGACGAGATGGGCCTTGGCAAAACACTGCAGATGATCAGCGTGATCAGCTCCGACAAGGAAGCGGCGGCTTCCCGGCCTTCTCTGGTCGTCTGCCCTGCCTCCCTGGTCTACAACTGGCAGGAAGAATTCAACAGGTTCGCGCCTTCCCTCTCCACGCTGGTCCTGAGCGGAACTCTCGCGTCCCGCAAGACAAAGCTGGAAAACTACATGGACTACGACGTGTGCATCACTTCCTACGACACACTGAAAAGAGATATCCTTCTCTACAAGGACAAGTACTTCCAGCACTGCATCGTGGACGAAGCGCAGTATATCAAGAACCCCAAAGCCGCCGTCTCCAAGGCCGTCAAGGCCATCGCGGCAGACCACCGCTTTGCCCTGACGGGAACGCCCATTGAGAACAGGCTGAGCGAGCTCTGGAGCATCTTCGACTTCCTCATGCCGGGATTCCTCTACACGCTCGATGAGTTTGCAAGGCGCTTCGAGCTGCCCATCGTCAGCAAGAAAGACGAGGAGGCGGCCGCGAGGCTGCGCAAGATGACCGGTCCCTTTATCCTGCGGCGCTGCAAGCAGGATGTCCTGACCGACCTGCCTGCCAAGCTCGAGGAGGTCCGCTACGCGCGCCTCGAGGGCAAACAGCAGCAGGTCTACAACGCCCAGGTGGTCCGTCTCAAGGGAATGCTGGCGGAGCCGGGCGCCGCAGGCGGCAAAGACCGGATCAAGGTCCTGGCGGAACTCACGCGAATCCGTCAGATCTGCTGCGACCCTTCGCTCCTCTTCGAGGATTACAAGGGCGAGAGCGCCAAGAGAACTGCCGTTATGGAGCTGATCCGCTCGGCCATCGACGGCGGGCACCGCATGCTCCTCTTCTCGCAGTTTACATCCATGCTGGACCTTCTCATGGCCGACCTCGATAAAGAAAAGATCCCGTACTACGTGATCACGGGTGCCACGCCCAAGGAAAAGAGACTCTCCCTGGTCCACGACTTCAATGAAGGGGATGTCCCGCTCTTCCTCATTTCCCTGAAGGCGGGCGGCACCGGCCTCAATCTCACGGGTGCCGATATGGTCATTCACTATGACCCTTGGTGGAACCTGGCCGTTCAGAACCAGGCCACGGACCGCGCCCACAGGATCGGCCAGACCCGGCAGGTCACCGTATATAAGCTTGTTCTCAAGGATACGATTGAAGAGAGAATTGTAGAATTGCAGGAAATGAAAAAAGATCTCGCCGAGGCCATTCTGGCCGGCGAGTCGGAATCCATCACGCAGCTGAGCAATGAGGAGCTGCTGGCGCTGTTGGAGTAATGTGACAAGAATGTGACAGGGGGGACGTATCAGGTGACACAAAATGTGTCACCTGATACGTCCCCCCTGTCACATTCACCACTTCAGAACTCTCTTCTTCATCCCCTCCACATCGAGGACCCCGTACGCAAATCCCTTCCTTACCAGCTCCGCCGGCACAAACTCGTCGTACTTCTCGAACACCGGGACCTCCCCGGGATAGACCAGCTCCAGCGGATCGAACTCCACCGCCGCTTCCTCCTTGGTGATCTCGTAAAACTCCTCTTCCGTGACCGACATCGTAAACTGCATAAAGTAAGGCCTGGACGAATTGAGCCCCTTGAGTCCCAGGCGCTTCCCGCATCGGATCTTCAGAAATCTCTCCAGCGCCAGAAATGCGTAGCTTCCCAGCCACGGGAACAGCGCCCACATCTTGCCGCCCAGAGGAATCAGATAGCGGTTCTCCATGCCTGCATTTACAAACGTTTTTCTCGCGTCCGCGAGCCTGCAGACCGCGTGGCGCATCAGATAGGGATAGCTCTTCGTCTCACTGAGCACCCCGAACATGCGCTCCAGGATCTTTGTGTGGATATCTCCGGCCACATCTCCGAAATAGGCGGGAATATTGCCCTTAACCAGCGTGCAGTAGACCTCCCTCTTTTTGTGATCTACATCTTCCACGACCCAGACTCTGCCCGCGATGGCAATCTTGTCGCCCACCGGCGGCGGCTTGACAATGGTTCCCAGCTCCTCGGAACCCGCGTGCACCGTGTACTCGATATTTTCCTGAAATACCGCGTAGAACTTATAATTGTTCGTGACCCGCTCTCCCGAGATCCCGACGATCAGCCCGCCGTTCTCCGTGCGGTTGATGTGGTCGATCTCCAGAAGATGGCGCAGAAGGACCTTGTAGTCCTCCGTCGTGACCCTGTGAAAGCAGGCCAGCGGCAGGACTCTGGACGCCAGCTCTCCCGCCGTCATCTCGCCGCAGGACGCCAGCGTGCTCATGGTCTGGTGGTAGAGAAGGCTGTAGGGCAGCCTGTCCATCCGGGGCGGCTCCACGAACCGCTCCTCGATGTAGAGCTGCACCAGCGCGATCCCCTGGATCAGGTACCACGGAATCAGGTCCGGCAGCATGGCCCTTGCCTCCGCGTGCTCCTCCCGCATCACAAACCACATCTCCGAGGACTCGCCCCTGCGCCCGGTCCGCCCCAGTCTCTGCAGAAATCCCGACACGGTAAACGGCGCGTCGATATGGAAGGCCCTCTCCAGCCGCCCGATATCGATGCCCAGCTCCAGCGTCGCCGTGGCGCACACGCTCATCAGCGAGTCGTCGTCCTTCATCTCCTCCTCCGCGCTCTCGCGGTAGGACGCCGACAGATTGCCGTGGTGGATCAGGAACCGCTCCGGCTCATGGTTCGCCTCGCAGTACTGCCGCAGGCACTGGCACACCGACTCGCACTCCTCCCTGGAATTTGTGAAGATCAGGCATTTTTTGCCCCTTGTGTGCTCGAATATGTAGCTCAGTCCCGGGTCTGCCGCCTTGGGCGCCGTGTCCGTGGGCTGCTCGGTGACTGCAAGAGCACCGACGCTCTCCGCCCCTTCATCCGCCTGCGGATCCGTGCCAAAAAAGTGCTCCATGGACAGTCTCCACACTTCTTTGCCGCTGTCGAACTTCGGAATGAGAGTCCTGCGCCCGCTGCCGGCCGAGAGAAACTCGCCGGCCGCCTCCGGATTTCCGATGGTCGCCGACAGGCCCACCCGCCTGGGATTGCAGCCGGCCAGCCGGCACATGCGCTCGATCAGGCAGAAGGTCTGCATGCCGCGGTCTCCCCGCAAAAGCGAATGGATCTCGTCGACCACGATAAAGCGCAGGTCCCCGAACAGCGACGGAATCTCCATGTGCTTGTTGATCATGAGCGACTCCAGCGATTCCGGCGTGATCTGCAGGATTCCGGAGGGCTTTCGCAGGAGCTTTCGCTTCTGCGACTGCGACACGTCCCCGTGCCAGCGCCAGACCGGAATTCCCGCCTCCTCGCACAGATCGTTCAGTCTCCCGAACTGATCGTTGATCAGGGCCTTGAGCGGCGCGATATAGAGCACCCCCACGCTCTGCGGCGGCTCCTCATCGAGCAGGGTCAAAATGGGGAAAAACGCCGCCTCCGTCTTGCCCGACGCGGTTGACGCCGTCAGAAGGACATTGTCGTCCGTGCCGAAAATGGCTTCTCCCGCCGCGTTCTGCACGCCGCGCAGCGTCTGCCACCCCGAGCGGAAAATATAGTCCTGTATAAACGGCGCGTAACGGTAGAATACTTCCATCTGTCAATTCCTCTTGCTATCAATGTTTCTCAACAGCAATTCCTCTTAATGCTAATTCAGCCCTGCCTTACAGACACCTGTCAGATCCAGGCGCCGGGTCAGATCTCAAATTCCGCGTAATTGCGGTCCGCCTTGTCCGACACCGCGTCCGACTTGGCGTAACTGAAATCCTCCGACTGCATGAGCTCACTGATTCCCGTGTCCGGATTCTGGTACATGATGTCCAAAAGCTCGATGAAATCGCGGATCACTTCGCGGGGCGTGATATTTTGGTCCGCTCCTATGCGACCGTATTCCATCTTGATGAAGGGCACCAGGTCATCCGTTGTCAGCCTCCGCTCATAGCTGTACAGGTCGGCGTGCATGTCCGCCAGCTTCTCGCACAGCACCAGCATCTCCTCCGCCGTCAGGGGCTCCAGGCGGATGACCGGGGCCAGAAGGTCCCTGGCGCCGGGCCTCGAGAACTTTCCTTCCGCCAGGCGCGAGCGCAGCGCCTCATAGCTGTATATGCCGCGCCTCTTGTCCTCCAGTGCCTGGGGCGTCGCGCCCATGATGATGCCCAGATAGTGCGCCTTGCCCTGCAGCGTGTCGTTGTACATGGTCAGCATCTTCTCGTAATTGTACTGACGGGTGATCGAATTGGGGATCTTATAGATATTGACCAGCTCATCGATCATGATCATGAGGCCCGAATAACCTGCCAGGCGGAAAAAGGTCGCGAAAATCTTCAGATAGTCGTACCAGTCGTCATCTGTGATGATGATGTTGATTCCCAGCTCTTCTTTGGCCTCCCGCTTCAGGGCGTACTCTCCGCGAAACCACCGGACGACCTTCATCTTCATCTCATCATTTCCGTCCACATAGGCGTGGTAATAGAGGGACAGGAGCCTCGCGAACTCGAATCCGTGCACCAGCTCGCTGACCGCGGAAGTGACTGCGTAGATCTTTTCGTCCACCGCCTTCGTCAGGCCGGGATCCCCCGGCATGAGCCCCGTCTCTCTCGCCGCCTCCATCTGCACGCTGCTGATCCATCTGTCCAGCACCAGCGTCAGGGCGCCGCCTTCCGGCTTCGTCTTCGTGGACAGGTTTCCGATCAGCTCGCGGTAAGTGGCAAGGCCCTGCCCTTTCGTGCCCTGCAGGCGCCTCTCCGGCGACAGGTCCGCGTCCGCCACGATGAAATTCCTGTCCATGACATAATTGCGGATCGTCTGGATGAGGAAACTCTTTCCCGATCCGTATCTTCCGACAATAAAACGAAACGACGCGCCGCCCTCCGTGATGATGTCCACATCGTGGAGGAGCGCCTCGATCTCACTCTTTCTTCCCACAGTGATATAAGGCAGGCCGATCCTGGGAACAACGCCGCCTTTGAGCGAGCCGATCACGGTCTGCGCGATCCTTCTGGGCACTTTCTTTTTCTTTTCTGCCATTAACCCTCCCCACCAATGATAAGGTTCAATTCTTCTCTGTAGTCTTCAACAAAAGTGATCTCCTCCCCGTCGCACTCGAGGACATTGTCCCCGATCTCGTCAAAGAGCGCCTCGTTGATGGTGTCCGTGACGACCGAGGGCATGAGAAACCGCTGTCGGATCAGCTCCGCCGCCGACTCGCCGCGCATCACGGTCAGAAGGATCTGCGTATGCACTTCGTCGAGCGAAGGAATCTCTATTGTAACAGGACCTTCCGCCTCGTGAACAGAGGTTTCTATGTTTTCAACGGACGGTTGAATCGCCGCTTCTGTTTGCGGCTCCGGAACGGACTTTTCGGAATCCGACGCCGGCTCATGCGGCGGCTGCACAGACAGCCCCGGCTCGTCTTCCTTCAACTCTTCCTCCGTCAGAAGGCTGTCCCGCGTGATCTGCGCGTCCCGCCGGATCTTGTCCAGGCCCGACAAATCGATGGTCACCTTGGGCCTTGCTGCCTCCAGGGCGGCCTCCCGGTCCGCTTCGATGACCGCCTCCACATAGGGAGTGATCCACTCTTCTCCCTCTTTGGCGCGCAGGTAATGCCCTGTCTTCAGATACCTTCGCAGCAGTCTGTCCGCCTCGTGCATAATTGCTGCCACTTTGTATTTGTCAAAATAGATACTCTCGTATCGGAGCACGGACCACTTTCCGTTTTTAAAAATGTATTTCCTGCATTCGTTGATCTCGTACACCTTCTCGCCCCGTTCCTCGCGTTCCATATAGACCGCATTGGCGAGCGGATGCCAGGCGAAATTCTTCAATTTGCCAAAGCACGCCGTAAAGATATCCCATCCGTCGTCCCTGTAGTGCTCGGACATGTATCTCCACACCTGCGCGAACAGATGCTTCCCTCTCTCCGGCTCCTTAAGAATCACGGAGGATTTGTCTGTTTTGCCCCCGGACAGTGCGCTGAGCGCGCCGTAGATCTCTTCATCCGAGTGCTTCTCCGGATTGCGCAGCACCAGATGATATCGGTCCTCCCGCAGCTCCTCCGGGTCTATAAAGGGCAGTACTTCCTCCTCGGGCGCGCCGTGCATCACGGCGTATTCCAACCTCCAGCGCCGCAGGGTCTCGCGCATGGAAGGGTCCCCGACACCGCTGTCGAGGTAGCCGGCCTCAAATTCCTTCATTTTGCGCAGGCTCTCTTCCGGAGAGGATACTCCGATCCCGTTCAGCAGCTCATAGAGATACATGTAAGCCAGCGAAGTCGTGATCCGGTAAAATTTTCCTCTCCGAACCTGGGTCCTCCAGGCAAAATAGCCCCGCAGCTGATACAGGTTCAGGTCATGATAGGTCGTAAAATAGCGCCGGAACTCGCCGGCCCAGGAAGCATCGTCCTCATAGTCCTCCATGAACTTGCCCTGCCGGTAGAAATTTTTCCACTTGTTCTCAAACGAACTGCTCCCGTACTCGTAGTGCTTCATCATCTCCAGGATTTTCGGCGGGATCTGTGCTGCCGCCGCGCTCGCCGTCACGGGCCTGTCGGCCGCGCCGGCTCTTCCCTGAAAGACAGGGGACACATAAGCGCCCGTGTGCCCTTCCCGCAGCCTAACATCGATCTGCGACGCTCTCTCGCGCTCCTGCGCCTGCCTTTGTTCCTGCCCCCGTCTCCGCTCTTGTGCCTGTCTCTGCTCCTGCGCCTGTCTCTGCTCGACCCTTCGCCTGTCGTAATTGCCCCGCATAGCTTCGAGGGGAAGAAGCGTATCGCTGTATTTTTGGCCGGCGCTGCCCGGCTGCGCGCTGTCCAGAATAATGTTGCCCCGACCGTGCCGCAGTGCGCGCACCGCCCTGTCGAACAGTTCGCACACGATCTCCGGATCTGTCCCGTCGTCGAAGGACACGCCGACCCACTTACTGCCCTTCATGCGAAAAGCACCGGCCACATAGGGCACCTGAAACTCGCTCAGGCACTGCTGCCCGCATTTTATGTCGCACCTCTGCAGCTCCTCGCCTCTCTCGTAGTCCCACTGGCGCATCAAAAGAGCGGCCCACTTTCCGGTCTGCGGGTCCGCCAAAACAGAGAAGCCCGGAAATTCCGTCCATTTCCGCTCCTCCTTGATCTGATATTTTTCCTCGGCGTAAGCCGCCAGTTCAGACAACTGCAACTATTGTATCCTCCAAAGATCCGGTCCATGCATGGCCTTCCTACGCAATGAGCCATGCCGGCAGGTCACTTTGACGTATGTGTCCAGTCTGTGCAATGAGCCATTGCCTCACGCAACGAAAGCGCCGCCCCCAAAGGGGGCAGCGCTTTCATTATAGCACGTATATTCTCTTTCGGCTCAGGCGTTCTCGCCTTACTGTCTCGCAAACTCGATCATCTCTGCATTTTCGTCGGCGATGTCCTTCAGATAGAGGGAATCTCCCTCGATCACATACTCATAGATCTGCTCGCCGGACTCCGCGTTCAATACCTTGCCTTCGCGGCTGTACCAGATGACAGAGATATCGTCCTGCAGGTGGATCACGCCGGTGTGGTCCTCGTTAAACTGCACATAGTAGTCCGCGTTCTCTTCGCCGGAGGTGCCGTCGCCCTTTACGGCCGCATACTTGCCGGGGACATACTGGCTGTAGGTCTGCGGCTGCTGGTCCTTGAGCTCAAAGGAATTTATGATTTCAGAGAACTCGTCGGATACCGCGATCAGTTTGGTCTCCTCGGCCTGCTTCGTGGTCGTGATCTGCAGAAGAAGCGTGCCGCCGTTTCGCTCAACAGCGATGAAATCATCCGTGGCGTTCGGGAAAACGGCAGACGCCGTGCTTGTCTTCAGAGCCCACACGTCCGTCCTTCCGGCAAAATATCCCTCACTCCTTGTGTGATCCGGGATCTCATTGTTGACGGTCATAGCTGCGCCCAGGACCTCATCGGGCATCTGGTTCGGGTAATACAGGACGCTGATCTGGTTCGTGCCCTCGGCATCTCCTTTATAGTTGAAGTACACCGCATCGTCCTCGATCACCTCGATGGCCGCGCTGTTATAAGAAGCGCTCCAGCCGTCGCTGCTCTCATATTTGACAATCTGGGAAGCTGCGTCCTGCTGTGCCTGCGCGGTCTCCGCGGCCGGCGCTGCTTCGGGCTGTGACGCTGAACCCGACGTCGATGCACACCCTGCCGCCATAAGTGCGGCGACCAGTCCCATTGTCAAGAGCATTTTATTTTTCATCTTCAGTATTCCTCCTTAAGCTGATTTTTTTGATCTGATACTATCCATATACGCAGGAGACTCTGTATGTCCATTCACAATTATACACCATTTTAGCCCCATTATAGCCAAATGGATTTCCAAGTGGAATTTACGTATTTCAAACGTTATTATTAAAATAGAGGTAACTTATTCAGCAGACAAATAAGGAGGAAATCCCATTGAAAACCCAGAATAGATTTCATAAATCTACGCTCATAAAATCCGCCGTCACCCTTCTCACCGCCCTCTCTCTGAGCGTGTGCCTGACCGCCTGCGGCGGCTCGCAGACAGACGCAGGCGACAACAGCCAGACTCCCTCGCCCAGCGGCGCCGTCTCTTCCGTCGCGCCCGAAGAGGGTCTTCTGCGCACCGCCGTCCTTTACGACATCACGACTCTGGATGTGGCGAAGACCACAGACGATTACATGGTCCCCATGAATATTTTCGACCGCCTCTTCGAGACCCGCATGGTGGACGGGACCGCCCAGGTCCTGAAAAGCCTGTGCGAAGACTACAGCATAAGCGAGGACGGCATGCGCTACGATTTCGTGCTTAAGAGCGGCGTCGTCTTCTCAAACGGAAGCGCTCTCACCGCTTCGGATGTCAAATACAGCTTCGAGCGGCTTCTGACCGCCGCCGCGCAGAACACGGACATTCCCCTCGAGGTCGTCGGCGCCGACGCCCTTATGAAAAAGGAAGCGGACTCACTCGCGGGCTTTGAAGTGACGGACGACACCCACTTCTCGATCACCCTCAAGGCCCCCAACGCCGGCTTTCTCGCCGAGCTCTCCTCTCCCGCCATGTCCATCGTGGACGCCGAGACGATGGCGCAGGTCAAGGGCTTCGGCACGGATCCCGCCGACACCATCGGCACCGGTCCCTACATCATCACGGAGTGGGAGGCAAACGACCACTACACTCTGGTCTATAACGACAAATACTGGGGCCCTGAGCCCTCTGTCAAAAAATTGATCGTCCGCGTCATCCCCGACCCTAGCACGCAAAATCTCATGTTCCAGAACGGAGAGCTGGACATGATCGACCTCATTAACCTCGACAGCGCCATCGTGGAGTCTTCTTATAAGAAAACCCACGCGGACAAGATCGTCACGACGCCGCGCGTCGGCCTCACCTATCTCGTAATGAACGAGGAAAATGAGTATCTCCGCGATGTCAACGTGCGCAAGGCGATCGGTATGGCCATTGACGTGGACACGATCATCCAAAACCTCTACAGCGGCGATGCGATCCGGGAGTGCGGGATCATTCCCACCGGAATCTGGGGCCACAATGATTCCCTGGCCGGATTTTCTTATGATCCGGAGGGCGCCAAAAAACTCCTTTCCGATGCGGGATACGTGAAAGGCCAGATCTATTTTGAACTGTCCATGGATTCCTCCGCCACAAGCGATACGCAGCTCCTCTATCAGGATATCAGCCAGGAGCTCGGCAAGATCGGCATCAACGCGGAGGTCAAGACCTATGACCACGCCTCCTGGCTGGCGCTCCGCAATTCGGGAAGGATGGACAGCTTCATCGCCCGCTGGGGAATGGATTACAATGATCCTTCCAACATCATGTACACGTTCTTCGGCAGCCGGGACAATGCCCGAGGCCGCAGCATCAACTATCAGGACAGCGAAACGATCGCCAGAGTCGCCGCCGCTCCTTCGATCGTAGATGACCAGAAGCGCATGGCCGAGTATCAGGCTCTTGAGAAGAAGATCATCCTGGACGACGCCGCGTGGATCCCTCTCCTCGAGGAGCTGCACCTTTACTGCATGGGCGATCGCGTAGAGAGCTTCATCCCCCAGTGGGCCGGATTCTCGGATTTCTACGCGGCCGATGTGACGCTTAAATAGGAGATACATTTTTCATGAGACAGAGCTTTTTGCGCCGTCTCGCCGAGTCCGTCGTCATACTGATCGGCGTAGCGCTTTTGATCTTCATAATGCTGAGAGTCGTCCCGGGCAACCCCATTGAGATCATGATGGGCGAGCACGCCAACCAGTCCACCGTTGACAGGATGACGGCGGAACTGGGCCTGGACAAACCGATCTACGTGCAGTTTTTCCGGTACATCACCGGCGCGCTGCGCGGGGACTTCGGGACCAGCTACTCTCTCGGAAAGCCGGTGTCATCGCTGATGAGATCGGCTTTCGGCAATACCTTGAAGCTGTCTGTCTCCGCCGCCGTTTTCGCCTGGGTGATCGGCATCCTGTGCGGCGTACTCTCCGCTGTGCGGGCGGGCGGACCGGCGGACCATATTTTCATGGGCTTTTCCCTTATGGGCGTTTCCATGCCCGTTTTCATGACCGCCATGGTCCTGCAGTTCTTTTTCGGCTACTACCTGCACTGGCTCCCCATATCCGGGTCCGGCAGCTGGAGAAATTTCATACTGCCGGCCATAGCACTGGGCTGGAACAGCGCGGGCGCCATCTCCCGCCTCACCCGCTCCACCCTTCTCGACGTCCTGCAGGAGGACTACATCGAGACGGCCCGCGCCAAGGGACTCACGGAGACCACCGTTGTCCTGTTTCACGCGCTTCGCAACACGATGCTTCCTGTCGTCACCATGATGGCGATCCAGTTCTCCGGCATGCTCTCGGGCGCCGTGATCACCGAGACCGTCTTCTCCATTAACGGGATCGGCCGGCTCTCCGTGCTGGCCATCTCGGGCCGCGATATTCCCCTGCTGCAGGGCACCGTCCTCTTTTCCACTGCCGTCGTAATCCTGGGCAACCTTATATCGGACAGCCTCTACTCGGTCCTCGATCCCCGGATCAGAAGGGAGGCCTGATTTTATGAACAGAGACAAACTTCTGCAGCTTATGCGCGAAAACAAAGTGGCGGTCCTTTCCGCCCTTGTCATTCTTTTATTTGTCCTGGCGGCCGTCTTTGCGCCATTCCTGACGCCTTACGATCCCAAAGAGATGGACATCCTGCACCGCCTCAGCGGGCCCGATGCGGCGCACCTTCTCGGGACGGACGAAGGCGGCAGGGATATTTTGACGCGGATGCTGTACGGCGCGCGCGTATCCCTCCTGGCAGGCGTCCTGCCCACCCTGATGAGCATGCTTCTGGGGACAGCGCTGGGACTCCTCTCCGGCTTTGCGGGAGGCGTCGTCGACGAGATCATCATGCGGATCGCGGACGTCATGCTGGCCTTCCCTTCAACGCTCCTGGCCATGCTCATCGTGTACACGATCGGCGGCGGACTCACCGGCGTCTTCCTGACTCTGGCCCTGGTCAACTGGGCCGGCGTCGCCCGCGTCGTGCGCGCCGAGACCTTGCGGCTTCGCGGCAGCGTGTTCGTGACGGCTGCGCGCTCCATCGGCGTCCCGCAGACCAGGATCGCACTGCGGCACATCCTGCCCGGCTGCATTCCCACTATGATCGTCCTCTTCACGCTCGGCGTCCCTTCCGCCATCCTCACGGAGAGCAGCCTGAGCTTTCTCGGGCTCGGCATCCAGCCGCCCGCCACTTCCTGGGGCCTTATGATCAACCAGGGACGCCAATATCTCTACACCGCGCCCTGGTGCAGTTTCGCGCCCTGTGTCGCCATTATGTTGATCGTCCTCGCCTTCAACTTCCTGGGCGATGGCCTGCGCGACGCGCTGGACCCTCACCTGGAGAGCAAATAACGGACCCGCGGACAACTTCCGCCTTTCCCGGAGAATACTATGATCCATAACTCTGACATGACCCTGGAGGTGCAAGGCCTCAGCGTAAGCATCCATACCCGTAAAGGCACCACAAAGCCCGTAAATGACGTCTCCCTCCGCATTCCGAAGGGAAAGATTATCGGCATTGTCGGCGAATCCGGCTGCGGCAAGAGCATGACGGCGCGCGCCTGCATGGGGCTTTTAAAACCGCCTGTCAAAATAGAGTCGGGCCGCATTCTTCTTGCCGGCCGCGACCTGGTCGGCCTGCCCGAGAGCGACATGTGCGCCGTCCGCGGCTCGGAGATCTCCATGATCTTCCAGGAGCCGATGACCGGCCTCAATCCGGTCATGAAAGTCGGCCGGCAGGTGGACGAGGCCGTCCGCGTGCACAGGCACATACCGGCCTCCAAAGCCAGGCAGGAAACCATTCGAATGTTTGAGGCGGTCGGAATCCCCGAGCCAGAGGCGCGCTATAACTCCTATCCCCATGAACTCTCGGGAGGCCTCCGCCAGCGGGTCATGATTGCCATGGCCATGATCTGCAGACCTGCCCTCCTCATCGCGGATGAGCCCACCACGGCGCTGGACGTCACCGTGGAGGCCCAGATCCTTCGCCTTATGAAGGAACTCAACAAAGCCGGAACGAGCATCCTGCTCATCAGCCACAATCTCGGCGTCATCGCCCAGGTCTGCGACTACGTGTACGTCATGTACGCGGGTCAGATCCTGGAGGAGGCAGAAGTCTGCGCCTTATTTGACAGTCCCCTTCATCCCTACACCCGAGGCCTTCTGGAGTCCGTAAATTCCCTGCGCCGCGAAGAGCCTGTCCTGGAGACCATAGCGGGCTCCGTCCCGGATTTTCTGCATTTGCCCCAGGGATGCAGCTTCTCCCCCAGGTGCGGACAGTGCCTGGAGCGCTGTGCTTCCGGGGAGCCGCCTCTGTTCGAGCCCGAGCCCGGACACAAAGTGCGCTGCCATCTGTATGATAAGGACACCTCCCGTATTTGAAATAAGGAGACCGGAATGAGCAATATTTTGATTGAGGCACAAGGCCTCACCAAAGAATTTCCCGCCGGACGGGGCAAAAAAGTGCACGCCGTCACGGACGTCTCCCTCCGGATCCATGAGGGAGAGACGCTGGGGATCGTCGGCGAATCCGGGTGCGGCAAATCCACCCTCGGAAACCTGCTCGCCCACCTGCTGCCTCCCACCTCGGGCAGGCTGTACGTGCGCGGCGAAGACGTGACCGACTTCAACGACCGGCAGTTTCTGAAATACAGAAGACAATTCCAGATGATCTTCCAGGACACCGGCGCGGCGCTGGATCCCCGCATGACGATCCGCGACATCGTCGCCGAGCCGCTGGAGACCTACCGCGTATGCCCCACTCCGGAGGCCACGACGCAGAAAGTCGCGGAGCTTCTCGAGGCGGTCGGCGTTTCCGGCGAGGCGCTCCCGCGCTATCCCCATCAGTTCTCCGGCGGACAGCGCCAGAGGATCGGCATCGCGCGGGCCATCGCGGCTGACCCGGCCCTCATCGTGTGCGATGAGCCCGTCTCCGCTCTGGACGTCTCCGTCCAGAACCAGATCCTGAACCTTCTCGGGGACCTTAAGAAATCAAGAGGTCTTGCCTACCTCTTCATCAGCCACGACCTCTCGGTGGTCCGCTACATTTCCGACAGGATCGGCGTCATGTTCCTGGGAAGACTCTGCGAGCTGGGCGATACGCAGGATGTCTTCCACCGCCCGCTCCATCCCTATACCAGGTTCCTCCTGGACGCGATCCCGGTACCCGACCCGCGTAGGCGCGATGACAAAATAGAGCTCATGAAGGGCGAGATCCCCAGTCCGGTGAACCCGCCGTCCGGCTGCCGCTTCCATCCGCTCTGTCCCTATGCCTCAGAGGAGTGCCGCAGGGAAGTGCCCGCCTTCAGGGACCTTGAAGGAAGAATGGTGGCCTGCCACCATCCTCTGAAAATTTCTCATTGATTTCCTCATCCGGCTGCGTATATCTTTTTAAAGGCAAATGAAACATAAACGAAAAACAAAAAACGGATGAGGATAGGATAAAAGAAATGGAGAACAACAAGAAAAAATCAGGCGTAGGAAGCATCATTCTCAAGATCTTTCTGGTATTACTTGCACTGCTCGCGGTCGGCGGCGTCGCAGCTTACCTTAAGATCCGCAAGGCCTATAATGAATACACGGAAGAAATCAATCAGCAAATGAATACGATCGTCGGCACAGAGGCACCGTCCTTCACACTGGAGCTGACGGACGGCACACAGACTTCCCTTGATCAGCTGCTTGAAGGAAAAGATCTTCTGGTCGTCAATGTTTTCGCGACCTGGTGCGGCCCCTGTGAAGCGGAATTTCCCGAGTTCGAGAAGTTCTACCGGAAATACGGCGACAAAGTCGAGATGATCTCCGTCTCCAATTCCTCGCTGGATAATCCGGAGGACATCGTGAGCTACAGAGAGAGCCACGGTCTCTCCTTCAAGATGGCGAAAACCGATGATGATACCGGTCTCTTCAACGTAGCCAGCTATCCCACAACTTACGTGATCGACCGAAACGGCAAGGTTGGCTTCTGCCAGTCCGGTTATTTCACGAGCGGTGAATACATGGAGAAGGTCTTCACAGCCTTCATGGGCGATAATTACACCGAGAAGCAGGTCGCTCTCTACGCATTCAACGTCAGGACCGATAAGGAACTCGTCGAAGGCGCACAGCTTCAGCTCCACTCCGATACAGTGGACGAGATAGTTACCACGGACAAGGATGGAATGGCCTATTTATTCACGGAGAATCCGCATGTGATCGATGTCTCCATCGTGAGCCTTCCCGAAGGTTACAAAGGCGGGGACGGCGTCGTGGCGCAGACGAATGCGACGCTGTCGGGGTGGACCGTTATTACTGTTAAGAAGTAACAATAATTACAAATACTAAAGTGGCCGTCGCAGAAATGCGGCAGCCACTTTTTTGTTACCCGGAATTTCCCATGGCAGAATACTTCTTCATAAAGATCCGGTAATAGACCGTATAAATCAGCGCCGTGACGCACCAGGATACCGGGAAGCACAAAAGGAGCGCCCGAATCGACGGAAAGCGGGGAAATACGAAAGCCACCCAGGCGATTCTCAGCACACAGACGCCCAGAAAAGTGATCAGGGTCGGCCGCAGCGAGTCTCCCATCCCGCGCAGGGTCGAGAAATAGACGCCGTTCGGAATATACAAAATATAGAACGGCAGCAGATACCGCATCATACCGACGCCGATCCCGATCACGCCCCGATCCGTCGTAAACAGTCCCAGCCACTGCGGGCAGAAAGTGTACATGATCACGATGGCCGTCCCCATGAATAGGTACATGAGCGCGGCGCCCTCTCTCACGACCCTGTGCACGCGGTCCATTCGCCCCGCTCCGAGATTCTGCCCCACAAAAGTCGTGATCGACATGGCAAAGGCGGCCTCCAGGATCCAGTAGAAGGACTCGATCCGGACAAATCCGGCGTACGCCGCCACCGTATCCGTCCCGAAGGTGTTGACCGCGGAAGTGAGCACTACGCAGGAGAACGTGTACATCAGCGTCTCAAATCCGAGCGGCACGCCGAGCCTTAACATTTTCAGGGCGACATCCCGCTGCAGGCGGAGCCTGCGCAGATCCAGCTTCGGCATCAGCGGCCGGCCCGTTCCCCGTACCAGCGTGCGCAGGACCAGGGCCGCGCTCAGCGCCTGGCTCAGAATGGTGGCAAAAGCCGCCCCTCCAATTCCCAGCCGCATCACAGCCACGAAGAGCAGATCCAACACTATATTGAGTCCGCTGCTGATCAATAGGAAATACAGCGGTCTCCGCGAGTCCCCCACTGCCCGCAGGACGCCCGCTCCCATGTTGTAGAGAGCGTGGGCCGCGATCCCCGCAAAGACGATCCGCAGATACAATACGGACTGCCCCATGGTCTCCCCCGGCGCGCCGGCCAGCCGCAGCGCCGGTCCTGCCAGGACCACCCCGATCAGCGTAAACGCGGCTCCCAGCGCCAGAGCCAGCGCGATTGCGTTGTGCAGCCCGTCGTCCAGAAGCTTTTTCTCCCGCGCGCCGTAGGCCTGCGACAGAATCACGCCGGCGCCTCCCGAGACGCCGATCAGAAACTCCGTGACCATCGCGTAGATCTGGCCGGCTGAGCCGCCGACTGCGGTCAGCGCTATTTTGCCCACATAGCGGCCCACGATAATGGTGTCCGCCGTGTTGTAGAGAAGCTGCAGAAAAGAGGCCGCCAGGAGCGGAGCAAAATAGCGAAGAAGCTGCTTCCAGATCACCCCTTCCGTGATCGGATTTACATCGTCTCTACTCATTCGCGCAGTCCGCCAAAATCAACCTGTTCTCCGATGCACTTTACCAGCCCGGCCAGCCCCGCCTCGTCCTCTTCACTGAAGCGCCTTTTCACAGGGCTGTCGATGTCGAGCACGCCGACAATTCGCGTGCCCTGTTCGGTCGTCACCCGGATCGGCAGCACGATCTCGGAATTGGACGCGCTGTCGCAGGCGATGTGTCCCGGAAATTCGTGGACATCCGCGACCCGGATGATCCTG
Organism: Lachnospiraceae bacterium; assembly: GCA_017469935.1. Taxonomy (GTDB): domain Bacteria; phylum Bacillota; class Clostridia; order Lachnospirales; family Lachnospiraceae; genus CAG-791. The sequence continues at coordinate 22,728 of JAFUFL010000050.1, forward strand.
TCCTCTTTTACGGCCGTCCCGCAGACCCCTTTTCCGATCTCGATCCGGATGCAGGCGGTCTTCCCCTGGAAAGGCCCCACCAGCAGGCTCCCCCTGTCCATCAGGTAAAAGCCCGCCCAATTGAGCCGGTCCATCGACTCATAGACGAGCGCCGCGATATTGGAGAGCGCCGCCACGTAGTGCGGCTCCGTCTCGATGATCGCCACGGCCTGTTCCCGCAGCAAAGTATAATCTGTCATATCAGAATCCTTTCTCTCTCAGTCCGCTCACCAGTTCCACATAGAATTCGCGGATATCAAATCCCTTAATGTTCTCCCGGCTCAGGTCGATCATATCCGCGTGGGAGATCCCGCGCCAGGAATCATTGTTCCGGAGCATCGTCAGCGAATCCCCCCATTCGAAAGAGTCCACGCCGACCAGGCCGTCATTCTCCCCGTCAAAATATTTAACAAGATGATAAACAAAATTGAGCGGAAACTGCCCGGAAGACGCCCCTTTCAGGACAGACCCGACGGATTGATAATATATGTTCGGGTCATCGTGAACGACCTCGTTGCGCGCTGCGCATCGGTCATGCGTCAGATCGTAGACGGCCGCCAGAAAATCCGGATTCTTATCTCCCAGCTTTGCCGCCACGGTATTGTACCCGCTGGCGATGACCTTCTGCTGCGCCTCCGGTATCTCCTTCAAAAGATAGTCCGCGAACTCGCATCCCCTGTGCGGGGTATTGATCGTTGTCAGGGACGCCACGTATTTGCCGGCGCCCGTCAGCGCGATCGCCGCGCGGGAGTCAAGCCCGCCTTTTGAGTGCGCGATGATGTTGATCTTTTCACATCCCGTCTCCCGCACGATCTCCTCAATGCGCTTTTCCAGCTCCAGAGCGCTGTCCTTCACCGCCGCGGCGCTGTTGTGCTCGCCGTAAAAGATCGTCGCGCCGTTCTTTTTCAGCTCTGCCGGGATCCTGCCCCAGTAATTGAGGCGCTCGGAATCGCGGAAGAAGACGCCGTGCACCAGCAGAATCGGATACTTGGTGCGGCAGACCTGCAGGCTCGCTCTTTTTTGATCCCGCAGGACAAGTGTCCTCTCCTGCGCCACCTCGGCCCGGCATATGCCGATGATCTTCATCAGCACTATCAGGTTTATGAGGGGAATCCAGCCGCATAGTATTCCGATGATCCTGGTCCGAATCCCCAGCTGCAGAGAAGAGACATAGACCATGATGATTCCGATCCAGAACAGCACGAGCTCGACCGCAAAGAGGCCGGCCAGCACAGAAAGCCATAGGACCGGATCCGCTCCGGGGTCCCAGGCATCTGTGTACAGTCCGAAGATCATGCCCAGCACGACCACCGTCGTAGAGGCGAGAAAAACCTCCAGGATTCTGATTCCGATTTGACATCGCTTAATATATCCGGGCATTTTTGCTCCTTTAGTCCGATTATTTACAAAACTGCCCCGACGGGAGGCTCTGCTCTCCGCCGGGGCGCCGACATTTACGTCACTTGGTGGTTCCTGTTGTCATGCTGTCAGCCCCATGTAATCGTCGCGAACATATTCGTCCACATTTGTGACGAGGATGTCGTCGATTGAGGTGTGAAGCATGACTCTGATGATAATCATGTTGTCCATGGAGGGAAGAGATTTCCCGCTCAGCCATTTGTAAATGGCCTGGGGCCTCTCAAATCCGCACGCGTCCTGCAAGTCCTTCACAGTCACGTGATTCTCCGTCATAAGCTGCTTGATTCGGTTGCCGGTTGCTGTCAGGTCAATCATTACGTAGATGGGTGACATGTTTCCCTCCTTTAAAAGTTTAAAAACAGATCAACAGTTCCATCATCCCGAACAGGTAGGCTTCTAATATTAATTCAGAAGTACCCGTATGTCAAGTATGACTTATAAAAAGTCAATTTTGACCAAATCCTGTAGTTTTGCGCTAATTTTTATCTCGGGATGAATCCCTTATTGCTTTTCACAGTCACATTCTAACATTGACCCTGACTTTCCCTGTAATCGCTCTGTCCCTCCTCTCTGCGGCATGCAGATGTCAAAATCCCAGATAATCGCCGACCAGGATCACATGAATCCTTCCCGGGTGCTTGGAATAGCGCGTGATCAGAAACTGGCAGCAGATCGTATCCGGCGACTTGCAGTCCATGCAGATCCCCGTCTTCGAGCACGGCGTGTCGAGCCCGAACCGCTGCGCGTTGATGGGCGCCGCCACGTTTCTGGCCCTCTTCATGGCGCCGTCTACGTCGTCGCAGATCTTGTTCATTCCGGCGATGATGATCACTTTGCGGGGGCCCTGTGCCAGCGCGGAGACCCTGTTGGAGTTCCCGTCAATGTTGACCAGGACTCCGTCCTGCGTCATCGCATTGGTGCTCATCAGATAGAAATCCGCGTCATAAGCTGCCAGCATGGCCGCGCGCTTATCCGCCATTTCGTCTCTGTCGATAAAATTATAATTTCCCTCCTTCAGAGCCCGGGGCAGCCCGATCTCGTGCACGCTCATGCCGCCGCCCATGGTCACGGTGCTGCCCTCGGGGATCAGACAGAGCGCCTGCTGCAGCGCCGCCTCCTTGTCCGGGGCGTAATACCCGGTCATATTCCGGGAAGCCAGACCTTCGATCACCTTCTGCGCCAGAAGCTCGTTTCGCTTTGTGATATTGGGATTCATGATTACCTCCGTGTATTTTACTTTTTAATTTGTGCTATATTGTTATTATCTATAATGAAGAATTTAAGGAGCAATTACATAAATGAGCCAAAAAACCGACCACACTTCCACATATAAACAGCGCCCCGTCGAGGACATCCTCGACTTCTGCGTCGAACTCGGCCGAAGAATGATCGCCTGCGGCGCCAACGTCGAGAGGGTGAGCCTTGCCGTCGAGCGCATCTGTAAAACCTATGAGCTCACCGATGTAAGCCTCTTCCTTCTGAGCACCAACATCTTTCTCTCCGCCAGGGACAGCGACGGCTTCTATGCTTCGCGCCAGCTCACGATTCCTCCTTCCGACATCAACCTGCGAAGACTGCAGTCCCTCAACCGGCTCAGCTTCATTATCGCCCAGGACGAGCCTTCCCCGGCAGGACTTATGCGATTTCTTGAGAAGGCCTCCGATACGAAGACTTACAGTGACCGGATCGTCCTCGGCGCCCAGATCTGCGCCATGTCCTGCCTCTGCCTGATCTTCGGCGGATGGATCCGCGAGGTCCTCTGCGTGGCCATCGTCACTGTTGTGATGCACTATATGCTCATCGCACTGGCCATCCCGGGCGTAGACAAAATATTGACCAACGCCTTCCTCACGTTCACCGCAACGACACTGACCTTCCTTCTGGGAAGAATGGGGATCACGGACCGGGAGCCCACCATCATCCAGACCCTGGTCATGCTGGTTCTCCCCGGAATCCCGCTGGTCAACGCCGTGAGGAACCTTTTGTGCGGCAACGAGATGAACGGAATCCTGCAGACTGCGAAAGCAATTGTCGAGACCATGGCCCTGGCCCTCGGGATCTATCTCTCTTTCCATCTGCTGGGGTCTCCCGACGCCCTCAACAAGCCCTTTGTATCGGTGATCACGGATCCGATCCTGCTGATCCTGCTTTCCTTTGCCGCCTCCTTCTTCTTTGCGGCCGTATTCCAGGTCGAAGCCCGCGACCTGTGGCTGGCCGGCCTCGGAGGCGCCCTGACCAGAGTCGTTCTGCTGGGCCTTACGCCGATCATGTCGAGGCTGATCTATGTGACCGTCGCCGCATTTGCCGCCTCTCTCTATGCAGAGCTCCTTGCGTCCAGGCAGAAGAAGCCTTCCACCTACTACGTCTATCCCGCCATTATCCCGCTCATCCCCGGAGATCTTTTTTTCTTTACGCTCCTCGGGCTCTACAACGGCAACAGCGAGATGATCCTGACCAAAGGCTACGACTGCGCCTTCTCCCTGGCCTCCATGAGCTTCGGGTTCGTGCTCAGCTTCGTGACCGCCCACTATATACGCAAAATGAAACTCTAACCCGGGAAGCGAATCCCCCGTGCGTTCAACGGCAGAGGCCTGCGGCTTCTGCCGCTTTTTACCGCTGCGTGGTCAATCTCTCCCGCCGCTGACACCGCTCCTCCGCAGCCTTTCGAAGGATCACGTTCAGCCACTTCTCGCTCTCCCGGCCCGGCCGCACATCCCCGGTGATCCGGCTCTCGACGACCTGCAGCTCTCCTCCGCCGCTCATCTCCGCAGCCGCCTTAAGGCGCTCCCGCAGCCGCTCCATCGTCATATCCGTGAAATAGCGCCCGTTTCGCTCCCCTTCAAAAGTCCCGTATTTAAACGAGACATACAGGATCCCGTTGTCCTTCATGGCCCTCTCTACTTTGGCCAAAATATCGCCCAACTGCGCATACGGCACATGCAGGAGGGATGCGCAGGCAAAAATGCCGTCGTAGCGCTCCACCTCCGAGAGCTCCTCAAAGAGCATTCTGCGCACCGGGATGCCCGCTGTCTCCGACGCGATCTTCACCATCTCCGCCGAGCCGTCGCAGGCCTCGACTTCAAATCCTTTCGAGAGGAAGTACCTGCTGTCCCGGCCCGAGCCGCACCCGAGATCCAGGATCCGTGCGCCGGGCGCCAGATACCCCAGGAACAGGTCCTGGATCTGCGTGAACTCCACGTCCGCCGTGTCCTTTGTGAACCTGCCGGCGTTCCGATCATAATAGTCCAGTGTGGGCGTCGCCGCCCCTGAGTCTGTCACCATTTGCAACCCTCCATCACCTTCGGCGCACAGATAATGAACCAGCTGGAGAACTTCTCCGGCTCCGCCGCCAGCTCCTTCTTGAGCTGTTCGAACGGGATCCACCGGATCTCCGAGGCCTCCTCGGGATTGACCTGCACGTCTCCGTCATAAGTGCCCACAAAGACGTGGTCAAACTCATACTCATACAGATCCGGCCGAAACTGCGTCCTGTAGATAAAGGAGAATTTCTCTTCCAGCGCGGTGTCAAAGCCCATCTCCTCGATCATCCTGCGGTGGACCGACTCCGAGAGCTCCTCTCCTTTTCGCTGATGGGAGCAGCAGGTGTTGCTCCACAGCCCTCCGGAGTGATATTTGTCCTCGCCCCGCTTCTGAATGAGCATCTTCCCGTCCCTCACGATAAAGACCGAGAAAGCCCTGTGCAGCAGTCCCCTGCGATGCACCTCCTCCTTGGTCTCATAGCCGGTTATATTGTCATCCAGATCCACTAAAGCAATTAAACTGTTCATGTCCGACCTCTTCAAAAAGATTTCCTTAAAGTCCGCGGGAGCAGCCTCCGCGCCGACATAGTAATAATACCATACCTGCCCGCCGGTCGAAGTATTGATTTTCATTCCCGCCCGCCGGACAACTCATGTTATAATTTACTATTGAACTAATTCCACTAAGGAGGACACCCTTCAATGAAAATCACAGAACTGTTAGACGGCAAACGGATCCTTCTCTGGGGCTACGGCCTGGAAGGCAAGTCCACCGAGAAGTTCATCAATAAATACTGCAAAGTAAAAGAACTCACGGTCTTTCAGGGAAAGCGCGAAGAGATCGACGAGGACGCCTACGACTACATCATCAAGAGTCCCGGCATCGTCGCCTGGGACCTGAGCGACAAATTTACTTCCATGACCGACCTCTTTCTGACCCAGTTTTCCGGCCAGGTCATCGGCGTCACAGGCACCAAAGGCAAGAGTACGACCTCTTCCCTTTTGTACACTGTTTTGTCCAAATGTACGGACCGTCCGACCCTGCTCGTCGGCAACATCGGCCTTCCGGCCCTCGACTACTACGGCGAAATCACGGACGATACCATCATCGTCTTCGAGATGTCCTGCCACCAGCTGGCCCACGCCAAAATATCGCCCCACACAGCCCTCTTCTTAAACCTCTACGAGGAGCACCTGGACTACTACGGCACCATGGACAAGTACTTCCGCGCCAAGGCCAATATCACGGCGCACCAAAAGCCCGGCGACTACCTCTTTGTCGGGAACAACGTCCCTCCGCTCGAGACCGCCGCAGATGTCACCGTGATCTCCTATGACGATCCCATGCACTTTGACATGGCGCTCAAGGGAGAGCACAACCAGTTCAACGCGCGCTTTGTCTACGCTATCGCCACGCGCCTCTACGGCTGTGACCCCGACAGAGTCCGGGAAGCCCTGAAGGAATTCACGGGCCTTAGGCACCGCCTGCAGTTTGCCGGCAACATCGGCGGCGTCGACTACTACGACGACTCCATCTCCACGATCCCGGAGGCGGCCATCGCTGCCATCCGCAGCATTCCGAACGCCCGCACCATCCTTCTCGGCGGTATGGACAGAAATATAGACTACGATATTTTGATTGATTTTATTCGGGAGCACGGTGAGTACAACTACATCCTCATGTACAAGTCCGGAGAGCGCATCTTCCGGGAGGTCAGCGGACTGCCCTGCTGCCACTACAGAGAGGACCTCGAAGGTGCCGTGCAGTTGGCCCGCGAGATCACGCCGGCCGGGGAGGCCTGCCTGCTGTCGCCGGCTGCGGCGTCCTACGGCTACTTCAAGAACTTTGAGGAGCGCGGGGATGTGTTCCAGGAGCTGATTAAGGGGTAAGAACTGAGTTTCGGGCGGCGGGCATGGCTTGCGGCGCTGTTCCGGCGGGCGGGCATGACCGGCGCCGCTTCGGC
>JAFUFL010000051.1 GCA_017469935.1 Lachnospiraceae bacterium
CTGGACAAACATTCCGGTACTTCTGGTGCTGCACTGCCTGTACGGCTTCTTCTGCTTCTCCTTCCCGATCCCGATGGCAATGGTGCCGGATGCGATCAACTACCAGCAGGACAAGACAGGAGTCCGCGCAGACGGAACATCCTATGCAACCGTATCCCTTTCCACCAAGTTCGGATCTGCTTTCGGCGTATCCGGAGCACTGATCATCATGGGCGCTATGGGATATGTGGCGAACGCGCAGCAGACGCCGCAGGCTATGGGAGGCATCAACCTCACAGTCAACCTGATCTTCGGTCTTATGTATCTCCTTTGCCTGATCCCGCTGTACTTCTATCCTCTGAACGAGAAGCGCGCGGCAGAGATCATCGAGAGACTCCAGGCGGGGCAGACAGGTGAGCAGGAATAAGATAGAATTCTCACAATTTCAATGACTTCAAAAGGCAGGACCGACAGCAGCAGGAGCTGTGGCGCGGTCCTGCCGTCGGCGCGTTCATCTCAGGAGGTATGACTAATGGCTAACAAAAGAAATGAGAGCAGCCTGACAATTGAGATCCTCATGGAGAAAACGGAAGAGGAGCGTTTTCATGAGGACGCGGAGCTTCTGTTTGTCCTGGAAGGAGAATTGGAGCTCCGGGTGGAGGAGTATCAGTTCAAGCTTCCGGAAGGCGGGATCTATATTGTCAACGCGAATAAGCGTTACAGCTACTGCGGCAGCGGCAAAATATTGTTCGCCAGGATCACACTCCCCAACCGGCAGATCTGCAATATGACGCAGAACGCAGAGGCTGTATTCTGGTGCGACTCCACAACGGAAGACAACGAAAAAAAGTACGAGGATCTCCGCAAAGTACTTAAAAAGCTTCTTAACAGATATCTCACATCGAAAAAAAGAGGCGGGGATTACGGCTATGTGGCCCTGTGCTACAGCCTTTTGGATGAGCTGACCACGAATTATTTACTGCGTTTATCCGACCGGGAGGAAATGGACGAAAAAGCGCAGTTTGAAGAGCGGCTGGTACAGATCAACCGGTATATTAACGAAAATTACGCGCAGCCCATCAGTTCCAAGGAACTGGCGGATAAACTCTTTCTGTCGCAAGGGTACCTGGCGAGGTTCTTTAAGAAGAATTACGGAATGAGCTTTGCGGAGTACCTGGCAGGCGTGCGTCTCTACCATGCGGTAGAGGATCTGACTTATACATCGATGCCGATCACGAGGATTGCTTACGACAACGGTTTTTCCAATGTGGCAGCCTTTAATAAGGCTTTTAAGGATAAGTACGGCGACTCTCCTTCGGCGCTACGCAAGAAACTGCAGAACAGCAGTACTGAGGAAAAGAGCGATCAGACAAGCGATGCAGTGAGGGGACGGCTGGAGAATTACCTGCGCACCGACGGCCTCACTGTGGCGGACGAAGAAGAACATACAGTAGTGAAGGAGAACATTTCGGTGAAGGTCAGCGAAGAGCTCCGAAACTGCTGGGAAGATACGATCAATATTGGTGCGGCTTCAGATCTTTTAAAATCGGACGTCAGGGAACATGTGCTGGATCTAAAGGAGCTGCTGAATATCAGGTATGTCAGGTTTTGGAATATATTCTCCAAGGGAATGCTGATCGCTCCGACGGCTGACGGGGAGAATTACAACTTCACGAAACTGGACACGATCATTGATTTTCTGGTGGACAACGGGCTCTATCCGCATATTGAGCTGGGGATGAAACCCAGAAGGCTCATGCGCACTGTGCAGGATGCCATTGTCTCGGAAGAGATCGACAACAGTGACCTGAAACAGAATATGGATCAGTTTGTGAAGGTCCTCATGCGGCATCTCTATAAACGCTACAGAAGAAGGCAGCTCGATCATTGGCGCCTGGAACTGTGGTTTGACGAAGCTGAACGGGGAGCGCCCGGGGCGGACGATCAGTATTTTAAACTATTTGGGAAAATATATAAGACCGTGAGAAAGTACTCCGACCAAATGCTTGTCGGAGGATGCGGTTTTCGAGGCAGATATGAGAACCCTGCCGATACGGAGGAACTCCTGAAAAAATGGATGCAGCAGGAAGTACATCCCGATTTTGTATCAGGAGTATCCTTCAGTTATGAGAGGGGAAACATCAATCTCGACCACTACTCCAAGCGGAGCACGGACAACGAATTCTTCCTGCACGAACTGAATTATTACAGGGAAGCGATGAAGAAGGCGGGAATGGAGAACATTCCGCTTTTTATCACGGAGTGGAACCTGACCAAGTCGGACCGGAATTATATAAACGACAGCTGTTTCAAAGGAGCCTATGTTGTCAAGAACCTGCTGGATACCTATGGAATGGCGGATGTGATCTCCTATTTCGTCGGCAGCGACCGGGTGCTCGAGCACTATGATTCGGAGGGCACGCTGTTCGGCGGGAGCGGCCTTCTGACCGGAAACGGGCTGATCAAGCCGGCAGGATATGCGCTGCGCTTCATGAAGTGGCTGTATGGTTATTATCTGGGAAAGGGCACCAACTATCTTGTCACTACGGACCGGTATGACGACTACGCGGTTGTCTTCCACAACCAGAAGCCGCTCAACTATAACTATTATCTGTCCAAAGAGGACGAGATCGAAAAGGAGAATATCTGGAAGTATTTTGACGACAACGGAACGCTGAAGCTGGAACTTCGGCTCACGGATGTTGCGGACGGCATGTACCAGGTCAAAACCTACAGGATCAACGAACAGAGCGGAAGCATTTTGCGAAAATGGGCAGAACTCGGATACGAGAACGAACTGTCCAGAAATGATGTCAAATACTTGCGGCGGGTCTGCGGACCGGCGCTTTCGATCCAGATGATGGAAGCAAAGGACGGCGTTCTGCCGCTGGAGGTCGCGATCGCGGCGAACGAGATCGGATTTATCAGAATCAGGAAATATGATTGAGAGAGGTCTTTAGAGTTCTCTGGGGTCGTGAGTCTTCTGTAATCAGGGAGAGGTCAAAAAAGAACGCACTTTTTTGACCTCTCCTTTTTGCGTGGGACAAATGACTGATAAGACGGGTCATTTTTTGCACGCAACGAGGGCGCCATGGGAAAAGCCTGCAGAATCCTGAAAAATTATAATAAAGACAGTTAGAAAACAGAGATCCCCATCAGATACAGAAGATAAGATCAGGAGGTAAATTATGAAGATCAAGTTAGGCGTTATCGGATTCGGAGGCATGGGTAAATGGCATGCGCAGAACGCGCCCAGAGCCGGCGTCGAGATCGTCGCAGTGTGTGACATCGAAGAGAAAAAGCAGCAGGAAGCCATCGAGATGGGCTACAAGCTCTATAAGAGCGCGGACGAGCTCCTCGCGGATCCCGAAGTCAACACAGTCATTCTGACCGTTCCCAATCACCTGCACAAAGAGATGTGCATCAAGGCGGCGGCGGCCGGCAAGAATGTCATCACCGAAAAGCCCGCAGCACTTAATGTGCAGGAGCTCGATGAGATGGAAGCGGCCTGCAGGGAGGCAGGAGTGTTCTTCACATCTCACCAGAACCGCCGCTGGGACCGCGACATGCTCACTGTCAAGAAAGCGTATGACGAAGGCCTTCTGGGCAAAATCTTTACGATCGAGTCCAAACTCCACTCCGGCAACGGGTACATGCACGAGTGGCACCTCTACAAAAAATACGGCGGCGGCATGATCTATGACTGGGGCGTGCATCTGATCGACCAGATCCTGTTCATGATGCCCGATGCAAAGATCAAGAGTATCTATGCGGATATCAAGAACGTCCTTCACGAAGAAGTTGACGATTATTTCAAGATCATCCTCAAGATGGACAACGGCGTGACTGCCCACATTGAGCTCTCCACCTACATCCTTGAGTATCAGCCCCGCTGGCTGGCAGCAGGCGACAAGGGAACCATGGTCGTCAAGACCTTCGGCTGTGACGGAAACATATACCGCACAGGCAAGATGCTCGAAAAACTACCTTCTCAGATTGTTGAAACTGAGGCAGGTCCTACCCGTCAGTTCGCACCGGTGCCTCCGGGAGGCATTGTCACCGAGCCCCTGCCGGAGATCCAGACCGATTGGACAGATTTCTACAAGAATGTTGCTGATGTCCTGAACGGCAAAGCTGAATCCGTCATCAAGATTCCTCAGGTGCGCAGAGTGCTGTCTGTTATGGAAGCGGCCTGGAAATCTTCCGAGACCGGAGAGGCGATCCTTTTTGAGTAAGCAGCTATACTGCAAATTCCCCCAATATGCCGAAACCCATACAGCATCCTTCTGCACCGATGGGTTCCGTGCAGTTTTAGGGTAAAGAAATGAATGACAGTTACAAAGAGATAAAGGAATAGGAGAACAAAAATGATCAAATTCGGACTTCTTACAGCCATTATGGAAGGATATACATTTGAAGAGACTGTTGATTTTGCAGCTGAAAACGGCTTGGAGTGCCTGGAAGTAGCTTGCTGGCCCGCGGCGGGCGGCGCCAAGAGAAGATATGCGGGTGTCAGCCACATCGATGCGGAGGGCCTGACTCCCGAGAAGGCAGAGGAGATCCTCGCATACTGCAGGAAAAAGGGCGTTGTGATCTCATCTCTGGGATACTATCCCAACACTATGGACCCCGACCTTGACAAGAGAAAGACTTACATCGACCACATCCATGCGCTGATCGACGCTTCCGCAATGCTCGGTGTGAACATGGTCACCACATTCCTGGGCCGCGTGCCGAACAAGACCGTGGAAGAGAACCTTGAGATCGTGAAGGAAGTATGGCCTCCGATCCTGGACCATGCCAAGGAAAAGGGCGTGAAGATCGCTATCGAGAACTGCCCTATGTGGTTCACAAAAGACGAGTGGCCGGGCGGCCAGAACCTGATGACCTCTCCTGCTAACTGGAGAAAGGTCTTCGCAGTCCTTCCCTACGACAACTTCGGCATCAACTATGATCCTTCTCACTTCGTATGGCAGCAGATCGATTACATCAAGCCGCTCTATGAGTTCAAGGACAAGATCTTCCACGTCCACTATAAGGACATCAAAGTCTACAAAGACAAGCTGGCAGATGTCGGCGTAATGGCTTATCCGCTTGAGTATATGACCCCCAAGCTTCCCGGACTTGGAGATGTTGACTGGGGCAAATATGTATCGGCTCTGACCGATATCGGTTACAAGGGATACAGCGTCATTGAAGTGGAAGACAAGGCATTCGAAGGCAGCGCAGAGGATGTTAAGAACTCTGTGATCCTGAGCGCGAAGTATCTGAGAAATTTTGTGATCTGAAAACAATAGAAAAAAGCGCCAGCAGGGGCTGAAAGAGGAGAACATGAAAACATACGCATTTGGTGTTGACATAGGCGGCACAACGATCAAGATGGGACTTTTTACTACAGAAGGCGAACTTCTGGAAGACTGGGAGATCCCTACAAGGACAGAGGACGGCGGATCCCATATCCTCAGCGACATTGCTGAAGCAGTAAACAGGAAACTGGAAGAGAAAGGCATATCCAAGCTGGATGTCGAAGGAATCGGTGTCGGTGTGCCGGGACCTGTCGGGCCTGACGGAACCGTTTTCAAGTGCGTCAACCTCGGCTGGGATGTGATCAATGTGGAGCAGAGGCTTCACTCTCTCACCGGCTTTAAGTGCAAGGCCGGTAACGACGCCAATGTGGCGGCCCTCGGCGAGATGTGGCAGGGCGGCGGCAAAGGCCACAGAGACGTGGTCATGGTGACACTTGGAACCGGTGTCGGAGGAGGCGTGATCATCGGCGGCAAAATATTGGCAGGAATAAACGGTGCTGCCGGCGAGATCGGGCATATTCCGATGTACGACGATGACCCGGAGGCATGCGGCTGCGGCAAACGCGGCTGCCTTGAGCAGTATGCATCTGCCAATGGAATTGTCAGGATAACCAGGAGATATTTTGACGAAAATCCGAAAGCGGTTTCAAGCCTAAAAAAAATACCCTCCTATACTTCCAAAGAGATTTTCGAGGAAGCCGGGAAGGGCGACAAAGTGGCACTGCAGATGGTTGGACAGGTCGGGTATCTCCTCGGCAAAGCTCTTGCATCAATCGCTTGCGTCGTCAACCCGGAGGTATTCGTGATCGGCGGTGGAATGAGCAAGGCGGGCGAGATTCTGATCGACAGCATCAGGAAGGAATTCAGGAGATTCGCGTTCCACGCATCCAGAGAGACCGAGTTCAAACTCGCTGAGCTGGGCAATCACGCGGGGATCTACGGCGGTGTACGGATGATCCTGGAGTGAGGAAAAGGAAATTAACACAAAATGGAGCTTCCTGTAAGATTTAAGTAGAGGAAGCGAAAGAAAGTAGGTGAAAGAAAGAGATACCTCAATGTAATATAAGGTTTGCTGACCCACGACAGTTGGCAAATCCATTACATAACAGAGAGGTATCTAAAATGAAGTCTAACACACAAAACGCAAAGATTACAGCTATCACAGAAAAAACATTGGTTGTTGGCATTGATGTCGGAAGCGAAACACACTATGCGCGGGCATTCAGCTGGCGGGGATTTGAGTTCTCTAGAAAGCCGCTTGAATTCAGCAACTCGGAAGAAGGTTTTGAGACGTTAAAGGCCTGGATCGAGGATATGAAGAAAAAGCACGGACTGGACAAGGTAATACCGGGTATGGAGCCGACAGGTCATTACTGGTTCAACCTTGGGAAATTCCTGCAGGATAACGGGATGAGACCGGTTCATGTGAATCCCCATCATGTCAAGAAATCGAAGGAAATGGATGATAATGATCCGTCCAAGAATGACCGTAAAGATCCGAAGGTGATAGCAGGCCTGGTAAACGAGGGAAGGTATTTTTACCCTTATATACCGGACGGGATCTATGCGGAGATAAGGGTGTTGTCAGGACTGAGGGTACAGGCACAAAGTGAGATTACCCGTCTGAAGAACCGGATCGCACGGTGGTTCAGTATCTATTTTCCCAACTACAAAGACGTTTACGGGAACGTAGGAGCGATCAGTGGTCTGATGATCCTGAGGACGGCACCACTGCCGGAAGATGTCGTAAAACTCGGAGTAGACGGTGTAAACCAGATCTGGAGGGCTGCCAAGCTGAGGGGCGTCGGAATAAAGAGGGCAAAGACCCTGGTCGAGGCGGCAGAGCATAGTGTCGGAAGCCGTGACGCACAGGAGGCAGCAAGGATAGAAATCCAGATACTTCTTTCCGATTATGACAGGCTGACAGAGCGTGAAGCGGAGCTTATGGCGCTGATCAATGAAAAGATCAGAGAGGTGCCGTACATTGATAAGCTCCTGGAGATCAGGGGCGTAGGCTTGAAAACAGTGATAGGGTTCGTTGCGGAAGTTGGGGACATTAAGCGTTTCGATGATCCCAAGCAGATCCAGAAGCTGTCCGGATATGCGATCGTCAAGAACCAGTCAGGCAAGCATAAAGGGGAAAGCCACATCAGCTATCGGGGCAGAAAACGTCTCAGGTATGTGTTGTATGAGGCAGCGGTCAGTGTGGTGAGCCACAGTCCGGAGTTCAGGTCGATCCATCAGTATTATACAACGAGGGATAAGAATCCCTTGAAGAAGATGCAGTCAATGATCGCAGTAGCCTGCAAGCTGATCAGGATATTTTATGTAATCCTGAAGAATGGGATCAGGTATGATGCTGCGAAGATGATGGGAGACATCCGGAGACCGGAAGCGGCCTGATAATAGTATTCACGACACAGAGAAGCAGCTGCTTGCGGCCAGAGCCGGGAAGCCGATCGGATTGGAGGACCGGCTCCGGTCACAAGCAGGAGACCGGCTCCCGAGAGGGAGTGACAAAAGGGGAAGGTTCAACAGGAAACGTCCGCCGAAAGGTGCTGTTGAACGGAAACCGGAGTCAGCAAACAACAAAGAATGAGCCAGTAGTCGGCAGGAATAATTTCCATAGGGCATGACCCTGCAAAGGAGCTAAGCTGACACCCTGGATATGGGCAGGCGGGACGAAGGAAGTTGGGACCCGTTGGGAAACC
>JAFUFL010000052.1 GCA_017469935.1 Lachnospiraceae bacterium
GCCCGCCCGGCGTTCAACTACAATGATGATAAGAGTATTATTGTGAGTTGGACGTGAGTAGTTGGTGGGGGATTGTAAGATTGTGAGAAAACAAAAAAACACCGCCGGACCTCCGTCCGGCGGCACAACTCACACCACAATCACTCCAACATTTCCTTCATCTTCTCCGACGCCGCCTCCACGGACTCCTCATCCGGCCACATCACATACAGGTCCGTCCCCTTCATGGAAAACGTCTGCTGCGAATCGCCGGTGCCCGTCACAGCCTGCCTGCCGATATCCCAGCCGTGGCCGCTGTCCAGCTGCCACGCAATCACTTCCGCAATCTCATCCGAAGTAAAACTTGTCTGCATACTCCTGCCGACTACGTCCAGCACCTCGGAAGGATTCTTCAAAAGCTCCGGCGACTGCAGCTTGTCGATAATCGCCGTCAGCACCTGCATCTGGTTTTTGCCGCGCTGGTTGTCGCCCGACCCGAACTGGTAACGAGACCTCGAGAAGGCCAGCGCCTCCTCGCCGTTCATGTGGTTCATTCCCTCGTGGAAATAATACTCGCCCGAACTGAACGCGACCTCCGAATTGACGTCGATTCCGCCCAGCGCGTCCACCAGCTGAATCAGCGAGTCAAAATTAATCCTGATATAGTCGCCGATCCCGACATCATACAGCTCCTCCAGCGTCCGCATCGAAGTCCTGACGCCGTACACGCCCGCGTGCGTCAGCTTGTCCCGCTCCTCGCCGGAAATCCCGGGAATAAAGACAAAATAGTCGCGCGGCGTAGTCGTCAGCAGAATCCTGTGCTCCAGCGGATTCACCGTCATGATGATGTTGACGTCGCTTCGGCTCGTCGTCGAAATCGGCCCGCTCACATCAATACCACTGATCAAAATATTGAACGCCTGCTCCGTCACCTTCACCCCGGGCTGTCTTGCGCCCTTTCGGTCACTCTTTTTTGACTCGCCGGAGCCGTCGCCCTCGCCGGAACCGGCCGCATCCGCCGCCTTCTCCTCGATCTCCGTCTCGAATTTCTTCTCGTAAATAATCCGGGTCAGATTGGAATAGTCCGCAATCGCATCGTCCAGAAGATCTACATACGCCTTGTTGCAGATCACCGCGTCCACATTTCCTTCCAGCAGCTCCTGTGCCATCTCCACAGGCGAGCCAAAAGACAGCTTCTTAAGCTCTGCATCCCCGTTGGCCTCGGTTACTTCTGCCGTCACGGTGTCCAGCTTTTCCTTGTCCGCGCCTTCGTAGACGCCGAACAGGTACCCGGAAGTGTCCTCGATCTCCTGCGCCGCGTTGCTGTCAAGCACTGCGACCACCATGTTTTCGATCTGCGTGCCGGACGAGGCGATCTTCTCCAGCGTCCCGACAATGTGACGCACATAAATGATCCCGAATACGAGCATACCGCTCATAAAGATTGCCACAATGCTGGCCGCCGAGCTCACCGCGCTTTTTTTGCTTCTTGCCAGAAGACACGTGATCCCCAGCATGACCAGCGCCGCGGCCACCACAATTCCCAAATATTTCCCGGGCAAAAGCTTGCTCGAAACAAGCATGAACAGCAAAACAGCCGTCACGATTGCCTGCACGCCCGGCATTACCCATTTCAAATATGATTTCAAACTTCCATTCCTCCAGTTAATCCTCGCGCCGCCGCACTCCTCATCTCCCGAGAATCTTCTTGGCCGCGCTGCGCGCCTTCCACTTCAAATGCACATAAAAGCTCCGCAGCGGATAGGCCGCGCACCACGCCTTGACGTACCGCTGATAGTCGCTGTCCGTGACCTGATGCTGCTGCCCGTCTCTCACGAAGGCGGTGAGCACGCCGATGACCGCGCTCTCCGGCACAGTCTCAATACTATAGGTGTTGTCACCGCGGATCGAGTAAGTTCCGTCCTCATTCACCCCGATGACCCTGTGAAGCACATAGCTCCCCCCGCGCTTATACAGCGCGACGTCATACTTCTTCAGCCGTCCCTTGGGAACCTCGATCACCACCAGGTCCCGGTTCTGGTACAGCATCGGATTCATGCTTACACCTTTCGTTTTATAGACCAGTTTCCCGTCTTTTTCAAGTATTTCTTCAAAAGTACTCATACCATTGTCCTGTTTTTTGCCAACTCCGCGAGCCCGCGGCCCGGGCGTCTCCGTTCAAGGCTCGCAAAGCGAGCCGCTGCGCCGCGTGCGGGCTGCCCGAAGGGCGGCATCTTCCTTTCCGCACGCGTGTACATCGAAATAACACAGTGGGGGACACCCCCCTGTGTTATTTATCCAACCTCTGCCTCTCCACCAGCTCCGCGAACACGCCGCCCTTCTCGATCAGCTGCTCGTACTTGCCATCCTCGACGATCCTTCCGCCGTCCATGACCAGGATCCTGTCGCAGTGGCGGATCGTCGAGAGCCTGTGCGCGATGACGATCCTCGTGCACCGCATCTTGTCCAGGGCGTCCGAGACCTGCTTCTGCGTGATGTTGTCCAGCGCGCTCGTCGCCTCGTCCAGAAGCAGGAGCTTCGGCTTTGGCGCGACCGCGCGCGCGATCATGATTCGCTGCTTCTGGCCGCCCGAGATTCCGCCGCCGCCTTCCTGCAGCACCGTGCTCATGCCCATGGGCATGGCGCGGATATCGTCCGCGATACCGGCGATCTCGGCCGCCTCCCAGGCGTCGGCGACGCTCAGGTTCGGCGCGGAGATCGTGATATTCTCATAAATGCTGCCCCCGAAGAGCTCGCCCTCCTGCAGCACGGTTCCGATCAGCCTGCGAAGGGACCCCAGATCCAGTGTCTGGATGTCCTTGCGGTCGTAGAAAATGGCGCCCGACTCCGGCGTCTCAAAGCCCAGCAGGAGGCGCAGCAGCGTCGACTTGCCGCAGCCGGTTTTGCCCACGATGGCGACGTACTGCCGCGCGGGGATCTTCAGGCTCAGGTCGTCGATGATCTTGCGCCCTTCCTTTTCGTAGCGGAAGGTCACGTGGGACAGCTCGATGCTGCCCGTGATCGAGGCCACCGACTCGCGGCCCGAGTGCTTTTCCGGCTCTGCGTCCAGGAGCGGCCGGATCAGTTCCAGGCTGGGTTTTACCGTCGCCGCCGTGACGGCCACCGATGTGATCGCCGCCAGCGCGCTGGATATATACGCGTAGGCCGAATTGAAGGCAAAATAGTCCGCGACCGTCACCTTATTGATGACCGCGACGTAGTACATGATGATCGTTCCGGCCAGCGTGATCGCCGTGCTGAAAACGCTCTGCAGGCTCGCCAGCGTCCAAGGGTTGAACTTTATGGCCGCGCCCTGCGTATACAGATCCAGCCACTTTGCGAACACACGCTTTTCCGCGCCGGAGAGCCGGATTTTCTCCACGCCTCCGATCAGCGCGTAAGTCAGGCCCTTTTCCTGCGCGTTCAGCTCCATGATTTCCTTATTATAGCGCGCCTGCTGCATGTTGCCGGCAAGGCCCAGCGCCAGCGTCGTGACCGTCACCACCAGCGAGGGGATGACCAGCGACCTGGCGTAGGAGAAAATCTGGGTCAGATAGACCAGCGAAAAGACGCCGGTGATCGCCGTCGAGAAGATCGAGTCCACCAGTGTGCTGCAAAGCGAGTTCAGATAGGACAGATACTGGCTCAGCTCACCGGAACTGTAGGATTTGAAGAAATCCGCGGGCAGCGAGAGCACTCTCATCATGGAGGCCGCCTGCACGTTCACGCTCAGTTTTACCCTAAGGCGCGACTGCACCAGCGACCGGATCACCGACAGAAGGAAGTTTCCGATCGTGGCAAAAAACATAAAGCCAACGACAGCTCCCAGAAGCTGGTAGCTTCCGTATTCCATCACTTCTCCCATCAGGATGTGATTGAGCTTGGGAAGCAGCATTCCGACCAGAATGATCGCCAGCGACGCCAGCATAAAGGCCACAATATCCCACAGGTCCACCGTGTTCGTCATGTACTCGATCAAATCCTGCAGCGTGATCTTCCTAAGCGGAAGCGGCCGGTAGAAGCAGTACGCTTCGTTTTCTATTTTTTGCTCCTCTTGCGGTGTCACTTTCACCGACAGTCCGGTCACCGGATCCATGTAGCGGTACGCGCCCGCGGCGCCGCGCATCACCGTGATCACCGCCCCGTTTTCCTTAAGGCTCGTGATCATGACGCCCATGGCGTCCTTGTGCCAGCCCGGCTCCAGCGTCACCTTCCGGTACATGATGTCCGAGGACGTGAGCAGATAGTCCAGCTTCTCCTCGAATTCCTTCAGGCCGGCCGGTATTTTGCGCTCCCGGATGCCAAAATATTTGCGCAGCGCCTCCAGCGCGTCGTCCACGTCCGCGCCTTCGGCGTAATATTGCCCGGATTTGCGGCCGGTCACTGTCCGATGCAGCCGCTCGAAGGAGTCGGAGAGCATCCTGCCCTCCTGCTGCTTTCGATATTCGATCTGTTCGTCAAACCACCCCATCGTCTACCTCATTCCGCTGCCGCCGGCCTTGGCCGTCGTATGCCTCTTTCCGCTGCCGCCGGCCTTGGCCGTCGTATTCCTCTTTCCGATGCCGCCGGCCTTGGCCGTCGTATTCCTCTTTCCGATGCCGCCGGCCTCGGCCGTCTACCTCATTCTGATGTTACCAGCCTTGTGTACGCGCCGCCCTTTGCCATCAGCTGCTCGTGCGTCCCCCGCTCGACCACATGGCCGCGGTCCAGCACGATGATCTCGTCGCAGTCGCGGATGGTGGACAGCCGGTGCGCAATGATGATGCACGTGATGCCGCGCATGCTGATGGAACGGACCACTTCGTACTCCGTCTTTGCGTCCAGCGCGCTCGTCGCCTCGTCCAGAATACAGATGGTCGGATCCTGCGCCAGCGCCCTTGCGATCTCGATCCTCTGTCTCTGCCCGCCCGAGAAGTCGCGCCCGTTCTCGGAGAGCTTGTGCTGATAACCGCCCGGTCTAAGGACGATATCCTCGTGAATGTCGGCGTCGCGCGCCGCCATGATCATCTCAAAATCTTCAATGGAAGTATCCCACATCTTGATATTGGCCGCGATCGTGTCCTCAAAGAGCGTCACGTTCTGGTCGATGACCGCCACCGAACCGATGAACACGTTCCTGTCGATCTCCTCAATCGGATGCCCGTCGAAAGTGATGGATCCGCTCCAGGGCTTATAAAGCCCGCTCAAAAGCTTTGCCAAAGTCGACTTGCCGCAGCCGGAGCGTCCGACCAGGGCGATTTTTTGACCCGGTTTTACGCTGAGCGAGAAGTCCGTGATCAGCGGGTCGCCCAAAGGCGCGTAGCCGAACACGATGTCCTTCATCTCGATGGCTCCCGTCAGCTTCTGGTACTCGCCGGTCTTGGCCCGCTCCTCCAGGTAGGGGTCCGTCGGATAGCTCATGACGTCGTCCACGCGCTCCATCTGCGTGATCATCTCCTGGAAGGACTGTCCCGCCGCGATCAGCGAGTTGGCCGGCGCCATAAAGGAGCTCATAAAGCCCTGGAAGGCCATGACCATACCTGCCGTAAACGATCCGTGCAGCACCAGATACACGCTGGCGCCCAGAACGGTCAGGTTTGTCAGCGACGTCACCAGCGACGGCAGCGTGCTGAGCAAAGTATTGACCTTAATATACCGGTACTGCTGCGTGTTGACGCTGGCCTGGAATCCCGCCCAGCGGCTGAACACGCCTTTCTCCGCGCCGCTGGCCTTGATCGTCTCGATCATGCGGATGTTGGAGGCCGTCGCCGAGGAGAGCTTTGCGTTGTCCCGCATCTGCACCCGCGTCAGATTGACGCGCTTGGGCGAGATGAAAAACGACATGCCCAGATTGATCGCGATCGCCCCCACGCCGATGGCCGTCAAAGGCGCGCTGTAGCGCAGCATGGCCGCCAGATAGAAAATCATCATAGCCGCATTGAGCACCAGCGGCGCAAACGTCCGGACCAGCGTTCCCGCGATCGACGCGTTGGTCTGCTGCCTGTCCGCGATATCCGCCGCCATCCTCTGGCCAAAAAATTGCATCGGCAAACGCAGCACCTTCCACATGTAGCTGGCGCTGCCCACCGCGTCCATTTTGCCCTGAATCCTAAGGCTGTACACCGAAGCAATCCACAGCACCAAAATATTGATAATAGCAAACGCACTCATCGCCGTAATAAAAGGCATGAGCCACTCCGGGTTCCTCCCGCTCAGAAGCCGGTCCAGGAACACCCTCCCGAAGACCGGACTGATAATCCCCATAAGCGAAGAGATCGTCGTCGTGAGCACCACAAAAATAACTGCCGAAGAAGTTCCCTGCAGTCTCTCTTTTGCATAAGAAAAAACGCTCTTGCGCTTCCCCGACGGCTTAAAGTCCGGCCCGGGCTCCACCGTGATCATAACGCCCGTGTACTCCCGGTCAAACTCCTCCATGGACACGTC
The DNA here is from genome assembly GCA_017469935.1 of Lachnospiraceae bacterium. Classification (GTDB taxonomy): domain Bacteria; phylum Bacillota; class Clostridia; order Lachnospirales; family Lachnospiraceae; genus CAG-791. The sequence continues at coordinate 6,403 of JAFUFL010000052.1, forward strand.
GACGCGCCCGCGCGCCGGGTCATTGAGCACCGCCTTGCCGTGCCGGAAACCGCACAGCACCACAAAGTGGTTGAACCCCCAGTGAATAATACAGGGGAATGGGCCCTCCGCGATCAGATCCTCCGGATCCACGCGCCAGGCTTTGGCCTCCATGCCGTAGCTTCGCGCCGCCAGTATGATATTCTTGGCGTTCGCGCCGTCCCTAGAGACGCCGCAGTCCCCTCGGGCCTGCTCCAGCGGGATCCACTTCTTATAGTAGTGCATGATCATCGTCAGCGATGCCGCGCCGCACTCCAGCACCTCCAGCTGCATGACCACCGGCACGTTTGCGACGCCCTTGGTCATCGGCTGTGGTATATTCTTATCAATTGCCATGAGATTTTCCTCTCACTCAGGTGTGTCTTTATCTTGTCGAAGGTGAAGTCTTTCCGGCGGTCTTAGTCCTTTCCGGCGGTCGAACTCCTTTCCGGCGTTCTTAGTCCTTGCCGGCGGTCGAACTCCTCGCCGGCGTTCGAACCTCCCCTCCGGCAGCCGGTAGTCTCCGCTGCCTCCCAAAAACTATA
>JAFUFL010000053.1 GCA_017469935.1 Lachnospiraceae bacterium
ACAGGCCTGGTCACTGCCGCCGTCACTTCCGTGTGGCCGCCCTCGATCACCAGATTTTCTGCCCTGCAGACCTTGCAGATCCCGTCCATGATCTCGCGGAGCCGCTCTTCCTGCGTGCCCTCCGGCAGCAGGATCACCGGGCGATAGCTCTCCGGCAGGATCTTCTCGGCGCTCAGCGCGTTGACTGCCGCGTAGACGGACAGTTCTCCGATCCCGGAGACCTTCAGCGTCACAGGGTCCGCACTCATCGTGACCCCGCCTCTTTTTATCCCCGCACCGGATATTCTCTTTGTAATGGACCGGTCAATGGTGTTCTCTCCGGCCTTTCCGTATCGCAATTTCATTCGCTGTCGATTGTCTTCTTATTATTTGTTTACCGTCCCTCCGGAAAGGGTAAAAATACCCTCATGTTTCCGTCAGGACATCGCTGCAAGCAGCGGCGCGATCATAGCCAGAACCAGGACGCCGGCAATAATGCATGCCGCGATCCTCTTAGCCTTAGTACTTCTGAAATTCATTTTTATAATACCTCCGCTTTGGATTATAAATGGTTATAAAACTCTTTGCAAGATTGCGGCGGACTGTAGTATGATTGCTTGTATGCGGTACAGTGGCCCGCTCTGCGCGCCCTATTTTGCCGCAGACGGAGGTAATTGATAACTATGAACAACAAACTGACACGCAAGGATATCGAGGAAATGCAGGCGGAGATCGATCACCGCAAGCTGGTCGAGCGCCCCAAACTTCTCGAAGAGGTCAAGGAGACCAGGGCGCAGGGCGACCTGAGCGAGAATTTCGAATATCACGTGGCCAAGAGAGCCAAAAACCAGAATGAGAGCCGGATCCGCTTTCTCGAGAGAATGATCAGGACCGCGCAGGTCATAGACGACGACACGGCCGAGAATGAGGCGGGCATCAACAAGAAGATCACCCTCTACATCCCGGAAGATGACGAAGAAGAGGTATATATCATTGTCAGCACCATGAGACAGGATACTCTCAAGGGACTGATCAGTGTGGAATCTCCCCTCGGAAAGGCACTGCTGCACCACAAAGTAGGTGATACAATCACCGTTCATGTGAGCGCCGATTACTCCTACCAGGCCGTGATCCGCAAGATTGAAGATTCTGAGGAGGCGCAGTCTGCCTCTCTGAGAAACTACTGATCCTATGATTCGTGTTGACTTTCATACATAAAAGCGTTACACTTTAACTTGCCAAAGTACAAGGAGGACTAACCCATGCCTATTACACAATTTTTGGAACGTAATGCTCAGATGTGGCCCAACGATGTGGCCCTTGTAGAACTCAATCCGGATATCAAGGTCCCGAGGCTTACGACCTGGAAAGAATATGAACTGATCCAGCCCCTTCACGAAGTTGCCAGCCGCCAGGAGATCACCTGGGCGGTCTTCAACGAGAAGGCAAACCGCGTGGCAAACATGCTGATCGCCCGCGGCATCGTCAAAGGCGATAAGGTCGCGATCCTCCTTATGAACTGTCTGGACTGGCTGCCGATCTATTTTGGCATCCTCAAGACAGGTGCGATCGCGGTTCCGCTCAACTTCCGCTACAGTGCGGACGAGATCGAGTACTGCGTAAAGCTCGCGGAAGCAGACGTCCTGATCTTCGGACCTGAATTCATCGGCCGTGTCGAGGAGATCGCGGACAGCATCTCCCGCAGAAGACTTCTTCTGTACGACGGACCCGGATGCCCTTCCTTCGCGGAGGATTTTGTCTCCCAGACCGCAAACTATTCCAGTATTGCTCCCGATATCACGGTGACGGATGAAGATTACGGCGCGATCTACTTCTCTTCCGGCACGACGGGATTCCCCAAGGCCATCCTTCACACCCATGCGGGTATCATGCATTCGGCGATCATGGAGCAGAAGCACCACGGCCAGCAGAAAGACGACTGCTTCCTCTGCATTCCGCCCCTGTACCACACAGGCGCCAAGATGCACTGGTTCGGAAGCCTGGTCTCCGGCGGCAAGGCCGTTCTTCTGAGAGGAACGACTCCCGAGACCATCCTCAAGGCTGTCTCCGATGAGAAGTGCACGGTAGTATGGCTTCTGGTTCCGTGGGCCCAGGACATTCTGGACTCTCTCGACAACGGCAGTGTCAAAAAAGAGGACTACGAGCTCGATCAGTGGCGCCTGATGCACATCGGTGCCCAGCCGGTACCTCCGTCAATGATCAAACACTGGCTGGACTACTTCCCTAATCACCAGTACGACACCAACTACGGCCTGTCCGAGTCCCTCGGACCCGGCTGCGTACACCTGGGCGTTGAGAACATCCACAAAGTCGGCGCCATCGGCAAACCCGGCTACATGTGGGAGACCAAGATCGTCGACGAGCACAGGCAGACAGTCAAACAGGGCGAAGTCGGTGAGCTCGCCGTTAAGGGCCCCGGCGTCATGGTGTGCTACTACAACAACCCTGAGGCCACCAAAGAGGTCATGGACGATGAGAGATGGCTCTACACCGGCGATATGGCCATTGAGGACGAGGACGGCTTCATCTTCCTGGTAGACAGAAAGAAAGACGTCATCATCTCCGGCGGTGAGAACCTCTATCCCGTGCAGATTGAAGACTTCCTGCACACCTATGAGCCCATCAACGATGTGGCCGTCATCGGCCTTCCCGACAAGCGTCTGGGCGAGATCGCGACGGCGATCATCCAGCTCAAGGAAGGCTTCACCTGCACCGAACAGGATATCAACGACTTCTGCAAGAAGCTGCCTCGCTACAAGAGGCCCCGCAAGATCATCTTCGCGGAAGTACCGAGAAATCCTACCGGCAAGATTGAGAAGCCCAAGCTTCGTGAACAGTATGGCGCAGCGTTCCTGGTGGCTTCGGAGAATGAAGTGAAAAAGTGACAAGTGATGTGACACGGGGCTGTCGCACTAAGAATTCTTAGGGCGGCGGCCCCGTGTCACTCACCTATAAAAATCGGACCGGCTGACAATACAGCCGATCCGATTTTTTGTGATGTATCACTTTTTCTTTCTGCGTCTCTTTCTTCTCCTCCTCCGGTGCAGATACCGAATATAGGAGACGATAAAGATCACCACGATCAGAATCGACGACGCGATAATGATCAGGAGCAAAAGGGCCGGAACATTGAGGTACAGCGTTCCGTTCGCGCCGCTGTGGAGGATGCCCTTGAAGAAGTACTTGATCCCGTCAACGAAGCTCTTGTTCTCCGAGTAATGGGCGGTCCCGTACTGCTTCTCCGGCTCCGTTTCGGGAGCGGCTCCCGTAGCTCCCCCGGTCGCGCCTTCCGTCGCTTCCGTCGTGGTCGCGGAAGGCAGTTCCCCTGTGAAGAGGATCTCCGTCTCGCCGACCGGCCAGTCGCCCACCGAATAGTGGATCGTGCCGATCACGCGGCTGGCCTGCTCCTGTGTGCTGCCGGCCTCTCCTTCTTCGATCGTGGTCCGGACCACGGATTCCGCCTGGCTGTCGTTATAGACAACTTCCGATTTCAGACTGTCAAAAGAGATCTCTTTGGGGATGCACACATTCCCGCTGCCGGATACGGTGAAAGGAATGGAATTGCTGCCGTAGATGTCTTTGCCCAGCCGCATGAAGCCGGGGTTGTTGATCGTGTACTTCTTTTCATGGTCCGCAATCTTCAGCTTACGGAAATTGTTGAAGCCGTAGTCAAACAGTTCCACCGTGTCGTTGAACTGATCCGGCGATTCCTCCATCAGGATCACGCAGATCAGTCTCATGCCGTCCCGCTCCGCGCAGGTCACGAGCGTCTGCCTGGACATCTCGACAAAGCCGGTCTTGCCTCCGAGGATCCCATCGTACTCGATCTCTCCGTTGATCAGCTTGTGCTTGTTGAAAAGCGTGAACTCCTCGGGCTGTCTGTCGGAGGATTCCATGAAATAGGTGGGGGCGTTCGCTATTTTGGCGAGCTCTTCGTGGGAGAAGAACTCCCTGGCGATCAGAGCCATGTCGTAAGCGCTCGTGTAGTGCTCCTCATTAAAGAGGCCGTGGGCGTTCGTAAAGTTGGTGTCCTTGCAGCCAAGGCTGTTCGCCCGCCGGTTCATCATGGCCGGGAACTTGTCCAGAGAGCCGCCCATCTTCTCCGCCAGCCCTGCCGCCACTTCGTTGGCCGAGGCGACGAACAGCGCGTACAGGCTCTGTTCGACGGTCAGCGCCTCGCCCGGGTCAATCCCGATGCTGGAGCTGCCGAACTCAATGCTGTACACGGCGGTCTGGGAGAACTCGACCATCTCATCCATTTTCAGGTTCTCATAGGCTAACAGTCCCGTCATCAGCTTCGTGATGCTGGCCGGATAGAGGTGTTCATGGATGTTCTTGGCGTACAGGATTGTTCCTGTCTCCGCGTCCATCAAAATAGCGCCCTCCGCACCGATCGCCGGTCCCTGGGGCCATCCCTCGATCTTATTGCTCTGGACCTCCTTGTTCTTGCGTTCCTGGGCCTGTGCGTAATAATCGACCTCTTCCGTTCCTTCCGTGTCCTCCGCCGCCCTGACAGTCACAGGACAGATCGTAAGACACAGTATGCCGCAGAGCAGCGCCGCAAGGAATCTCTTCCAATCATTCTTCATTCTTTTACTTTTCACTCTTGTCTCCCGAGAATATATTTAAATATAGGATTTCCCTTGGCAGAAAACCTCTCCTCGTACTCCGTCATGATATTTCCTTCATTCATGGCCTCGTCGTTATGGAGATCGTAGGTGATCTGCAATATTTTGAAACCGCCCGCTTCTACCTCTTCCACGGCAAAATCAAACAGGTCTCTGTTGTCCGTCTTGAACTCGATCGTGCCGTCCTCTTTCAAAATCTGTCCGAACCTGCGCAGGAATTCTTTACTGGGAAGCCTTCTCTTGGCGTGCCTGTCCTTGGGCCAGGGATCGGAGAAATTCAGGTAGATCCGGTCCGCTTCTCCCTCTCCAAAATATTCACAAATCAGTTCCGCATCACCTCTGATAAACAGCAGGTTCTGCGCCTGGGACTCATCCAGCTTGTCCAGGGCCCGGATCAGGACACTTGAGTACTTCTCGATTCCCACGTAATTGATATCGGGGTTTTCTACGGCAAGCTGATTGATGAACTTGCCCTTCCCCGTGCCGATCTCCAGATGGATCGGATGATCATTTCCGAATTTCTCTTTCCACTTTCCTTTGCATGCCGCCGGGTCCTGCACGATCCACTGACTCTCGGCGATCGTCTCTCTGGCTCCCGGAATATTTCTCAGCCTCATATGCTGCACCTCTTCTGTTTTTATTTTTTCCCTGTATGGGATTCTTTATTCTTTCACGGTATTCCATTCACATATATATGCATGCGAATAGGTTCCGAACACGGCATCGTTCCAGTGTCCTTTCTCTTTCTCCAGAGTGACCAGAAGCTGGGCATAATCCGAATAAGGCTTGTCCTGGTTTGGTTCCTTTACACCGCGAACGTTCACTCCCCAATCCTCAAATGTTGACCGGTCATCCCCATACCATAGCCATTTGCCCTCTTTCTCCTTGTCAGAGTATCCGAAAAATGCTGCTTTATAATCATGTTCTGTCATATAATTGTAAAGCATTTCATTTTCTTCGGAATTATTAATAATAGCCATATATCCGCCGAGTGACCGGCAGTATTGTTCCGCTTCCGCCCAGCTCTTCATATCGTTGTCAAACAGATAATAAGAATGTCCTTCGTAAACCAGCGCATCATCCGGAATCTTCAGTTCTTTTTTTGAATCTTCAATCCCCGCATCTCCCCATTGACAGATAAATGCCGTTGTCTCGTATCCAAACGATGAATCGTTCCATGTTCCGTTTCTTTCCGATGTGCTGAATATAGCAAAATCTTCCTCGCTGCTGCCGGAATTTGGCTCGGAGACGCCCCAATTCAGATATGCCGGCTGTGACTGTGTAACCCACAACCACTCACCTTCCGAACCGGCATCACTAAATCCAAAGAAAGCCGTCTCAAACCCCTGACTGCGGCATAGTTTATACAATGAATCATTAAGTTCCTGAGAAGTGATAACTGCCAGATGACCTCCCTGCTCAATACAATATTGCTGAGCTTTCTGCCAGGTATCAATTTCATCAAGGTGATACACTTTGTAGTAGTTTCCGTTAATTAACGCTGCATCAAATGGGATTTGTCCCGTCGGAACGGCTGCTGCATCCTGCTCAACTTTCGTTTCATCGGAACTGCTTTCAGCAGAATCCTCATCATCCTTTATGTCGGCGGTGGGATGATCCTCAGACTTTTTTCCATCTCCCTTATTCGAATCCTTATTAATGAAAAAAAGTACAATTCCTTCAATAACCAGAAAAAATACCAATACGCACATGACGATTGTCAGTGCTCTTTTCGAAGCTTTTTTATTAGCAGAATTATTTCCGGCAGAACTATTTCGACTGCCGAGTCTCGCTCCGCATTTTTCACAGAACACGTTGTTATTACTATTCTCTTTTCTACACTTGGGGCAGATTTTCACTTTTATCCTCCCTCTTCGTGACATTTTTTAAGTAATTATACCCTTGGACCTGTATGTTGACAAACGGTAAATATGATTTACCGTCTCCGCATCTTTCTTTTGTCAAAAAAAACATTATGAGAAGCTTTTCTGCTATAATCTCATTGAATAAGAAAGGATCTCTTTTTATGAAAAAAATAAGAAACCGTTTCACGGTTCCTCTCCTGCTCCTCGCTTTTACGATCACGGCAGCAGGCTGCGCCAAGCAAGCTCCCGCCGATGTCCGCATCGAGCTTAAGACGCCGGACGGCGCAGTAGTCACTTCCTCCGAAAGCTCCGCTTCCGATGCGGTGTTTCCCAGATTTGTATCGCAGAACGAGGATTATCAGAAGGAACTGGACAAACTGAATAAGGAAGTCGAAAAGATTAAAAAGGATTACAGCAAACGGACAGAAAAAGGAAAAGACTTTATAGTACACACTCACGTGGGATCTTCCGAAAGCGTTCCCCAGTGCACGGTCTGCTGGTACGAAGAGCACTCCCTTCTGGGAGATGACTACAATCTCATGACGCTCGCCTGCAAGAAGAGCACCTGCGAGATCATAGACAGCAAGGAAGCCCTCAAATCCCTTGAGATCGACGGGATCACGCTCAGCACCAATGTCGCCAGGCTCTACGAGAGCCAGGGCCTTCCGGGTGCCGTCAAGGAGACCGAGATGCAGGGCTTTGAGACCGATGACAACGCTGCGGTCACTGCGATCTACATGAAGCTGACCATTGAGGTACCGGACCCTTCCGATTCCGATGAGGATATTGAGGAATACCATTTTTATTATTATGATCTGGGGAATAACTCGCTCAGCCCCCTGTCCGAACACGGATATGATCTGCCATAAAACCAGCTGCATATATTTTGATCAATCAAAAAGGGGCCTGTCCGGCCCCTTTTCTTATTCGATCCCAACGACCTTATAATCCATTTCTTCTACAGCTCTTCTGATATCTTCTTCGGAGATCTCTCTGTCAAAAGATACATGAGCCACGTTCTTCTTCAGGTCCACCTTGGCCACTGCCCCGTCAATGCGGTTGATGGCGCGCTCCACGCGGTTCTTGCAGTTCTCGCAGTGCATGCCTTCAATGCGGACTGTTTTCTCACCGATCTTGGGGCCTTCCAGCTCTTTATGATCGGGAAGAGTTCCCCCTCCCGTATCGCAGCAACCACCTTCTCCTTTGAAGTGTCCGATGCTGCTTCGAAGCGCCAGCGCCGCGACCGCAATAACAATGACCAGAACGATTAATGTACCGCCATTCATACTTTGTTTTCCTTCTTTTCCCTATAATTCTTTGCCCTGAATCTCTCGGGAACCTCCGCATTTGAGCAGCTTCCGGTGCAACCCGGGCAGTTCATGCCGCAGGATTTAATGCCCTTTTTCCTGTCGCTTATGATTTTTCTGATATCCCAGATCACGATGGCGATCAGGACCAGGCTGACCACGATCGTGCCCATGTTTGCGGAAAGCCATTCCATGCTCTCACCTCCCGATCTCTTTCAGAACGACTTTCCCTCCTTCGTCTTCTACGGAATACAAGGTGTAATCCTTCAGATCCTTTCCGCCGTTATAAGCAGTCAGCGCCTTATTGATGCCTTCCGTCACGGAGAGAGTATACACATAGTCGTCCTGTCTGAGCGTCTCTTCCAGTTTCTTAAAGTCGATATTTTTCAAATTATCAGCAGATAAATTGTAGTGCGTGTAATCGATCCTCGATCCCTCTACGAAATAGCTGTATTGGACCTGCTCCCGGTCTCCGTCCGTTCTCTCATACGCCAGATAGATTCTCGAGCCTTCCTTCACATTTTCAGTTATAAAGGCTCCCCTCTGCCGCGTGTCATACCATTTGTCGCCGAGGATTCCCTGCGGAACAAGAAAACCGAGTTTGCCCGGCACCAGAAGCACTAAAGCCAGCATGAGAGCGACGCACATTTTCCCTGTCTTTTGATTGATCAGATTCTTTCTTCCCCGGATCCACAGCGCGATCAGCAACAGGAGCATCAATTCCGCAAGAAAATAAGATCCCATATAGCGCGCGAAGCTGTGCATGCCCGTCATCTCTGCCTGTTCAAAACTCATCTCATAGAGCATGAGCATCATCAGCGCGTATCCGACCTCTCCCACCGCAAACACGGTTCCCAGCACCAGTGCCTCTTTCCCGGAAAATTTTTCCTTAAACTTATAGGCCAGTGCAATGATGATCAGAAGAATGATTAAAAAAGAGGTAAAATAGGTGATCGTGATCAGTCCGCTCGCTATGTTCCTGTCAAAGAGCTCGAAGATAAACCGCTTGAGCATATCCCTGTGCTCCCGGTCGGAGGAATCCGTTATTCTCTTAAGGAATAAACTGAGGCTCATATTATTCAGGTCAAACTGCCTCTCGTCAGGATAGAGCCTGACCAGTCTGTTCCATGAAACATAATAGCCCCCGGCAGCCGCCGCAGAGAGCAGCATGCACAGCAGTCCTTTTCTTTTCTCCTTTTGATCGGACTCCAGAAAAAGGACAGATAAAACCAGATAAAGCAGGGACAATCCTATAAATGCGATTCCGATCTGCTTTGTCCCGATCAGCGCCACGAGAGACATAAGGTAAGCAAACTGCCCCGCTTTCGTCCTGTATTCTTTCTGATAGACCAGAAACGCGCTGTAGGAAAACATCAAAGCGATGGTCAGATCCTCATAAATGGAATTGATGTTTGTGTTCGGATCGCACAGTGAGCACACCAGGAGCACGGCGACTGCTGCCATCGCTCCTTTGGCAATATATTCCGGCCCGTCTTTCCACTTGGTGCGGGCAGGAAACTGCTCAAACATATAGGGGACGATCAGTGAAACATTCAGCAGATGAAGGACCTGCGCGACGTGCTGTTCCGAGTATCCTCCCCCCAGCCTGCACCAGGCATATTCTAACAGAGCCGCAAAAGGCGGATAATCCTTATGTCTGTACAGGGTAGACTCCGTCACACAATAGAAGCGGTCCAGGCGGATCATCTCCTTGACCATCTTTCCCCAGTGCATGAATTCATCCCAGCTGTAGAAAGATCGCCCCGCATCCATGACGGTGACTACTAAAAGACACCCTATATAAGCCCACAATCCGCCGGTCAGAATGTACTCTCTGTTTTTTGACGCTCCGCCGTTCAACAGAAAAAACAGGGGGATCGACAGGGCCGCCATCCCATACAAAATGTACAGGCCGGGAGTAAATGTACCGAGCAGATACTGACTCAGGTACATGATCCCGGACATACAACATAATGCGGTGGCAACATTTTTCCCGAATTCTCTCTTTTCAATAATACAGAATAAAAAAGTTATGAGTACTGAAATAGAATATGGCACTGCTGTAGCTGTCAAAATATTCTCCCGTTAAATTTCAAGATGCTGTATAAATTATGTATATGCGCCAAAATATTTCTTCGCAACATTATAGCATATCTATTTCAGACTCATAACATCAAATTCAGATCTTCACTGCGGACGCCTTCAGCGTTGTAGCCTCTTTATAAGGCTTGAACAGCATGTAAATGGTTCCTCCGAGGACGACCAGTGATACGAGCAGACCGATAATATTCATGTTTCCGGTGAAGGCGCTGCCGATCTGGTAGATGCACATGGAAGCCAGGTAAGCAAAGCCGCACTGATAACCGATGGCGAACCAGGTCCACTTAGCACTGTTCATCTCTCTCTTGATCGCGCCGATTGCCGCGAAGCAAGGTGCGCACAGAAGGTTGAATACCAGGAAGCTGTAGCCTGCCAGAGCGGACATCTCTGCCTGAAGGTTGGCCCAGATCTCTTCACCCATCTCGGAGACTTCGCCGTACTTATAGAGAATACCGAAGGTACCTACGACATTTTCCTTGGCGATCAGGCCGGTGACGGCTGCCACTGCGGGCTTCCAGGAACCCCAGCCAAGAGGTGCGAAGATCCATGCCACTGTGTTTCCGAGTGCCGCCAGGATGGAGTGCTCCATGAAGTCCTCCTCGGGAAGCATCTGGAAGGAGCCGTTTAAGAAACCGAAGCTGGACATGAACCACACCAGGATGGTTGCCAGGAGAATGACGGTTCCCGCTTTTTTGACAAAGGAAGAGGCTCTCTCCCACACACTGTGGAAGATACTCGACAATGTAGGAATGTGGTAGGCGGGAAGCTCCATGACGAAGGGAGCGGGCTCGCCTGCGAACATCTTGGTCTTCTTGAGGATGATACCGGAGATTACGATGGCCGCAATACCTACAACATAGGCACTCCAGCCGACCAGTGCGCTGTTTCCGAACAGAGCACCCGCGATCAGACCGATGATGGGGAGCTTTGCTCCGCAGGGAATGAATGTTGTGGTCATGATCGTCATGCGGCGGTCTCTCTCATTTTCGATGGTACGGGAAGCCATGACGCCGGGAACGCCGCAGCCTGTTCCTACCATCATAGGAATGAAGGACTTTCCGGATAGGCCGAATCTGCGGAAGATGCGGTCCATGATGAAAGCGATTCTCGCCATATAGCCGCAGCCCTCAAGGAAGGCAAGGCAGATGAACAGGACGATCATCTGAGGCAGGAAGCCCAGGACGGCGCCGACACCGGCCACAATACCATCCAGGATCAGGCCCTTGAGCCAGTCCGCAGTGCCGATGCTGTCAAGGAATCCTTCTACTGCTCCGGGAACGATCTCTCCGAACAGGACATCGTTGACCCAGTCCGTTCCCATAGTGCCGATCGTATTGATTGCCAGGAAATAGACCACCCACATGACCAGAAGGAAGATCGGGATTGCCAGCCATCTGTTGGTGACAATGCGGTCGATCTTGTCGGAAATGGTCATGCTGCCCGCATTCTTCTTCACATAGCTTCCTTCCAGAAGACCTGCGATGTAATCATATCTCTCATTGGTGATGATACTCTCGGAGTCATCATCCATCTGCTTTTCCGCTGCCGCGATGATCTTCTCTGCGGCCTCTTTATCATAAGTGATCTGATCTCCGATCTTCTCGTCTCTCTCGAAGACCTTGATCTCGTACCAGCGCTGCTTTTCCTCGGGGACATTGTTCAGAACAGGGCGAAGGCTGCCCAGAACCTGTTCCACCTCTTCATTGAACTTCGGATAAGCAGGGGCTGTTTTCTTCTTTGCCGCTTCGATGGCCGCCTCGGCCGCCTTGTCAACGCCTGTTCCCTTGAGGGCGGAAATCTCCACGATCTTAACGCCGAGCTTGTCGCTGAGCGTCTTCACATTGATGTGATCGCCGTTTTTCTCGATGATGTCCATCATGTTGAGCGCGATCACGACCGGAATGCCCAGCTCCATACATTGAGTTGTCAGATAGAGGTTTCTCTCAAGATTTGTCGCGTCTACGATATTAAGGATCGCATCGGGCTTCTCCTTGAGAAGGTAATTTCTTGCCACCACTTCTTCGAGAGTATAAGGGGACAGGGAATAGATGCCGGGAAGGTCCGTAATAATGACATCCTTCTGCTTCCTGTACTTGCCCTCTTTCTTTTCTACAGTGACGCCCGGCCAGTTGCCCACGTACTGTGTGGAGCCGGTAAGGGCATTAAATAACGTTGTTTTTCCGCAGTTCGGATTTCCTGCGAGTGCGATTCTGAGACTCATTGATTTTCCTTCTTTCTTATATCGGTATTACTTTAAATCAGTATTACTCTTCCTTCGTATTACTCCTCGATTTCCACCATCTCGGCATCCGCGCGCCTGACCGTGAGTTCGTACCCTCTTACGTTGACTTCCACAGGATCTCCGAAAGGAGCGACCTTGCGCACATAGATCTCAGCACCCTTGGTGATTCCCATATCCATGATCCTTCTCTTTACAGCGCCGGTTCCGTGAAGTTTGACAACTTTCACTGTCTCTCCGACCTGTACGTCCTTCAGTGTCCTCATTACATTTCCTCCTGATGTTTTATTCTTAACCCGCAAAGCGGGTCTTCGACGAAATCAATAACGAACATAACTGTTCAGAACCTGATTATTCAAAATATAATTATTCAGACCATGATTCTCCTGGCGAGTACATCGCTGATCCCTACTCTCACATTCTTGACATTGACGATCACACTGCCATTGTTGACAGAAACGAGCGTCACTTTTGTTCCCGGAACGAAGCCCATGGAAGCCAGGTGTGTTCTCACCTCATCGTTTCCGCCGATCTTTCTGATCTCATATTCCTGACCTGAATCTCCAAGTACTAAAGGCATCATATCTATCCCGTCCTTTCCCTCGCTGCAAATGAATCCTTATTGTGATCCGATTAGTTAACATTGATTAACCAATTAGATTATACCAACTAACTGCGTTAGTGTTAATTAACACAATTAGACAAATATAACTCCATTTAGGCAGTACTTTTTCACAAATTTGGATAATTTCTGAATATGTATTTTCACTTATGTCGTCTGTATAAACCAACCATTTTTATTACTTTCCTCCAGTTAGTTGAATCTATCTTAGAAAGGTTAACACTTACTAACTTTCTTTTCCGCTCCAAATAGTCCTATTACCGATAATTCTGCGCAAAAAAAAGGACTGCGCTTATTCAGCTGCAGTCCTTTTTCTCAAGATATTGTGTTCATGGCTCGCAGAGCGAGCCGCTGCGCCGCGTGCGGGCTGCCTGGAAGGCAGCACCAACCTTTTCGCACGCGTGTGCATCATATAACTCAATATCTGTTATTCAGTTACCATCCGTCAAAGTTCCTTCCGCTTCCTCGTCCGCCAGCTCTTCTTCGTCGCTGCCGCGGACCTTGGCGATCTTGACGACCTTGATGCCCTCGTCAAGATTCATCATCTTGACGCCGGAAGTGATCCTGCCGATGCTCTTGAAGTCGCAGGCCCTGATCTGAATAATGATTCCCGCGGAATTGATCATCATGATCTCATGCTCATCCGTCACGGCCTTAACGCCGATCAGATAACCTGTCTTCTTAGTGATGTTGTAACACTTGACGCCCTTTCCGCCTCGGTTCTGGACCTTGAATTCTGACAGGCTCGTCCTCTTGCCCATGCCGTACTCGGATGCGAACAGGAGCGAATCGCCCTGCGAATCGATCTGCATTCCGACGATCTCGTCGTCATCGTCCAGATTCATGCCGATGACGCCCATAGCCGTGCGGCCGAGAGCCCTTACGGATTTCTCCCTGAAGCGGATGCACATGCCCTTCTTAGTTACAAGGAATATGTCATTGGCGGGCGTTGTCTGTTTTACCTCGATGAGCTCATCGCCTTCCTTGAGCGTGATCGCGATAATGCCGCTTCTGCGGATGTTGGAGTACTCGGTAATCGCCGTCTTCTTAATGATGCCTTTCCTGGTCACCATGAAGAGATTGGCCTCTTCATCGTAGTGCAGGATCGGTATGATCGCCGTGACTTTCTCCCCGGGATTGAGTTCCAGGAGATTGATGATCGCCGTGCCGCGCGCCGTTCTGCTGGCTTCCGGGATCTTATAGGCCTTCATGCTGTAGACCCGGCCAAGGCTCGTGAAGAACATGATCGTGTCATGCGTCCTCGTCATCAGAAGGTCTTCAATATAGTCATTGTCGATCTTCTGCACGCCCTTGATGCCGCGGCCGCCGCGATTCTGGACCTTGAAGTTGTCCACTGTCATTCGCTTGATATAGCCGAGCGAAGTCATCGCGATGACTGTATTGACATTAGGAATCAGGTCCTCCGTCGCCAGATCTTCAAAATTCTGCTCGATCTTACTTCTTCTGTCGTCGCCGTATTTCTCGGCGATCACATTGATCTCCTCTTTGATGACGGTGAGAAGCTTATTCTTGTCCGCAAGGATGGCTTTGAGCTCGGCAATCCTGGCCAGAAGCTCCTCGTGCTCCTTCTCGAGTTTCTCTCTCTCCAAACCTGTCAGAGCGCGCAGACGCATGTCCACGATTGCCTGCGCCTGAACGTCGTCGAGCCCGAAGCGCTCTGTCAGTCTGTTTTTGGCCTCCTGGACATTGGCGCTCTCACGGATGATCTTAATGACTTCATCGATGTTGTCGAGCGCAATGAGCAAGCCCTGTAAGATGTGGTCTCTCTCTTCCGCCTTGTTGAGGTCATACTGCGTCCTTCTGGTTACGACTTCCTCCTGGTGGCGCAGATAGTAGACCAGCATTTCCTTGAGATTCATGACCTTGGGCTCGTTGTTGACGAGCGCAAGCATAGTGATCCCGAACGTGTCCTGCAGCTGCGTGTGTTTGTACAGGTTATTGAGAACTATATTGGGATTGGCGTCATGCCTCAGTTCAATGACAACTCTCATTCCTTCGCGGTCCGATTCATCGCGAAGATCCGTGATTCCCTCAATCTTCTTGTTCTTGACAAGTTCCGCGATCTTCTGGATCAGATTCGCCTTATTTACAAGATAGGGAAGCTCCGTGACGACAATGCGGCTCTTGCCGCCGCCCATTGCCTCTATATCCGTGACGGCTCTGGTCACGACCTTGCCGCGGCCCGTCCTGTAAGCCTGCGCAGCGCCTGCCGTTCCCATGATGATACCGCCGGTGGGAAAATCGGGAGCTTTTACGATGGAGAGAAGTTCCTCGAGATCGGTATCTCTCTCTTCTTCCACGCGGTTGTCAATAATCTTTACGACCGCTGCCACCACCTCTCTCAGGTTATGGGGCGGTATGTTGGTGGCCATGCCGACCGCAATGCCGGTCGTGCCGTTCACGAGAAGGTTCGGAAAACGGCTGGGAAGAACGGCGGGTTCTTTCTCCGTCTCGTCGAAGTTAGGGACAAAGTCCACCGTATTCTTGCCGATCTCAGCCAGCATCTCCATGGAGATCTTTGTGAGCCTTGCCTCCGTGTATCGCATGGCCGCCGCGCCGTCGCCGTCCACGGATCCGAAGTTTCCGTGTCCGTCAACGAGCGTATAGCGCATAGACCAGGGCTGAGCCATATTGACCAGCGATCCGTAAATTGAGCTGTCTCCGTGAGGATGATATTTACCCATTGTATCGCCGACGATACGAGCGCATTTTCTGTGCGGTTTATCGGGGCCTACGTTAAGCTCGCTCATCGCGTAAAGGATTCTTCTCTGTACCGGCTTGAGCCCGTCTCTTACGTCCGGAAGCGCTCTGGACGCGATGACGCTCATCGCGTAGTCGATATAAGAAGTCTCCATCGTTTTTTGCAGATCAACTTCCTGTATTCTGTCAAAAATGTTTTCTTCCATGCCTGACCTACCTTGTACTAATGTAACTGCTGATCAACCCTGATCATCAGATATCCAGATTCTTGACAAACTTTGCGTTCTCTTCAATAAATTCCCTTCTGGGCTCTACCTTATCTCCCATGAGAATATTGAAAGTGAGGTCTACCTCCGACTCCGTCTCCTCATTGATCATGACTCTCTTGAGGATCCTGGTCTCCGGATTCATTGTCGTCTCCCAGAGCTGCTCGGGGTTCATCTCTCCGAGTCCTTTGTATCTCTGGATCCTGTTGTTCTGGTCTCTTCCTACATCGTTGAGAATCCTGTTGAGTTCATCGTCGCTGTAGGCATACCATACTTTCTTGTTCTTCTCCAGCTTGTAGAGAGGCGGCATAGCCAGATAGAC
>JAFUFL010000054.1 GCA_017469935.1 Lachnospiraceae bacterium
ATAGACAGACAGGCAAGCAGACATGCTGAAATAACGCTTCTTCAGTATGTGTATGGCTATGCGATTGTTCAGCTGGATGAGGTTATTGTCTCATTAAATACAGGTCTTAATCCCCGTCAGTTCTTCAAACTGAATACAGACGATGCGGAAAACTATTATATTACGATCAGAGAGATCGTCGGAGGGAAAATAGTTCCGACTGATAAAACCGACCGTATGAACAACGAGGCATTACGGTTATGTAATAATCGCTCCAACCTGGAAGCGGGGGATGTGTTGTTTTCAGGAACAGGAACAATTGGAGAAACCGCTGTTATCGAAGAAACGCCGACAAACTGGAATATCAAAGAGGGTGTCTATACAATAAAGCCTGATCAAAGCATGCTGCGCCCACATTATTTGAGATATCTTTTGATGACAGAGAAAACTAAAACTGCTTATATGAAAAAAGTGGCGGGTGGAACAGTTAAAAGCATTCCTATGAGAGAAATGAAGCTTCTACAGATTCCTCTTCCACCAGTTGAAAAGCAAGATAAGCTTGTTGAAGTAATCAGCAGATTCGATAAGCTCTGCAACGACCTTTCTTCCGGCCTTCCCGCCGAAATTGAGGCCAGACAGAAACAGTACGAATACTATCGAGACAAGCTCCTGAGCTTTAAGGAACTAACGTAAGAAAGAAGGTGTTTTAAGTGTCGTATTTCAACATCGTCGCCCAGACAAGTGAAAACACCGTTGTCACGGAATATGAACCTGTGAAGACCCGGCTCGACAGTTATCAGGGCGAGGCAGAGCTGGAACAAGAATTTATAAGGCTCCTCTGTGAGCAGGGTTATCAGTATCTGCCGATTCATACAGAGGCTGATTTAATCACCAATCTTAGGAAGCAGATTGAAAGATTGAACAGTTATCAATTCACCCTGGGTGAGTGGAATCGGTTTTTTAAGGACAATCTGGCAAATCCAAACGATCATATCGTAGAGAAGACTCGTAAAATCCAGGAGGATTATGTACAGGTCTTAAAGCGTGATGATGGCAGCACAAAGAATATCACGCTGATCGATAAGAAGAATATCCACAACAACTTCCTGCAGGTGATCAATCAGTATGCTGTCAGCCGGGAGGAAGGTGCCAGACACAACAACCGCTATGATGTCACGATCCTGGTCAATGGGTTCCCGATGATCCATGTGGAGCTGAAACGGCGAGGCGTGGCGATCCGGGAGGCCTTCAATCAGATCAACCGATATCAGCGGGACTCCTTCTGGGCGGGATCCGGCCTCTTTGAATATGTGCAGATCTTTGTGATCAGCAACGGTACCAATACCAAGTATTACTCCAATAGCACCCGCTTTAACGCAATCAAAGATGCGAAGTCAGGCAAACAGAAGAAGGAAAAGACCAGTAACAGTTTTGAGTTCACTTGCTTCTGGGCTGATGCCAGCAACCGGGTGATCCCGGATCTTATCGATTTTACCCGGACTTTCTTTGCCAGGCATACGATTTTGAACATCCTGACAAAATACTGCATCTTCACATCGGAGAACATGTTGATGGTCATGCGGCCGTATCAGATCACGGCGACCGAGCGGATCATGAACCGGATCGAGATCGCCAACAATTACAAGAAATACGGAACCGTGGCCGGCGGAGGATATATTTGGCACACGACCGGCTCCGGCAAGACCTTGACGTCCTTCAAGACCGCTCGTCAGGCCTCACAGCTTCCTTATATCGACAAGGTCCTCTTTGTGGTAGATCGCAAAGATCTGGATTACCAGACCATGAAAGAATATGACCGTTTCGAGAAGGGTGCTGCCAACAGCAATACCAGCACGGTTATCCTGAAACGCCAGTTGGAGGATCCGAACGCCCATATCATTATCACAACAATTCAGAAACTCTCGACCTTCATCAAGAAAAACCCGGGGCACGAGGTCTATCAGAAGCATGTGGTCATCATCTTTGACGAATGCCACCGCAGCCAGTTCGGAGACATGCATACGGCCATAGTCAAGAGTTTCAAGAAGTACCATCTGTTTGGATTCACAGGGACACCGATCTTTGCAACGAATACCGGTGCGGTCCGAAATCCGCAGTTCTTTACGACTGAGCAGACATTCGGAGACCAGCTTCACACATATACCATTGTAGACGCGATCAATGATAAAAACGTCCTGCCGTTCCGGGTGGACTATATCAAAACGATGGACACGGATCCGGATATCGATGACAAGGAAGTCTGGGATATCGACCGCGAGAAAGCGTTTATGGCGCCCAAACGGATTGAGTTGGTGACGAAATATATTCTGGAACATTTTGATCAGAAAACATATCGAGGTGATAAGACATACGTCTTTAATTCGCTGATGAACATAGCAGATGTGGCTTCCGGTGCGAAAGGTAAGGTTGAGGAAATCAAACAGCAGCAGCGTGTCAGTGGATTCAATTCTATTCTCTGTGTGGCTTCTGTTCCGATGGCGAGGCTGTACTATCAGGAATTCCAAAAGCAAATGGAAGCTGATCCGACGAAAAAACTGCGGATTGCCACTATTTACAGCTATGGAGCCAATGAAGCCGAGCCGGATACGGATCTACTGGATGAGGAAAATAGTGAAGACACCCGTGCCCTGGACCGGACAAGCCGGGATTTTCTGGATAAGGCTATCCGGGATTATAACGAGATGTTCCACACGAACTACTCGACCGACGGCGACCGGTTCCAGAACTATTATAAGGACGTATCTTTGCGGATGAAGAACAAGGAGCTTGATCTGCTGATTGTGGTCAATATGTTCCTGACCGGCTTTGACGCCACAACGCTGAATACGCTCTGGGTCGATAAGAATCTGAAAATGCATGGGCTGATCCAGGCCTTCAGCCGGACGAACCGGATCCTGAACAGTATCAAGACCTTCGGCAATATCGTCTGCTTTCGAAACCTCCAGAAGCGGGTAGATGCAGCAATCTCTCTCTTTGGCGATAAGAATGCAGGCGGCATAGTTCTGCTTCAGAAGTTCGAAGCCTATTATAACGGATATGTCGATATGGAAGGCAAGCAGCATCCGGGCTATGTGGATATGATTGGCGAGTTGACCACCAAGTTCCCGCTGTCTGAGCCGCAAATCATCGGAGAGCAGAATCAGAAGGATTTCATTGCCTTGTTTGGGGCGATTCTCCGGATGCGCAATCTTTTGTCATCCTTCGATGAATTCAAAGGTCATGAGCTGATCTCCGAGCGCGACTTGCAGGATTATCTGGGACGATACCAGGATCTGCGGGACGAGTGGCGTAAGCGGCGTGAAGGCAAGGACGCAGAAGATATTACGGATGATCTCGTCTTCGAGGTCGAACTGATTCGACAGATTGAGATCAACATTGATTATATACTTCTTCTGGTCAAGAAGTATCATGATACACACTGTACTGACAAAGAGGTACTGATCACGATTCAGAAGGCTATTGATGCCAGTCCGGAGCTGCGCAGCAAGAAGGCACTGATCGAGACTTTTATTTCCGGGATCAATGAAGTAGATGATGTTATGGCAGAGTGGCACGATTATGTTGCCAAAGAACGTGAACGACAGCTCATGGAGATCATCACGAGCGAGAAGCTGAAAGAAGCTGAGACCAGAAAGTATATGGAGAACGCATTCCGGGATGGTGAGATCAGGACCACAGGCACTGACATTGATAAGCTGATGCCGCCGGTCTCTCGCTTCGGCGGCGGTAAAAGAGCTGAAAAGAAGCAGAGAGTTATCGAAAAACTTAAGGATTTCTTTGATCGGTTCTTTGGCCTGGGTAATGCTGTTTTCACAGCTGAAGAACAAAAACCTGAAAAAGTTGTCTATGATACGACAACACCGGCGTTCAGAATGGTTGCGGAGCCAAGCGCGGTGTACGGGAAGAAACGCGATGTTCCTACAGAAGAGTGATGGAGATGACATGCCGAAAATGCAGAGCTCTGCATTTTCGGCATACGTTTGTCGCAAGAGTATTATATGTACGCTTTCCGGAGCATAAAAAACCGTGTAAACAGTGGTTAAGTCTCTTCCACAACCTGGAAAATGTAAAATTTTAAATAATACGACTCATCCGACGACCACAGGATCGGGTGATCGGGCGCCTGGGTCCGGAATTCGATCTGGCGGAGCCTTCTGTGCGCGTCCCTGGCGGCCTCCCCGATGGTCTTCTTAAAGAGCTCGGGATCCATGAAGTGGGAGCAGGAGCAGGTGACCAGAAAGCCGCCGTTTCTGACCAGCTTCATGCCGCGCAGGTTGATCTCCCTGTAGCCGCGGGCGGCAGCTTTGATGGAGTTTCGGGACTTTGTGAAGGCCGGCGGATCCAGGATGACCACGTCATACTGCTCACCCTTTTCAATGAGCTCGGGCAAAAGAGCGAAGACATCGCGGCACAGGAAGGAGACCCGGTCCTCCACGCCGTTGAGCCGCGCGTTCTCCTGCGCCTGCTCGACAGCCAGGTCCGAGGCGTCGACGGCGGTCACGGAGGAGGCGCCGGCGATGGCCGCATTGAGGGCAAAAGATCCCGTGTGCGTAAAGCAGTCCAGAACCTTGGCGCCGCCGCACAGGCGGTGGATCGCCCGCCGGTTGTCCTTCTGGTCCAGGAAGAAGCCGGTCTTCTGGCCGTTCTCGACGTCGACCATATAGCGGACGCCGTTCTCGGTGATCTGTATTTTGGTATCGAAGGGAGCTGTCAGGAATCCCTTTTCGCGGGGCATGCCTTCGAGCTCGCGGACCTTGGCGTCGCTCCGCTCATAGATGCCGCGCACTTTGATGCCATCTTCTGCCAGGACCGTCACAAGCGCCGCCAGAATATAGCCTTTGAGGCGGTCAATGCCAAGAGCCAGGGATTCGACCACCAGAATGTCCTCGTATTTGTCGACGGTGAGACCGGGCAGGAAGTCAGCCTCTCCGAAGAGCAGGCGGCAGCTGGAAGTGTCGATCACTTTTTTGCGGTATTCCCAGGCGCTGCGCACTCTCTGTGCCAGAAAAGCCGGCGTGACCGGATTCTCGCGGCGGCGGGAGAGGAGACGGACGGTGATTTTGGATTTCCGGTTGATGTACCCATAGCCCATAAAATAGCCGTCGAAGTCCTCGACGGAGATGATATCGCCGTCTTCGAAGGTGCCGCGCATCTGCGCGATCTCATTGTCATAGACCCACAGGCCGCCGGATTTGATCGTACGGCCTTCTCTTTTTTTGAGGACGACGGCCGCGTCGACGGCCAGGTCCCGTTCACTGTTTATATCGTAATTATTGACATCAAATGCAAGCATGCGCTGTTTCCTTCCCTAGGCTTTTGTTGTTAGTAAGAGTAGCTTTCATTATCGGCGTTCTTAGTGGCGGCGTCAAGTTCCGCCGCATGACAGTTTTCCCGCGAGGCGCGGCGGGCGGCAATCCGTGCAATTCTTGACTGTAAACGATAAAAAGACTATTCTAGAAAGATAGATTAAACACGATACAGGCAGGAATAATCAAGTCTGCGGCAGGGAGAAGCTTATGAACAAGGATAAAGTTGCGATTCTTACTGACTCGGGGTGCGATGTCCCCCAGAATTTCAGGGAAAAATACAATATCTGGATGCTGCCTCTGCGTGTCATGTATCCGGAGAAGGATTATGAGGACGGCGTGAATATTGACCCGATGATGGTCTACCGGCGCTTTCCCGACGAGTATCCCAGCACCTCCACGCCTTCGCTCGCGGAAGTGCAGGATATGTTTGACAGGATCCGCGAGGCGGGCTATGAGAAGGTCATCGCCATCGCGATCTCGAGCGGCCTGAGCGGCACGTTCAACACGATCCGTCTGGCGGCATCGCAGCAGGAGGAGCTGGAGGTCTATGTATTTGATACAAAGAATATCTCCGTCGCCTCGGGAATCTGGGCGATCTGGGCGGCCACCAAGCTCGAGAACGGCTGGTCTTTCGAGGAAGTAAAGACAGGTCTCGAGAATAAGATCTACGACTCCAAGGTCATGTTCTACATGGACACCCTCAAGTACCTCAAAAAGGGCGGCAGGATCGGAAAGGTCACCTCGGTCGTAGGGGAGGTGCTCAACTTAAAGCCGATCATTTCCTGCAATGAGGAAGGAATCTACTATACGGTAGGACTGATCCGGGGCGCCAAGCAGGGCAAGAAGAAACTCCTGAGCGAGATGATGCAGTTCTGCAAGGGACATCACTGCTGGATCATCGTCGGCCACGGCGCGGCCAATGAGGAGGCCGGAAGGATGCTGGAACTGGTAGAGACACAGCTGACCAGCAAGGAGATTCTTTTCGTCAAGCAGATCAATGCCACTCTGGCCATTAACACCGGGCCCGGCCTTGTGGGAATCTGCGCGCTGCTCGATCCGTGACGGGGAACGGCGGGATCCGCAAAGTCAAAACAGTGAAAGATCCAGCTTTACGGGCGGGATTTGAGTACCTTGTGCATGCTCTCTGTTTTGACATGAAAATTATTCAACATGAATATTAATTTAATTTCATAATAGCACTGGAAAATTCAAAAGCGGAGTACTATAATTGTTCGGGAAATGCACCACGCTAAAGTGATGAATTATATGAGACTATCAAGTGATCAGGAGGAAACAGTAATGGTTGCGAAGAAAGACATTGATTGGGGAAACCTGGGATTCAGCTATCATGTGACAGACAAGAGATATGTGTCCATGTATCAGGACGGCAAGTGGGACGACGGCGCGCTCATTTCCGATGACAAGATCGTAATGAGTGAAGACGCCGGTGTTCTTCAGTATTCCCAGTCGGTCTTTGAAGGACTCAAGGCTTATGAGACGGAAGACGGACACATCGTATGTTTCCGCCCCGACCTCAACGCACAGAGAATGTATGATTCGGCGCTGCGCCTTGAGATGCCTCCGTTCCCTGTGGACAGATTTGTCGAAGCCGTCAAGCAAACCGTCAAGGCCAATGAGGCGTGGGTTCCTCCGTACGGCACGGGCGCCACTCTTTATATTCGCCCTTACATGTTCGGTATCAGCCCTGTAATCGGCGTTAAGCCCGCAGACGATTACATGTTCCGTATCTTTACGACACCGGTAGGCCCTTACTTCAAGGGCGGCGCGAAGCCGATCGTGGTCCGCGTCAGTGATTTTGACCGCGCGGCCCCCAGAGGAACCGGCCACATCAAGGCAGGCCTCAACTATGCGATGAGCCTTCACGCTATTGTGGATGCGCACAAGCAGGGCTTTGCGGAGAATATTTACCTGGATCCCGCGACGAGAACCAAGCTCGAGGAGACGGGCGGCGCCAATATCCTTTTGGTGGATCAGGACAACACGCTGGTCATCCCCGCTTCCGACAGCATTCTTCCTTCCATCACACGCCGCTCCATCCACTATGTGGCGGAGCATTACCTGGGCATGAAGGTGGTCGAGAGAGAAGTCCTTCTCTCCGAGGTCGAGGCCGGCGAGTTCAAGGAGTGCGGACTCTGCGGCACGGCGGCAGTCATCTCCCCGATCGGCAAGATCAATGACCACGGCAAGGAGATCGAATTCTCCAATGGTATGGAGAAGATGGGCCCTGTCATGCAGAAGCTGTATGATACGCTCACAGGCATCCAGATGGGCAGGATCGAAGCTCCCGAAGGATGGATCGTAAGAATTGACTGACAAAGCCCCTCAGTGAGAAAATCGGGAATCTGAAAGTGTATGAGAATGCCTCCTGCAAAGCCCGGTGCGGCTTTGGGGAGGCATTCATGCAGAGAAAGAACCGGATCTGCATGCGGTCTGCCCATAAAAGTCCGTAAATATGGTACAATAGAGCGAACTATAAACATACACTCAAGGAGGTTCTCTATATGAAGGCACTAATTCTGGCAGCAGGATTCGGCAGAAGACTTCAGCCTATAACAAATACCATGCCCAAGTCCATGGTCAAGGTAAACGGAACGCCGCTTCTGTGCAACGCGCTGAACAATGTCACGGCCTGCGGGATCACGGAGATCGGGATCGTCGTCGGGCACATGGCAGATTATATAAAGGAAAACATCGGCGACGAGTGGAACGGAGTGCCGGTTCGATATTTTGAAAACAAAAGATATCTGGAGACCAACAACGTCGTCTCCCTCTACAAGGCGGCCGATTTCTGCGATGACGACATGATCATGCTCGAGTGTGACATCTACTATCACAAGGAAATGATCGAAAAGCTCCTTGAGGGCAAGGGCGAGTGCTCCATTTTGGTGAGCCCTTTCAATCCGGAGACCATGGACGGGTCCGTGATCCGCGTCGACGGTGACAAGGCGCTGGAGCTGATCCTGGGCAAATGGCAGGGAGAGGACTTCGATTACGCGCCCACCCGCAAGACCGTCAATATGTACAAGTTCGAGAAGGACTTCGTAAAGAACAAATATATGCCGCTGATCCGCTGGTACGTGGAGTGCATGGGAGAGAACAGCTATTATGAGAAGGTTCTCGGGAGCCTGATGTACTACCGCGAGTGCGATTTCCGGATCGTGGAAGTCCCGGAGGAGATGTGGTGCGAGGTCGACGACGCCCAGGACCTTGCGAGAGCCAGGGCGAGATTCGGAGAATGAAATAACGCGGCGGCTCGTCGGAGAGCAGCCCGCATCTTATTTAAAACAGAGAAAGAGGTACTGATTATGAGCGAGAAGAAAATGATGCTCGGCAACGCGGCGATCGCCAGAGGCGTCTGGGAAGCCGGCGCCAAGGTCTCATCGGCCTATCCCGGCACGCCCAGCACGGAGATCAGCGAGGAACTGGTAAAGTATCCCGGCGTTTACGCGGAGTGGGCGCCCAACGAGAAAGTTGCCGCAGAGGTGGCGATCGGCGCTTCCATCAGCGGCGTGAGATCTTTCTGCACCATGAAGATGGTCGGACTGAATGTGGCGGCGGATCCGCTGTATTCCTTCTCCTATATCGGCTGTAACGGCGGACTGGTCGCGGTCGTGGCGGATGATCCCGGCCTGTACAGCTCCCAGAACGAGCAGGACACCAGAATGGTATGCCGCGCGGCGGCAATCCCCTGCATGGAGCCCGCGGACTCCCAGGAGGCCAAAGATTACATTAAATACGCCTATGAGATCAGCGAGAAGTTCGATACGCCGGTCATCGTCAGGACGACAACCCGCCTTGCCCACTCCCAGTGTGAAGTCGAGCTGTGCGAGCGCGAGGAGATCCCGGACAAACCGTATGAGAGAAATATCCAGAAGCATGTCATGATGCCCGGTATGGCCAAGAAGCGCCACGTGGTCGTCGAACAGCGCATGAAGGACCTCGCGGAGTATGCCAATACAGCGCCTTTCAACAAGGTCGAGATGGGCGATATGACCATGGACGGCAAGAAAGTCGGTTTTATCACGGAAGGCATCGCTTATCAGTATGTCAAGGAAGTGTGTCCGAACGCCTCCATCCTCAAGCTCGGCATGTGCCACCCGCTTCCCAGAAAACTCATCGAGGACTTTGCGTCCAAGGTAGATGTGCTCTATATTTTCGAAGAGCTGGAGCCCGTAGTGGAAGAGCAGGTCAGGTCCTGGGGCATCTCCTGCATCGGTAAGGAAATCTTTACGATCCAGGGCGAATACAGCGCCAACATGATCAGAGAGAAGGTCCTGGGAATGGATCTGGGAATCAAGGGTGAGCCGCAGATTCCCCCGAGGCCGCCGATCCTCTGTCCGGGATGCCCGCACCGCGCCACTTTCTCTGTTTTGAGCAAGTTGAAGATTCACGCGGCGGGCGATATCGGCTGCTACACGCTGGGAGCACTGGCTCCGCTGTCCGTCGTGGACACAACCGTCTGCATGGGATCGAGCATCTCCTCCCTGCACGGCATGGAGAAAGCCAAGGGACACGATTACATCAAGAACTGGGTGGCGGTCATCGGTGATTCCACGTTCATGCACACGGGAATCAACTCCCTGATCAATATGTTCTACAACCAGTCCCACGGCACGGTCATCATCCTCGACAACCGCACGACCGGCATGACCGGCCACCAGGACCACCCCGCGACCGGAAAGACCCTCTCCGGCGAGATCGTCCCCGCGGTCGATTTCACTAAATTGTGCAACGGCATCGGCATTACAAATGTCCACGAAGTCAATCCCTTCGATCTTGATGCCCTGACCAAAGTCATCAAGGAAGAAGTGAAGAAAGACGAGCTTTCCGTCATCATCGCGAAAGCACCCTGCGCGCTTCTCAAGGATCAGAAGCACCCTTACAAGGTGGAGCCGATCCCGGAGAAATGTGTGCACTGCGGCGCCTGCCTGCGTCCCGGCTGCCCTGCTCTGACAAAGAGAGAAGACGGTTCGATCGCGATCGACAAGACCATGTGCAACGGCTGCGGCCTGTGCATGAGCCTGTGCAAATTCGGCGCTCTGCAGCAGGTTAAGGCCTGAGAGACGGGAGGTAAGAGAATGGAAACAAAGAATATTATGATCGTAGGCGTCGGCGGACAGGGCACCCTGCTCACCAGCCGTATTCTCGGCGGTGTCATGGGCAATGCCGGCTATCAGGTTAAGGTTTCGGAAGTGCACGGCATGGCGCAGCGCGGAGGAAGCGTTGTTACGTTTGTCCGCTACGGAGACAATGTGGCGGAGCCCATCGTCGAGGAGGGACAGGCCGATGTCCTGATCGCTTTCGAGAGGCTCGAGGCCATGCGCTATGCGCATTTCCTGAAGAAGGACGGCGTCCTGATCGTGAACGACTGGCGCATCGATCCCATCAGCGTCGTGATGGGCGCGGCAAAATATCCCGACAATATCATTGAGAACCTGGAAAAGGAATACACGGTCTACAGGATCGACGCCATGGACGAGGCGCTTCGCCTGGGCAACTCCCGCGTCTTCAACAATGTCGTCCTGGGTCTGGCCGCCAGACACATGGACTTCACGAGAGAAGAGTGGCTGAAGGTCATCGAGGAGAAGGTTCCGCCCAAGACGGTGGAGATCAACACCAAGGCATTCCTTGTGGGATACGAGAAATAAGAGTTGGTAAGGCCGGTTGAGGCCGTGTGTCACGGGGACGTATCTACTGACACATTTTGAAAAAATGTGTCAGTAGATACGTCCCCGTGACACACTTGACACTCAAAAAAACGCTTGCAACGGGACAAATTCTATGGTAAGCTTATCTTCCGTGGGATTTGTCCCGCTATTTTTTCCTTGCTCTCACCGGCGAGTGAGGGCCAGAGACCAGAAGGAGGTAAGAACACATGAGCAAATACGAGTTAGCCGTTGTTGTCAATGCGCAGATTGACGATGAAACAAGGACAGCCGTAGTCGACAGATGCAAGGACCTGATCGCCCGTTTCGGCGGCGAGGTCGGTGAAGTCGAAGACTGGGGAAAGAAGAAGCTCGCTTATGAGATTCAGAAGATGAACGAAGCGTACTACTACTTCATTCCTTTTGAGGCTGAAGGCGCTGCGATCCACGAGATCGAGAGCCGCATGCGCATTATGGACAATGTCATCAGATATCTGTGTGTTAAGAAGGACGAAGCTTAACAGAAAGCAGAGGTCAGAATGAACAAAGTAATCTTAATGGGGCGACTGACAAGGGACCCCGAGATCAGATATACACAGGGCGACAATTCCATGTGCATTGCCAGATATACGCTGGCAGTCGACAGAAGATTCAGCCGTAACGCCGGTAATGACGGCAACAACGCGGATTTTATTCCCTGCGTTGCTTTCGGAAAATCCGGTGAGTTCGTTGAGAAATATCTCAAAAAGGGAACGAAAATGGCTGTTACCGGTCGTATTCAGACCGGCAGTTACACCAATAAGGACGGCGTCAAGGTCTACACTACGGAAGTAGTTATTGAGGACCAGGAGTTCGCGGAGAGCAAGAATGCCTCTTCCGGCGGAAACTTTGGCGGAAACGGAAATTATGGTGGAAACAATAATTACAATGGCGGTAACGGCGGTTACGGCGGCGGAAACGGTGGCGGCAGCTACGGCGGAAACGGCGGTAACAACTACGGAGGAAACGGCGGAGCAAGCCAGTCTTCCCAGCAGCACGCCGACACTTCTGACAGCCTTGACGGATTTATGAATATTCCGGACGGAATTGACGAGGAACTTCCTTTCGCCTGATCGGGCTTTTACGCCAGACCGGCTGTGTACCTGAAATAATACAGGAGGTTAAAATGGCTTATACCGAGAGAAAAGATGCGCCTTTCAGAAAAAGAGGCGGTTTCCATAGAAAAAAGAAAGTCTGCGTTTTTTGCGGCAAAGACAATGCGATCGATTATAAGGATGTTGCAAAGCTTCACAAGTATGTGTCTGAGAGCGGCAAGATCCTTCCCAGACGGATCACCGGCACCTGCGCCACTCACCAGAGAGCGCTGACTGCTACGATCAAGAGAGCCCGTCATCTGGCTCTTATGCCCTACACAGAGCGCTGAGCGAGAGGGCGGCGTAGGGTAAATGCAGAGAATTCAGAGGCCTTCTTCCTGACAGTTTGGGAAGAAGGCCTTTCTTATTTCGCTTTTTTGCGGGAGCGTTTAGTGGTATATTGTAATTATTATGGGGAGAAATCCCCTCTGAAACAAACGATGCACTGACGCAGGGAAAGGAAAACGCTGCCTTGCGGGCAGCCTGCACGCGGCGCGGCGGCTCGCCGGACGAGCCTTGGGCGCGAAGCGATTCTGAGAGGAGAGACATGAAACTGGAAATAGATGATTCCTTTTATCAGGAAGAAGAGAGATGCGGATACGTGGTCAGTGCCCACATGAAAAAAGTATGGGCGGTGGAACTGGATCTTCTTTATCAGCTGGATCAGGTCTGCAAAAAATACGGGATCAAGTATTACGCGTCCGGCGGGACCATCCTCGGCGCCGAGAGACATAAGGGCATGATTCCCTGGGACGACGACATTGACCTGATGATGCTCAGAGATCAGTACGACCTTCTGTGCGCCCACGCGGACGAGTTTGAGGAGCCCTACTTCTTTCAGACTTTTGACACGGATGAGGGCTACTTCAGGGGACACGCACAGCTCAGAAACAGCAATACCACGGGCGTGCTGCTCAGCGAAGTGGAGAAGAATGTGCCCTTTAACCAGGGAATATTCATCGATATCTTCCCGCTGGACAATGTGGTGAGGAACCGCAAGCTGTGGGCGAAGCAGATGAAGCGGATCGAGAAATACAGGGAACAGGCCAAGATCCTCTACAGAACCACGGTCGGTTTTGACTCGGAGAAGGCTTCCGCCAAGCGCAAGGCGGCCCATATGGTCATGCCTCTTGTGAGCAGGTTCTACTCCTGGAAAGATGCGTACAGGAAGTTTGACGAGGAATGCAGAAGATACAACGATATCCCCACCAAATATGTCGCCAAGATCAGTTATGCGCCCTATGGCATGCGGATGTATGATTACCGCTCCGAATTTGACGATACGGTCTACCTTGATTTTGAGATGCTCAAAGTCCCGGTGCCCAAGGGATATAAGGTGCATCTGCGCCGTCAGTTTGGAGATTACAATAAATTCGTGATCGGAAGCAGTGATCACGGCGAATTGATCCTGGATCCCGACACTCCGTATAAAGAGTGGATCCGAAAGTATCGAGAGAATCCGGAGGAGTTAAGCGATGAGCAGAAGGGAGAGACGTAAGAAGAAACTGAGCGCTTTCTTTAAGATCCCGCTTCTTCTGGGTTTGTTTCTCGCGGCAATCACCGTGCTCGTTTATTTTATCGACTGGCCGGTGGGCGTGATCCTCACAGTCTTTCTGGTGATCTACTTTATTTTCACGCTCTACATGTATCTCAACAACAGCGAGATCCTGCGCAGGGAGATGCTGGATTTTGCCACTTCTTACGAACAGATGCAGGGAGAGCTGCTCAAGAGGTTTGACGTTCCGTACGCGCTCCTGGACGATTCGGGCAAGATTGAGTGGATCAATGATGCCTTTGCGGCGGCCGTACACAAGGACGCCGATTACAGGCGCTCCATTACAACGATTTTCCCGTCGGTCAGGAGAGAGAGTTTTCCGGGGGACGGCAAGGACATCCGGATCCAGGTGGAGCTCGAGGGCAGCAGCTACATGGCCCAGATCAAAAAATTGAATATGGCCGATCTTCTTCCCTCCAACACAATGCTGGATGAAAAAGCCAGGAAAGGCGAACTGTATTCTCTGTTCCTGATCGATAATACGGCGGCGAGGCTGGCCATCCAGGAAGTGGATGACCAGAGTATGGTAGTCGGATTTGTCTATATCGACAACTACGAGGAAGCGGTCGATACGCTGGAAGATGTCCGTAAATCGCTGCTCGTGGCTCTGATCGATCGTAAGGTTACGAAATATTTTGCCTCCATCGACGGAATCTGCAGCAAGATGGAGAAGGATAAGTATCTGATCGTGATGCGCAAGAAAGCGCTGCGGCAGCTGGAGGAAGATCACTTTGATCTTCTGGAGGACGCCAAAACAGTCAAGATCGGTAATGAAATGGCGATCACGCTCAGTATCGGAATCGGCCTTGACGGACTCTCTTACGCACAGAACTATGAGTTTGCCAGAAATGCCATCGACCTCGCATTGGGAAGAGGCGGCGACCAGGCGGTCGTCAAGAATTCCGAGAATGTCACTTATTACGGCGGCAAGAGCAGACAGGTGGAGAAGAGCACCCGCGTAAAGGCGAGAGTCAAGGCGCAGGCGCTCAAGGAGATTATAGGCTCGAGAGATACGGTCTTTATCATGGGCCATCGCCTCGGGGATCCGGACAGCTTCGGCGCCGCGCTGGGCATTTACAGGATCGCAAGGACGCTGAACCGCAAGGCGTACATTGTCATCAACGAGAGAACGATTTCGCTCCGACAGGTTTTGTCGCTGTTTGAGAAGAATGAGAATTATGAAAAAGATATGATCATCGACAGCATCCATGCGATGGAGTATGTCACAGACAACTCCGCGCTGGTAGTCGTCGATGTCAATAAGCCCAGCATCACGGAATGCCCGGAACTGCTCAAGAAGTGCAAGTCGATCGTGGTACTGGACCACCACAGACAGGGCAAAGAAGTGATCGAGAATGCGACACTCTCCTATGTGGAACCTTACGCATCCTCCGCGTGTGAAATGGTATCCGAGATTCTGCAGTACACCGGAGAGAATATCAAGATCCGGCCGGAAGAGGCGGATGCGATCTACGGCGGCATCGTCGTGGACACCAACAATTTCACCAACAGGACAGGCGTGCGCACTTTCGAGGCGGCCGCTTTCCTGCGCCGCTGCGGTGCGGACGTAACCCGTGTGCGCAAGCTCCTGCGGGATGACGTCGTCTCTTACAGGGCCAAAGCGGATGCGGTGTCTCACGCGCAGATCTATCTGGACGCCTATGCGATCTCCGTCTGCAGTGCGGAGGACGCCCAGAGCCCCACGGTAGTGGGCGCCCAGGCGGCCAATGACCTGCTCAATATCAAGGGCGTAAAGGCAAGCTTCGTCCTGACACGCTACCAGAATGAGATATTCATCAGCGCCCGCTCCATCGATGAGGTCAACGTGCAGCTGATCATGGAGAAGATGGGCGGAGGCGGGCACCTCAATGTCGCGGGATGCCAGCTGGAGAACACTTCGATCGAAGAGGCCATAGAGAAACTTAAGTCTACCATCAGCAAGATGACGGAGGCCGGAGACATTTAACCATTAACCAACAGGGGCTTTGCGGCTCCGGAAATATGAGGTGAATTATGCAGGTAATCTTATTACAGGACGTCAAATCACTCGGCAAAAAGGGCGAGATCGTCAAGGTAAGCGACGGCTATGCCCGCAACTATGTGCTCCCCAAGAAGCTGGGGGTGGAAGCCACCGAGAAGAATAAAAATGAGCTTAAGCTCCAGAAGGCACACGAGGACAAGGTCGCGGCACAGAAGCTCGCGGACGCCAAGGCTATGGCGGAGGATCTCGCAGCGCGCAAGATCGTCGTCAAGATGAAGGCGGGCGAAAACGGCAAAGTGTTCGGCTCTATTTCCGCCAAGGAGATTGCGGCAGCGGCCAAGGAGCAGCACGGGCTGGATCTGGACAAAAAGAAGATCCAGGTGGCGGAGCCCATCAAGTCTTTCGGAACCTTTGAGGTCCCGATCAAACTCCACACACAGGTGACCGGAAAGCTCAACGTGGTCGTGCAGGAAGCGTAAGAATACTAAGGACGGGTAAATGGCTGAGGAAGATGCAATCAAGCGGGTGATGCCCCACAGTATAGAAGCGGAACAGTCCGTGATCGGTGCAATGCTGATGGACGCGGAGGCGATCGAAGTCGCCATGGAAATGCTCAGAGAAGAGGATTTCTACGCCCGTCAGTACGGCGTGCTTTTTGCTGCGATCGTTGAGATGCACCAGAAAGGCATGGCGGTAGATCCCGTCACGCTGCAGACACGGCTGCGCGAGAAAAACCTGCCGCCGGAGGTCTACGGCAGCAGCACGATCCTGGAGCTGATCGAACAGGTGCCCACATCGGCCAACATCAAGTCCTATGCACAGATTGTCTCGGAAAAGTCGCTGCTTCGCAAAATGATCCGAGCCAACGAGGAGATCGCGGGAGCCTGCTATACGCAGAAGGATGACATGGATGTCATCATGAACCAGGCGGAGAAGAAGATCTTCGAGATCTCCCAGAGGAGAGA
>JAFUFL010000055.1 GCA_017469935.1 Lachnospiraceae bacterium
CGTCATAGGAAACTCGAAGTAGCTTTCACTTCGTAGTCATATCCTTAATCGACGAAGGGTCAGTCTCAAGGCCGTATTTCAGGAAGATGTACAACGTGTCTGTGCTCGGCTCTATTTTACTGTACATGCCGTCGTAAGAAGCATCAATATCTGACTTGATTTCCTTGCCCTTTCCTCCGGAAAGATCAATCTTGTAGAACTTCAGGCAGGTATTCTGTGCAGCATCATCGCCCGATCCCGCATCGCCGTCCGGCTCCGCATCCTCTCCAGGCACCGCATCCTCATCTTCTTCTCCGCTCTCTTCCTCAGTCGTCCAATATTCGCCGCCTACCGCGTAAAGCGTGTCACCGAGCGCACAAATTCCTATTGAGCCGGACGGCATTTCAACCTCCAGCTTTTCCCAGAAATCGCCGTAGGGCTCATAGCGCCACAGGCAGTGTTCCTCTGTAGTTCTCTCCCCGGACTCGGACTGTTTGATCAGCGTTCCGTGCAGGTACAATCTGTCTTTGAGCACTGCCAGCTGATTGGCACTTGACGACGCATCAATATGAAACCCTTCCGGCCAGGAGCAGGGCGACCACCGGTCCTGTTCAATGTCGTAGCTCCACAGGCTCTGCGGAATTCTGTACTTTGCAGAAACAGCGAAGGCGTATATCTTTCCGCCGCAGGCCGCGATGGAATCGTAGATCCGGTCGCATTCATTGTCTATAAAAGCCTGCTCGCGCAAGGGCAGAGAATGTGTTTTCTCGAAGAGTCTGCGGCCTTCCGCTGTCTCCGAAGATGTGGTGAACACTGCCCGTGACACTGCGCCGTCGGCGTTTGTCACCCTGACCACATGGGATCCGTTGGGAATACCGCTCAGATTCACCTGGATTCTGCCGTCCTCCCATGTGATGGCTTCGATCTCCTTGTCATCGACAGCGACCGTTCCCGCGGTGCCAAAATACCACCCTTCCACCGTCAGATTCCCATCCTCCTGTGCGGATGCCTTCGAGATGAGAGGCGCTTTCACTGTGAATTCTGTCTTCTCGTGCAGGTTGACCCTGCCTCCCGTGCGGCACAGGGACGAGAGCCCGTCATCATAATCGACACTGGCCATAAGCTTGGCCGCGCGCTCGCGGGCCTCTTCCTCCAGCTGCTGCTCCGTCAGTGTCGAGCTCTCGGGCTCCTGCGCGGCGATCACGCCAAGGCATCCCGTCACCTCGGGCGCCGCCATCGACGTGCCCGAAAAAATCGCGTAGCTTCCGGCAAAGGCTTTATCACTGCCGACAGCTACGTTGTCAACATACAGATTCGTCTGCCCCGTGACTTCTGTCTGTCTGGCGTCACCGGTCACCATACCGATTCCGATCCTGGCGATCACATATTTCTGCTCTCCGTTTTCCCACTCATAGATGCCTTCGATCATACCGGGATCTCTGTAGTCTGCAAAACCTGTGTAATTCAGCTCATTTCGCTCCTCCTGCGTCATGTCCTGTCCAAGAAGTTTATGCGCCTCATTGGAAGCCTCTATATACCCTTGAATGTTGTAGCTGAGCACCGACCACTGACACTGATAGATTGTGTAGAAGGCGCTGCTTCCCCATCCCTTCTTGAGAGCGGATACGCAGGCGCTGTCGATCTCGACCGGATTTCCTTCTTTATCACTGCAGGTGATCGAATCGATTCCGCCGGAGGGCTTAAAGGCGTCGCTCATCGCTGTTTTGACACTGATCCAGCGGGCGTCCTGCGCTGACGTTACCGGAATGGCCATATAGGCATACCCGTTTATCGCGCTGAAGCCGCCGTGAGGCTTCTGCTCCTCTTTGGGGAGCGATGACAGCGGCAGCGCCATTGAACGCCTGTCGTCAAATCCGCATTTGTCGCTGATCGTCCCGATCTGATGTGCTTCCGGATCCAGGGCCGGATTGGCGTCAAAAAAGAGCACGCCGGCAGTATCCGAATCAAACCTCTCGATTCCGGAAAGAAGGCTTTCTTCCTCCGAAACCTCAGGGTAAAATCTCACATTATTGCTGTAAGAGTATACATCGCCGCCCGATTCGATCTGAACGGCCTCCGGCACCGATGAGAGAATGGATCCGCCGGGCGCAAAAACATCCACGCTGTCCTGCCCCCAGCAGGAAAAGTCCGTCATCGTGCCGTCTGCCGAAGAGGCGCCCACGACGATCGCGTAGGGACTGCGGGACTGACTTCCCAGATCGATGGACTCATCCAGGTCCAGATACCTGTTTCCCGAGGCGATCACGGTGTTGACGCCTTTTCTTCCCAGCTCTTCGATCACAGTGCTGAGCGCAAACTGCGGCTGCGCCGTTCCCCAGGAACAGTTGACCGCCTTGAGATTGACCTCCTGTGCGGCGTCTATGAGAAACCGGAATCCCTTCAATACGTATTTCATATCCTGCTCACTGCCGGCGCCTCCAAACACGTTCACAGAGAAGATTTTTACGCCGTGCGCGATACCGGACACGCCCTTTCCGTCCCAGTTTGCGGCGATAATGCCTGCCACATGGGTACCGTGGGAGTCCACCGCCTTCTGCTCCGTGAGCGGTCTCTGGTCTCCGCTGGC
This sequence comes from Lachnospiraceae bacterium, assembly GCA_017469935.1. Classification (GTDB taxonomy): domain Bacteria; phylum Bacillota; class Clostridia; order Lachnospirales; family Lachnospiraceae; genus CAG-791. Next base: position 2,567 of record JAFUFL010000055.1, read on the forward strand.
GTTATAACCGTATTTTCCGCAGCCGTATTTTGCCTGCTGCTCCGGGGTAAACTCGTAGAGCACGCCCTGCAGGTCCGGGTGGTCCGTGTCGATTCCCGTATCCATGATGCAGATCGTGCCGGACGCATTGGCGGGCGCGTTCTCGTTCCTGTGCCCTTCCTTCCATCCGGGAACGCCGAGACTGTACCCTCCTGTCGGAGAGAGCGGCGTCGTATAAATGTCCGAAGTGTCCGCCAGTTCCCACTGCATCGCACTGAGGTCAGAAAGAGCGGGCTCTTCCTGCTGCGGCTGAGCCGGTTCTTCCGTAGGAGCGTGCTCGGTATCCGCACTCGTTCCGACAGCAGCGTCCTCCACTGCGGAATCCTGTTCCTCCGACGAGGTCTCCTGCTCCTCCGCTCCGGTTCCCTCTGTTTCCTCGGCGGCATAGGCCAGGTAGTTCGGCTCTGCCGAGATCACATCACTGTCTGCATAGAGCTCCTGAAGGAGCTCCCCGGTAGTCCTTTCGGGATCGCTGACCTGCCAGATTGAAAAACCGTCCCCTTCCTCCTTAGTCATGCGCTGCTGCGCCAGCTCTGCGGAGAGTGAACCGTTCTTCTTTTCTGTTTCAATGGCGTCCTTCACAGAACCTGCCCCCAGCTGCAGCAAAAGCTCCCCGGTCCCGGATACGGCGGGCTGCTCAGTACCCCTGACAACCGCAATTGCCTCCCCTTCGCGGTAGTTCCCGCAAGAGAGCATTTCCCTGATCGCCCGGGACAGAAGTTCGCTCTTGGTCTGATCGTCCGCATACAGTGCCGACGACTGTACAGCCGGCTCGGTCCCCACTGCTACAGTTACAGGAGAAGCCGAAGCGGCCGTGCCCGCTGCATTTGCGGAAATGACCGCCGAAAGTCCCAGTCCGGCCGCTGTAAAACCTGCCAAAAGTCTTGTATATATCTTCATTTTCGATTCTCTGCCTCTCTGATGATGTCCCTTTGTTATATGATGCACACGCGTGCGGAAAGGAAGGTGCTGCCTTACAGACAGCCCGCGCGCGTCGCAGCGGCTCGCTCTGCGAGCCTTAAATCTATCCGTTCCATTGTCATTATACTAAAACATTCGGTATTAACAAATGACATCCACGGGACATTTCACTGCCGTGTGATGTATAATGGAATGGTTACAGGACGGATCCTCCCGGGTGCGGGAATCCTTTCGGATAACATTTCGGATAACACTTAAGCTAACTACGGAGGCTATATATGGCAGAAGAATTCAAACTCGGTCCGGAAGAAGAAGTAGTTCTCAGAGTCGGCAAGATCGGCTATGGCGGAGGGCCTCATATCCTCTCCATGTTCAACAACAATGAACTGATCCTGACAAACAGGAACCTCATCCTTCTGAAAAAGAATATGTTCGGAAAGACAGAGGAGACCAAATATTTTCCGCTGGCGGATATCCGGATGGTGGACGGAAGGCCTCAGGTCCGCAAGAGCAACCCTGAGCATATGGTCCACACGCTGGACGTCTACTTTAGTTCCGGCATGGAGAGCTTCGAATTTGAATGGGAGCACGAGATCGATGACTGGGTAAATAACATCGTCTCGGTCATGACCGGAGTGCCCGTTCAGAAGAAGTCAGATATGGAAATGCTGCAGGAAGCCGCGGCTTTTGCGGAATCCATGGCTGAACCGATCGAGAAGATCCAGGGGCTCTTTGGCATCAAGTCCGACAGGCCCGTCTCCTGCAAGTGTCCTTCCTGCGGTGCTGCGCTGAGCGGGATCAAGGGAGAGACGACCAAGTGCCCCTATTGTGGGACTTTCTATACCTTCTGATTATTTCTGCAAACAAAAAGAATATGAAATCCGATTCAAGGCTCGCAGCGTGGGCTGAGTTTCTGTATGCAACAAGGGTCTGTCGCATTGCGACAGACCCTTGCTTTATTGTTAGGCGATTTAGTAATCCGCCTTTCACGCCCCTTTCTGCGCCTGATTCGAAATATCCCAGGTTTTGATCCGGATCCCTTTGGCCCGGCGCCACTTGACAATGAACCTCTGCGCGAACATAGGAAGCCTCTCGTTGGCAGAAGCCTTGGCCTGAAAGAGCCTCTTTCCGTCGTCCGGATGATTTCTCAGAAACCGGAGGACCTGCAGGATCTGCCGGTCCGTCAGGTTCTCGATCCCTTCCACTCCGTATCTCATGGGCACGCGGTCAATGGCCGCGCACAGGTAGAACTCGATCATGGACTCCGTGTATTCATCGAACTGCAGAAATGCCGGATTGTAGGCATAGATGCTCTTCAGCCGCCCCAGTACGGCGTCGCAGGCCTGCTCCGGTTGTAACTGTCATCGATCAATCTTTTGCCGCACTTTCCGCAATAGCATTCCCCAGTGCTGGCCGACCTGACTATAAAGCCACTGCTCACAGATCCCGTATCCCTGCCGGTTCTCTTTGTCTCCGTTTCTGCCCCCCTTTCCTCAGCGGGCGTTAAGCCCCTCGATGCAAGTCACGTAACAAGCGAAATCTCCGATCTTCTTCCGGTGTTCCTTCTCATCGCCCAGCTCTTCGCGCCAGGATGTGTTCTCCCCCTTGGACGCCAGATAGCGGGCCAAAATATTGAGATGCAGGATCACCCCGTTGTGGCAGGCCGTCCGGTTTGCATCCGTTTCCATCTTCTCCTCCCGCGACAGCAGATTCCACCCTGCCCGTATGCCGGCATATTTGGCTGCGGCCTTCAGAAAATCGCCCAGGATCTCCCTATCGTCCTCGTTTTCCGGATCAACGGCGCTGCAGATTCCTGCGTAGAGCTCGGCAGCTTTCTCCATTGTGATCGAGTCTCGCTCTCCCAGATAGTTTTCGTAAGTATACATTACCACTGATCCCTCCTTTTATAATTCAACTGATGGTGTAACCGCAGGCCGCTGCGCCGCACAGGACTACAGGCAGCCTGCAAGGCAGCCTCTGCCTTTTCCGCCTGCATGTAACCGCGGACGCCGCCCCGCAAGGCATCGTCTTACTTCTCGAGGCTGTAGGATTTTACAAATCTGTGCTTCCCGTCCTTGTACTCATACACGCGGATCTCGCAGTTCTTCGCGCGCTCCCAGCGAAGCCCGTCCGGCGCCTCGTCCAGATAGCCGCACAGCGCGCGCATGATCCCGCCGTGGCAGGCGACCAGCACGTTCTCGTAATCGTGCGTCTCAAGCTCCCGCAGGAACGAGGACGCGCGCTCTTTCATCGAGTCAATGCTCTCCACCGTGGCGGGCACCGGGAAAATCTTCGGGAACAGCCAATAGCTGATCATAGGAAGCCCCATCAGATAATACTTGCTCTTCTCATACTTGCCAAAATCCGTCTCGATCAGACGGTCATCCACGATGACCTCGCTGATATCGACATTCCCTATAATAGAACCTGTAAGTTTTGCGCGCTGAAGGGGACTTGAATAGACGGCGTCAAAATGGACGTCGCCGATATTTTGGCGAGATCGCTTCGCCTGCGCGATTCCCTTTTTGTTGAGCGGTGCATCCGTCCGTCCCTGCATTCTCTTGGCGTAATTGAGATCCGTCTGCCCGTGGCGGGCTATCCATATTTTCATGTTGTAAATTCCCTTCCATTAACTGACAATAAAACTCCGGCTGCCTGTTAAGGCTCGCGGTGTGAACCGATAGTCACATTATACTACGTATACTAGACAAATATGTTACGTTTTAAAAAGCCCCGCAGAATGCAGCAGGGCTCAATAAGAAAATAGTACTTGACTTTCATTCTCATATTAGGTATCATAGTTTTTGCTTATTACGAGGCGTGGCTCAGTTTGGTAGAGCGCTGCGTTCGGGACGCAGAGGTCGTGGGTTCGAATCCCGTCGCCTCGACTACTTGGCAGGGGCAACCCCTTGAAAATGCTTTGTTTAAGGCGTTTTCAGGGGGTTCTTTTTTGTTAGCATATGAGGGCTGATTGAAGTTCACATGTGGGTTCACAATCATTTCGTCAAGGCAGCTAGTTCTCCTATTTCTCCAAGCTGTTTTGAGCGCTCTGCAGCTCTTCTCCTCGATCGGAAATAATGCTGTTCCGTTGTGCTGATGGTTGTGTGCCCCATTTGATCTAGTATTGTCTGCTCATCGACATTATTCTCTCGCAGTATAGACGCGTAAGTCTTACGTATTTTGTGCGGAGGTTTGTATGTAATGCCAATTTCTTCGCAGATTTCCTTCATCCTACGTCTAAGCTGTTGAGAGCGAATGCGATTGCCGACATACCTTGTCTTCCACCGTCCGGGTTCCTGCGGAAAGAGCCAACCTCCATCATATCTTTTTGCAATTTCTACGATTTCTTTTGACTCGTTTGCCCCAATAGTAAAATCGTAGCCACAACCCTATTTCTGCCGAGCCGTGGATATGTTTGCGCGGACAATAAAAAAGAGTTTCCATCACCCGAAGAGGGATCTCTTCCTGGTGACGGAAACCCATGCTAAAGCACGAAAAACGGCTTATTCCCCATATCTTGTGGTCTTATTGCTCTTCCGATACCACATTATGTGTTGGTAGACACACGGTCTCGACGTGGCACGAGGAAATGAAACTACTATTTCATACGTGCGCCAGTAAGCGGGAACTTGTCTACTGATTGCTGCCTGTTCGCAAAAACGCGGCCAGGAACATATCAACATTTTGCCTGTTCGTCAGGAACATATCAACCGATTTTTGGCGCTTGTCCGTTATCGGGAACATGTCGACAAGCTGGAAGATTTAGCGGCCTGAAATCTTCTTTGCTTTGGTCAGCCACAGGGCATAAATCGCTTCCGCAACCAGCAGAACAACAAAGAGGATCAACTGTGGCGCGGATGACGAGGCGGGCTGCTCAACGAACAGGCTGTTTGTAAAATCGATCAGGAAGTGGGCGACAATGACCTGCAGGATGCTGTTGTTCTTGAGATAAACGGCAGCGAAAACCATGCCGACCACAAAAGAGTATGCCATCTGTACTGAAACGCTGACGACATCGAGGCCGACCAGATTGGTCAGGTGCGCTGCGGCGAACAAAGCAGCGGAAATGAACAAGCATGGAAGCGCACCGGTTCCCTTTTTTTTCAGGTTATAGATCAGAATGCCCCGGAAAAGGACTTCCTCAAAGATGGCCGGCGCCGACGCAGTGACCAAAGCCTCGATTACGAAATTTCTTCCTCCGAACACCATCCCGGAACTGAAATTGTAAAAGAGATTCCACGCGGCAAACAGCAGGGCCGGAATGACCGCAGGAAGGTTCTTAAAAGGCCGGCCGCGTGTAAACGCTCTATTATAAATCACAATCAGCGCCGCGCCGATCAGAACCCTGCCGACCGAGGAACTCAGCGCGGGGTGCACATTGAGAATCGCACCCACCAGCGAAAAGACCCCGGCGGCAAGGAATGCCGCGATGACCAGAACGATCTCAAACAAGACCGGATGTCTTTCTCCAAACTGAAACATGGTACTTTCTCCTACACACATGGAATGATTCTTTGTCCGTCTCTCCCCGGCAAATCCCGATTGTATATCCCTCAATAAGTATAGCATAAAGAAAGGCCCGCTGGAATACCAACGGGTCTGAACATTTGAATGGTGGAGCGTAGCGGCACGGCGGCACGCCATCGCCTTTTCATCTAATCACTCATCTACTCACATTCCCATAATCCTTTTGTTTCAGTTTACTCTTCTTTATTGCTTCCCATGTGTTCAGCTCTGCTATTGCTGTTGCAGCAGCTCCTGTTTGTCGCCGTTCCTGCTCCATGCACCGATTTTCCTGAGGAACAGGATCAATGCGATGAGGGTTCCTATCATAGCCGCAATGGCACCGATCACCATCGGGATAAGATAGTTGTAGTATGGCAGGTTTGACAGCTGATCCGCAGTTAAGCCCGCCAGATCTTTAGTGCTGCCGACAACCGACATGAGCCCTATGATAAACATGTCGAATGCGGTGTGGACCAGAATAGGTACTGCCAGTGACAGCACGTGAAACTTGAACTGTCCTGTGACACGGGCTTTGCCGTAATAATATCCCATGATTCCCTGGAACAGGATATGGCCCGGCAGGATCGCCCGGACAATAGTTCCGGCACCTTCAAACAAATAAGTTACATCCTCCAGAAGAGTGAATCCGATACCAACCGCGATCGCTGCTATGATCACATCCAGCCAGCAGACAACTTCCCTGTTCTTCCTTATTGCAAGACGGAAGACGATGTATTTGATGATCTCCTCGGTCAGCGACGCAGTGATCAGCGCCGTCAGAAAACCGCTGATGATCGGGTTCATACCATAGAATGTATCCTCCTGAATAGGCAGTACCAGTGTCAGGCAGAAGAACAGGATCACTCCCAATGCACCGAATAATACGAACTTGATGACCGCTTTCCTGGAATAAGGTTCTCCGGTCTTTTTCTTGAGTACCCAGGCCAGAATCAGAAAACACACAGCGAACTGGGCAAGTGCTGCAAAAATCATTTTTTATCCTCCATAATAAAAGGTATAAGACCATCAGCTATGTTAGCCAAGGAATCCAGTGTAAAATACCCTGAGCCTCTGTCATATTTGTTGCTTTCCTTCAGCGCAGGGACAAGAAAATTTGTTGCTTGTCGGCGTCCCCCTTCTTGTAATGGGGTCAGTCTTCCCTTCTCCCAAGATACTTTAGGCACAGCATCGTCACGTCATCGAACTGCGGCGCTCCGTCCGCAAACGCATCGACCGCCTCCCGCATATGTGCAATAACCTCCTTCGGCTGTGTGTCCCGGTTCCGATTCAGTGTGCTCACGAGGCGGTCCTCGCCGAACATCTCCATGGCGTTGTTGGTCGCCTCCGGCACACCGTCCGTATAGACGAAAAGACTGTCGCCGGGGTGGAGCTCGAACTCCCGCACTGTATATTTTGCCATCTTACTGATTCCGAGCGCCATATTATGCCTGTACCTGAGCACTTCATACTCTCCGCCCGCGCGCTTCATGACCGGGTTTTCGTGCCCCGCGTTGCAGGCCTTGCCGCGTCCGGTGGAAATCTCGATCACTGCCAGCCTCATCGGCAGCATATTTACCTGAATATCCGATGCCAGCCTGAGCTCCTCATCCAGCCTGTCCAGCTCGGAGATCATGGAGACAATGTCCCGCATCTCGTTCCCGGCCTCCCGGTTATCCATCACACCCCTTAGAAATTCGAAACTATTTTCATCCGCCGTCTTGATCCGGCTGCGGGCCGTGATCCCGACCTGGTCCTCCGGATGCTGCGCATTATACCGCTCGACTCCCTCTGTCACGAGCGAAGCCAGGTACTGCAGCGTGGAGCGGCTGTCCGTCTTGGAAAAAAGCAAAAACTTAGGACATTTTTGACGTATCCGCTTTATTAACTGCGGCGTCTCCCAGATTGATGGTGATATTGGACTGGGCGTACTGCAAAAGTTTCCGCTCGGCCATGGACTGCAGAGCCCGGTTAATGTCAAACCTTATGGCCATCATGTGCTCTTCCGCTCCTTCCGCGGAGATGCTGACGATCATTTTATCCTCATTGAATTCATTGATACCGTTAAATCTCGGTCCGCTTATGATATAGGGGTTTTTCTGCGCGACCAGAGGCAGTTCCTCGTCAAACAGCTTTGTAAGTTCATCGATGGACATAGTGACGGGCAGGCTGATCCTGACCACGCACACGGATGTCTGTTTGCTGAAATTGATCACGCTTCCGATCTCATGGTTGCTTATGGTCTTGACATCTTTGCTACCGCTAACGACCTTTGTAGAGCGGACGCCAATCTCCGTAACCTTTCCTTTGAAGTCTCCGATCTGAACGATGTCACCTACGTAGTAGGTTCTCTCAAAGACAATACTCAGTCCGGCCAGTATATCCGCCACGATGTCTTTGGCCCCCAGCGAGATGGCCAGTGACAAAAGACCGATCGAAGCCAGCAGCGTTGCCGTGTCGACGCCCAAAAAGCTCAGTGAGACGCAGACCGCCCCGATAAACATGGCGTAATTGAGGAAACTGCGGACCAGTTTGAATACTGTCTCTCCCCTCAGATCTGTCACACTGACCAGCATGAGGGTGATCACCTTTACAATCAGGTAGGCCAGATACTCAACGCAGAAGGTCACCAGCACGGCGATCACGGAGAAGAGGTTGATACCCTTGGTCCAGTTCCCTCTTATAACGAAGGTAAGTACAGAGTGCCTGGCGAGCGGCAGATTCCCATAGGAGACAAGAATCATGACCACCAGCAGGATACCGGTCAGAATCTGCATGATCGTCTTGGCCTTGTTCTCCGGCAGCATATCGCGCCACGTGACAGCCAGCGAATCCATGGAAGGCGCTCTCTGCGCGATCTTCTGCATATACTCCTCAGACGTTTCTTCCATCCGGAGTGCATAGCGCTCATAGTTTTCTTCGGTGTACTCCTTAAGCGCATATTTTGCCGTGATCACACTTCCGAACAGGAAGAGCCCGCCGGAAACAAGAGCAAGCAGCAGTCCGAGCCTTGACATATCGGTTGCGTCCATCATGTAAAAATACATGCTGCCGCCGACTTCTCCGGTGATGCCGAAATACCACTCGTCATCCATGAAATAATAATTCATATAGCGGTCTTTCAGCCCCCTGGGGTCAATTCCCAGGCTCTCCATATTTGCCCCTTCATAAGCCTTCCTGCTGCAGGAGACAATTCTGTGCGTCTCGGGATCGATCTCCATGATCACCCGGTCCCGCGACTGCATTCTCTGGTAGATCTGTTCCTTGATCTGCGCTGTAATCTCCTCCTTTTCCTCTTCCGCAGAGGATCCCAAGGCAGGCAGCGCGATCAGAAGAGCGCCATAGGTGCCTTCTTTACCGGGTACATCATAGCGGATTCCGACAAAGCTGCGCGTATCCCCGGTGATCATGTCCTTTTCAGGCTCATGTACAATAGAGGAAACTCCTCTCAGAAGCCTTCTGAAATCATGTAAAGGATCGGTCTCATCTTCCGGCAGGATAAAGCCTGTATAATCCCTGCTGCAGGCAATCTCTGCCCCGTTTTCATCATAGAGCATCAGATAGTCTGCGGAAATCGCGTCCGAGATCTCGGCAAGTCTGTTTTTGTTTAGAAACGCGGGATCCTCTGTGAGCATGGAAGAGACAGTTTCTCCCAGGCCCAAATATCTTTCCGTGTCCAGTTCGCCCAGAGCCAGCCTGACACCTCTCCCATCCTCGATCTGCTCCTCCAGCATATCCAGTACATTACTGCCGATCCTGTTTTCGTGGTACATATACTGCACCATGACCGTGGTAAATGCAAACAGAGTAACCACCAGCGTTGACATGATCGTAAGCCTGGTCGTGCGTCTCTTAACCACTTCAGGGCTGTACTTCACCCTGTGTTTCTCATCCAGGCGTTCCCTTCTGACCAGCCACTGTACGGAATAACACCATGTGATCAGCCCTGCCAGCATAATAGTGGCAAAGAGGACTTGCCAGATGATATCGCCCAGAATTGCCATCTTCTCGTTTTCCACGGAGTTGCAGCATATGGCCGTATAGCCGGTATTTTCTATTTCGATGGGGAAACAGACAAATTCTTTGCCGCTGCCGATCTGCAGCGTGAAGTGTTCTTTACTCAGTTCTTCCCGGGAGATTCCCATTTCTTCCAGCGTGCTGTATTTTGAAAAGCCCTTTGTCTTGTAAAGGATAGAATCGCCCTCTTTTTCCGGATCGGAAGACGGGACTATAAGCAGTTCAATATCGTTCACGTTCTGAACCGCCTCCGTCAGCCTGACCGCAGAAATGCGGGATCTGATATAGTCGTCATACTCCGAGACGGATGTCCATCTGACAAAATACCATTCTCCCGAAATGCGGCCGCTGGTCAGAAGCACCTGGTTCTCAGGTGCGCTCTTTTCCTCCGCATCTGCGGATCCGCTATCTGCCGCCATTTCTGTCCGTGTCTGCTGATACTCGCCGGTCACCATGTCCGCCGTAAGCGCAGGAAATAAGCCGTCCGCTCCCGGCGGCAGCTCCACTTTCCCGTCATGAACACGGACAACCATGCTGTTCTCCCAAAGGCGGTTTCCCGAAAACTCCCCGCCCGAAATCTGCGGTGCAAGCCTTATGGCCGCCAGCCTGACCCGGGCGTTTTCGTCCTCGCAGAAGCCTCTGCCGACCTCGTCCGCTGATCTGCCGTATCCCTCGATCATGCCGCGGACAGATTCCGTCTTGTTCACACTGTCCGCCATGACCAGTTCCCGGTTATAATGCTGTTCTACGCCAAGCATTACCGCCGTATAGGCGACCAGAAATATGATCGCAATCGCTATCGTTTGTTTCAGTCTTTTAACCGGATCCTTCATACTATCTCTTTCTACAGCAGGGTCAGACCCTGTTACATTAGCGTATGCGTAGGCGGTGGGTAGTTCACAAATCTCCTTTTGCGCCTGCGTCTTCCGCTTTCTTCTCTGCCCTTTTAAGAAACTTCTCGTTCTCCACGATAAAGCGGCAGTGCGTCCCTTTGGCGACTACTCCGGCTTCATCATAGGCCGCAACAGAAAATGTGAGCTTTCTCCTGTCAATCTCTATAAGCTCTGTCTCACAGCGCACCTTCATACCGACAGGCGTCGCTGAGATATGCTCGATCTGCAGCTGTGTGCCCACGGTTCCCTGCCCCGGCTCCAAATGCGCCGCAACACTTCTCCAGGCAGTTTCCTCTGCCAGCGCGACAACTGCGGGCGTCGCAAATACCGGTAGTTCTCCGCTTCCCATAGCCTGAGCGGTCAATTCCTTTGTGACAACTTGTTCTCTATTTCCTTTGATTCCTGTAGTAAGCACTGCTTTCTCCAATCCGGAGCAGCTGAGGCGGCTCCTTATTTTTCTGTCTGCTATTGTAGCAGTGAATTGGAGCCAGGGCAATCTTGCGGTACCGCTTCAGCCGATGATGGCTTTTGTAAACTCCGCTGCCGCTTTTAAATCTTCGCTGTCAGGCTTTCCTCTGTGAATGCCCTTAAACTCACCTTTGCAGTGGAATTCGCGCTGCTCCATTGGAATACCGACCTTATCCGCCTCAGCCTTGACCTTTTTCCACGTGGAATTCAGCATGGCAGCCGAGCCGAAGTTTACGATCTTTCCCACCTTATCCTTTGACAGTGACCGGATAAACTTTCTCACTTCCGGATCGATGCTGAAAGCGTAATAGGAATTTCCGAGGAAAAGAATATCTACCGGCTCTTCGATCGGCGAACTCAGCGGCAGCGCTTCCACTCCTGCCGCCTTGGCTACAGCCTCTGCAAGGCGCTCAGTATTTCCGGTCCTTGTCTCCGTTGATCTCATCAGAAAGGCGCTTCCAAAGCTCCCCGTATCTCATGTGTTTGGAATCCGGAAACGCCCGCAGAAGACGCCTTGGCCCGAACACTTCCCCGGAAGTAAGCTGCCTGTGGAGGCGTTCTTCCAGATTTCTCCTGTATTCCTCCCGTTCTCTCCGCCGCTCCTGTGTCCGGCTCCGGAGTTCTCTCTGCCGCTCCTGCGCGAAGTCCCGCAGCTCCGCCCTGGCAAGCGCCGCCTGCACCCTGTTCTCGTCCATTTTTTGCTGCGTCTGCAGTGCACTTTCCCCCAGCACGCCGCTCATCGAATCGCTGACGGTCCGCATGGATGCTCGGAGCTCGTCAAGCTGTGCCAGCCTCTTATTGAGGCCGACCATGATCGATACCGTAACAGCCAGATCCGCGGCAAATACCATATAGAAGGCTGCCAGCACTGCCCATCCCACACGCATCGGGACCGTGTCCACAGTCAGCCTCTGCGTGATCGGATGGATGAAATCGATCATGATGAGCGTTCCTGTCCCCCATAGCAGGCTCATCTGCAGGCACACATATCCTCCGATATTGAACGGCCTGTCTGAATAATCCCACCATCGGGTGTGAAAGAGATGAAATAAGCTCCATCCGGCGATCAGCTCGACCAGAGACGCCAGCACCATTCCCGCAAGAAACAGCGGTATAAATCGGATCTGTCCCATCCTCTCGAGAGGCAGCAGATCGACCACCCGGCAGATTGCCAGCATTCCAAACCCATAGACCGGACAGACCGGTCCGTTCAGAAAACCTCTGTTGGCAACTTTCCCTGTCTTCACTGTACAGTAGACCACTTCCACGCACCATCCAAGGACCGAGTAAACGGCAAAATACCACAGAATTCTGTATATTTCCGACGCTGCTGTCATTCTTCTCCTTTCCGTTCTCAATACCGCTTTATGCGGATCACTTCGGGTTCGATGAAAGGAAAGCTGCGGAGAGGACAGTTTCCCGCAGCCTTTCCAATACTTATTGCGATTCTTTATGAGTATACTACCATATGACGTATCTGTCGCTGCAGGCTTGATGCGCCCTGCGAAGAATATCCGAACGGCAGAGTCCGCATAGAACGGAAAGACAGCTGGACAATAAGGAGAACAGACTACGCTCTTTGAAGGACTCTGTCGAAGCTTTAAAACGGCCCGTTTCGGGCCGTTTTCTTTGCGGTAATCGTGTGTTATTATTTAAGTAACCGGCGACATGCTCGTGACACCGATTTTGGTTGGAAAAGCTGTCAGCAGAACCAACCTGCTCACATTATGGAGGGCGTAAAAATGAAAGTTGATAAGATCATTAAAAACGCAAAAATCTTTACTTCGGACAAGGATCATATTCTGGCCAGCGCGCTTGTTGTGAAGGATGGAAAGTTCGTCTACGTTGGCGATGAAAGCGGACTTTCGGAGTATGAGGGAGAGACTGAGGATCTAAACGGAAAATTCATCATGCCCGGCATCATCGACAGCCATGTTCATGTTACCATGGGCGCCGGCTACGAATTGGTGGGCACCTTTGGGACGATTATTAAATGTGACAGCAAACAGGAAGCCTTGGATTTTATTGTGGACGATATGAAGAAAAATCCCGGGAAGGATCGCTACTGCTATATTCTCGACAAAAAGCATCTGAAGGGTAAGGACCTCACAAAAGAAGATCTGGACGCGATCTGTCCGGATGGAGAACTGCAGATTCAGGAAGCGCAGATGCACAGCATCTGGGTGAATTCCAATATCTTAAAGAAGCATGGCATTACCGACGAGACCAAAGATCCGGTGCCCGGTTTAAGCTTTTATGTGCGTAAGGATGGGCATATCACCGGAGAAATGAGTGAGGGCGCGACAGAGCTGCCGGTCATCCTGGACAGAGCAATGAACAAGTCGGATGCGGAGATTGACGCGGCGATTCAGCGCTGGATTGATTTCTGCATCAGTGTCGGTGTGACAGCAGTTTTTGACGCCGGTATTCCGGGATATCCTGAATTTCATGAGCATGTCTACTCCCGCCTTCGGGCTCTGGATGAGCAGGGAAAGCTGCCCATCTATGTCGATGGCTGCTATGTAATCTCTGCCGCCTGGGAGGCGGAAGAAGGCATACGGCAGCTTAAGCGCATGCAAAAGGAATACAATACGGAGCACCTGAAAGTTCATACCCTGAAGCTCTTCATGGACGGCACCTTAAAGCTCCATTCCGGAGCCATGGTTACGCCCTATGCGGATACCGGTGAACTGGGATGCACTGCTATGAATCTGGAAGAAACTGTGGCGCTTCTGAAAGAGCTGAATAAGGAAGGTCTGGATTTTCATACACATACCGTCGGTGAAGCTTCCTCACGCCTGGTGCTGGATGCCGTGGAGCAGGTCAGAAAAGAGCTCGGGGACGATTTCCGTATCCGAGTCGTCAGTGCCCACCTCCAAATCCAGGATACCGCAGATCTGACCCGCTTTGCGCCTTTGGGAGTGATTGCCAATTTTACGCCCTGGTGGCACTGCGATGATGTCGAGGTGTATAAGAGGCTCTTTGGCGAGGAACGCGGGAAAAAGCTGTATCGCTGCAAATCCGTCTGGGACAGCGGGGCTTTGGTTTCCTGGTCCAGCGATAATATTGTGTACGGTGATTTTTCAACCTGGAGCCCCTACCTTGGCATGGAGGTCGGAATGACGCGTTTCATTTCCGATAAGACAAAGACTATGAATGTTGAGCGCTTCGATTATATTTTCCCTCCTTTGGACGAGAGAATGGGAATTGAAGAAATGATACTGGGATATACGATTAACGGCGCAAAGCAGCTCGGCATCGAAAAGACAAAGGGTTCCATCGAGGCCGGTAAGGATGCAGACTATCTGGTATTCGATACCGACCTGCTCACGGCGGATCCTGACGGCTTAAGCAATATCCTGCCGGTTGACGTATTTTATTCCGGGCAGAAAATGCATTATAATCCCTTCAACCCGGACGATCAGAGCAAAGAGGAATCGGTATTTAAAGGCCGGCCCGCTCCTTATTTTGCCATGGAAGAAATGTGGATGAAGCTCATGGAGGAAATGTGGAAAGAGTTCACTGACGAAGGCCTCGATTGAGACGATTCTCACTGACAGTATGGCGTTGAAATTCTTCGGCAGGAAAGGTTGAAACCTTTCCTGCCGCTTTACTTTTTCGCTTTTGTCGGGTCATCTTGTCCCTGTCAATTAATTGCGACAAATCTAAAGTCCGAGTTTAGATTTGTCTGCAATAAAGCAGACTCGAGATTTTTGTGACAAAGGCAGGTATGTTTTCTTCCGTACAAAGGAAAACTGTTGTATTATATATGCTTGGTTCCCGACAATACTTGTCATTAAGAAACGGATAAAAGAAATGGAATATAGTATTGTACTACTAAGTAAACTGACATCTATGATGATCATGGCCGCCGTGGGATATGCGCTTGTAAAACTCCGCGTGCTCCGGGAAGAAGACAGCAAGGTCCTCACAGCGCTGCTCGTATATGCGCTGCAGCCCTGCCTGATCTTTCGCAGCCTGCAGATCGACCTGACGCCGGAGCGGGCCACGGGCTTTGCCGCCGCCGTTGTATTCGCCTTCAGCTGCATGACCATTGCTGCGATTGCCGCCAACATACTGCGTAAGCCCTTTCACCTGGACCCTGTGGATATGTGCACGCTGATGTTTGCCAATGTCGGAAATCTGGTCCTCCCTGTGATCGCCATGATGCTCGGCGATGAAATGACCTTCTACTGCGCAGGTTTCCAGATGCCCTTCAACCTGTTCGTATGGGTCTACGGATACATTCTCATGAGCGGCAAAAAAGACATTCCCATCCGCAAGATCGTGTTCAACCCTAACCTGATCTCCTTGTTTCTGGGTATGATCTTCCTCTTTGCCGGCATCAAGGTACCTGCCGTGATCGATACGGCGATGGAAGGACTGCAGAATATGGTCGCCGGCGCCTCCATGATGCTGGTCGGCATTGTTATCGCCGGCAGCAATCTGCGGGAGATCTTTGCCAATAAGCGTTCCTACCTGATCTCAGCGGGGAGGTTGATCTTCATTCCGATCCTTACGATCCTGCTCTTATATGCCACCGGTTTTCTTGCCCGCTACCCTCAGTACCGGCCGGTTCTCATGGTTGTCATGCTCGCCGCTGCGGCGCCGGCAGCCAGTTCTGTCATCCAGCTGTCTGTACTGACCGGACGTGATGCCGCCAAGGCCGGCACCTACAACGTCATGTCCACGCTGTTGTGTGTCGTGACCATGCCTCTGATCATATACATTTATCAGCTGTTCTTTCCCATGTGAAATGCAATGAATAACAAACGGGCCGGCCGCTCCTTCCTCTGAATGTCGGCACTTGTGATTTCCCCTGCATAGTTTATAATTTTAAGGAAGGCAGAAAGCCCTGATAATCCATTACACAAGAGAAAAGGAAACAAGGTATGAGACACAATCTTAAGATTACAGAAGGAATTTTCCCGATGCCGGTACTGATGGTCGCGACCTACAATGAGGATGGAAGCGTCAATGTAATGAATGCCGCATGGGGGACCATGCAGGAGAGAGATACGGTAGCGCTGAACCTGACCGAATCTCATAAGACGGTGAAGAACATAAAGGCCAGAGGCGCCTTTACCGTGAGCATCGCGGACGCGGCCCATGTGGTGGAAGCGGACTATTTTGGCGTCGAGAGCGGCAACAAGGTCACTGACAAGTTCGCCCGCAGCGGCTTGACCGCCTCCAAAGCGCAGAACGTGGATGCTCCCGTTATCAACGAGTTCCCGCTGTGCCTGGAATGCAAGTTCATCGAATACCAGGATTCGGAATATGGATGCGGCGTGATCGGCAAGGTCGTAAACGTCACCGCGGACGAGAGCGTCATGAAGGATGGTAAGGTCGACATGTCTCTGGTGAATGCCATCGCCTTCGACCCCTATACGCACGGCTATTACAGGGTCTCGGAAAGGGTCGGTGAGGCGTTCAAGGACGGCCTGGCGCTGAAGAAATGATGCGCTGCAGAAGTTGGTTTTCGAAGAATCTGATTTATAAAGAATTTGGTTTATGAGCAAACGGGGCGTCGCATTTGAAAATGCGACGCCCCGCTTGCTATGCTTTCTCCCGGGTTGCGGCCCTTTTGGGCATAAACTCATTATTTTGGAGTTTCATCTCCCAATTACTTACTTGATAGCCGTGCCATGAGCAACAATTGGAAGATACTTTTTCCATATAGTATTGCTATGCCCAAATCTATGGAAAAAACCTTCTTGTTTTAATCAGAAGACGTTGTTTTTTGAAAGTCTTTGGGAGATGCTTTTTCAAATATAGCTGATTGTGCCTAAACCCCCGTGTTATCTGGCCTTCTCAAACAGATCATACAGCAGTTCCTTCGTCATGGAACCGGTCTGGTTGTACACGATCTCACCCTTCCTGTTCAGTATCACCGTGTGCGGCAGTATGGACGGCGACGCGCCGGCCAGACCGTAGAGGTAATCGTCCATGGAGTCGATCGCGCACGGCAGCGTGATCTCCTTCTTCTTCAGGAACTCCGGGACGTCTTCGAGCGGGTCGGAGGCGTGTATGATGAGCATCGCGGCATCCCCGTTATGAGTTGCCAGGAAATCCTGAAAGATCGGGAGCTCCTGCACGCAGGGGCCGCAATAGGTCGCCCACATGTTGATGATGACGACCTTTCCGCGCTGGTCCGAGAGGCGGAAGGAGGAGCCGTCGATCAGCTCCGCTGTAAAGTCGGCCATCTGCTCTCCGATCGCGATGCCGACCGGCGCCGTGCTGGCATAAGGATCGCCCGCCGCTGCCGGCTGTGTATCCGCTGTCTGCGTTTCCGCCGGCTGTGCGTCTGCCGACTGCGAATCTGCTGCCTGCGCGTCTGTCGTCTGCGCATCTGTCGCCTGCCCGTCAGCCGACTGCGTATCTGCTGTCTGCACATCTTCCGCCTGCGCATTTGCCGCCTGTGTATCGGCCGTCTGCGCTTCCGCCTTCCGGACGGAAGGATCCAGGAAATTAAACCACACCAGGGTAAAACACAGCACGGCGAGGGCTGCTCCCCACGCGGTCCTGCCATATTTTGACCGCTTCTGTGCGGAATCCGGCTGATCGTCCGCGCATCCGCCGGCGGGAGCGATGATCGTATGCGTGCCGGCCCTGAGAGACAACGCGTTCTGACTGCAGGAGGAAATGCACCTGCCGCAGTTAATGCACTCGTGATCTCCTACGTGGCGGATGTCCATCTGGCAATTGCGCACGCAGGCGCCGCAGGAGTTGCAGCGGTTCTCGTCCACCTTCACGCCGACCAGCGCCAGCTTGTTGAACATGCCGTAGATGGCGCCGAGGGGGCATATAAAGCGGCAGAAAGAGCGATAGCAGAAAACACTGGCCAGGCCGATGATCAGCATGATCACGAATTTGCGCGTGAAAAGGATCTTCAGCATGGCGAAATAGCTCGCGTTGCCCGGATTCGACAGAAGACCGATGGCTCCTTCGAAGGTGCCCGCCGGGCATATGTATTTGCAGAAGCCCGGCACTGCCAGGTCGTGGCGGATCCCGTACCACATCGGAATCGCGACGACAAAAACTGCCAGGATCACATATTTGAGATAAGAGAGCGCTCTGGTAATTCCGCTCTTCCTGATCTTGGGCGTCGGGATCTTGTGGAGGAGCTCCTGGATCAGTCCCAGCGGACAGAGCCATCCGCAGATGGTCCTTCCCAGGGAGAGCCCGAAGATCATGATGATGCCCAGAACATACCAGCCGGCGCGGTGGCCGGAATAGGCGAGCGCGTTCTGTATGGAGCCTAAGGGACAGGCTCCGACGGCCCCCGGGCAGGAATAGCAGTTAAAGCCGGGGACACAGACAGCCTTTGTCTTGCCCTGGAAGATCTCCCCGTCGATAAATCCCCGCAGGTGCGCGTTGTATAAGAGCGCGCTGTAAAGCTGTATGAGTTTTCTCTTGGAAGGACGGAGGTTTTCCCACCAGGTCCCTGCCTTTGCATTCACATTTGCATTTAGATTTGCATTGTTATTTGTATTATCCAAGGCCGACACACTCCGTACATATTCTGATCGCTTTTACGAGAACGTCTTTCATACTGCCATTGAAAATTCCCATGACTATAAACAGAATCGCGGCGACCATCAGGATCCGCCGCGCAAGGACCCGTCTCTTCGCTGTCTCAGGCGCCGTATTGTAGATCCCCGCGTCTGCCCTGACCGCTTCCGGATCCTTGACGATCCCTGCATCTTTCTCTGTTTTGGCTCTGGCCTGTGCGGCCTCCGTCTCGCGCTGCATGCTCTTCTCCCGCAGGAGCGTGGTAACGATCAGGCACAGCAGAGCGGCAATCGCCCAAGGAGCCGTAAAGCGGACCAGTGCGATCAGACTTTGGTCCAGACCTTCCGGGTCGGTCTGCGCGAAATGCGCGCCATTTGTCACATAGAGCAGGATCGGGATCATGCAGACGGCAAAGCCGGCCCAGCCGGCGATCAGAAGCTTTTTCTGAAGATCGCGCTCCCGGGTCATCTCTTCGGAAGGTTCCCGGACTCGGGCGCACACGAGATTTCTCGAAAGCTCCGCGTCCTGCACGGGCTTTTCCGCCTCCTCGTCTTTTATGCCCTTCACAAGACCTGTGACCGTCATTACGAGAGAGACGCAGAGAAAAGGAAGGGCCGTCAGGAGAATTCTTCCCGCCTTCTCCCTCGTGTAGATCCAGTCCGTGGGGTGCCCGGCGGCCTGCCATGCGCTTCCTTCGATGTAAGTCCGCACGGTAAGTACGGACAGCACTGCGGCGATCAGAATGCACAGCAGTGCCTGGATGATCAAAAATATTCGCCTCTTAGTCATATCAGTACTCCTTATCAACATTGCCGGATACTACTATTATAGCAACATTTTGTGTCATGGGGACGTATCTGCTGACACATTTTGTCTGGACGTGACATAGGGAAGGGGCCCTGGCGCATTTGGGATTGTGCCACAATCCCAAATGTGCCAGGGCCCCTCCCCCGTGTCACGCCACAGAATGTGTCAGCAGATACGTCCCCGTGACACACCACACATCACAGCCAGGCCTGCCTCTCGTCCAGGTCACGAATGAAGATTCTTCCCAGATCCTTCGGATCTTTTGCCTGATTGTATTTAAAAATCATGCGGGTTGCGGAAGATTTCTCAATTTCAGAGCGATTATCAGGATCCTTTCCTCTCTTACTGTCAGGGACCGGCCCAATCAGCTCCATTTTGCCGGTCGGATGAGACATGGCAAAGCGGAAACTCTTAGCCTGCCCGTCAACCTTGCCGCGGGCGGACTCGACAATACGCCAGCCCTCAAGGAGCGGAACCTGGAACTGTGTGCCGACGCCGGTGACGGGCCTGCATTGGAATATATAGTAGGGAACTGCGCCGATCGAGACCAGCCTCCGCAGAAGATTGGCCAGTATCTGCGGGTCATCATTGATGCCGCGAAGAAGTACCGTCTGATTGCGTACAACAATACCTGCCTCGCGAAGCAGACGCACGGCCTCTCGAGATTGTTCCGTAATTTCATTTGGATGATTAAAATGCGTGATAACGAAGATTTGTTTCTGTTGATTGTACCTGCGAAGAATGTCGATCAGTTCGGTATCTTCCGTAATACGCGACGGGAATGTTACCGGCGTTCGTGTTCCGAAGCGAATGAAATCAAGATGTGGTATGGGTGCCAGTAATTCCAGATAATATCGAATGGCGTCGTTCGACAGCAGAAAAGAGTCTCCTCCCGAGAGCAGCACATTGTTTACTTCCGGGTGCGACGCTATGTAATCGGCAGCTGCCTGCGGATCAATCGCGGTCTCCTTCTGCTCGTCCAGCCCGACCAGCCGCTTTCTGAAGCAGTGCCTGCAGTACATGGCGCACTCATGCGTTGTAAGGACGAGCACCGTCTCCCGGTACTTGTGCTGTAGCCCCGGCAGCTTGGTATTACTCCCCTCGCCGCTTGTGTCAAAGCTTCCTGACAGATCGTTTTCACTGATCGTCGGCACACACAGGCGATAAATGGGATCCTCCTCATAATGCTCCCAGTCGACAAGCGAGAGATAGTAGCGGGTGACCCGCATCGGATACTTGGCCAAAATATTGTCCAACTGCCTCTCTTCTTCCGCGCTGAGCGGTCTGTACTCGCGAAGCTGCGCGGCTGTCGTGATGTTTTCCTGTAACTGTTGTTTCCATGTCATTGTAAACCTCCTCAAATCTGTTGTTTGCTGCTGCCTATAGTTTCTTCCTCCTTTTTTTAAGATATGTTCTAATTTTAGTGTATTAGTGTTCGGTATTTCAATATACAATCTGTCCGTATTGTCTTCAGGTTGTGTCACGGGGACGTATCTACTGACACATTTTGCCCCAAAATGTGTCAGTAGATACGTCCCCGTGACACAAAACCCGAACCCGTGACACAACCCGAAATAATGGCGCAAACGACGAACTGTATGCTAAACTACGATTAACCGGAAACTGCAAACATAGGATGAGATTCATAAGGAGTACTGTATGAAATGGGGAATTCTGGCGGCAGGAACGATCGCCGCTAAATTTGCACGAACTGTAAACGCTATGACCGGTGAAGGGGAGACTCTCGTCGCCATTGGCTCTCGAAATATCGAAAAGGCCAAGGGCTTTGCCGACGAACACGGCATCCCCAAGGCGTACGGTTCCTACGAGGAGCTGACGGCGGATCCCGAAGTGGAGGCCATCTACATCGCCACGCCCAACAACCTGCATTATGAAAACGCCCTTCTGTGCCTTGGCGCCGGCAAGCATGTCCTCTGCGAAAAGCCTTTCACCACGAATGCAGAAGATGCTCAGGCGCTGTACGCATTGGCGGA
Organism: Lachnospiraceae bacterium; assembly: GCA_017469935.1. Lineage (GTDB taxonomy): Bacteria > Bacillota > Clostridia > Lachnospirales > Lachnospiraceae > CAG-791. Next base: position 23,721 of record JAFUFL010000055.1, read on the forward strand.
GGAAAAAGGGCTCTTTATCATGGAGGCCTTCTGGATCCGCTTCCTGCCTCTCTATGAAAAGCTTCTGGAGATCATCCGTTCAGAGAAGTACGGAAAACTCCGCCACGCCCGCTGCGACTACGGTTTTATAGCACAGGGCGCGCGCCGCGAGCGCAAGTTTAAGTCCGAGCTGGGCGGCGGAGCTCTGCTTGATATCGGAATTTACAATCTGGGCTTCCTGCACATGATCATGGGAGAGTCCCCGGAATCCTTCACCTCAGAGGTGCATTTCAATGAGTTCGGAACCGACGACTTCAGCGTCCTGCAGCTAACCTATCCGGGCGGCCGCACGGCACACGCCCTGCAGACCATCGGCATGCAGATTGACAGACAAGGGGCACTCTATTTTGACAAAGCTTCCGTGTATCTGCCCGACTTCCAGGGCGCATTTTCCATGACGGTCCAGCCGGTGGGCGGTGAGACCTACACGGTGGAGTGCCCGCCCGACGTCAACGGATTCGAGTATGAGATCCGGGAGGCCTCCCGGTGCGTGAAGAACGGAATGTCGCACAGCGATATCTTCCGGCCCGAGGACAGCGTCGCAGTGCTTGCGCTTATGGACGAGATCAGAAGTTCCTGGGATATGCGGTTTGCATTTGAGTGATGCAGGAGAATAAAAAGATGGGCAAAGCCAAACCTCATGAAATCAAGAATATCAAGCGCCTGCGCCGCCACCTGGGAGAATGCACCGTCCTGCTCAAAAAAGACGGCTCATTCCCCTTGGAAAAGCCAGGGACCATCGCGGCCTACGGAAGCGGCGTCCGCCACACCGTCAAAGGAGGCACAGGCTCCGGGGAAGTCAACTCCCGCTATTTTGTCACTGTAGAGAGAGGTCTCACAAAGGCGGGTTTCACCATTGTAAGCGGCGGCTGGCTCGATGAATACGACCGCATCCGTGATGACAATAAAGCCGCTTTCTACAAAGCCATCAAAGCCAAGGCCAAAAAAGAGAAGACCAATGTCATCGCCGCCAGCATGGGCGCTGTCATTCTGGAGCCCGAGTATGAACTTCCGCTCAGTTACGGCGCGGACGCCGCCATCTATGTGGTCGGCCGCAACTCCGGCGAAGGAAATGACCGTCTGGACGTGAGGGGCGACTATCGCCTCACGGACACGGAAGTGCGCGACATACTGGCTCTCAACAGCCGGTACGAGCGCTTCATGCTCGTCATTAACGCCGGCGGTCCGGTAGACCTCTCCGAGGTCATGGAAGTCCGCAATATTCTGGTCCTCTCCCAGCTCGGCGTAGAGACCGGGCTCGCGCTGGCCGCTCTTCTGCTCGGAAAACTCTGCCCTTCCGGCAGGCTCACCACGACCTGGGCGCCCTGCAAGGACTACGGCATCACGAGCTTCGGGGAGAAGGATGACACGCTCTATTCGGAGGGGGTCTTTGTCGGCTATCGCTATTTTGACAAGGCAGGCACAAAACCCGCCTTTCCCTTCGGCTACGGGCTCTCCTACACGGAATTTGCCCATTCGTTCACGGAGATCGCAGCCGACGGTCCCGTAGTGCGGCTTACCGCCCGCGTGGAGAACACCGGTAAGTTCCGGGGCAGAGAAGTCCTGCAGGCCTACCTCTCCTCTCCCGCCGGCAAAATAGAGAAGGCCCCCAAGTCCCTCGCCGGCTTCGCCAAGACAGCCGCCCTTGCGCCGGGCGAGAGCGAAATTGTCACCCTTTCCTGGGATCTGCGCGACATGAGCAGTTTCGATGAGGCGCGCGCTTCCTATGTGTTGGAGGCCGGCCGCTATCTCGTTCATCTGGGGACAAGCAGCGCAGACACCGCTGTGGTCGCGGCTCTGGAACTGGACGAAGAATGCGTTGTGCGCAAGGTAAAGAACTGTCTTGCCGGGAAAGCAGCGGAAAAGGATGTTTCGGGAGACGCTTCCGCCGAATCCGCTTATTCCGTCGCGAGTGAAGTGCGCTCTGAATCAGCGGATCCCGCCACTCCCGGTGCACTCTCAGAATCCTCTGATTCAGCCAAGAGTGACAGGCTGCCTCTGATCCGCATGGATCTGAGCGCCTGCGAGACCGAAATCATCGACTATGCCCGGTCCTCCTTCGAGGATCCTGTTCTCGACAATATGAGCGACGAAGAGCTGGCCTATCTGAATATGGGCGGCTTCAATCCCAAGGGCGGCATTCTCAGTGTCATCGGAGACGCCTCCGGCCGCGTGGCCGGCGCTGCCGGCGAGAGCACTTCCGCGCTCGAAGAGAAGGGCATCGGCTGCATCGTCGTCGCGGACGGACCTGCGGGCCTTCGCCTTGCGCGGCACTACTACAAGGACAAAAAAGGAATTCACGCCATCGGATCCACCATGCCCGAGACGATGCTGGAGCTTCTTCCGTGGCCTGTCTCCTTGCTGATAAACTTAACTTCCAGGCCTCCCTTCGGCGCCCGAATATACGAGCAGTACACCACCGCTCTTCCCATCGGGACAGCCATCGCCCAGAGCTGGAATCCGGAGTTTGCCCGCCTCTGCGGCGACATTGTCGGAAGTGAAATGGAGATCTTCGGCGTGGACCTCTGGCTGGCGCCCGCCCTCAATATTCACCGAAGCGTTCTGTGTGGCCGCAACTTCGAGTACTTCTCAGAGGATCCTCTGATCTCCGGCAGATTCGCGGCAGCCCTGACCCGAGGCGTGCAGTCTCACAAAGGCAAAGGCGTCACCATCAAGCACTACGCCGCCAATAACCAGGAGACCAACCGCTACGGCAACAGCTCCAATGCCTCGGAGCGCGCCCTCAGGGAAATCTACCTGCGCGGCTTCGAGATCTGCATAAAGGAGAGCCGTCCGCTTGCCGTCATGACCTCCTATAACCTCATAAACGGCGTTCATACCTCTGAGAGTGTTGAGCTCTGTCAGGATATCCTGCGCAGCGAATTCGGGTTTAAGGGTCTTTTGATGACGGACTGGATCGTCGGAGGCGACTTCCTGAGCGGCGGCGGCAAATACGGCGCTCCGTCTGCGCCGCGCGTCGCGGCTTCCGGACACACGCTTTTCATGCCGGGAAGCAAGAAGGATTATGAAGAGCTTATACAGGGAATAAAAGACGGAATCATCTCCCGGGAGGAGCTTAAGTGGAATGCCCACTGGCTGCTGGAGACGCTTAAGATCACGCACGGCTGAGACAGAAGACCAAACGCACAAGAAAAGCTCGTCGCATCCAAAGCGGATGCGACGAGCCTTAAATAACTGATAACTGCTGTTATGCATTCTCAGAAGTTGTATCTTTAACTTCCTCTTTGAGCTTTTCGAAATCAGCCTTGATCTTTTCTCTGGTCTCCTCAATCTTTCCTTCATAGCCCTTCAGTCTTGCCTGGCGCAGCTCTTTGACAGCGAGACGAGCCTCTTCTGCCTTCATGTCCTGCGCTTCGTCCACTTCACGGGAGATCGCAGCGGCGTCATAACGGGCAATCTCTACTGTGAATTTGCTCAGGCACGCATCTATAGCGCTCTCATCCTTCTCGTCTGTAAGGGCAATCAGGGCAACTTCTCCGTCTACTAATTTGGAAGCGACCATCTCTAAAAGAGCAGCGTCATCCAGGGAATCCAGTGCGCCTGCAGTGCCGCCGACCATGGCGCCGTAGGAGCCCATCAGGAGCACGCCGATCGGTCCGCCGAGAATGCCGAGCAGTCCGCCGAGCAGTCCGCCGACCGCTGCGCCGCATGCGGGCTGCATTTGGCAGCATCTTCCTTTCCGCACGCGTGTGCATCGAATAACTCACAGTAGGGGATTGTCTCCCGCCACTGAGTAAGTTTGTTGCTTCCCACCGCCTGTAGGGGGATATCCCCCTGTGTTATTCCTATTCTCAATCCGACTTCAGTACGCGGTAAAACACGATGCCCACAGCCAGCAGGACCAGTCCTGCCGCAAGGCAGGCCGGTGCCGCGAAGGCCCCAAGCCCTGCATCTCCGAGATAAAGTCCGCCAATCAGAAAAAACACACTGACCAGCATCGCAAGAAGACCGATTATGCGGCAGGTATTCTTACTCATGCGCTCACCTCCCTGTTCCAGCTGCTCATCTCTTTCTGCAGCTCCACCATGCGCCGGTACATGCCGTTCTTCTCCATGAGTTCCTCATGACTGCCCTGCTCGGCAATCCTGCCGTGCTCCAGGACCAGAATCCTGTCCGCCCCCCGAATGGTGTTCATCCTGTGGGCAATGGCCAGAACCGTCTTATCCCGGCACAGTTCACTCATGGCTTGCTGAATATAATGCTCATTGTCCGCATCGACGCTGGCGGTCGCCTCATCGAGAAGGATGATCGGCGCGTCCTTTAAGATACAGCGGGCGATGGAGATCCGCTGGGCTTCGCCGCCCGAGAGACTGGCACCGCCTTCTCCCACGATGGTATCAAAACCGTAAGGCAGACTCATGATAAAGTCGTAGCATCGCGCCTTCTTTGCAGCCGACACGACGTCCTCATAAGAGGCATCCGGCCGCCCCATGGCGATGTTGTTGTAGATCGTATCCTCGAACAGGTAGACCTTCTGAAAGACCATGCTGATCTGCGCCATCAGAGTCTCCATGGGCAGATTTCGGATATCGACACCCCGCAGGCAAATTTGTCCTTTCTGAACATCCCAGAACCGGGCCAGAAGATTGGCGACGGTCGTTTTGCCGCTGCCCGACTCGCCGACCAGGGCGATCATCTGCCCTCTGTCCGCAGTGAACGAAATGTCGTGCAGGATTTCCTCCTCGCCGTAGGAAAAATACACGTGAGAAAACTCGATTTCGTGCCGCGCTGTTTCAGGCATTCCCTCTGCACCTTCCATGGCCAGCGTCTTTTCCGCAAATACCGCTTCCAATCGGTCCAGGCAGTTCTCCATGATAGTCAGCCGGGAGTTCTGCTGAAAGAGGTGTTTAAAGGGCGCAAAAATACTCAGCAGAAAGAGCATGACGCCCACAAAGCCGGCGGCGTCCAACTGCCCTTTTTCGCAAAGCCATACAGCAAATACAAGGGTCGCCGCAGTTCCCAGCGCATAGACGATCTGCAGCGCTCTCTCCCAGGGCGTATGCTGCCGTTCGAAGGTCAGGTTGGCCTCGCGGCTCCTCGCAAAGCTTTTCCGCAGCTCGCCCGCGCTCTCGCCGGTAAGCCCAAAGCTCTTAGAGACCCCCAGCCCCTCCGTGTACTCGATCACGGCACCAGTCAGGTCCTCAATGGCCAGCTGCCTTGCTGCAGAGTTTCTCATAGACTCGCGGTTCATCGGATAGGCGATCAGAATCGCAGCCAGCACCGTGCCGAGGGCTGCCGCTCCCAGAACAGGGTGAAGAGTGTACAGAAACGCCGTCAGTACCATCTGAGAAAAGAGATCACTCACCACTTCCGCCACGATGTTCATGCTGTTTTCTTCAATAAAGACCATGTCTGCCGACAGAATGGAGCTGATTCGCCCCAGGTTGTCCGCCGTAAAATAGCCCATGGGAAGCCTTCGAAGGTGAGCGGCAAATTCTTTGCGCTTTTGGGCGAACACTTCATAGCCTGTGGCCGACTGGAAGCGGTCTGACAGATTCTGGAAAATCGTCCCCAGAGCCAGAAAGCACAGTAGCAGTGCCGCCGACAGGCAGCACGTGCGCACGTCCGCCGTACCTTCCATCAGCCTTCTGAGCAGCCAGACCGCAGTAAAGATCGGTGCGTTCTGACAGATGGATTTCAGGAAAGAAAAGAGATAGGCAGTCCGGATCCTCGCGGCGTACTTCCCGCCGCAGAAGACCAGAATGCGGTGTACCATTTTGATCATGCGCTCTCCCCTCCTTTCAAGAGCCAGCCGCTGCTCTCCATTGAGGCAGCCCACAGCCTGCGATAGTCCGGGCTCGTCTCCAGAAGCTCCTCATGACTGCCCTCGGCCGCGACCTTTCCCTTTCTCAGGACGATGATCTTATCGGCCGACGCGATAGAACTGAGTTTGTGAGCGATGACCAGCACTGTTTTGTTCCTGATGATGCCCGCGATGGCCTCGTTCATCTTCTGCTCATTCTCCGGGTCAATGAAGGCCGTGGCTTCATCGAGCACAATGATGGGCGCGTCCTTCAGCAAAACTCTGGCGAAGGCAATCCTCTGGCGCTGCCCGCCGGAGAGCTTGCTTCCGGCCAGACCCGCCGGCGTATCATACCCTTGAGGCAAGCCGAGAATAAACTCCTCGCACTGCGCCTTTCGAGCCGCCTCCCGCACTTCTTCATCGGATGCCTGCGGATTGCCGACACGAATATTCTCCAAGATGCTCTTATTGAACAGAAACAGCTCCTGGGAGACGTAGGCCACCTCACGATTCAGGGCGTCCGGTGTCATGGCGCGCAGGTTCTGCCCTCCGATGCAGATTTCTCCGGCACTCACGTCGTAGTAATGGCTCAGCAGCCTTGCGATGGTGCTCTTTCCGCTGCCGGACTCTCCCACGAGCGCCGTCATTTTTCCCTCTTCCGCCACGAACGAGACTCCCCTGAGCACTTCGTCGCTCTTATAGGCAAAGCGCACCTCTTTAAAGCGGACGCTGTGATCCGCCCCTTCGAACTCTGCCGTGCCGCATTTGAGGGGCGCCCTGTCCAGCGCCTTTTCCAGGGCCTGGATCTTGAAGTTGACCTGTGGAATAGCCCCAATCAGCGCCAGGGTCCTCATGAACATGGGACCGATGGCAAAACTCAGACAAAGGGCCAGTACGTATCGTCCTAAAGGCATATGGCCACTCACCACCATCAACGCGCCGAAGGGCAGGGAGTAGAGGACCACATTGGAAAACAGGCTTCCGTACAGGGCCATCCAAGGCCAGCAGACTTTGTACCAGGCCAGCGCGAAGTCCCTGTATCCGTCTGCGGACTCCTCGAAGTGCCTGCCCGATTCGCCCTCTCTGCCGAATACGCGCACAACCTCCATGCCTGCTACGTATTCAATAATGGTATTATTGAGGCGCTTTGCGGCGGCAAAATAGCTTCCCATGCGGTCCATTCCCACGGCAACCATCTGACCGGACGCACTGAAGCCAAAGCATAAAAGGATCACGGTCAGAAGGGCCATCTGCCAGTCCACTGCAACAAGAAGCAGCAGCACTGCCGACGGAACCGTCAGATTGGCGATTCCCTCCGGAATCACGTGCGCCAGCATCAGTTCGATGGATTCGATGTCGTCGGTGAACAATTTTTTGACAGCGCCCGTACCGAGATCCTGCACATTGCCAAGAGGCTGCTTCTCCAGCTTCTCCTGCAGGCTGATCCTCAGGTTTTCCAAGGTGTGATAGGCGGCGCGATGGCTGAATTGCAGCCCCACCGTATAGGTGACGGCGTAGAGCACGCTGAAGACCAGGACGCTCGCTATGGCGGGCAACGCCGCCCGAAGGCTGATTGTCCCCTCTGCAAGGATCCGGTCGATCAGCGTATAAACGCCAAAATATGGCACGGCGCTGCACAGTGCCCCTATGATCATGAATGCCACGGCGAGATATGTGTATTTTTTCCACTGTCCTGCGTACTGCAGAATTTTGCCGAACATGCCCAGTTTCTCTCTTTTCCGGGAGGTGCTCTCTTCGCTCTCCGAGAGGAAATACCAGCGCATGCGGGCCGCACCTTCCTCATTAAGGGGATAAAAGCCCAGAATCCTTCCGTTCTCCACGTGAAGAATGTGGGTGCAGCACTGCAAGATCAACTCCGGATCATGGGTGATGATGACCGAGGTGACCTTGTCCTGCATCTGCCGCAGAAGCGATGCGAAGCGCTCCATGCCGCCCCGGTCCAGACCCGATGTCGGCTCGTCGTAAAAGATAATCTCCTTCCCCGCGCAGATCGCGGAGGCTATGGCCACGCGCTGCTTCTGGCCGCCGGACAGAGAGGCCGGGTGGCGGTCCGTCACATCTCCCAATCCCAGCCCTTCCAGCACCTGCTTTGCTTCCTCCGGGGAGGCCGAAGCCCCCAGCATGACTTCCTCCATCACGCTGTCGGAGAAGAGCTGCCGGTTCACATCCTGCATGACAAGAAAGCTCCGCCTCGCCCGCTCCTTTTCTGTCAGATAGGTGCCGTCAAAAGCCACGCTGCCGCTGCAGGGGATCACGCCGCACAGCGACTCTGTCAAAGTAGACTTGCCGCAGCCGTTGTCGCCGATCATGGCGATGATGCTGTGAGCCGGAAAGCTCAGGCGATCCACATCCAGAATCTGGTGATTTCCGCGGTTGCAGCCAAGGTCCACCGTCTCCAGAACCGGCTTCCCGCCGTGGGGAATCTCCCCGATCAGGGGACTCTTCATCAGCCTGTGCAGGTCCGTGCAGCGAAGGCCCAGGGCGGACAGCTCCTCGTCGGAGAGTTTCCCGAGTTCCTGTGCCGTAAAGCTCTTTGTGACGATCCCGTCATCCAGGTAAACAAAGCGGTCCGCCAGGTCCATCAGGTAGTAGAGCCTGTGCTCGGAGACCACGATGGTCTTGCCCGCCTCTTTGATGCGGCGGAGCGTCTCGTGAAGCCGGGTGATCGCTTTTTTGTCCAGGTTGGAGGAAGGCTCGTCGAGCACAAAGACTTCCGGCCGGGCCGTATAGACGCTGCCGCAGGCGATCTGCTGCTTCTCGCCGCCCGAGAGTTCGAAGATATTGCGTCCGAGGAGGGCGGAGAGTTTCATGTCCTCCACTGTCCTGTCCAGGCGCCGGCGGATCTCCTCGCGCTCCATGCCGAAGTTTTCGCAGCCGAAAACAAGCTCTCCCGTGGTGTCCACGTTGAAGAACTGGCTCTTGGGGTTCTGAAAGACGCTGCCCACCAGCCTGCTGGTCTCAGAGAGGGGCGCAGTGGACACGCAGACATCGTCCACCCACACTTCCCCTTCCATCTCTCCGGGATAAAAGTGTGGCGCCAGGCCGTTGATCAGCCTCGTGAGCGTGGTCTTCCCGCAGCCGGAAGGGCCGCAGAGCACCAGAACCTGACCGGACGGGATCTGCAGAGAAATATTGTCAACGCCTTCGCCCGTGCCCTGTTCTCCTCCGTAGTGGAAACTGACATTTTTGAATTCGATCATAGGCCTGCCGCCCCCTTCGTTGAAACCCGTAGTATTATAACTGCCGCCAGAACAGCGAAAACAGCCATCGCAATGTAGTCCGCCGCGCGGAGCTTCATTTCTTCATAGGAGCTGCGCTTTACGTCAATGTCCATGCCCCTGGCCAGCGCCGCGGCCGCCAGTTCTTCCATGACGCCCACCGTTGAGAACAAAAGCGGCACCAGTACATACTCGATCGATCTCCACGGGTGTCTCAGCACAGAGCCGAAGCTCAAAGAGATTCCCCGGAAAGCCATGGCTTTCCGGATGCCGTTCCACTCGTCCTGCACGGTGGGAATAAAGCGGAACAGCACCGCGATGGGAATCACGACCCGAACCGGAAGGTGCATGGCCGACAATGCCGACAGGAACTGGCTGATGCGCGTGGTCTGCACGATGAGCAGGATACTGAGGATGGTCGGCAAAGCGTAGAGAATAAGCGTTGTCACGACCGACACGATGAGCACAACCGCCGGAGCCGGGCTTCCGCCCCTGTCCACCGCCTCCTTGACATAGAGGGCCACCGAAAAGAGGAGGAATGCCTTCAAGGCCGTCCAAGGCTTGCCGCTCAGGGCTAAAACAGCGCAGATTGCTCCCGTAAAGAGCAAAATATAGATACCGCTGTAGGTGTACATGCTGGTCAGGCCGCATGACAGAAATATAAACAGTTTTGTTCGAGGATCAAAGCGCACCAGGGCCTTTGAATCGTCTCCGTAAAGAATGGTATCCATAGCTTAAATAATGTTTGCCTTTTCAAAGTGCTTGTTAATGAGCTTCGAGGCGATGAAGACGCCGATCGCCGCGCCGGCCAGAGCCAGTCCGATCTGAATGAAAGCCAGTCCGTTCACGGCATATTTTGCCAATTCATCGGCAAACTCCTGTCCGTAAAAGCTGACGGAGCGCGCCATAAATTCATCTCTGTGGAAATAGAGCATGGTATAAGGGCAGACCATGTTCAGATTGAAAGCGAGGAAGGAAAGCAGGTACATCTTTCTCGACTTATAATTTCCCGCCTTGATGATCAGTTCTGCCGCAAGGGCGGCGGCAATGGCCAGAACCATGCCCAGAATATTGCCGGAGCAGGCGACCAAGGCGAACAAAACGCCAAGGATCAGGGCCGCGCCGAACTTGTGCACCTTCAGGACGCACAGTTCATAGACGGTTGCGCAGACGACGCCGACGGTGAAAGGTGCCACGATGTACAGGATCGGGATCGCGCTGGTCCCCAGGACTACGATCAGCATCAGCACGATATAGACGGCGCCGAAGGCGCCGGCGTAGATGAGATCCCTGGTGCGCATCTTCTTGTCGTCGTTCTGTGTCGTTTGGTTGATTTCTTTCTTTGCCATGTTTTTTCTCCTTTTTTGCTGAATAAGTTACGATAGTTTATAAAAGCGGCCTGCGCCGGTTTTATTCTGCTCTGCTGCAGCATAACAGTTTCCGAAAAATGTTATGTAAAAAGCCTGGCCGAACCGGCCAGGCTTTCAGACTTCCCTATTTACTTCTTTTGCATTTGCTTTTTCACTTCTCATTGTCTCACCATCTATTGTTCTTAGCAGCGCGTGGAATCCGGCTTCCGAGAAAATCGTCAGCTGTGTGATCAGTCTTTTGACCTCTTCCATGGTATAGCCCCCGTAGATCAGTTCCATATACTCCTCAAACTTCATGCGCAGGATGATCCGGACGAGCGCCGGGTCGACGGGTTTTCCCGCATAGCGGTCGAAGACCTCCTGATAGCTGGGATAAAAAATATCCCGGATCAGATGTTCCTTGAATCCCTCATATTTTGTTCCCCTGGAGCAGTTAAAGAGCAGACGGAATTCATCCTTGTGGGCGACAGCATAGGTAATGGAGCGCAGCTCATTTTCAACGCCGGTCGTGAGGTCGGACAGCTCCTGCGCGATCACTTCCCGGTACATGACCCCGAATCCGCTGAGCATGGGCTCCACCAGGGCCTCAAACAGTTCCTCTTTTCCGGAAAAGTGTGTGTAAAAAGCGCCCGTGGTGAGACCGGCATTTTTGCAGATGGTCCTGAGGGATGCTTTTTCAAACCCTTGCTCCAGGAACTGTTCTTTGCCGCTTTGCAAAAGCAGTTGCCTTGTATTATCTGACGTGAGCATCATTAATATCTCCGGTTAGTTCTGGCTTACTTAAAATAACACGTGTTATCGGGAAAGTCAATTGCATTGCTGCTTGTAATAATGGCGGGGTTTTTGTGTTATTTCTGTGTCCCCGTTTGCATTTACAGATCCCCTATGCTACACTTCTCATGGCACTCGGAACAGCACCGTTCCACTGTCCACATCCCCGTCATCATCGGATCCATCGTTCTGGGCCCTGCTGCAGGCGCATTCTTAGGCGCCGTATTCGGGATCTGCTCCATGATCAGCAATACGCAGGCACCCACGCTTTTATCATTTGCATTTTCCCCGTTCCTGAGTACAACCGGCCTTGTCGGCGTCATTAAGGCTCTCTGGATCAGCATCGGCTGCCGCGTCATGATCGGCGTAGTTTCCGGCTGGCTCTCCATCGCGCTGAAGAACATCAATGTTCCTACCGCTGTGCGCCTTGCCATCACCGGCTTTGTCGGTTCCATGACCAACACCGTATTCGTCATGGGCAGCATCTATCTGCTCTTCGCGCAGCAGTACGCTGAGGTCAAGAACGTGGGAATGGAGGCCGTCTTCGGCCTGGTAATGGGAACTGTTGCCGCTTCCGGCGTTCCGGAGGCCATCGCCGCGGCGATCCTGGTCACCGCCATCACCGGTGGACTGATGAAGTCCGGCGTGCTTCGCCCGACGACGGCCGTTACGGGTTCTGTCTGAGCTGTTCCGGCAGCTTTTAAGGATAAGGCTCGCCAGGCGAGCGGGAGCATCCTGACTACAACTTCATACTGCTCATTCCGGAGCGGGTTGGTGCTGACCCTGCGCATATCGGAATCAGGTGTTCAGGGACTGTGGGGATTTCACAGTCC
>JAFUFL010000005.1 GCA_017469935.1 Lachnospiraceae bacterium
ATGCTGCCATTCGGGCAGCCCGCACGCGGCGCGGCGGCTCGCTCAGCGAGCCTTGAATGCAGGCGGGATTCTCACCTGCCACTATAGATGGTGGAAATTTCGATTTTTCGGTGGTAGGATATGAGTCATAGCGGAGACCGGAGCCCCGGACGTGGAGAGATCATATGCACAGGCTTAGAGTAACCGCAGTGACGGCGGCATTTTGCCTCGCGGTGATGCTGTCAGGCTGCGGCAGGGACAAAAAAGAAAATAATGCGGAGGCCGCCTCTTCCTCCGATCAGGTAGCCGAACAGGCCCCCAAGGACGAGCTCGGGACCGACTCGGAGAAGGAAGAATCGGAAGAGGAAGAGGCCAGGGCTTCGACCGACCTGTTCTTTGAAGACGGAGACGTCTGCACACAGTTCTTTCGCCTGACGCCTCCCGAGGAGTGGGGCGACGGCGTGAGCTATCACTATTTTCAGGAGCCGGAGACGGGCAGATACCTGCTGGCCATAGTGGAGAACAGCAGCATGCACGCCACGGAAGGGATCGGCGGCCTGATCTATTCGATCGTGGTCAATGAAACATACCCGGAAGAGCGGGGAATGGAGAATTCCGGCTACGTCGGGATGCTCAGCAGCGAGGAAAACGGATTCTGCTACGTGTTCCTGGAGTTCCCGGAGGGGACGCAGTACACGGAAGCTACAGAAGAGACTTATAAAGCGGCGGCTGATACCGGCAGCGGGATCGCCGCGAACATAGAAGGAAGGAACGGATACAGTTTTGAAGCAGGAAAGGAACCTGAGACTTCACAGGAGAAGGAGGAATAGCGGCGTGTTCCGCGATATTTTGACAGATAACGGTATGCGGCTTAAAAGGGCGCTGGTCTGGATCGCCGCGGCGGTGGTACTGACAGGATGCGCGGCATCCCCCCAGGCGGAGGAAGGATCGACGGCGGCTGTCTCCGAGGCGGGCGCACAGGCCGGAAGCGAAGAGGGGACGCAGGCGGCTTCGGAAGGAAAGACCGTCGGGCAGGCCGGGAGTCAGGATGTGGCGGTGAGTGCGGAAGGGAGCAGCACGCAGCCCGAGGCGGCCCATACGCAGGAAGAAGAAACCGTCACAGTGGTGATTCCCACTGTTTACGAGGAAGTAAAGACGCAGGAGGAGGCCGACGGGATCCGGGAAAAGAACGGCTACAAGAGTGTGGTCCTCGAAGAAAACGGGAGCCTCACGATCGTAATGACGAAGAGTCAGCACGACGAACTGATCAGGAACTTCAGGACTTCCGTGGATAAGGGTATTTCCGAGATCATCGGCGCCGGCGGAGGTTCCGCTATTGAGAAAATAGAGTATAATGAAGACTACAGTATCTTTACCGTGACGGTGACGGAGGAGGAAATCGGCATTGTGGAGAGGCAGGCCGCGGATGAACTGATCATGTACGGCGCGCTGTATCACGTCTATACCGGAAACGATGCGGAGCGGATCCGCGTCGATTATGTGAACGCACAGTCGGGCGAAGTCATCGAGACCGCCGATTCGGGGAGCCTCGAGAGCGCCTACTGAGACTACTGAGATCTGAAGCGCTGCGAAGGGAGGTTTTTATGAAGCACTTGGGAAAATTTTCCGACAGAAGGAGAGAAGCCGCATATCTTCGTTCCCTGAAAGGGGAAGAAAAATATGAAGCTCTCTCGGAGATCATCGAGAGTTCACGTCATATCGCCTTTTTCGGAGGTGCCGGCGTATCCACGGAGAGCGGCATTCCCGATTTCAGGAGCAAGGACGGGCTGTACAACCAGCATGATGTGCGGTTTGACAGGTATGAGCCCGAGTACCTTCTGAGCAGCAGCTGTCTCTATCACGAGCCCAAGGTCTTCTTCGAGTTCTACAGGCAGAAGATGGACGCAAGGCACTGCAAGCCCAACAGAGCGCATATAAAGCTGGCGCAGATGGAGGAGAAGGGCAAACTCGACGGCATCATCACACAGAATATCGACGGGCTTCATCAGAAGGCGGGCAGCAAGATCGTGTATGAGATCCACGGCTCAACCCTGAGAAACTACTGCGACCGCTGCGGGAAGAAGTATCCGGAGGACTATATTTATGACAGCGAGGAAGCGGTACCGCACTGCGCATGCGGCGGGATGATCCGTCCCGATGTGACTCTGTACGGAGAATCCCTTCCCGTACAGGCGTGGGAAGGATCGGAGCGGCTGATCCAGAAAGCGGACTGCCTGATCGTCGGAGGGACGTCCCTCACGGTGTATCCGGCCGCTTCGCTTGTGCGCTATTACACAGGCGGCTATCTGATCATTGTAAACCGCGACGCGACAGGGCAGGAGGAATGGGCGGATCTCACCTTCCATGAGAGTATCGGGGAAGTGTTTTCCCATATTAACGTTTGAGAGGGACAATTCCCCTTAAAGAAACAGGTAACACTATGTCAGAAAGAGAAATTCAGAGAATAAAGTGCCCGAAATGCGGCGCTGAGCACGATTTTGAGATCTGGCCCAGAGTCAACACGGATCTGGATCCGATCCTGAAGGACAAGGTAAAGAGCGGGGAGCTCTTCAGAACGGTATGCCCCTCCTGCGGGCAGCCGATCGACGTCGTCTATCCCTGCCTCTATCATGAGATGGAAAACAGGATCATGATCTACTACGCCCCGGGCGAGAAAGCCATGCAGGACGCCTTGGCTGCCTTTGACGAAGGCCTGGGAGCGACAGAGAAGGAGCGAGGGCTCGATGCCGCGAAAAAGGGGTATCGGAACCGGGTAGTCGGAAGCCTTTACGATCTTCAGGAGAAAATAGCGATCTTCGAGGCGGGTCTCGATGACCGGATCGTGGAGATCTGCAAAGTCATGATAGGAAGCGAACTGCAGGAGTCGCGGCCGGACGCCGTGTTTGACGATCTGCTCTTTTATCAGGACAAAGGCGGAGAAGGACGGCTCGCCCTGATGAGGGAAGGAAACGCATTCGCGTCGATCTCTCTTCCCGGGGATATCTATAAAGAAGTCGGAGAAAGGTTTAAAGCACTGATCGACCGGTACGGCGATGCAAAGGTCATCGATATGCAGTGGGTACTGACCAGTGTGAATCGCGCAGGCAATGAATAACTCGGGGGGGGGAATTTTCCCACAGAGTTATAGGATGCACACGCGTGCGGAGAGGAAGATGCTGCCCGAAGGCAGCCCGCACGCGGCGCAGCGGCTCGCTCTGCGAGCCTTGAACGATCGGCCTGCAGTACTGAAAGGAGGTACATATGAGAAAGTTTGGAGTTTTCGCAGCAGTGATGGCGGCAATCGCGGTGTCCGTGACCGGATGCGGTTCGAAACCTGCCGCAGCCGAGCCGGCAGCGGAGCCGGCGCAGGAGCAGGAGGCGCCTGCGGCAGAGACGGCCGCCCCGGCGGCGGAAGAGGTGCCTGAGGCAGAGGACACACAGAATCCGGTCATGAATTTTGTCGGCGCCTATACCGATAAGGACAGCGGGTTTTCGCTTTTCATCGAGCCGACGGACGGCGTGGACGGCGCACGCGTCGCGGTGGGACATGTATCCGAAGACGGCAATGAATACACGGCCTGGGAAATGACGGGCAGGTTCAAGGACAATGTGATCCCCTACACGAATGCGGTCTGCTTTAAGCAGACATATAATCCCGAAGCCGAAGATCCTCAGAACAGCGTTACCGTTGAAGATATCTATTCCGACGGATCCGGATCCTTTGAGATCTCGGCGGACAGCAAGATCACCTGGAAGGATGACAAGGAGAACGCGGGAGAGGGAATGGTATTTGAATGGGATCAGGAACGCACCGAACAAGTGCAGCAGCTGATGTCGCAAAACCAGGATGAAGACACAACTTCCGACGGGATGATGGCTATGGACTGGGCCGGTCCTTATAAGGACCGGAATGATGAGAGCCTGACCATGGAGATCAAAGTCGGAGAGGACGGGTCGCTCTGCGAGATCACCGTCACGAAGAAGGGTGAGGGATCACAGGCGCAGAGATGGCAGATGAGCGCGCCTTACCAGAACGATAAAAAGATCGTCGAGTATGAAGGCGGTAAAAAGATGGACGTCGAGCTCGACGAGTTTGGCGAAGTCGTGTCGAGCAGCGCGATCTATGAAGACGGAACCGGCACATTTACCTTTGATCCGGAGTCAATGACCGTTACATGGAAGGATGATAAGGAAGACGCCGGCAAGGACGTCGTGTTTGCGATGGATTACAACGCCAGCGGAACTCAGGAGGAATCCGGAGAAGGCTATGAGCCCATGGAGGGCGAGGTCATCGGAGATCCCGGAGACCAGGAGATCCCGGAAGAGGATGTCTCCATGCCGGAAGAATCCGAACCTGATCAGTCCGAAGACACGAACTACTGATAACCGGGAAGAAACATGCGACTGATCAGAAGCGGAATAAAGCTGTACACTTATCAAAAAAGAGGGATATATGTGGATCAAAGACTGGTGGGACCGCATGCGAAGAATGTTTAAGAAGGAAGACACCGTTCATGAGACGGAAACGGTAATGGAATTGAAATCCGATCAGGCGCCGGAGCCGGTGCCCGATCGAAAGACATCCGATGAGATGATCGAGGAGATGGCGGAGTCCACGCTGCAGCGTGAAAGGAGAACGGCGGAGGAGACGGATGATGCGGCCGGACAGGATGCGCAGCGCATACCGCCTGCAATGCCGGAACCGGAGGAGCAGCCGGAAGCCCCAAAAGGGGAGGAGACGGATCTTCCCTATGAAGTTGGGGAGCCGGATGAACGGGATCCTTCCGAAGAAGTGACCTGGTGTGAGGCAGAGGAAGAGGATGAAAATAAAGACTGCGATCAGGAATAATAAAACCACGCGTCGGATGCTGGCCGCCTACTGGGTATACAAAATGCTGAGCGGCGGAAATCCCTCAAAAACCACGCTGCAGGTCCTTGCGCTTGAAAAAGAGCGCATGAGCAGGGAACTGCAGAAGCAGGAGGAGGAGCAGAAACCGGTTCCCAGGCGCTCGCCGCTTGCCGCCGGCGCCCTGTGCCGCAGCATGATCGGTAAGATCCTTAAGGCACAGAAGGTGTATTGACCCCCGCCGTTGTGGGCGGACTATTAAAAAAACGGAGATAAATATGAGTAGAGTGCGCAATTCTGATATCAGATCAGAGCTGAGGCCTTCCGCGCAGCTGTTGAAACTCACTTATACGGCTGCGAGCGAGACCGCATTTGAGAAATTTGACCGCTCGTGCATCAGAAAGTACCGCGGAAAATGGAAGAGCAGGAATACGATCGCGGAAGAAAAGGCGATCGTACGCGAGGACGGCAGTATCCTGAGAGTCCTGGTAGTACGCTGTGAGGACGAGAGGGAAGATGAGGAAGTAACGGGGCTCCTCTGGCTCCATGACGGCGGGTACGCATACGGCGTCCCCGAACAGGAGAGCATGCTGGTGGACATGTTCTGCGGAGACGGAAGCTGTATCGCGGTGCTCCCGGATTATACCAAGTCCATAGAAGCACCCTATCCCGCGGCCCTCGAAGACTGCTACCGGGTCCTTCTGTGGATGAAGGATAACGCCGCCGAGCTGGGAATCAACCGTGACCAGATCTTCGTCGGCGGATGCGGATCCGGCGGAGGACTCACTGCCGCGCTCTGCCTTCGGGCAAGGGATATGAGGGACGTCCGCATCGCTTTCCAGATGCCGATCTCTCCCATGCTTGACGACAGGATGGAGAGCGAGTCTGCCAGGGACAACAACGCGCCCGTATGGGACGGCCGCAAGAACAGAGCGGCATGGGACCTGTATCTGAGAGATATGAAGGAAGGGATCCCCGTGTACGCCGCGCCCGGAAGGGAGACGGACCTCAGAGGAATGCCGCCGGCCTGCAGCATCGTCGGCGATCTTGAGCCGGTCAAGGATGAGACGGTCCTGTATTTCACCAGAATGAAGAAAGTGGACGTGCCGGTATCGCTCCGGGTTTATCACGGATGCTTCCATAGTTTTGAAACGACTGCGGTCAACACCGATGTGGCACTCAACGCGCAGCGCTATCTTTTGGACAGCTTCCGCTATGCGCAGAAGAAATATTACGCACACAATGAAGAACCTGTTTCCGAGCCGGAAGAGGCGGCCGGGGATGAAGAAGGAAACGTCGGGGAGAACCTGACCGAGGAGAAACTTATTGCAGAAAACCTTCCTGAAGAAAGCAATGCTGAAGGAAAATTTGCTGAGGAAAACCTGGCGGAGGAAAACCCGACTGAAGAGAATCCTGCCGGGGAGAAGGCAGAGGAAGATCATTGAGTTTATGCTTGACAGGTAAAACTTTTGTGCTATAATTTCACTGTATGTTTAGCCAAACATAATAAAAAACCCAATCAGTCAAACTGAAGGGACTGAAGGGAGGGTAGAACGAATGTCAAGTGTAATCTTAAAAGAGAATGAGACTTTGGACAGCGCACTGCGCCGCTTCAAGAGAAGCTGTGCAAAGGCGGGCATCCAGCAGGAAATTCGTAAGAGAGAACATTACGAAAAGCCTAGCGTAAAGCGCAAGAAAAAGTCCGAGGCAGCCAGAAAGAGAAAATATAACTGATCTGGCGGCTGATCTGCAAACAGAGAGTTCCCTGATTTCGATCAGGGAACTTTTTTTGCAGGACCGGCAGGAGGTGACAGCAGAATCATTGTGGTGAGCGTATGGCAGCATTGATCATTAAATTATTCGCAGTATTGATCCCGGTGGTGGCCGCATCCCTGATTATCGACAACCTTCGCTTTGTCGTGCGTAAGTACAGGCTTCGCTCGGACAAGATCATGTACCCGGTAAAAATCGTCTTTATAGCGGATCTCCACGAAAAAGCATATCGGAATGACAGCGAAAAGCTTGTGGAAAAAATCAGGCAGTGCGCCCCGGACGCGATCCTTGTGGGCGGAGACCTGATCGTATCCGGCAAGGTGTTCAAAGACGATGAGAAGAGGAAAAACGGCCCGGATCCCGAAAAAGAACCCGATACGGAGTGGATGAAGAACAGTCTTTCTCTTATGAGGAGGCTGACACAGATCTGTCCGGTGTGGTTCGTGCAGGGGAATCATGAGCTTCGGCTGGAGTATTACGAAGAACTCGGCGATTATAATAAGAAGTTTATCGATGAGATGACCGCAGCCGGCGTTCGGTTTCTCCATAACGGGGCCGTCGACCTGACAAAAGAGAGCAGGACGGGGGAAAAAAGCGGAGTCGTTCTTCAGGGGCTTGAACTTCCGATGAAGTTCTATGAGAAGTTCCGCAGGACACCGCTGTCCGGGGAGGAACTGACAGCCCTGATCGGCGAGGCTGACAGAAGCGTCTACACGGTGCTCTTATCCCACATTCCCGTATACTTTCCGCAGTATGCGAAGTGGGGGAGCGACCTGTGCCTGTGCGGCCACGTTCACGGAGGACTGATGCGCCTGCCCTTTATCGGCGGCGTGATGGGGACCAGGCCTTCGCTCTTTCCCAAGTACAGCGGCGGGCAGTATTTTTGCAAGGCCGTGACAGACCGAAAGGAGCACCTGAGCTCTATGGTCCTGACCTGCGGCCTCGGCATGCATACGCTGCCGATCAGGATTTTTAATCCCGGAGAAGTCTCGGTTGTAGAACTCCTTCCGGCAAGGCAGAGCATCTGCCGGGATTTGAAACAGGAGGAACAGGATGGAAATAAACAAGACAGCAGCGGCCATTGAGACGATCCTGTTCGCCATGGGTGACTCGGTGGAGATCTCTGTTTTGGCCGGGGCTCTGGAAACTTCGGAAGAGGAAGTGGAAGAAGCCGTGAGAGCACTGCAGGAACGCTACGAATCGCAGCAGAGCGGCCTGATGATCAACCGGTTTGAGAACGCCGTCCAGCTGTCCAGCCGGCCGGAGTACTACGAGTATCTGGTCAAAATAGCGAAGGCACCCAAGAAACAGGTCCTGACCGATACGCTCATGGAGACGCTGTCGATCATAGCTTTCAAGCAGCCTGTCACGCGGGCGGAAGTGGAGAGCATTCGCGGCGTCAACAGCGACTTCGCCATCAGCAAACTGGTCGGGTTCGGACTGGTGGAAGAGGCCGGCAGAAAGGAAGCGCCGGGAAGGCCCCTCCTTTTCGGGACAACGGAGCAGTTCCTGCGCTCCTTCGGGATCAGCTCTCTCTCCGATCTTCCGGATCTCGGGACCGAGCAGATGGAAGAATTCCGGGAGGAGGCGGAGAAGGAGGTGGACAGCAGGCTGGACATTTAGCCCGCCGTTTGTGCAAGGAAAATAAAGATTGCCCAAAACAGGCAAAAAATCGATATAAATTTACATATAGTTTTTATTTTAACTATGTTATACTTTTAGTGTTTTTGAATTGGATTAATTAAATGGAGGTCGAAAAAATGAGCAGTTCTTCAAAAGCGAGACAGAGGATAACCGCCCTGCTCGATGAAAACAGTTTCGTTGAAATCGGTGCCAAGGTGACCGCCAGAGCTACCGATTTTAACCTGAAACCTGAGCAGACGCCTTCCGACGGTGTGATCACCGGTTACGGCGTAATCGACGGGAATCTGGTCTATGTCTACAGCCAGGACGCATCAGTTCTGGGCGGAAGTGTCGGTGAGATGCACGCGAAAAAGATCGCGTCCATCTACGATCTGGCGATCCGCACAGGCGCGCCGGTCGTAGGCCTCGTTGAGTCCGCCGGACTCCGTCTTCAGGAGGGAATGGACGCACTCAACGCATTCGGAACAATTTACGCAAGACAGGTCAAGGCTTCGGGTCTGGTTCCTCAGATCACAGCGATTTTCGGCAGCTGCGGAGGAGGCCTTGCGCTGATCCCCGCACTCACTGATTTCGCTTTTATGGCTAATGACGCTAAGCTGTTTGTAAACGCTCCGAATACTCTCGCAGGAAACAGAGAGGATAAGAATGATACGGCAGCAGCTTCCGTCAAGGCAGCCTGCGGCAGCGTAGATGCGGCAGGAACAGAGGAAGAGATCATCGATCAGATCAGGACACTGGTTTCGATGCTGCCTTCCAACAACGAAGATGAAGCTGTTTCCGAGTGCACGGATGACCTGAACCGTGCAAGTGAAAATGTCGCCGCAGGCATCGCGGATCCCGCGATCGTCCTTAGCGATATTGCGGACAACGGTCTCTTCTTTGAGACAAAGAGAGAATGCGCTCCCGAGATGGCTACCGGCTTTATCAGACTTAACGGTGCCACCGTCGGCGCAGTTGCCAACAGAAGTGTCTCTTATGATGAAAACGGCGAGGAGAAGGCCTCTTATGAGACTGTTCTCACTGCTTCCGGCTGCTACAAAGCAGCTGATTTCGTGCGCTTCTGCGACGCCTTCGAGATTCCGGTCATCACGCTGACAAACGTGACGGGATTTGCCGCGACCGAGAGCGAAGAGAAGAAGGTGGCTGACGCCGCCGGCAAGCTCACTGCGGCTTTCGCGGGCGCCAACGTGCCCAAGGTCAATGTGATCACGGGCAAAGCCATCGGCAGCGCTTATGCCGTAATGAACAGCAAGGCGTCCGGCGCAGACTTCACGATCGCATTCCCTGATGCGACGATCGGCATGATGGATGCGAAGCTTGCCGCTCACGTTCTCTGCACCGGTTCCGCACAGGAAGTCGCTGAGACTGCCGCTAAATATGACGCGCTGCAGAACAGCATCGACAGCGCCGCCGCAAGAGGATATGTGGACCAGATCATCGAGCCCGAGGATCTTCGCAAGTATCTGATCGGCGCAATGGAAGTGCTTTATACAAAGAGAGAGGAATTCCCCGCGAAGAAGCACAGCGCGAAGTAAAAGGAGACACGTAATATGAAAAAATGGTTAATAACAACACTTCTTGTTATCGCCTGTGTTTTCAATCTTGTGGCCTGCGGCTCTTCTGACAATAATTCTACAGCTTCTTCAGAGATAGAAGTCACAGAGGAACAGAAGCAGCAGTGGTATGACGCAGCCAGCCAGGCTGTTATCGGTTTGAACGAAGCAGTAATGGCCGGACAGGCTGAGGCATATATGGATGATCCGGTATACGGCCCCGCTTATTCCAGCTGGGAAAATGCACTTACCGATATCGGGGAAATACAGGGGATTGAAGGAAATTCCTGTTCCTTCACAAAGAAGGACGGAAGGGTTACGGTTACCGTTAAGGGCTCCAAGCATGACGCCGAAGTCGTCTTTACCATGGAGAGCTCGGACCAGGGGTATACCGTGACCGGCATCACGACTAACGTCGTGTACAGCATGAGTGAAAAGATCCAGCAGGCGGCCCTCAATACCTTGCTGGGTATGGGAACTACATTTGCAGTGCTGATCCTTCTGGCACTGGTGATCGCTCTGTTCGGCAAGATTGTCGGCGGCGCTTCGAAGAAGCCCGCAAAGAGCAAAGCGCCGGTTAAGTCCGCGCCCGCAGCTCCCGTTGCAGCTGCACCCGCAGCGGCGGCAGAGGAAGAGCTGGCTGACGATATGGAGCTTGTTGCAGTGATCGCAGCGGCCGTTGCCGCATTTGAAGGAAAACAGAGTACAGACGGATTTGTAGTCCGTTCGATCCGCAAGGCCAGAAGAAAATAATCTCAGGAGGAAATAAAAATGAAGAACTATATCATTACTGTCAACGGTACAGCTTATGAAGTTACAGTAGAAGAGAACGAGAACGGCGCAGCAGCTCCCGCAGCTCCCAAGGCAGCCCCTAAGGCGGCTCCCAAGGCAGCTCCCGCACCCAAGGCGGCAGCTCCCGCAGGCGGCGCAGGCAAGTACAGAGTCGAAGCAGGCGCGGCAGGCAAGGTATTCAAGGTTGAGGCATCTGTAGGCCAGGCGGTGAAGAAGGGCGATGCGATCGTGATCGTCGAGGCCATGAAGATGGAGATCCCTATGGTAGCTCCCGAAGACGGCACTGTCGTTTCCATCGACTGCCATGTCGGTGATCCCGTTGAGGCAGGCACACTGCTGGCTACGATCGACTGATCGGCTGACTTCAAGGAGGTCTAAGTTATATGGAATATATTGCACGTACTCTTGATAACTTAGTACATCAGACCGCATTCTTTAACCTGACACCGGGCAACTACCTCATGATTGTTGTTGCTCTCGTGTTCATGTACCTGGCGATTGCCAAGGAATTTGAACCCCTTTTGCTTGTCCCGATTTCCTTCGGCATGCTGCTGGTCAATATCTATCCGGATATCATGGCAGCTCCTACGGAGACGGCAAGCGGCGGCCTTTTGTACTATTTCTTCCAGCTCGACGAGTGGGCGATCCTGCCTTCCCTGATCTTCATGGGCGTCGGTGCCATGACGGATTTCGGTCCCCTGATCGCAAGTCCTTCGAGCTTCCTTATGGGAGCGGCCGCTCAGTTCGGTATCTTTTCCGCTTACTTCGGCGCGATCGCGCTGGGATTCAACGGAAAAGCGGCTGCAGCTATTTCCATCATCGGAGGCGCGGACGGCCCGACATCCATCTTCCTGTGCTCCAAGCTGGGACAGACAGAACTGCTGGGTCCGATCGCGGTCGCGGCGTATTCCTATATGTCGCTGGTTCCGATCATCCAGCCCCCGATCATGAAGCTCTTTACTTCTGAGAAGGATAAAAAGATCAGGATGAGCCAGCTTCGTCCTGTCTCCAAACTTGAGAAGATCCTGTTCCCGATCGTCGTAACGATCGTCGTCTGCATGATCCTTCCCACTACGGCACCTCTGGTAGGTATGCTGATGCTGGGCAACCTCTTCCGCGAGAGCGGCGTTGTCAGACAGCTGACGGAGACAGCCAGCAACGCGATGATGTACATCGTTGTCATTCTTCTGGGTACTTCTGTCGGCGCGACTACCAGCGCAGAAGCTTTCCTGAATGTCACCACCCTCAAGATCGTGGCACTGGGCCTGATCGCGTTCTCGTTCGGAACATTTGCGGGCGTCATGTTCGGCCAGCTGATGAAGATCGCTACCGGCGGCAAGGTCAATCCGCTGATCGGCTCTGCCGGTGTCTCGGCTGTTCCTATGGCAGCGCGTGTATCCCAGAAAGTCGGATCGGAGTATGATCCTTCCAACTTCCTTCTGATGCACGCCATGGGACCTAATGTTGCGGGCGTCATCGGTACTGCAGTCGTTGCAGGTGTATTCATGGCCGTATTCGGAATTGTCTAATGGAGGTAAATATGTCAGAACAGGTTAAAAAACCGGTAAGAATTACGGAGACCGTCCTTCGCGACGCGCATCAGTCCCTGATCGCGACCAGAATGCCCACCGAAGTGATGCTCCCCATCGCAGATAAAATGGACCAGGTAGGCTACGAAGCCGTTGAGATGTGGGGCGGAGCTACATTTGACTCCTGCCTGCGCTTCCTCAAGGAAGATCCCTGGGAGAGACTCAGAAAGCTCAAAGAGAAATTTAAGAAGACTCCGATGCAGATGCTTCTTCGCGGACAGAACCTTCTCGGCTACAGCCACTACAGTGACGACGTAGTTGAACATTTTGTCCAGAAGTCCATCGCAAACGGAATCGACAGAATCCGTATCTTCGACTGCCTTAACGACCTCAGAAACCTTGAGACATCCGTCAAGGCAACCAAGAAAGAGGGCGGCCACGCACAGATCGCGCTGTCTTATACGCTCGGTGATGCCTATACAGAAGATTACTGGATGAACATCGCCCGCGAGATCGAGGAGATGGGCGCGGATTCCCTCTGCATCAAGGATATGGCGGGACTGCTCCTTCCTTACGACGCCGAGAAGCTTGTCAAGGCTCTTAAGAAAGGTACGGATATCCCGATCGAACTGCACACACACTACACTTCCGGCTGCGGCAGCATGACCTACCTCAAGGCCATCGAAGCAGGCGTCGATATCATCGACTGCGCGATCAGCCCTCTGGCGCTGGGAACCTCCCAGCCCGCGACCGAAGTTATGGTCGGCGCTCTCAAGGGCACCGAGAGAGACACAGGTCTCGATCAGGCTCTGCTTAAGGAGATCGCGGACTACTTCACACCTTATCGCGAGGAGTGCCTCGAGAGCGGCCTTATGAGCACCAAGGTCCTCGGCGTAAATATCAGAACTCTGATCTATCAGGTTCCCGGCGGCATGCTTTCCAACATGGTGAGCCAGCTGGCAGAGCAGGGCGCTTCCGACAAGCTCACCGCCGTTCTGGAAGAAGTTCCGAGAGTCCGTAAGGACCTGGGCGAGCCCCCGCTGGTTACTCCTTCTTCCCAGATCGTCGGCACACAGGCTGTCATGAACGTACTTATGGGCGAGCGCTACAAGATGGCTACCGAGCAGACCAAGGACCTGATCCGCGGCAAGTACGGCCAGACCATCAAGCCCATGAACGAGGAAGTCGTCAAGAAGGTCATCGGCGACGAAGAGAGAATCACCTGCAGACCTGCAGACCTGATTCCTCCGCAGCTGCCTCAGTTCGAGAAAGAATGCGCACAGTGGAAGCAGCAGGATGAGGACGTTCTGTCCTATGCTCTGTTCCCTCAGGTCGCGGTAGACTTCTTCAAATACCGCCTCGCGCAGCAGGAGAAAGTGGATCTGACCAAGGCCGACACGGCGAACGGCGCGTATCCCGCATAAGTGCTCAGATTACACGGAAATAATAGTAACGAATCAGAACCCGGGAGAGTTTTTCCGCTCTTCCGGGTATTTTTAACTGATTATGATCATTTATGGCGCATACTCGTGTCTTTCCATTCGGTCTTTAATCTGTTAAAATATTAATTTAGAGTAGTCAAGTATGAAGTGAGGCAGCTGTAATCAATCATGAGGCGTTTCGATGTAGTCCGGAGGCTTTTAGAAGGACCGGCCGGCAAGGTAACCGAGAAAAACAGCATAACCGTAAAGGCCCATATGACTGTCAGGGAGCAGAAAAAAGAGAAACTGGACATGATCTCCGGTTTCTATGTCAGACCGGGCAATTATCGGCTTAACGGCGCCAGGGCCCTGCGCGGCGGTGTGAACTTTACGATCGCATCCGTGGGAGCCACTTCCTGTGACCTGCTTCTTTTCAGAAGGAAGCAGTCTACTCCTTACGCCATCATCCGGATCCCGGAATCCTACAGAGTGGGAAGCGTGTATTCCATCTTTGTCTCAGGGCTTGACGTCGAGGAATTTGAGTACGCCTATAAGATGGACGGGCCTTATGATCCCCAGAAAGGGCTCTATTTTGACCGGAACAAGCTCATATTGGATCCCTACTCCAGGGCTGTCACGGGACAGAGAGCCTGGGGCGTGGCCAAGACACAGACGGATTATCATTCCAGGGTCGTAAAGGAGAATTTCCGCTGGACCAGCAACGACTTCCCCTACACGCCGATGGAAGATACGATCATCTACGAGATGCATGTCCGGGGATTTACCAGGCACAAGACATCGGATGTGCAGTATCCGGGCACGTTTGCGGGAATCATTGAGAAGATTCCTTATTTCAAGGAACTGGGCATCACGGCTGTGGAGCTGATGCCGATCTTCGAATTTGACGAGACGATCAACTCCAGAAGCTACAACGGCAAGACGCTGCTGGAATACTGGGGGTACAATACGGTCGCGTTCTTCGCGCCCAATACGGCTTACACCGCCTCGATCGAGTACAACGAAGAGGGGACGGAGCTCAAACAGATGATCCGGCTTCTCAAGAAGGCGGGGATCGAGGTCATCCTGGACGTGGTGTTCAATCACACCGCGGAAGGCAACCGAAACGGCCCCTACTTCTCCTTCAAGGGAGTCGACAACAATATTTTCTATACAAAGACGCCCGGAGGTGACTATTACAATTTCTCCGGCTGCGGCAATACGTTCAACTGCAATCACCCGCAGGTCAGCCGCTTTATCGTGGACTGTCTGCGCTACTGGGTGACGGAGTTTCATGTGGACGGGTTCCGTTTTGACCTGGCTTCGATCCTCACGAGGGACCAGGACGGCGCGCCCATGAGCGATCCGCCGCTCCTTCGAATGATCAGCACGGATCCGGTCCTTATGAAGACGAAGATGATCGCGGAGCCGTGGGACGCGGGCGGCCTGTATCAGGTGGGAAGTTTCCCGGCCTACAGCAGGTGGTCGGAGTGGAACGGAAGATACAGGGACTCGATTCGCGACTTCCTCAAGGGAAGCTACTGGCATGCCCCGGAGACGGCGGCCAGGATCACCGGGTCGATGGATATGTACGGAAAGGCCCCCTATATGGGGTACAATTCCTCGGTGAATTTTGTCACCTGTCACGACGGATTTACCATGCATGACCTGTTTTCCTACGACCACAAGCACAACGAGGCCAACGGGTGGAACAACACGGACGGCGCCGACGACAACCGCAGCTGGAACTGCGGCGCGGAAGGCCACACGGAGGATCCGGTCATCAAATCCCTGCGGCAGAAGATGATGCGCAACGCCATGACGGTGCTGATGTGCAGCAGAGGAACGCCCATGATCCTGTCGGGCGACGAGTTTGGCAATACCCAGTACGGCAACAACAACGGATACTGTCAGGACAGCGAGATCTCCTGGCTCAACTGGGATTACCTGCGAGTGAACAGAGATTATTTTAACTTTGTCAAAAATGTGATCGCTTTCAGAAAGAAGCATCCGGTCATCTCCCGAACGCTGGGACCCGCAAAGTGCGGACTTCCTCCCATCACCTGCTGCGGAGCGGATCCGGACAACCACTCGATCGGAATGGGAAACAAGGTGCTCGGCGTTCTGTACGCGGGCAGGCTTCCCGACGATTCGGAAGACGATGTCGTCTACATGGCGATCAATGCATATTGGGAGAGACAGGAGATCAGACTTCCGGCACTTTCCGGAGGCCTGGCCTGGGGCGTCAATATCTATACGGATGCGGATGACGATGAGTATTTCCATGAGGAGAGCCGGTTTGTGCACAGCCCGATCTTCACTTTGAAGGAAAGAAGTGTCGCGGTGTTTACACTCTATCATCCCGTATGAGGATGAGCCGCTTAGGATTACTGTTAAGATGCACCCCACGTCCCGAATGCGAAGCATTTGGGCCGTGGGGTGC
Organism: Lachnospiraceae bacterium; assembly: GCA_017469935.1. GTDB lineage: Bacteria > Bacillota > Clostridia > Lachnospirales > Lachnospiraceae > CAG-791. The sequence continues at coordinate 15,978 of JAFUFL010000005.1, forward strand.
TGAATAGTTACCTGTTTCTGAGGAAAAGGAAAGGATATTACAAATGGCAGCACAGAAGATTCTTGTGGTGGATGATGAGGCGAGGATGCGCAAACTGGTCGCGGATTTCCTGGTCCGGGAGGGATACGAAGTCCTCGAGGCGGGGGACGGTGAGAAGGCTATGGACCTGTTTTACGCCCATAAGGACATCGCCCTCATCATTCTTGATGTCATGATGCCGAAGATGGACGGCTGGCAGGTACTGCGCGAGGTGCGCGAATCCTCTCAGGTTCCCGTGATCATGCTGACGGCCCGTTCCGACGAGAAGGACGAACTGCGCGGATTTGACCTGGGCGTCGATGAATATGTAACCAAACCTTTCAGCCCGCGCACGCTTGTGGCGAGAGTCGGCGCCATCCTCAGGAGAACGTCCGGCAAGGAGGAGAATGACAGGCTCGAGCTGAGCGGCATTGTCCTGGACAAATCGGCGCACCAGGTGACGATCGACGGACAGCCCATCGAACTGAGCTTTAAGGAATTCGAGCTTCTCGAATATTTTATGGAGAACAACGGGATCGCCCTCTCGCGGGAAAAGATCCTCAATCATGTGTGGAATTATGATTACTACGGCGACGCCAGGACCATCGACACCCATGTCAAGAAGCTCAGGAGCAAGCTCGGCTCCAAGGGAGAGCTGATCAGGACGATCTGGGGAATGGGGTATAAACTGGAGGCGTAAGGCAGATGCCGCTTTTTGCGGCGGAGGTGGACATGGCGGATCAGACGCGGCGCGGGTCCGGAAGACAGCAGTATTCCATTAAGATCCAGTTTACGATCATCTTCTTTTTTCTCATGCTGGGAGCCATCGGAGCCTGCTGGATCATCAACAGCACCTTTCTGGAGCGCTATTATATCAGGGAGAAGAGGATCGCCCTGACGCAGATGTACTATGCTGTGAACGAGGCGGTCAATAATAATTCCATCGACTCGGACGAATTCGACGAGGAGGTAATGCGAAACGCGGGAGCGGAAAACGTGAGTCTCATTGTCATGGACGAGGGGAGCACGACCATAAAACTGCATGCCTCGGACGGTCCTGCCATGGTCCGGCGAATGTGGGACAATATGTTCGGCAAGACGCCGTCCATGGAGGAAGAAGACAGCGTACAGTACCGCTATTACCTGTATCGGGTCCTGAAAGAGGAGGAACATTACCGGATTTCCATCATCTATGACAAGCGCATGGGACAGCAGATCATGGAACTCTACGGCGTTTTGGACGACGGGAGCTTCTGCCTGCTCAGCACCTTCCTTGAGAGCATCCACAACAGCACCAGGATCGCCAACCGGTTCATGGGCTATATCGGCATCGCGATCTCCCTGCTCGGCGCGCTTTTTGCGCTCTTCCTTGCCGGAAAACTCACGCAGCCCATCAGGGAACTGACGGAAATCTCCGAGCGGATGAAGAAACTGGATTTCAGTGCCAAATATAAAGGAAACAGCCGGACGGAGATCGCACAGCTGGGCCAAAATATCAACGAGCTCTCGGAAATCCTGGAGAGAACGATCTCCGAGCTCAAGACGGCCAACAATGAGCTTCGGGAAGATATCGAGAGGAAAGAAAAGGCCGAAGAGATGCGGCAGGAATTCCTTTCCGGTGTCACCCATGAGCTCAAGACGCCGCTGGCCCTGATCAAGGGGTATGCGGAGGGGCTCTCGGAAGGAATTGCGGACGACCCCGAGAGCATGAAGTTCTATACCGATGTGATCGCGGATGAAGCGGACAAGATGAACAGGCTTGTCGCCAGGCTCCTGTCCCTCAACCAGCTCGAATTCGGAGACGCGCAGTTTACGATGGTGCGCTTTGATATCGTGGGCTTTGTGAGGGGATGCCTGCACAATGCGGAAATGCTGGCGCAGCAGAAAGGAATCCGCGTAAATCTTCAGAATCGCCCGCCTCTCTATGTCTGGGCCGACGAGTTCTGGACGGAAGAGGTGTTCATCAATTACTTCTCCAATGCAGTGAATCACTGCGAAGGAGAAAAAGTGATTGACATTCATTTTGAAGAGAATCAGAATTGTGTTCGAGTCGTTGTGTTCAATACGGGGAAGCCGATCCCCGAGGAGGCGGTGCCCCATATCTGGGAGAAATTCTATAAGGTCGACAAGGCCAGGACCAGAGAATACGGCGGTTCGGGCGTAGGCCTTTCCGTCGTCAAGGCGATAATGGAACAGATGCACCAGAAATACGGCGTGATCAACTATGACAACGGCGTATCCTTCTGGTTTGAGCTGGAGGCCGACGGCGCTCAAAGGAGCGTCCCGGCAGGAAGGAATAAGGAATAATGGTAGCGATCATCGATTATGGCGCCGGCAATATAAAGAGCGTGGAAAATGCGGTCCGATATCTGGGACACGAGGCTCTCCTGACCAGGGACCGGGAGCGGATTCTGTCCGCCGACCATGTAATCCTGCCGGGAGTGGGCGCTTTCGGAGACGCCATGGGGAGGCTTAAGAAATACGGTCTGGACGAGACGCTCCGAGAGGTCGTCGAAAGACAGATTCCTCTGCTCGGCATCTGCCTGGGGCTGCAGCTCTTATTTGAGAGCAGTGAGGAGAGCCCCGGCGTGGAGGGACTCGGGATCCTCGGCGGACATATTCTGAGAATCCCGGACGGAGAGGGCAGAAAAGTGCCGCAGATCGGTTGGAACGACCTGGCATTCCCGAATCCGGGGAGACTCTTTAAGGGAATTTCCGAAGGGGCGTTTGTCTATTTTGTCCACTCCTACTACCTGCGGGCGGAGGATCCCTCCATTGTGACCGCAGCTGCGCAGTACGGCGTAAAGATCGACGCGTCGGTGGAGAGCGGCAATGTCTTCGCGTGCCAGTTCCACCCGGAGAAGAGCGAAGCGGTCGGCATGAAGATCCTGGGGAACTTCCTGGAGGTCTGAGTGGAGGTCTGAGGGAGAGAAAAAGGCGCGCGGGCGCCTGACAGAAAGGAGTGTAAATGCTCACTAAGAGAATCATTCCCTGCCTGGACGTCAAGGACGGGCGCGTTGTGAAAGGAATTAATTTTGTGCAGCTCCGGGACGCGGGAGATCCCGTGGAGACCGGAGAGGCTTACTCCAGACTGGGAGCCGATGAGCTGGTGTTTTTGGATATCACGGCGACCAGCGATGCCAGAAAGACCGTCGCGGACATGGTGCGCCGCGTGGCGGAGAGGGTGTTCATCCCCTTTACGGTCGGCGGTGGGATCCGGACGGTGGAGGATATGAAGGCCATCCTGAGAGAGGGGGCCGACAAGGTCTCGATCAACTCGGCGGCACTGCTTCGCCCCGAACTGATTTCGGAAGGAGCGGAGCGCTTCGGCAGCCAGTGTGTGGTCGTCGCCATTGACGCCAGAAGAAGGAAAGAAGGGAGCGGCTGGACCGTATACCGGAGCGGCGGCAGGATCGACACGGGAATCGACGCCGTGGAGTGGGCGCTCAAGGCCCAGGAGCTGGGCGCCGGGGAGATCCTTCTGACCAGCATGGACTGTGACGGCACAAAAGCCGGTTATGACCTAGAACTGACCAGGGCAATCTCGCAGCGCCTTTCGATCCCCGTGATCGCGTCCGGCGGAGCGGGAAAGCTGGAGCACTTTTACGATGCTTTGACGCAGGGCGGCGCAGAGGCGGCTCTCGCGGCTTCCCTTTTCCACTACAAGGAGCTGGAGATCCGGGAAGTGAAGGAATATCTTGCAGGCAGAGGAATACCCGTAAGAATTTAACCTGGTCAATAGGAGGATAACAATGGGGTTATACCGAAACAAAAACAAAAAGAACACGGGAAAAACGATTAGAAAAGACCGCCGCGGCGTGCGAAAGCCGGGTACTGTGAACAAGAAAGCCGCTGCCGTGCAGACGGCGGCAGAGCAGGGGCCTGTCAGTGAAAGCCAGGCACCCGAGGCGGGAGCGAAAAATGTTATGACAGCGGATCCTTCCCGCGTATTTCACTATTTCAGACAGATTTCAGCAATACCGCACGGTTCTCATCACACTAAGGCGATCAGCGACTATCTGGCAGCTTTCGCACGGGAGAGAGGGCTCTCATACGTGCAGGACGAGGCCAACAACGTGATCATCGCCAAGGAGGCTTCGGAAGGCTGCGAGAGCGCGCAGCCGATCGCGCTGCAGGGACATATTGATATGGTTTTGGCCAGTGAGCCGGACAAGGAGATCGACCTTTTGCAGGAGCCGATCACCATCGTCGAAGACGGAGACTGGATGCGCGCCGACGGCACCACGCTGGGCGCGGACAACGGGATCGCCGTGGCGATCATGCTGGCGATTCTCGAAGACGAAACGGCTGCGCACCCCTATCTGGAATGCATTTTTACCTCCGACGAGGAAGTCGGCCTGATCGGCGCGACGGCAATCGATCTCTCCGGGCTCAAGAGCCGCAGGCTTCTCAACCTGGATTCCGAGGAGGAGGGCGTTTTCTGCGCCGGCTGTGCCGGCGGGGCGGAAGTTGTATGCAGGATGCCCCTTAAGTGGAAGACCAGAAGAGGAAAGATCCTTCACATAATGGTCTCCGGCCTTCGCGGCGGTCATTCCGGCTCCGAGATCCACATCGGGAGCGCCAACGCGAACGTGCTCCTTGCGAGAATCCTGTACGGCCTCTTTGAAGAATATCCCATGCGGCTGGTACGGATCGGCGGCGGAGACGCGGACAACGCGATCCCCACAAACGCGGCGGCGTCCGTACTTTTCCCTCATGCAGCGGACGCGGAGAGAGTGGAAGCGCTCTTCCGAGGCATGGCAGAGGAGATGGAGCAGGAATACAAAGTCACGGATCCGGACATGAGATGGAAGGCCGAGTGGGAAGAGACGGACGGCGTGAGAGCGGCGTCAAAGAAACTCACGGAGAATCTGCTGGGCTATCTGATGGCTGTTCCGAACGGCGTGACGCATATGAGCCCCGTGATCCGGCAGATGCCGCAGACTTCCCTGAACCTGGGAATCCTTCGCACGGACAAAGAGGGAGTGAAGCTTGAGTTTATGGTGAGAAGCGGCGTGAATTCCCAGACGACCTATCTGTGCGACCGCCTTGTGTGCCTCACGAAGGGATTCGGAGGCGAAGCGGTGGTGCGAAGCTCCTATCCGGCCTGGGAATACAGACAGGACTCTCCCTTCCGGGATCTGTGCGTCAGCACCTACAGGGAACTCACAGGGAAAGAGCCGGGTGTGGAGGTCATCCACGCAGGTCTCGAATGCGGGATCCTGGCCGGAAAACTGGAGGGGCTCGACTGCATTTCCGCCGGTCCCGACCTGGAGAATGTTCACACCGTGAAGGAGAGGATGAAGATCTCCTCGGTGGAAGCCGTGTGGACCTTTGTCCGCAGACTTCTGGAGGCGGCTGCAGCAGGTGAGCAGCCGGAGAAAACAGTTTCCGAAGAAGAGCAGCCGGAGGAAACGGTTCCCGACGAAGATCTTGACTGAGAGGAAACAGTAAAATGGCGCAGATCTCAGGAGACTGGCTTCCTGCCGTGAAGGCGGAATTCGCCAAACCCTATTACAGGGATTTATATCAATTCGTACAGAAAGAATACCGGAGCGGAACGGTCTTCCCGCCCGCGGACCAGATCTTCAACGCACTGCATCTTACGCCGCTGAAAAAGGTCAAAGTAGTGATCCTCGGGCAGGATCCCTATCACAATTATCACCAGGCCCACGGGCTGTGCTTTTCGGTGCCGGAGGACCAGAAGGAGATCCCGCCGTCCCTGATCAATATTTTCAGGGAACTGCATGACGACGTGGGATGCAGGATGCCGCAGACCGGGTGCCTGACAAAGTGGGCGGAGCAGGGCGTACTGCTCCTCAACACCGTGCTGACGGTGCGCGCCCATCAGGCAAACTCCCACAAGGGACACGGCTGGGAGCAGTTCACGGATGCGATCATCCGGGCGGTGGAAGAGCAGGACAGGCCCATTGTCTATATGCTGTGGGGGACGCCGGCGCAGAGCAAGGCCGTCATGGTGACCAATCCGGCCCACCTGGTTCTGAAGGCCCCGCATCCCAGTCCGCTTTCGGCTTACAGAGGATTTTTCGGCTGCAGACATTTCAGCGAGTGCAATGAGTTTTTAACTGCGCACGGAGAGACGCCCATCGACTGGCAGCTCTGACTAAAAGGCAATCAGGGGCCGCTCGGCGAGTCCTGAAAAATAAAAGGAGATCGCGAAGATCTCCGGAAATGAGGAAACATGAAAAAAACACCCTACATCACCAGAGAAAAGGCAGAAGAGATAGCGAGAACATGGCCAACCCCTTTCTATCTGTATGACGAAAAGGGCATCCGTGAAAACTCGGAAGCGGTCAGGGAGGCGTTCTCCTGGAACCCCGGATTCCGCGAATATTTTGCCGTAAAAGCAACCCCGAACCCGTATATCATGCAGATCTTCAAGGATTACGATTTCGGATTTGACTGCTCCTCCCTTGCGGAGCTCATGCTGGCAAAAGCAGTCGGAGCGGACGGAAAACACATCATGTTTTCCTCAAATGATACGCCGGAAGAAGAGTACGCCTACGCGGCTAAGCTCGGCGCCATCATCAATCTCGATGACATCACGCACATTCCTTTCCTGGAGAAGATCCTCGGCGGAAAGTTCCCGGAGACCATGAGTCTTCGCTACAATCCGGGCGGCGTCTTCCGGATGTCCAACGGCATTATGGACAACCCCGGAGATTCCAAGTACGGCTTCACGAAGCAGCAGCTCTTCGAGGGCGTCAGGATCCTGAAAGAGAAGGGCGTCAAGCACTTCGGCATTCACGCCTTCCTGGCAAGTAATACCGTGACCAATGAGTATTATCCAATGCTGGCGGCCCAGCTCTTCGAGCTGGTGGCGGAGATCCACCGCACATTCGACGTGCACATCGCATTTGTCAATCTGTCCGGCGGCGTAGGCGTTGCGTACTCCCCTTACGATACTCCCAATGATATCCGTGTCATCGGCGAGGGCGTCAAGGAGGTCTATGACGCGGTCCTGCGCGACAAGGGAATGGGCGACGTGGCGATCTACTGCGAGATGGGCCGCTTTATGCTGGCTCCTTACGGCGCGCTGATCACCAAGGCAATCCATGAGAAGCACATCTACAAAGAGTACATCGGCGTGGACGCCTGCGCGGCCAACCTGATGAGGCCCGCCATGTACGGCGCCTATCACCACATCACGGTCCTGGGCAAGGAAGACGCCCTCAGGGACCACATGTACGATGTGACCGGGTCCCTGTGCGAGAACAACGACAAGTTCGCCGTCGACCGTCTGCTCCCCAAGATCGACATGGGCGATTATCTCTTCATCCACGACGCGGGCGCGCACGGTTTTGCCATGGGCTACAACTACAACGGAAGACTGCGCAGCGCGGAGCTCCTTCTGAAAGAGGACGGAAGCGTCAAGGAGATCCGCAGAGCGGAGACCGAGATGGACTATTTCGCGACCTTCAGCGGCACGGACTTCTACGGCAGTCTTCAGGAGCAGTACAGTGAATTGAGAGGCTGAAGCGGTGAAGAAAAAGTATTTTTTCTTTGATATAGACGGCACGCTGACGGACAGGGCCACGGGCAAAATAGTGCCGTCAGCCATTCTTGCCGTGCAAAAGCTCAAAGAGGCCGGGCACTTTGTGGCCATCAATACAGGAAGAGCCCACTACAAAGCGAGAAAGTTCTTCGACGAGAACGGCTTCGACAATATGGTCTGCAACGGCGGCAAGGCGATCGTCGTGGACCGGGAGCTGGTGGAGAACAGTCCGCTGGTCTTTGAAGACGCCATAAAGCTCTACCACGAGGCGATCGACAAGGGATACGGCGTTCTCGTCGCGGATGAGGACTCGGATCTGGTAAGGACCAGGGACTTTCGCTTCTATGAGCAGGCCGGGATCCGGAAAGAGCCGACGACTTACGTGATCGACGGAAATTACGAGCCGGAGAAAAAGGGCATCATCTACAAGATGTACATCTCCGTTCCGCAGAGCGAGGAGAGCCGTCTTCTGAATATTTTGCCCTCCGCGGAGCCTCTGGGGTGCCTGTGGTTTGAGCCGGAATACCTGCTGATCCAGCAGGACGCCAAAAAAGAGGGGATTCTGAGAATGCTGGAGCTGGTCGGCGGAGAGTGCGAAGATGTGGTCGTGTTCGGTGACGACACGAACGATCTCGACATGTTTGCGGAAGAGTTTTACAAGGTCGCCATGGGCAACGGACATCCGCTGCTGAAAGCGGCGGCGGACGAGGTGGCGGCCGCCAATGTGGACGACGGCATCTATAAAGTGTGTGAAAAAAACGGGTGGTTTTAAACCGCCCGTTTCTTTTTATCCTGCGCGCCCTCCGGCGCACCCGGATCGATATATGGATCTCTGTGCAAGGCCCGCGGTGCGAGCTGTTTTGTCAGTCGTAGATCTCGTCGCCTTCGAGCATGTAGTAGCTCATGCCTTCCATCTTGAGCATGGTATCGAGGTAAGCGGAATACTTGGTATCCCAGCTGCTGTAGGCTTTATCGCCCCGGTGGTCGGTCAGATCATAGTTCTTTCTGAGATACTCGCCCATGTATTTGGTGACCTTGGCGACGCCGTACTCGTTGAGGTGGTCGCCCTCATCGCGGGTGTCGTGGCTCCAGTCGATGCCGATCTCTCTCCAGTTCTGATTGAGGTCGATATAGGTGAGCCCGCGGGACCCGGCGTAATCGCCGATCGAATTGATCCGCGCCGTGTCGTAGCACTTGGGAGAGCAGAGGCTGTAGAATATGACCTCGATGTCATTCTCTTCACACAGTTTGAGGATTTTGTCCATATAGTAAGTGGAAAGATATTCGAACTTCTTCCTCTCCTGTGTAGGCCCCAGATAGTCGGTGTCTCCCGTATAAGGCATAATGTGTTCGCTGATCAGATATCCCATGTAGTACTCGCGGATACTGGGCTTGGAGCCGATGGCCTGCCATAGGTTATGATACCGGCAGAAAGGAAAATGGTACTGGAAAAACTCCGACAGCGCGGTCTGCAGATCCGTGAGCGGGTCATCGGAGCGCAGCATCATGTTGGATTCGATCATGATCAGGTCGGGATGCTGATAGCTGAGCCCGTGCTTGAGAAGATAATAGGCTTCCGAGGTCTTGGACGCTCCCTTGCACAGATTGAAGGAAGTGTATCCTTCCTCGTGCCACAGGTCCATGGGGGAGATGCCTACCATGGCCAGGCTGTTGCCGATGTTATAGATGTCGATTGTATCCCGTGGGATCGTGGTGATCTCCGCGTACCGGGCGTTTCGGTCCTTGATCAGGCCGGCCGTAAACCACTTGCCGGGATTAAGAAGGATCCCCGCGGCCGCGAGCATTAATGCCAGAAGAAGACCGAAGGCGAGGACCTTAAGGAGCTGCCTGGCGGTTATGGAATCCGATGAAGTTTGTAAAGATTTATTTAATGATTTATTTAATGGTTCATTCACAGATTTATTCTGCTGCATATGGTAATTCCTTTTTTGCTGGACAATTCTGATTTTTCAGTATAATGCAGACGGCGCAATTTGTCGAGTTACAGGAAAACATTTGTATAAGACGTTTTCTTCAGGAGGAAGGTTTTTGAGAAGGTTTTGAGAAGATTTGGCGGGAGAGTATTGCAAAAAAGGCATTTTAAGCTTAAGGTAGATTAGATGTGGTTTCGTCAGGTATTCTCGATTGTAACCTTTAACATAGATGTCTTTGAAAAAGATGAAAGGAGTGAACAGCTTTTGGAAACAATTCTTGACAGACTTGAACTTACAGAAAAGGAATACGGGAGCCGTCCCGCCGTAGATGACGGATCGGTATGCCTTACATATAAAGAGCTCGCTTCGAAGGCCAGAGGAATCGGAGGTGCCCTGAGCACGCAGATCAGCAAGGGAGAGCCGGTGGCGATTCTGGCCGAGAAGAGCACGGCGACGCTGTGCTGCATGTACGGCGTTGTTTACGCCGGCGGCTTCTACGTGAGCGTCAACCCCGAGCAGCCCCCGGAGAGAATCCGGAAGATCCTGGATGTGCTTGAATCCAAGATCGTTGTCGTGGACCAGGCCAGAAGAGAGCAGCTGACGGCTTCCGGGTACACGGGAAAAGTGCTGTATCTCGAGGACCTCTACAGCGGTGCCGACGAGATGAGCGAGGAGGCGGCCGCAAGGCTTGCCGCGATCCGCCCGCAGATCAAGGGCGAGGATCCGCTTTACGGCGTATTCACTTCCGGTTCCACCGGAAATCCCAAGGGCATTATTGTCGGGCACAAGTCCGTGCTTGACTTCATCGGTCATTTCACACAGATCTTCGGGATCACCTGCGAGGACATCATGGGCAACCAGGCGCCCTTCGACTTCGACGTGTCGGTCAAGGACCTCTACTCCTGCATGTTCACGGGCGCGGAAGTGGTCCTCATTCCAAGAGAGTTCTTCAGCACGCCGCCCAGGCTCCTGGATTACCTCTGCGATAAGAACGTGACCGTCCTTGTATGGGCGGTATCGGCCCTGTGCATCGTCTCCGGCCTCAAGGGCCTGCGCTACAGGGTCCCCGAGAAGGTCAGGATCATCATGTTCAGCGGCGAAGTGATGCCGATCAAGCACCTGCAGATCTGGCAGGACGCGCTTCCGAACGCGGAATATGTAAACCTTTACGGTCCCTCCGAGATCACCTGCAACTGCACCTATTACAGGATCGAGAGGAAGTTTGAGAAGACCGAGAAGCTCCCGATCGGCGGCGCTTTCCCCGGCAGGACCGTGTTCCTCATGGATGACGAGGGCAAAATAGTGACGGAGCCCGGCGTCTCCGGCGAGATCTGCTGCGCGGGCGAGTCCCTGGCGATCTGCTACTACAACAATCCCGAGCAGACGGCAAAACAGTTCATCATGTACGACCTGGACGGCCGCGAGCAGCGCGTCTACAAGACAGGCGACCTGGCTGCCTACGGAACGGACGGCGAGCTCTATTTTGCCGGAAGAGGAGACTTCCAGATCAAGCACATGGGCCACAGGATCGAACTCGAAGAGATCGAGACCAACTTCATGGCGCTGGACGGCGTGGCGAGAGCGGTCTGCCTCTTCGACGAGAAGAAGAACCGGATCGTCTGCTGGTATATGGGCGACATCGAGCCCAGGGAAGTGCGGATCCGCCTCAAGGAGAAGGTCCCGGCCTACATGGTGCCCGGCAGGATCAACCAGGTAGAAGACATGCCTTACAACAAGAACGGCAAGATCGACAGAGCGTATTTCCGCTCCCTTCTCGCCTGAACATCAGAGAAAACAGTAACAGCAAAGAGTAATTAGGAGTAATTATGGAACTGAGCAAGATTAAAGAAGCGGCGGACCGGTTCGGCACGCCCCTTTACCTGTTCGACCTCGACTGCATAAGGGACCGCGTGCAGCGCTTCCGCGATGCCTTTAAAGGCGAGATCGGGCTCACTTATTCTATGAAGACCAATCCCTTCCTGACTCTGGAGATGTCCCGGCAGGTAGAGCGCATCGAAGTCTGCTCCATGGGCGAATTCCGGATCTGCAGGGACCTGAAGATCCCGGCGGAGAAGCTTTACATCTCCGGCGTCCTCAAGATCCGCGAGGATCTGATGGAGATCCTTGACTACGGACAGGACACGGCCAGATATACGGCGGAGTCGCCGCTGCAGCTGCAGATGCTCTCGGACTGGGCGGACGCCCATGACAAGACTCTCAGGGTTTATCCCAGGCTCACCAACGGAAGCCAGTTCGGTATGGACGAAGATACCATCTGCGGGCTGATTAAGGACCGCGGCAGGTTCCCGCACATTGAATTCGCGGGCATCCATTTCTTCTCCGGAACCCAGAAGAAGAAGCTGAGCAAGCACGAAAAAGAACTGGCTATGCTGGACGCCTTCTTCGAGAGACTTCTCACCGAGGCGGGCTACAAGGTCCCCGAGCTGGAGTACGGGACCGGCTTTGCCGTGTCCTATTTTGAGGACCAGAAGAAGAAAGAAGAAGATCTGCGCGATCCCGAGCATCTGGAAATGTTCCGCAAGATGGTGCAGGACATGAAGTGGAAGGGCATTGTGACCATCGAGATGGGCAGGGCTTACGCGGCCGAGTGCGGCTGCTACGTGACCACCGCCCTGGACATTAAGGAAAACGACGGCAACGCGATCTGCCTTGTGGACGGCGGCATCCATCAGCTCAACTATGACGGCCAGATCAAGGGCATGTACCGGCCGCAGATGGCGGTGATTCCCGCGGAGCCGGCCGGCGACAGGCAGGAGAAAGACTGGAGTATCTACGGATCCCTGTGCACGATGAACGATCTTCTGTGCAGAAGTTTTCCCGCAGAGATCGGACTGGGCGACCGCGTCGTGTTCTTCAAGACCGGTGCCTACAGCTTCTACGAGGGAATGAGCCTGTTCCTGAGCCATGAGCTTCCCGCGGTCGTACTGTACGGCGAGAAGGACGGATTCATTCCGGCGAGGGGACAGATCCAGTCCTATACGCTCAATATGGCAAAATACTGAATAAACAAATCGATCGTATATATGGCGGTTTTGAATCAAATAAGTTATTATAGTCATGACACATTAAGTTTTTAACGATTAGGAGGAATTATGGAAGAATTACTTGAGATCCTGCGGGACATTGACGACTCTGTAGATTACGAGAAAGAGACAGCACTTATTGACGATCATATCCTTGACTCATTCGGTATCATTACTCTGATCTCCGAGATCGAGGAACACTTTGACATCGAAGTGGACGCTGCGGAGATGACCCCTGAGAACTTCAATTCTGCGCAGGCAATGTGGAAGATGATTCAGAGGCTTCAGGAGAACTGATTAAATGGCTATACATACAAACTTGTACCTGCTGGTATTTCTGCCTGCGGTGCTGATCATTTACCAGCTGGTACCACGCAAAGCAAGGTGGGGAGTACTGCTCGCCGCCAGCTATGCATTGTATATTTCATTCAGCAAGTATCTGGTGCTGCTCCTCATGGCGACGGCCGCGTTCACCTATGCGATCGGCAGATGGATGGATAAGATCGGTAATGATTGCGAAGAGAAGCAGAAAGAATGTACGGACCGCAAACAGAAAAGTGAAGTAAAGAAAGCTTTCCAGAAAAAGAGAGTGACGGCGCTTCGAGTAGGCGTGCTCGTCCTGCTCGGCATTCTGTTCTACGTAAATTACTACAACTTTGTGGCGCAGAACTGCAATATCTTCCTCGGAAAGATCGGCGCGCAGCTTCCCATGGCGAAGGTGATGTTCCCGATGGGAATCTCCTTCTATACGCTGGAAGCAGTGGGCTATATGGCGGATGTGTACTGGGAGAGATATCCGGCTGAAAAGAACCTCGGGAAGCTTGCTCTTTTCCTGAGCTTTTTCCCTCAGATCATGGAAGGCCCGATCGCGCGATATCCGGACACGTCGGACGCGCTCTTTGCGGGCGAGCCGCTGAGGATGGAGAACCTCAATGAGGGCTTTCTCAGGATCATCTGGGGTCTGTTCAAGAAGATGGTGGTGTCAGACCGTCTGACGCTTCTGACCAACCACATTTTTGATAACTACAAAGAATACCACGGTAGTTTTATCGTTCTTGCGGCAATTGCCTATACAGTGCAGCTGTATCTCGAATTTTCCGGCAGTATTGATATCGTCATAGGCAGCGGCAAGTTCTTCGGCGTGACGATTCCGGAGAACTTCAACCAGCCGTTTTCGGCACAGAGTGCGGCGGAATTCTGGCGGCGCTGGCATATGAGCCTCGGAAACTGGTTCAAGAACTATGTGTTCTATCCGATCACCGTATCGCCGATGGTCAAGAACTGGAACAAGATGGCGAGAAAGAAATACGGCAAGTATTGGGCGATGGTAGGTACGTCGGCGATGGCGCTGTTCCCGGTATGGGTGGCGACGGGCGTCTGGCACGGAGCAGGTTGGAAATACCTGTTCTACGGTATGTACTATTTTGTGATCCTTTTGCTGGGAGTGGCACTGGAGCCGCTCAAGGAGAAGAGGAACAAAATGCTCGGAATCGATCCGAACGCCTGGTGGTTCAAGACACTCAGGATCCTCAAGACCTGGGTGATCATATTTACCGGCGAGCTGTTCTTCAACGCGAAGAACCTGACGGCGGGCTTTCACATGTTCTTCAGCATCTTCGGCAATTTCCACATCAGTTCGATCTGGAAGTACTTCCCGGATGTGATCACGGCGGGAGACGTATGGGCAATCTGCGTGGGAAGTGTGATCGTCTGGATCGTGGGCTTCTTAAAGGAGAACGGAGTGGACGTGAGAGGAAGGATCCTCGGCGCGCGCACGCGGTACAAATGGGGCATTTACTACCTCATTATTTTCGCGATCCTGACGTTTGGAGCGTACGGAACAGGTTATCAGCCTGTTGACCTGATCTACGCCGGATTCTGATCATATTGCTGCCTGTTGCTATAGAGCTCTTCGCGGAGCTCTATAGTTTTCAGAGGGTTTAGAGATGACAAAAAAGAAACACATTTTGAAAATAGCCCTGTTCGGTGTCCTGCTCCTGCTGCTGTTGACAGTCGCTTCGGCTATGATGAATCCGACCAAATGGTTTGATGAAAAGCTGATCCAGGACAGGAACGCGCGCACGGTGCAGATGATGGAGCAGCCCGCGCACACGATCGATGTCATGAATATCGGAGACAGCCTCAGCACAGCGGGATTTACGCCCATGGAGCTGTGGAGGCAGCAGGGAATTACTTCGTTCAATATCGGCGCGGACGGACTGCGGATGGCGGAGGCCTATTATGCGGTCATGGAAGACTGCAGAGAGCAGGAGCCCAAATATCTGTTGATGGAGTCGCTGCTGCTGTTCCGCTATGCGACCGGCCAGGACCTGCAAATGGTGCTGTCACAGCCTTTGTATCACACATTTCCGTTTCTTAAATACCACAATATCTGGAAAGCCCCCATCGAAGGCCCCGGGATCATGATTTATCACAGGGGATACACGGTGAATGAAAATGTCGGTGAATATGAGGGGGAAGATGAATACATGGACCTTGACCTCAAAGAAGGCAGGGTTGATATCTCTTTTTTAAACAGACTGTATTTTGACAGAATCAAGAAATTCTGTGACGAGAGAGGAATTAAGATCATACTCTACAGCATGCCGTCAGCTTCCAACTATAACTGGGATAGGGTAAATGCACTCAAAGAGTTTGCGAAGGAAAAGGGCGTGACGTATATTGATCTCAACCAGAAAACAGAGGAAATCGGGATCGACTGGGAGTGGGACACCAATGACGGCGGAGACCACATGAATTTGAACGGAGCCGTCAAAGTAGTGACGTTCTTCGGCAAATACTTCCGGGCGAATACCGATCTTGCGGATCATCGAAATGACCCGAATTACAGTGACTGGGACGAGGAACTGATCGAGTACGACAAGCTGGTCAAAGAGATGGACGGCAAGAGCTTTTCCGACATCTGGCAGGAGATGAAGGATAAAGAGTGGGACGAGAAATACGGTAATAAACAAAACAAACAAAAATAGTTTGAGAGTCCTGAGAGTTTTCGGACCAAGACTATGAACTTTCGGACTCCGGGGCTGCGCCTTATTACGCGGACCCGGAGTCTTCATGAACGGAACAAAAGGGTAAAATGAAAAGTTTACTTAAGATCACGGGCTTTGCGAGCATACTGCTGATTACTATAGTGATCCTGGGCCTTTTATTCGACGGAGGAATCTGGTATAAAAGAGGCTTCATCTCTGAAAGAGATGCGAGGCTGGCCGGATTCGAAGCGGAAGAGAAGGGACAAATCGACGTGATCTGTGTGGGAAACAGTCTGGGAATCTGCGGCGTAGATCCCATGTATTTGTACAAGAATTACGGATACACGTCTTACAACATCGGCTGCGAGATGCAGATGCCTGTCGAGACCTACTACACGATCAAGAGGACCATTAAGGACCAGCCGGTAAAAGTAATTCTCTGGGAAGCCAACAACATCTCCAAGCACCACAAGAACCTGGATGCGTATATCTCGCGTCTCGCGGAGGCGATCCGATTCAGGTCCTTTTACATAAAATATCATTACATCTGGAGAAATATCGCCGACGGCTATATACAGAGAAAATACTTCAAGGGTTTCTCCGTAAATGAAATTGTAAGGCCTTACACGGGCGGAGACTATTATGACGAGAGCGATCCCCACGTCGATGTATTTGCCAGCGAACAGTATTACTATTTCAGAAAGATCAAGGAGCTCTGTGACGCTAACGGCATAGAACTGATCCTGTACGGTGTCCCGTCTCCCGTCAGTTATAATATCAGGATGCACAGGGGAATCGCAAAACTTGCCGAGGAAAACGGGGTAGCTTTCCTGGACGGCAACAGCGATCCGGAGCTTCTGCATATTGACTGGGAAAAGGATACCTTTGACGAGGGAGACCACCTGAATCTGTTCGGTTCCGCCAAGATGACGGAATATCTGGCGCAGTACATGGCAAAAAACTGCAGTCTTCAGGATCATCGCGGCGACCCGGCTTACCGCTCCTGGGATGAGCTGATCCCGGCCTATGAGCAGGAGATCAAAGACATGGAGGGAACCGGATATCCCGAAATTGAGAAGAAGCGCAAAGAAGAAAAGAAAAACCGGTACAGTACAGAAGAAAAGCAGTAACTGACAGAAGAATGGTGAACGATCCGAATTTTTAGTGTATACTTTGTTTATGGGATGCGAAGACGATATTTGCGGATCAATGAAATTTCAGAAACTGTAGGTTTTATTTATACGACGGGGGTGACAAAGTGTATAAAGATGGCAAGGTTTGGATGGGACTTAACGACACGAATGAGGAGATCTGCCTCCTTCCCGGAAAGGCGAACAGGCACGGTCTGATCGCCGGCGCTACCGGAACCGGTAAGACCGTGACACTCAGAGTCATGGCGGAGGCCTTCAGCGACATGGGCGTACCGGTCTTTATGGCGGATGTCAAGGGAGACCTGGCGGGAATGATGGCTCCGGGCACGGATACCGAAGATATGCGCGCCAGGATCGAGAGATTCGGGCTCAATCAGCACGGCTTCTCCTATCAGGGATATCCGGTGACCTTCTGGGATATCTACGGAGAGAAGGGCATTCCGCTCAGAACGACAGTATCTGAGATCGGACCGCTCCTCATGGCCCGTATTCTCAAGCTCAACGAGCTTCAGTCCAATATTCTTGCGATTGTCTATAAGATCGCCGATGACAACGGACTTCTGCTGATCGATCTCAAGGACCTCAAGTCCATGCTCAACTATGTGAACGACAACCGCAAGGAGTTTGAGGCGGAGTACGGCAAGATGAGCCCGGCCTCCATGGCGGCTATCCTTCGCGCGGTGGTCGCGCTCGAGATCGAGGGCGGCGAAGTGTTCTTCGGCGAGCCCGGCCTCAATATCCGCGACTGGATCGCGCAGGAAGGCGGCAAGGGCATGATCAATATCCTGGACAGCGAGAGCCTGATCAACAACGGAAGACTGTATTCCACCTTCCTTCTGTGGATGCTCTCCGAGCTCTTCGAGCTCCTTCCCGAGGTGGGTGACCTGTCCAAGCCCAAGATGGTCTTCTTCTTCGACGAAGCTCATCTGCTCTTTAACGATGCGCCCAAGCCTCTTCTTGAGAAAATAGAGCAGGTCGTAAAACTCATCCGCTCCAAGGGCGTCGGCGTCTATTTCTGCACGCAGAACCCCAGAGATATTCCGGATGACGTTCTGGCCCAGCTGAGCAACAGGATCCAGCACGCGCTGCACGCCTATACGCCGGCAGACCAGAAAGCGGTCCGCGCCGCGGCAGATTCCTTCCGCATAAATCCCGCCTTCAATACCTTCGACACTATTCTGGGACTCGGGACCGGCGAGGCAGTGGTCTCCTTCCTTCAGGAAGACGGCACGCCCGGCATCGCCCAGAAGACCAGGATCCTTCCTCCGCAGAGCCGCATGGGCGCCGTCAGTGACTTTGAGAGAGAGCAGAAGATCAAAGAGAGCATCCTGTACGGCAAGTACGCCGACAGCGTAGATCCGGAATCCGCATACGAGCTTCTTTTAAGGATCGGCCTGGAGAAGGAAGCAGCTGAGGCAAAGGCCAAACAGGAGCTGGAAGCTGCCAAGCAGAAAGCAAAGGAAGAGGCGGAACTGGCGAAACAGCAGGCGAAAGAAGCCAGGGAAGCAGCCAGAAAAGCTGAGAAGAACGCCAACGCCAAAAAGCGCGCCGCCAAGAGCATTGGGAGTACGGTGGCAGGAACGGTCGGCCGCGAAGTCGGCAAGACGGTAGGCGGAACGATCGGAGGAAAGTTCGGCAAGACGATCGGCGGTAATCTGGGGTCCTCGCTCGGAAGAGGCATCCTCAATACTCTGTTCGGGGGCTGATACCCGTTTCGGTGGAAATTCCACCGAAAATAGTTGAGAGATTTCACGAAAGACAAACGAAAACACAGCGCATCGCAGGATGTGCTGTGTTTTTTTGCATTTTATCGGGCAAAAAAATTGAAGCTAAGTCTCCCGGCGAACTATAATCATCGTATCGATTCCGGATCGGGCAACACTCTTTTGCCGCCGGAGCATCTGAGGTCTGAATCTGAAAAGACCGCAAATCCGCGCATTTTCTGCGCAATATTTCCAATGTGTCACTTTTTTTATTCTCGGGTAAGGCCGGCGCTGTGAGGATCCCGCAGAGAAGGCCGCTCTCATTATCCGTTTAGCATACAGGCACCTGTAAAACCGTTACATACCATTACAACTTAAAAGAACAGGAGTGAAGAGAAGATGAGCTTGAGAAGCAGAATGCTGGCTGTCCTTCTGGCAGCGGCGACGGCGTTTAGCGCGGCATTTTCGGGGACGGCAAATGCTGCCGAACCCGGGACACCGGATTCCTCCGTACTGGAAGAGGCACAGGATGAGACGCGGGCGAAAAATTCCGCAGAGGAGACGAAAAAAGAGACGGAGCAGGAAAAAGGACCGGAACGGGAAACAGAACCGGAACGGGAATCAGAATCCGGGCGGGATCAGGAACCCGGGCAGGAGGAAGAAGAGACGGCAGGGACTGCAAGCAGTGAGAACGCCGGGAGCGGCGCTTCCGAGGCCGCCTCTGAGGCGGAAGAATCGGATTATGCATCGACTTCCGAAGCATCCGCAGAGGACGGCTTGGCCCCCGGAACGACGCGGGAGAACGCGCAGGGCGAAGAAGAGATGCAGGAGGATTCCGGCCTGTGGGCGACGGACCGGGAAACGGCGGCAGAGATCGAGCCGGGACTTCCGAAAGCGGGGAGCAAAGAGGAGCAAAAGATGACGGCCGATAAAATGCCGGCATTTAAGGCGGAAATAAATACCGGCAGATATGTGGTCAGGATCAAGGCCGGGGAAGGAGTATTTCCGGAGGGAACAAAAGCGGAAGTGAAAGAACTCTCCGGAGACGACGCGCGTTCCTACGCGGAGCAGGCAGAGGAGATGGCGGACAGCGGAGTGGCGACGGCCGTCATTGATATCCGGTTTACGGACCGGAGCGGCAAGGAGATCCAGCCGAAGGGCATGGTGGATGTCGTATTCGACAACGCGGCGCAGGAGGACGCGCAGATGTCGGTCTACCACGCGGAAAACGGAAGCGCCTCCGATATGAAGAGCGTTCCCTGCAGCGTCGAAGGGGACAGCGTGCAGATCCGAAATGACAGTTTTTCCCCGTATGTGCTGCTGGCGGCCGCAAGTGAACCCGACTGGACAAAAGGCGGCAGGGGAACCGGAAGGAATATTTCGGAGAAGATCACTCTCGTCTACAGGAACAAGAGAGAATATAAGTATGCGGACAAAGGGTATGACGGGGCCGGCAACGACTGGTGCACGCTCGGCTACGACCTGTACCTGGACGGCAAAAAAGTCGGGACGGGAGTGTGTCTGGACCCGCTTCACAGCGGCTACGGAATGGAAGGAAAGGAAGCGGGAACGATCTATGAGATCGACGCCCCGATGATGGTGAAAGCGCTCTATTACGGGGCGGACGGCCCCGGCAGAAGCGTCATCGAGAAGGCCGTCGGCACCACAGATACGAGCGCACTGCGCATAGTCACACATGTGGCGGCTTCGGAGCTCTACGTGCGCCTGGGCTATGCGAGACATTCCGCCAGCGGAGAAGGATTCCGGGACGCCTCAAACAAGCTCAAGGACCATGTCTACAAATTCGTGAGGGCAATCGAAGACCTTCCGGTGCCCGACAAGTACTACGCGTATGTGACGGCGGATAACGGCTATGCGCCGGACGGTGTGACAAAGCAGGACTTCGGATTCGGCTCCTACGCGCTGATCGAGCATCCCGGATTTCTTAAGATAAAGAAGTCGACGGAAAACAAATCCATCTCGGACGGAAACAGCTGTTACTCCTATAAGGGGGCTCTCTACCAGGTCTACACCTCCGAGGCGGCCGCCCTGGCAAGGGGGACGGAAGGCATTGTCGAGGGGCTCCTCTTTGTGATTGAAGAAAACGGAGAATCCAATACCAAAAGACTGAAACCGGGTAAGTATTACCTGATCGAGACGAGGCCCGCGAAAGGGTATCTTCTCTCCGACAAGGTCTATCCCTTTACCGTTGTCGACAGCGAGATCGTTGAAGTCTCCGTTACGGATATGCCGGCCAATGACCCTGCGGGAATCGTGATTAATAAGACCTGCGGGAATGCGGAGGGCAAAGACGTTCGGAGCCTTGAGGGAACGGAATTCACAGTCCGCTTTTACAGCGGCTTTTATGACGCTTCCTCACTTCCCGATGCGCCGGACAGAGAATGGGTGATTCAGGCATTGAAGACGGAAAACGGGCTGTATAAGGCGGCGCTCGACGAGAAGCATTTTGTGAGCGGCGATGATTTCTACAGGGTGGACGGCCTGATCACACTGCCTCTTGGAACGGTGACGATCAGGGAGACGAAGCCGGCCGAAGGATACAGGAATGACGGCACATTCGGCGATCAGGAGCTGTACATAGGACAGATCCGGAGGACGGACCCCGGCCGGGCGCAGCTTCTCGATGTACAGGGGGAGAGAGCGACTTCCAACACGTTTGAGGTCGCGGACACGCTCTATCAGCCCGCGATCCTGACGGAGGCAAAAGACCAGGATACAGGAGATCACCAGCTCGCTCAAGCGGAAAAAGTGAGGGTTACGGACAAAGTCACTTATAAGGATCTCATTCCCGGCCGGGAGTATACGCTCAAAGGCGTCCTCGTCAGGAAAGCGGACGGCAAAGCGCTTACCGTGAACGGCAAAGAAGTGACTGCGGAAAAGATCTTTACTCCGGACAAAACGGACGGACAGACGGAAATGACGTTTGAATTTGACGCACAGGGTCTTGACGGAGGCGGACTCGTTGCCTTTGAAGAACTGTATGCATCGGGCGAAGAAAAACCGATCGCAGTTCATAAGGATTTGAGTGACCCCAATCAGACCGTTTTTCTCCCCGGAGTGACGACAGACGCCGCAGATAAGGACACCGGGGACAAGAACGCACGGGCGGACAAAGACCGCGTGATCGTGGACAGGATCAGCTATAAAGGACTGATCGCGGGAAAGACCTACGAGATCTCGGGAGAAGTCAAAATAAAGAGTGAAGAGGCGGATTTTGACGAGGCGAAAACCGCTGCGTCGACAATCACTGCCGCAGAGGGAAAAGGCAATATCCGCTTTGACGATCACAAAGTGACATTCGTGCCGGAAGGCAAAGAAGGAGAAGAGGCGAGCGGAGAGATCTTTGTCAGCTTCCTCGTGGATGCTTCCGAACTGGCGGGAGAGGACCTGGTCGTAGGCGAGACGATCCGCTATAAGGGAATCGACATCGCCGTTCACCGCGACCTGCGCGACGAGGGGCAGACCGTGTATATACCGGACGGCGGCACAACGGCAGCCGATTCGGAGACCGGAGACCGGATCGCGGAGCCGGACGCGGAAGTAAAGATTCTCGATACGCTGGCATACAAAAATCTGATTCCCGGTAAGACGTATACCGTCTCCGGACGCGTGGTAAAGAAGAGCACCGGAGAGGAGATTCCTTCTTCTCTGATCGACGCTTTTATGGGGAGTACGGGGAGTACAGGAAATCCGGAAAGCGATGCGGCTCAATCCGCGGAAAAAACAGCAGGAAATGTGTCTGTCGCGGACAATATCGTTACCTTTACGCCCGGGAGCAGGGACGGCGCGATCCTTCTCACTTTCAGATACGACGGGAGTGCTCTCGCCGGGGAAGACGCCGTCGTGTTTGAGAGGGTGTGCCTTGACGGCGCGGATGTGATCGTCCATGAGAACTTGGACGATGAAGCCCAGACGATCCATCATCCCGACGGCTATACAGAGGCAGTGAACGCCGCCTCCGGAGGGCATATGGCGCCTGCCGGAAGCCGCTTAACCGTAAGGGACCGGTTCTATTACAAAAACCTCCTTCCCGGTAAAGAGTATGTGATCAGCGGAAAAGTGATGCGAAAGCCCGCGGAAGGCGAAAGTGCCCGCGAGATCGAGGCGGTCATGGTCGACGGGGAAGGCAATGAAGTGACGGAGCGGAAGTTTACTCCGGCCGCTGCGGACGGTTATGAGGATCTGTATTTTGTCATCGATTCCGAGGACCTGGCAGGCAGCAGCGCCGTCGTCTTCGAGACCCTGCAGCTGATTGATCCCGATCAGCAGACAAGAGTGGTCGTCGTGCGGCACGAGAACATAGAAGATGAAGACCAGACGATCCATTTCCCGCGCGTATGGACAACGGCCGTCGACAAAAAGGACAATGACCACCAGATCAGCCACAAGGGGACCGTCAGCGTTGTGGACAAGGTCGAGTATGAGAACCTCACGGCAGGGGCAAAATATCGCGTGAAAGGCGTCCTGATGAACAAATCCACGGGCAAACCGGCCCTTGCGGGAGGAAAGGAGATCACGGCCGAGGCCGTGTTCACGGCGAAGGCGCCTTCCGGATCCGTGGAAATCACATTCCGTTTTGACAGCGCAAAGCTCAGCGACGGAGATTATGTGGCCTTCGAGACGCTCTATGAGTGCGGGAGCGATGAGGAAGAGGAGACCGAGATCGGCTCGCACAGGGACCTGCAGGACAAGGCGCAGACGGTGACGCGGCGCACGCCCGATACTCCTCACACTCCGCACGGAAGTCCCGGGACCGGAGACGGCGGTCATGCGGCGGCGTGGCTGCTGCTTCTGGGATTTGCGGTGGCTGGGATGGCAGCTGTCCTGGTCTTGAAAAAGAGAAAGAAATCGGAGTGATGATCGGAGGAACGTCATGAAAAAAAGAGTATACACGGCGCTCCTGGCCATGATCCTGCCGCTTGCTGTCTTACCTGCCTGCGCTGACAGAGAAGCTGCGGAGAATGGAACGACTGCTGCGTCTGCGCATGCGCCCGCGTCCGAAACAGGAGTGCAGAAGCAGGCTGTAGACCATGCAGAAAATGGCCGCGAGAGATCAAAAGAGAGCGGGAAGAAAAAAGACGAGGCGCCGGCGACAGCAGAAAAGTCTGCCGAGGACGAAGAAAACGGAAGGAAATCGGCAGACAGTGAAGTGACAGGTGAAAAGAGCGGAGCAGACGAGGGTGAAGAGCAGAAAGATAAGGAGGAGAAGTCCGTTTCGGACGATCCTCTGGAGAGGGAGACGGATTCACAGGAACAGGTATGGGAACCTGAAATCCGCGAGGAGGATCGCGAGGAAAGAGAGAAGGAAAATGCTGATGAAGAGCAGGGAGAGCGCACGCACGAGGAGAAAACTGAAAGCGCTCATGAACATACCTGGGTGGAACAGACGAAAACAGTCCGCCACGATGAGACCGGTCACTATGAAGAGGTTGAAGTCGGCACGCGGACAGTGATCGACGAGGAAGCCTATGAGGAACCCGTCTATCAGGCAAAATGCATCTGCAGCGCCTGCGGCTGTGAGACGGACTCCGCGGAGGAGATGAATGATCATCTGGACAGCCATTATGACCCTGATCTGGGGTATATAGACGCCGGCTACAGTGTGCAGCAGGTCGTCATCGACACAGTTTATCATCCGGAGGTGTCCCACGAGGAGCCTGTGTATGAACAGCAGTGGGTGGTGGACAGCGAAGCGTACGAGGAGACGGTAGTCACAGGGTACAAGTGCAGCACATGCGGAGCTGTGAGATAGACTTGAGCATCATTTCATCTGAACTTATCTTATACTGACGGCCAAGTGGTTGTGGAACAAGCTCCACAACCACATGAGCGTCATTTTTGCCAATTCAGTCACACAAGCCGGCGCAATTTAAAAGAGGCTTGCCGCACCCACTCAAGAGCATTGATTCTGAGCGGGTGTGACAGCCTCTTCCGTTTTAATTGTGAATCCCGATGTCAAAGGGAATCCAGATCCCTGTAAAAGCCCGGATAGCTGACATCGACGCAGTGCTCGTCATCGATCACGGTCTCGCCCCGGGCGGCGAGAGCCGCTACGGAGAAGGCCATGGCAATCCGATGGTCGCCGTAAGTCTTTATGGCAGAGCCGGTGAGCGGGGAACCGCTGTTTCCTTCGATGATCATTCCGTCGTTTTGGGGGACCACGGAGCAGCCCATGGCAGAGAGCCCCTTGGTGATCGTGGCGATCCGGTCGGTCTCCTTGACTTTGAGCTCGGAGGCGTCTTTGATATAGGTCGTCCCATCCGCGGAAGCTGCCATGACGGCGAGAACGGGAATCTCATCGATCAGCGCGGGGATGACGGATCCCCCGATCGTGACGCCGTGAAGCGGCGCGTATCGGACGAGCAGGTCGGCGACAGGTTCGGCCGTATCCTGGCGGATCCCCAGTATGCTGATATCGGCGCCCATGGACTGGGCGACCTCGATCATGCCCGCCCTGGTCGGGTTGATCCCGACGCCGCGGATCAGGACCTCGGAACCGGGGATCAGGGAAGCGGCGGCAATGAAATAGGCCGCGGAGGAGACGTCCCCTGGGACATGGATCCTGCGGGCTTCCAGCTCCCGGCAGGTTTGCGTGCGCGCGTGCCACCCGTCTTTCTCTTCGAAGGAGTCGATTTCCGCTCCGAAGGCGCGCAGCATCCGCTCGGTGTGATCTCTCGAGAGAGAAGGCTCGACGACTTCCGTGACGCCTTCCGCGTAGAGGCCGGCGCAGAGAATGGAAGATTTCACCTGCGCGGAGGCCACGGGACTGTGATAGGTGATCCCGTGAAGGTCTCTGCCTTCGATCCGGAGGGGAGCGCAGTCGTTTCCGTTTACGCTCTCAATGTGAGCGCCCATTTGAGAGAGGGGCTGCATGATCCGGCGCATGGGTCTTGTGGCGATGGACGCGTCGCCGCTGATCACGGAAGTGAAAGGCTGGGGAGCCAGGATCCCGGAGATGATCCGGGTGGTCGTCCCGCTGTTTCCGGTATAAAGGCTGACAGGGTCAGAAACAGGGCGCAGCCCTCGCAGGCCCTTGCCGCAGACTTTAACCTTTCCTTCTTTTTCATTAACCGAGATCTCCACGCCCAGCCGGCGGAAACAGTCTACCGTAGAGAGGCAGTCCGCGCCGGAGAGAAATCCAGTGATCTCCGTAGTTCCTTTGGCGATGGAGCCCAGCATGACGGCCCGGTGGGAGATGGATTTGTCCCCGGGCACGGTGATCTCGCCGCGCAGCGGGGCAGATCGGCTTAGTATTGTTCTCATATGTCTTGAAACCTCCTGATGCGCAGCGGGGCGGATCGGCTTAGTATTGTTCTCATATGTCTTGAAACCTCCTGATGCGCAGCGGGGCGGATCGGCTTAGTATTGTTCTCATATGTCTTGTAACCTCCTGGTGTACAGGCGGTCGGATGAGGAGATGCCGTCTTCCGGCAGTCCCCGCGCCGTGCGGCGGCCTCAGCCCGAGCCGTCAGTATACGGAATAATTGCGGTTTTTCAGCAGCTCGCGCGCTTTTTCGAGTCCGTCGGAAGAGTGGCACTCGACCCGCAGAACACCCTGCTGGTATTCGCGGTTGTGGGTGATCCCGATGTTCTTGATATTGATGCCCGCGATCGCCAGATACATGACGACCTCGGCCAGGACGCCGGGGCGGTCCTCGATGTCCACGTGCAGGATATGCACTTTTTTGATCGGGCCGCTGGAGACGTCCGCAAAGCCTTCGCGGTATTGTCTCGCGCTGTCAAAAAATTGATTGATCGACCGGCTGTCCCTCTCGTCCAGCGTCTTTCGGAAGTGGAGGAGATCGTCGATGTAGCGGTCCAGGAGCTCCCGGATATTGTCCGTGTTGGTCATGCAGATCTGCTCCCACATGACAGGGGAGGAAGAGGAGATCCTCGTGATGTCCTTGAAGCCGCCCGCGGCGATGGTCTTCATGAAATGGCTCTCGTCGTCGCTCTCCTTCACGAGATTGACCAGGCTCGCCGAGATGACGTGCGGGACATGGCTGATGGCCGCCACCGCGTAATCGTGGCGGTCACAGGAGACTATGATCGGAAGAGCCTTTATGGTCTCTGTGAACTGGAACATCCACTCCACATCCTCCGCACCGACCTCGGGCTCGGGAGTGAGGATATAGTAGGCGTTTTCCAATAGGCCTGACTTGGAGTTTCTGTATCCGATGCGCTCGCTTCCCGCCATGGGATGCCCGCCGATGAAACCGCTTTCCAGCCCGGCTTCCCGCACTGCCCTGTGAATATCCGACTTGGTGCTGCCCACATCGGTGAGGATCATCCCGGGTTTGATAAAAGGCTTCAGGAGCCGGAGGTTTTCGGCGTTTCGCTCTACGGGCGCGCAGAGGAAGATGACATCGCATCCGGCAAAGCCCTCTCCGACGGCGGGAACGTATTCATTGACAACGCCGTCGTCGATGGCTTCCTGAACCGTTTCCTGATGCGGCGCAAAGGCCAGGATGCGGGCCTGCGGCATGTATTTGCGGATGGCCCTGGCGATGGAGCCGCCGATGAGGCCGAGTCCCACAAATCCGAATGTATCTCTGTCTGAAGAGGCTATTGTTTCTTTCATATTGTACTGTCCTTTTACTGTGATTGATGTACGGCCGGGGAGTCCGGCGGCCTGATCGGGAAGTGAGATTTTTACCTTCACCGATCCGTACTGCTCTATACTATATTACTTTAACGCGATAAAGTCAACATGATTTCGGCGGAGGACCATGCGGGGCGCCGAATAAGTAAAATTCGGCAAAAAATACCGAAAAAAGGGCGTTTTCGGGCCAATCACTGCACAAACTTCCCATATACTTCTTGTAAACAGAGGGATAAATTGCTAAAATATACAGGACTGTTTGTAGCCTTCATCGGTACGGGCTGCAAATAATCTAAAAATTGGTATAGTGGAGGTCTGGAAATGAAAGTTTATACAACCGATAAGATCAGAAATATCGTTCTTCTGGGACACGGTGGTGCAGGAAAGACAACACTTGCTGAGGCTATGTGCTATCTCGCAGGTGTTACTTCAAGAGTCGGAAGAGTCGAAGACGGAAACACGGTCAGCGACTTTACCAAGGAAGAGCAGAAGAGAGGATTCTCTATCAAGACTTCTCTCATTCCCATCGAGTGGCAGGACTGCAAGATCAATATTCTGGACACTCCCGGATACTTTGACTTCGTAGGTGAGGTCGAGGAAGCAATCAGCGTTGCCGATGCAGCCATCATCGTTATTTCCGGTAAGGCCGGTGTCGAGGTAGGCACGGAGAGAGCATGGGAACTTTGCGAGAAGTACAACATTCCCAGAATGTTCTTCGTTACGGATATGGATATCGACAATGTCTCCTATCGCTCAGTGGTAGAGCAGCTTTCCAATCTGTACGGAAAGAAGATCGCTCCCTTCAACTTCCCCTTCCGTGTGAACGAGAAGTTTGCGGGATATGTCAATGTCATCGCCGAGAAGGCGTTTGAGTGGAAAGGCAAAGAGGCTGTAGAGTGCGCAGTGCCGGATTACAGCCAGGAATACCTTGAGAACTATCGCGACACTCTGATGGAGACAGTCGCGGAGACAAGTGAAGAGTTTATGGAGCGCTATTTTGAAGGCGACGTATTCTCCGAGGCAGAGATCCGGTCCGCAGTCAGGTCCCAGGTTCTTGACGGTTCCATCGTTCCCGTAGAGATGGGCGCAAGCACCATCTGCCGCGGCGTCTACACGCTGCTGGATGATGTCGTCAAGTATATGCCCAGCGCCGAGCACCGCAAGATGAACGGCATCAACCTCAAGACAAATGAGATCTTCGAGGCCAACTTCGATTTCTCCAAGCCGAAGAGCGCATATATCTTCAAGACGATCGTGGATCCTTTCATCGGAAGATATTCCCTGATCAAGATCCGTTCCGGCGTCTTCAAGACGGACGATACGATTTATGACACTGATCTTGAGACCGAGATGAGAATCGGCAAGCTCTACATCATGCAGGGCAACAAGACCTCCGAAGTTCCGGAGCTCCACGCAGGTGACCTGGGCGCGGTTGCCAAGCTCGGCGAAGCGAAGACCGGCGATTCCCTTTCTACGAAGGCAACACCGATCCAGTACGGCAAGACGGAGATTTCCACACCTTATACCTACATCAGATATAAGGCCAAGAATAAGAACGACGTCGACAAGATCGCTCAGGCTATGGCCAAGATTTCCTCTGAGGATCCCACCTTCAAGATGGTGAACGACGCGGACAACAAGCAGACTCTTATGTACGGTATCGGCGACATGCAGCTTGAGGTTGTCAAGAGCATGCTCAAGAACGAGTACAAGGTCGAGATCGACACAATGGCTCCGAAGGTAGCATACAGAGAGACCATCCGCAAGACCTCCGATGTAGAGTACAAGTACAAGAAGCAGTCCGGCGGACACGGTCAGTACGGACATGTCAAGATGAGATACAGCCCTCTCGGCGACCAGACCAAGGCCTACGAGTTCAGCGACGAAGTTGTCGGCGGAAGCGTTCCGAAGAACTACTTCCCCGCAGTCGAAAAGGGTATCATCGAATCCGTACAGAGAGGACCTCTTGCGGGTTACCCCGTTGTCGGCGTCAAGTGCGTGCTGTACGATGGATCCTACCACCCGGTAGACTCTTCGGAAATGGCATTCAAGACAGCTTCGATCCAGGCTTTCAAGAAGGGATTCATGGAAGCGAGCCCCGTTCTGCTTGAGCCCATCGTAAGCCTGAAGGTCACCATCCCGGATGCATACACCGGTGATGTCATGGGCGACCTCAACAAGAGACGCGGCAGAGTTCTGGGCATGAACCCCATCGGCGGCGGCAAGCAGGTCGTTGAGGCGGAAGTTCCTCAGTCCGAGCTGTTTGACTACTGCACGGTTCTTCGTTCCATGACCGGCGGACGCGGCGACTACGCTTATGAGTTCGCAAGATATGAGCAGGCTCCTGCCGAGATCCAGACCAAGGAAGTCGAGGCGAGAGCAAAACAGCTCGAAGAGGGCGTGGAGGACTGATCTGTCTGATTTGTCTGATCTGTCCAATCATACCGATTCGGGAAAGAATGATGAGGCTGCCACTTATGTGGCAGCCTCTTTTAAATGAGTCAGGGGGACCTATCAGGTGACACATAAAATGTGTCACCTGATACGTCCCCCTGACA
>JAFUFL010000056.1 GCA_017469935.1 Lachnospiraceae bacterium
GACCGGCAAGACCTCCTGCTCATTGTAGCAGGGAATGATGATCCACAATACAGGCTTGTTTTCCAAAATAGTGACTTCCTCTCTGTATTTATTCTTTCAAAAGGATCACGGCGCATCCGAATCCCTCAATGCTCACGCACCCGTCCGCGACGGCCGCTTCCTTTCCGTTTCCGAGAAGGAGTGTTCCTTCTGTGAATGTCTCTCCGTCAGCCCTCTTCGGCAGCTGCAGAGCGGTCCCGTTCGGATTAAAGTTGCCCGCGACCAGGATCGTCTGCCCGGCGCTCTTTCTCAGGTAAGCGATCACGCCGCTCCCGCAGTCCTCGCACGGCACAAAATCGCCGTAGACGAAAGTCTCCTTGTATAAGGGATCTTTTCGCAGCGCCACCAGCTTTTTATAGTAAGAGAGCACGGAATCTTCGCGCCCCTGCTGCTCCTGCACATTGATGCGCACGTAGTTGGGGTTTTCCTTCAGCCAGGGGGCCGCCGTGCTGAAGCCGGCGTGCTCCTGATTGCTCCACTGCATGGGCGTGCGCGCGTTGTCCCTGCTGTGGAAGGACAGCGTCTCGAGGGCCTCTTCCTCGGTGAGTCCGGCGTTCCTGGCCACTTTGTAGGCGTCGATGGAGGAAATGTCATCCAGCTCATCCACGGAGCGGATCTTCTTGTTCTCCATGCCGATCTCCTGCCCCTGGTAGATGAAGGGCAGCCCGCGCCTCAGGAAATAGACGGCCGCCAACGCTTTTTTGGTATCGTCGTTTCTGATCTCATCCGACAGCAGGCGGCTCGCGCCTCTGGGCTCGTCGTGGTTCTCGATGATGTTGGAATAGAAGCCGATGTCGCCGATCTTCTTCTGCGCGCCGAAAATGCAGTCCCTGACCGCGTCGATGTCGATCCTCTCGATATCGAACCAGCCCTTTTTGCTGTCTCCGTAAAGTTCAATGGAAAAATCGAACATGGTGGAGAAATAGCCGTTCTCGCCGATAAAGAGCGGGAGCTCGTCTTTCTTCTCGTTGAAGACTTCCCCGACCGTAAAAGCGTCATAGGGAGCAAACGCCTTGTCGCGCATCTCGCCCAGGAATTCTCCGATTCCTTCCGCTTCCAGCAGCATATTGTGGATCGTGCAGAGGCCGTCGTCGCGGTCGGCGGGATAATCGTGGAAAACAGCGGGCTTCTTGATGTTGATGATGGCATCGATGCGGAATCCGCCGATCCCCTTTTCCATCCACCAGCGTATGTTCTTGTACACTTCCTCGCGCAGCTCCGGATTCTCCCAGTTGAGAT
Organism: Lachnospiraceae bacterium; assembly: GCA_017469935.1. Taxonomy (GTDB): domain Bacteria; phylum Bacillota; class Clostridia; order Lachnospirales; family Lachnospiraceae; genus CAG-791. The sequence goes on from JAFUFL010000056.1 coordinate 1,279, forward strand.
CGGGCTGCTTCTTGTGGAAGACGTGCAGGTAGAGCTTGTCGGTGCCCGGCAGCTCCTCCCAGCAGGATCCGCCAAAATAGGATCTCCAGTTGGTCGGAAGCTTCCCGTCCGGGTCCTTGTCCCGAAGGTAGAAGAACTTCCCGTACTTGCCGTCCGGATCCCGGCAGGCCTTTTGGAACCACTCGTGCTCGTCAGAGCAGTGATTGACGACCAGATCCATCAAAACAGTCATCCCGCGCTTTTTTGCCTCCGCGATCAGCTCCTCCATGTCCTCCATGGTCCCGAAGCGGGGATCGATCGCATAGTAATCCGAGATGTCGTACCCCTCGTCGGCCAGCGGCGACTGGTAGATTGGGGAGAGCCAGACGATATCCACGCCCAGGTCCTTCAAATAGTCGAGCTTACTGATGATTCCCTGCAGATCGCCGATGCCGTCCCCGTTGCTGTCCATAAAGCTCTTGGGATAGATCTGATAAGCTACTTTGTCATGCCACCATTTTCGCTGCATAGTTCTGCAATCTCCTTACTTATGGCTCGCTGCGCGAGCCGCTGCGTGGTGTGCGCCTGTGAAGACGCCGGCGCCTTTACGGGTTTACGGGTCTTCTTCCGTGAAATAGCCGCCCTTGATCATGCCTTCCATTCCGTCGTAATCGACAAGGTACCAGCCGTCGCCAAGGTCCGCAAGCACCGTGACATAAGAACCTGTCGGAACGATGCCGAACAGGGTGTCCGGATCGTCCGGATCTCGAAGGTTGACAGTCTCTGCCATCCGTCTTGTCACTTCGCCGCCAGCCATTGCCCTGGCCCGCTCTTCTTCCCTGGCTTTCCTTGCGGCTTCTTCCTCGGCTTTCTTCTTGGCTTCCTCTTCGGCCTTCTTCTTGGCCTCTTCCGACTTCTTCTTGGCCTCTTCTTCGGCCTTCTTCTTGGCTTCCTCTTCGGCCTTCTTCTTAGCCTCTTCCTCGGCTTTCTTCTTAGCCTCTTCTTCGGCCTTCTTCTTGGCTTCCTCTTCGGCTTTCTTTCTGGCCTCTTCCTCCGCCTTCTTCTTGGCTTCCTCTTCGGCCTTCTTCCTGGCCGCTTCTTCCGCTTTCTTCTTAGCTTCTTCTTCGGCCTTCTTCTTGGCTTCCTCTTCGGCCTTCTTCCTGGCCGCTTCCTCCGCCTTCTTCTTGGCCTCGGCTTCCTCTCTGGCGCGGCGCTCCGCCTGCTCTTCTTCCCAATCCTCTACAAAGTAGCCGGATTTCACATAGCCCACCGTCCCTCTGTAGCGGATCTTATACCAGCCGTCTTTCTTCTTGGTGAGGACGTCCACCTTGCTCCCCTTGGGGACCACGATCAGGACTTTCCCTTCCTGAGGACTGCTGAACATGCTCACATCCTCCAGGATCGTTCTCCATTTCCTGCCTTCCTCCACTTCGGGGGCAGGCCCTGTCTCTCCGTTTCCGGCGTACTCGGACTCATCATATTTCGTCCTGCTGCCTTCCACCTCTTCGTCCTTCGCGTATTCCATAGTGGAATAGATGTCCTCAAAAGGCTCGTCAGACACCAGCGACCTCTCGTTGGTGCCGCCGTCCACCTCATATCCTACCACAGCCTTACCGCATCCGGTGACGGCCGTCGCCGCGGCAAGGACTACGGCCAGCCGCGCCGCACTCCTGCGGAGCCTGCGCTCAGTTATCTTCCTCATATATATAAATTCCTTATGTGTATGTTTTGCCGATATACTTTCCAATAATAACAATCTGCGGGAAACTGGTCAATGTAGTTATCATTATATCATGATTTTTAGTTCACTTAATCCGGAAGTATGAAAGGCGCGGCCTGTACGACAAAATCCCCCGGCTCGCGTGAGCCGGGGGCAAATGTACAGTATTCACTTTCAGGCGGTCTGCTCCTGCATCTCGCTCAGGATCTTCTCCGCGCTGACGATCTTGATGCTGAGCGCGAACAGCTTGGTCGCGATCCTCAGGTCCTCAACCGGCGGATAGGAAGGCGCGATGCGGATATTGGTGTCGTAGGGATCCTTGCCATAGGGCCATGTCGCGCCCGCAGGGGTCATCTTGACGCCGCACTTCTTGCATCTCTTTACGATTGCCTTCGCGCACCCCGGCAGGGAGTCGAAGCTGATGAAATAGCCGCCGATCGGCTTTGTCCACTCGCCGATGCCCAGTCCGCCGATCTCCTCGTCGAGGATCTTCTCGACCATCTCAAACTTGGGACGGAGAATGTCGGCGTGCTTCTTCATGTGGACCATCAGTCCGTGAATGTCGCCAAAATAGCGCACATGACGCAGCTGGTTCACCTTATCGTGGCCGATCGTCTGGATCTTCAGCTGGGAAGTGATGTCCTCCAGGTTGTTGGGGGAAGTCGCCAGCGCCGCGATTCCGCTTCCGGGGAAAGTGATCTTGGAAGTGGAAGAGAACTTGTAAACCAGGTCGGGATTGCCGGCTCTCTTGCACTCCATCAGGATCTCGATCAGGTGATCCTGCTTGTGCTCGTACAGGTGATGCACGCCGTAAGCGTTGTCCCAGAAAATTCTGAAGTCGGGAGCCGCGGGTTTGAGCCTTGCAAATCTCCTTACTGTCTGATCGGAGTAGGAGTAGCCGGTCGGATTACTGTATTTTGGCACACACCAGATTCCCTTGATGGCCGCATCCTCATGGACCAGCTTCTCGACCAGGTCCATGTCGGGTCCTTCCGGTCCCAGCGGCACCGGAATCATCTCGATGCCAAAATATTCCGTAATAGCAAAATGCCTGTCATACCCGGGAACGGGGCACAGGAACTTCACCTTGTCCTGCTTGCACCAAGGAGTGTTTCCCATGATGCCGTGGGTCATGGCCCTGGCAACCGTGTCATACATGACGTTGAGCGAAGAATTACCGAAAATGATGATATTGTCCGGGTTGTTCTCCATCATGTCGCCCAGGAGAACCTTGGCCTCCTGCACGCCTGTCAGTACGCCGTAGTTGCGGCAGTCGGTTCCGTCTTCACACGCGAGGTCGCACTCCGAAGAGAGGACGTCCATCATTCCCATGGAAAGATCGAGCTGCTCAACGCTGGGCTTTCCTCTGCTCATATCGAGATTCAGGTCCATCTTCTGATAGCTCTTATAATTCTGCTTGAGCGTCTCGAGCTCGGCAGTGAGTTCTTCTCTGGTCATTTCCGCATATGGTTTCATATCGCTTTCCTCCTTTTTCCCGGTTTTCTGTGCCAATGTCTCTATTTGTAGGAAAATTGGTATTCATTACTCAAGGATAAGTACGATTATATATGTTTTACAAAACCATTGCAATGAATATTTGTACTCCGGTATACAATTTTTTCAATGTTCAGCACCCCGGAAGGAAGTTCATAGTTCGGATGGGGAGCTCGCTCAACATACGGACTATGGGCTTCCTTACGGGGCGGACAAGGCGCGAAGCGCCTCTGTACGCCCAAAGTCCCGAATGCGCAGCATTTGGGACTTTGCGGTGCTGAACACGTGGTGGGAGTCAGCGGGGTGCTCGCACACCTGGCAGTGTCATTTATTCTTTAAAGATTTCCGGATCTATGACACCGCGAAACATCGGCCGCACCACAGGCCCTTTGTACTCCTCTAAGGAATACTCCTCTCCCCTTTCCAGATTCTTTTTCTCGCCGTCCGTGAATTCCGCGATCTCATCCAGGAACTGCTGCCCGTACTCCTTGGAATTCTTATCTCCCACGCCGAAAATATCGAGAAGCTCCTCCATTGTGGCCGGCTGACTGCAGCACATCTCGTAAAGCGTTCGATTGGTAAAGATCACATACGGGGGAACCTGCTTCGTTGCCGCGATCCTGGCGCGCAACCCCCGAAGTGTCTCGTAGAGCTTCTTTCCTTCCTCGTTCAGCTTTGCGCCATAGTCCACAACACCGCTTTCCTTTTTCTGATCCGGAAGATGCTTTATCAGCTCCCTGCACGCGACGTCCCACCCCTCTTTCTGATACAAGTTAAAGAGCGGCTTTACAGGGAAGGAATAGAAAGCATAAAACATGCCCTCCTCCTTTTCCAGTACTATGTAATCGTATTCCATCTCCATTGCCGCATCAAAGTTTGCGGCTTCCCCCGTGACCGGATTGACCGGCGGTGTTCCCCAGTCGTGGATCACGTCCCAATCCTTCTCAAATCCTCCCGTAAGGGTACATACAGCAGTTCTGAATTCTTCGTAATTCATTCTCTCTCCTTTCCCGGCAGTATGCAGAGGACCGGAAGGTCACTGCCCGGACGCCATCCATAGAAATCAGCACTTTCGAACAAACGAAAGGTCGGAGAATTTGAGCGCCGCAGCACAATAGAAGACACTTTAGCCCTTAGCTACTGCCTGTTAACAAATATTAAAAATGATTTGGAAAACGGACCCGCAGAAGAACTCCGCGGTCCACCGGAAGAATTCCGGTAAATCTATAATACGAAGAATAAAGTGGGATGTCAATGGCTGGTCTCAGTGCTGCCTGATATGCCTTCCCCGACACCAGTTCAGCAACCTCCTTGGTTTCCAGCCTGTGTGCTGTTCTACTGCCGCCTATACTATCTTCCCCGGCACTTGATCAGCAGTTTCTTGGTTTCCACCCGGAATGCAATTCTACTGCCGCCCAAGATACCTTCCCCGGCACCAGTTCAGCATTACCGCCTCAAGACCAACATTACCGCCACCGCCTCATCAGAACCGACCCCAAAACTAACTCGCTCCGCGAGCCATGAAAAAGGCATGTCGCCCCGCCCAGGATTCACTGAACCCCCGCAAGTAACGACATGCCCCGACATGCCCCAGCATGCCCCTAACATTCCATTATTTACCCTGCTTACAGATCGCCTCCGCCAGCTTGGCCGCCAGCTCCGCGTTATTGATCAGAAATGCTTTCTGGGACTCCACGCTCTCCGGCCCCAGATACTCCTTGATCCTGCCCATCATATAGCCGGTGATCGCCTTGCCCATGACATTGTTCTTTTTAACGTCATCCATGGCCGCGTCCACCGCCTTCCTGGTGAGGACCGGATCGAGCTCATATTCCTTGGGAACAGGGTTCACGACCAGGACGCCTCCCGGAATATTCATGATCTTCTTGATGTGCATGACTTCGGCCAGCTCCTCCGGCTTGTCCATGCGATAGGTCAGGCGGAAACCGCTGCCGCGCACCATGTACTCGGGCATCCTGTCGGTCCCGTAGCCGACGACCGGAACGCCGGCCGTCTCCAGATACTCCATAGTCAGGTTCAGGTCCAGAATCGGCTTTGTTCCTGAACATACGACCATGACGCTGTTTTTGGCAAGTGACTCGAGGTCTGTGGAGATATCCATCGTCCTTTCCGCGCCGATCTGGGCGCCGCCGATTCCGCTGCCGCAGGCCACCGGCAGTCCTACCATGGCCGCGGTCTGCACCGCCGCTGCGATCGTCATGACGCCGTCCTGTTTTTTGGCCAGCAGGATCGGGATGTCTCTCGCGGAAGCCTTAAAGATCGACCCGCGCTTCTCCTCCAGATACAGAACTTCCTCATCTGTGAGTCCCACATGAATCTGCCCGTTCAAAATAGCGACAAAAGCAGGTACCGCCCCATTCTCCCTTACGGTATTTCTCATACGGAAAGCAAATTCCGAGATCCCGGGATAGATCATGCCGCCGAAAGTCGCCGCGCTTTCGATCACAACCACCGGCCGGCCTTCCTGCATGGCCTTCTCCACCTCGTCCGAGAAGACGATATATCCTTCCTTTTTGGAAGGCGGCGCCGCTTTCTCCTCCGTGCCGCCGGAGACCGTATCCGATGCCACCGCCTCCTCATGGACAGCCGAGAACATGTCGACAAAGTCCATCCAGGCTTCAAGATCGTACCGGATATCCGGTGAAGCGACGAGCTCACCGTCAGAATCGAGCAGATAGCTGGCCGCCGGCTCCGGCATGCCCGCCGAGGGCGCCGAGTCCTCCGACTCCGCCCAGCTGTTGTCCTCCATGCGCTCCGTCTCAATGCCGACCCATCCGTTTGCGAATACGTACAGCGCCGTGACCCATTCATTTGTCCCGGACAGGACACTCTCAATACTGAACGTCATGTCCTCAGAACCCAGGAAAAACTCCGTGATATTTTGCTGCACATCCTCCCAGGTCAGTCCCATCCTGTCCTTATGAGAAGATCTGCATGCCAAAGTAGCGCCGCTGAGCACGACATACTCACCGCTGTCTATGATCTCCGAAATCGAAGCAAAGAACGCGCGGTCCTCCAACAGCGCCAGCAGGATTTCCGCCGGAACATAAGTGAGATCCCCATTCTCCGCCGTCCAATCCGCAAACCGCTCCTGAACATCCACGGAAGCCATTCCGATCAGTTCCCCTGCCGTAAAAGGAGCCTCCACAATGTCAATGCTTCCGAACCTGCTGTAAAAATCAGATGTGATCATCCCCATAATCATACCCTCCCCGGTTTTCACTACTATGTTATTATACCATACTTCGGAGTGCCTAATTGGATTGATTCACAAAAAGAGCGCCGACAGGTACAATACCTGCCGGCGCCCTCCGATTCTCTTACTCAGCCTTCAGCGGCTTCTCAGCCTCTGGGCTTATTCAGCCTTCGCTGCCTTCTTGCCCTTATGTGCTTTCTCAGCCTTAGGAGCTTCCTCAGCCTTGGGGGCTTCCTCTGCCTTAGGAGCTTCCTCAGCCTTGGGAGCTTCCTCTGCCTTAGGAGCTTCCTCTGCCTTAGGAGCCTCTTCCGCCTTAGGAGCCTCTTCTGCCTTCGTCTCAGCGGTTGTGATTACGGTGTCTGCAACGCCGTCCTTATCAGTATCAATAAGGATCTTGTCAGCCTTTCCGTCATCGTCCGTGTCCACTGCCAGGGCATCGATCTTGCCGTCGCCGTCCAGATCTACATAGACAGCGTCTTTCTTGCCGTCGCCGTCCAGATCGACAGCTTCTGCCTTGTCGTCCTTCATCTCTGCCTTCTCTTCGCCCTCGGCCGGAGCAGATTTTACGACCTCTTTCGCCGCGTCTTCTTCCTCGAAGTCCTCATCGAACTCATCGATATCATAATTCTCTTCCTCTGCGCGATTCTTGAGATAGTAGACGACACCGGCTGCTGCTGCCAAACCAACTGCTGTTCCGATCAGTTTACCGAAAAAACCCATTACTCATTCCTCCGTTTTTTACAACTGTTTATAAGTACTCCTGTGCCGATGCGCATTGCATCCTGCATATGTAATTGTACACTCTATTTTGCTAAATATACATTACCATTTTGTGAATTTTGTGTTAAATATCGCGGTCCCGCTCACCGACAGATCCTCGCCGGATCAGTTCTGAATGCAGCGTTATATTATTTGCGTGTGCACCGGACAATTGTCCTGAAAGTGCCAAAAATGCGATCTTCCCAAGTCCCTTCCTGTCCTGGCGGATGCTTGACAGCGGCGGGGATGTGCTTTCGCTCTGCGGGAGATCACCGATTCCTATGATGCTGATGTCCTCCGGTATACGCAGTCCCCGCTTTTTACACTGAGTCATAACGTCGTAAGCAAGAAAATCATCACTGCAGATCAGCGCAGTACAATTAAGGTCGACCAGACGCTGAAAGTGCAGCTCCAGAGACTCCGGTGACAAAATATCTACCCCTGTATAACCTTTTGGACAATCCAGCTCGTTTTCTCTCATGGCAAGTAAAAACGCACTGTGCCGCTCTCTATAAACCGAATTATCCAAAGACCCGCTCAGATAACCGATTTTCTCATGTCCCAGATCCTGCAGCCATGAGACTGCAAGATTCATCCCTTCATACTCATCAAATCCAATCGCCGTGACCAAAGAATTCATGGGAGCAGAACTTTTATACAGTATAGCCGGTGTCCCGGAGAGCTCAAGACCGTCGGCCCATCGACCATCAAACCTGATGTCCGTAATAAAAGCTCCCGCATAATTATTTCTCATCATGAATTCATCATAGCTGTACAGCCACTGCAGCGCCAATGACAGCGGAATCTCGCGGACCCGGAACCCGCCTGGCTCCGCAGCCTGTCGAAAGCCCAATACAAGATCCGACTCCTGCGCCTCATCAACCGACTCCCGTACCCCGGCATATGAATCTTTTGCCTCAGCTTCTGACTCCAGTGTCCTGATATATGGATCCTCTCTGTCCTTGGTAAATACACAAATCTGTTTGTTCTTTTCCTTCCTTGAAGCGCGACTATACCCCATCTCAATGGCAGTTTCCATGATTGTCTTGCGCATAGCTTCGCTGATATCTTCCCTGCCGTTGAGGGCTTTTGAGACAGTTGCCTTAGAAATCCCGAGACGTTTTGCAATATCATCTAATGTTGTCATTCATTCTCGCTTTCTGTCAAAATAGCACGAAACCTTCTATGAATAGAAATTACCTACTATGAATCATCCTTCAAGATTTATATATGTATTTTTTAGGCTCCACTTTTGTTTCGAAACGTTTCGAAACTTTTATGGTAGAAATTATCCCCCACTGTTCATCTGCCAGAATTTATATATGCATCTTTTTTTTCAACGCCACCTTTGTTTCGAAATGTTTCGAAACTTTTATAGTAGAAATTATCTCCCACTGTTCATCTGCCAGAATTTATATATGCATCTTTTTTTTAGCCCCACCTTTGTTTCGAAATGTTTCGAAACTTTCCTGGTACTCTTAAAAAATACATATACCCTTTCAGATGACCGATTCGGCCGCTTATTATTATCCGGAATATCGCATATTCCGCCAGGCAAGCGCGCTTATGATCCGCTCGCCAGCCGCCAGACAAGCATGCCTATGATCCGCTCGCCGGCCGCCAGACAAGCGTCATCTGTCTGATCATATCTCCGAATAGGCCCTCGCGACCCTCTCAAATTCCTTCGGGTCGGAAATAGGCTCCACCGTAAAATCGTCATCCTTGACATGACAGCGGTAAATATACTGTTCATCCACCTTGATTGTGTCGTCTTCCACCACCGAACTCACGACATAGTGCCTGTTCTCAATGTCAAATTCATCGACGACGGCCATCTCCACATCTTTTCCGTCTTTTGTCGTGACATGAAAAGTCACATATTCCCCGTTCTCAAAAGCGGGCGCATTATTCTCCATTTTTTACTCCTTTACTTCCGATTCTCCGCCGACACGATGATCTTCATCTTCTTGTTGAGATTCGTGAGCTCCACTCTCTTGAAAGCTCCGGCGAACTCCCCGTCTCTCGTCCACCTGACCGGCTCGTCGGACTCCAGTACGAGATGCGATGTTTTGAAGCGGTATACCAGGTCCGAGGTGTGCGCCATGCCGCCCAGGTATTGCACGATATCATTGAGCTCCAGAATATTTTGCGGCATTTTGATGAGCGTCACCTCAAACAGTCCGTCGCTCATGTCCACTTCGCTCCCCGTAATGTCCGGAAAGCCGCCCACCGTCTTGGAATTCGTGATCATTCCGAAGACGAAGTCGTCCGCCGCAGAAAATTCCGCCGACTCCACGCGGAAATGATAGGTCCTGATGTTGCCCAGATCCATCACTCCCTGCAGGATATAAGCCATGTGTCCAAGCGTGTTCTTGAGGTCCTGCGGCGTCTGGTAGGAGGTCTCCGTAAAAACACCGAAAGCCGCCACATAAGTGAAATACGAATCCTCATTGAAACGGCCGAGGTCGCACAGGTAAGTCCTGCCGCCGGCAATCACTTTCGCCGCCTCTTTCATGTCCGATGGAATTCCGAGACTGTTTGCAAAATCATTGGTAGTCCCGGACGGAATGTAACCGATGGGGACAAACGGCTTGTCGGGATTCTCCATCATGCCGCTCACCACTTCATCGAGCGTGCCGTCGCCGCCCGCGCAGATCACATAGACATAGTCTTCTTTCCTGTCGCGGACCAGGTTCCTCGCATCGCCCCGGCACTTGGTGGGATAACAGGTGATCATATAATCATTTGCAGACAGAATCTCCAGAATATCCACCAGGTCCGTGCGGATCTGGGACTTTCCCGAGACCGGATTGAATATGAACAGCACTTTTTCCCGGGCCTTAGCCTTCGTCCCGGAAACGCCCTGAAGCTCACTCCTCGAAGGAATAGTCATCTTCTTGTCCTCCACGTCTGTACTTGTCGGCCATTTCATCTATTTTCTTCTCCAAAATATCGAACAGCATCTCAAGATAACGCATGGCCGGCTCCGTCGCGATCGCGAACAGGACGAACAGCATGATGCACTCCCTCGAAATATGCTGGATCGAGAACAGCCAGCTGAAGAAATAGGCAAAAAAGCCAAGTCCCGCAATGCACCCCAGAATAACTGTCCAGTGGAATTTATTCATCGGCGTGCTGATCCGGAACAGGATCATAAATCCTACGATGGCCAGAAGGAAGGTCGCCGCGACCGAAATGTCCACCTCTGCGACCTTAAACGTCTGGCCGAAAACGACCAGCGCCGCAATCGCGAAGAAGTCCGTGAGAGCCGCCGGCATGGCGTTGAACACCACCTTGCGCAGGAAATTGCCTTCGATCCTCCTGTTATTGGGTTCCATGGCCAGGAAAAACGCCGGTATCCCGATGTTGAACATGCTGATCAGCGAGATCTGCGAGGGCTGCAGCGGATAGACCATCACGTTGATGATGGAGAAGACGGACAGCAGCAGGGAGAAAATATTCTTCACCAGAAACAGCGTCGCAGAGCGTTCCACGTTGTTAATGATCCTGCGTCCCTCATTCACGATCTGCGGCATGTGGGCGAAATCCGAATCCAGAAGGACCACCTGCGAAGCCTGCACCGCCGCGTCGGAGCCCGCCGCCATCGCGATACTGCAGTCCGCGCTCTTCATGGCCAGTATATCGTTGACACCGTCGCCGGTCATGGCGACCGTGTGCCCCTCTTTCTGGAGTGCTTTGACGATCTTCTGTTTCTGGTCCGGCGTCACTCTTCCGAACACTGTATATTTACGTACGGCTTCCTCAATATCCTCGTCACTTTTGAGCCAGGTCGCGTCCACGTAGCTCTCCGAGTTCTCGATGCCCGCCTGCCTGGCCACTTCCGACACGGTCAGCGGGTTGTCTCCCGAGATGACGCGCACGTTCACGCCCTGTCTGGCAAAATATCCAAAGATCTTCTGCGCATTCTCCCGCAGCGGGTTCTGCAGCAGGATGAAGAAGATCGGCTCGACTTTCAGTCCGTAGAGCCCCTTCCTGGGCACCGGGAGCGACCTTCTGACCGACGCGCCGGCGCCGGTGCCGTCTCCCATGAATCTTCCGAATACCAGCACGCGCAGCCCTTTCTGGGCGTACTCATCGACGACGTCGCTGTACTTATCGAAGTCCTCGCAGAGCACAAATTCCGGCGCCCCCAGCACATACGTGGAGTCCGTAAACTGTACGCTGCTGTACTTATGCTTGGAACTGAAGGGAAAAACAGAGACCGGCTGCCGGTTCCCCCTTCCGCGGAAATACTCCCGCATGGCTCTCATCGTGATATTGTCGTCCGGAAGCGCCTCCAGATACTCTCCTACCAGCACCTTGTAGCGGCGCAACTGGTCGTCCGTAAATGACTGCGCGGGAACGGCGTCCGCCACCAGCATGCTGTTGTCCGTGATCGTTCCCGTCTTATCGACGCACAGCGTGTCGACGCGCGCCAGCGTCTCCACACTCTTCATATCGTGCAGCATGACCTTGCGCCTTGCCAGCATGACGGAACTGGTCGCCAGGGCCACGCTCACCAGAAGGTAGAGTCCTTCCGGAATCATGCCGATCACGGCGGCGACCATTCCGACGACACTGTCGCTGAAGCTTTTCTGCTGCGTCACATAACTCTGAACGAACAGCGTGACACCGATCGGGATGATCATGATGCCCGCCGCAATGACGATCCTGTTGATCGAGCGCACCATCTCCGACTGCTCGCCGGTAGGCATCTTGCGCGCCTTCAGCATAAGTCCGGAGATGTAAGAGTCTTTTCCTACTTTGACCAGCTCTGCGGTGCACTCTCCCGACGCCACAAAGCTTCCCGACATAAGCGGATCGCCCTTTCCTTTGACAATCTCGTCCGCCTCACCGGTCAGAAGCGCCTCGTTGACCGCCGCTTCTCCGTCCAGGACCACGGCGTCCGCCGGGATCTGGTTGCCGGCCCGCAGTATGATCACATCTCCCAGAACCAGCTTGTCGATGGGCACCTTGGTGCGGCTCCCGTCGCGGATCACCGTGGCGTTGGGCTCGTTTAAGATACTCAGTCCGTCCAGCACTTTTTTGGCATGCAGTTCCTGAAAAATACCGATCAGCGTGTTGGCGATGACCACCGGCAGGAAAGTCAGGCTGTTGAAAGCACCCGCCATAATCAGCAGGAGGCTGATGATCAGAAAGATCAGGTTGAAGTATGTGAAAACATTTTCTCTGATAATATCTTTGGTCGTCTTCGCGGTCCGGTCGATCTGCACATTGACTTTCCCCTGTGCCGTCAGCTCCCTGACCTGAGACGCTGTCAATCCTGTATGTTCTATTTCTATCACCTCGAAATTCTTGTACTTTTATTTCTATGCCCGCTCGCGGAGCGCCTCCCTGGCCTGCCCGGAGGTCCGCCGTGCGCGGGCTTTCGCAGCGCCGCTGCCCGCCCCAAAAGAGCAAAGAGCTGCACGCTAACAATAGATTATAGCATGCAGCCCCTCAAATTCGATTGCCAGTTTGTTAATTTTGTCTAAAAATTATGTGTCCGCGCTGATCTCCTCTGTCTCAATGACAAACTTGACGCTCCCTTTCTGTCCGTCGCAGAGCCCGGAAAAATTCGTATAGCTGTGCTCCGCGTCCCGCGCTGCCCGGACGCCCTTGATCACATCCTGATACTGAGGGCCGGCCAGCTCCGCCAGGCTCTGAATGCCTTCCTCGTCGAACTCCGCGACGCCGTCCGCGAAGGCTTCCATGCCTTCCACGAGCAGACAATAGGCTCCGCCCAGCTCTCCGCCCGCCGCCGAGATCATTTCCACCGCGCTTCGAAGCTCCGAGGATCCCTCGGCCGCCGCAGCGATGGCCTCCTCATAGGCACCGATTCCTTTTGTCAGCGCATCGCTCCCCTTCGTCATCTCCGAGACACCGCTCTGCATGGCCTGCAGGGACGCTGCCAGCTGTCCGAGGGCCTGCGCCTTGGAAGACATGCCCTGCGCGTAGGCAGAGACCACCCCCAGCGAAGCATTCATCTCGGCCACCGCCGTGTCGATCTCCTTCATTCTCTCGCTGTCCAGCGCTTCCAGGTCCGGGATCTCCGGCTCCGTGATCGCGGCAGAGGCCTCGCTGACCGCCTTATAGCGCTCGTCCGCGTCTTTTTGCAGCTCCTCCGTGATCTGCGCAAAAGTCTCGTCCAGGACAATCTCCACATCTTCCGTGTCCACGGTCACCTCCGGCTTCTCGCCGGTATTCTCGCCGATGGAGTCAACGATTTCACTGATCAGCTGCTCCTTGACCGCTTCCTTCTGCTCGTCCGTCAGTTCCAGGTCATCCAGCGCTCCGCTCTCTGTGATGCTCGTCGAGACGGCGTCCCTTGCATCCTGCGCCGTCGCCTGCGCGGCGTTTGCCGCGGCCGTATCCACCGCGTCGGCGGCCGCCTCCTGCGCCGCCTGCGCAGCGCTCTCCCGCGCCTGTTCCGAAGCGGCCTCGTTAAGCAGAGCCGCCCGCTCCTCCTCTTTTTCGGACAGGTCCGGCGCCGGGTTGTCTGTAACTGCTTTCTGCAGTTCCTGCACCTGCCCGCGGTAGGTTTCCACGTCTTCCTTGAAGGTCCTCACCTTCTCCAGGTTGGTCTCGATGGCGGAAAGCTTTTCGCTCAGGAAGGCGCTGTTCTTTCCCAGCGATGTCAGCGCCTCCTGCACCGCAGCTGCCTCCCCGCCGCTCTCCTCAGAGCCGATCGAAGACAGATCCAGCTGCGACAGCGAGCTGTCGATCTGCGTAAGCCCCGTCTTCAGGCCCTGTGCGCCCTCTGAGATCTTTGCGATATTTTGGCTCAGTGCGAGAAGGCCCTGCTCCAGCTGTCCCGTTCCCTCGCTCAGCTGCGAAAGCCCGCCAAAATATTGTGACAAGTAATCTCCATACTCCCCTCCGGCGTCCGCCAGCTCCCGCGCCGCGTCTTTCATCTCGGAGGAGGCGTCCGTCAGCTCCTTCATGTCGTCCGAGAGCTCTTCCAGGTCGTCCAGGTCCTTGTCTTCCACTTCTTCAAACAGCCCGGTGCTGATCACCGTCGCCGTAAAATCAAGCTCGAATTCTTCCGCCCGCGCCTCGATCTCCACATAGTCCGGCAGCTCGATCTCCTCCGTGGGCTCATAATCGACGAGCTTCAGGGTATCCATAAGCCCGGGGAAAGCAAAACCGATCACCGCCTTCTGCTCGCCCAGGTCCATGATGCGGCCGTTCGTGACCTCCACTTCGCTGAACACGTCCGAGGACAGGATCGCCGACGAGAGCACCATGAAAGGCACGTCCGTGTGGTTATCGTAGTCAAAGCGGATCTTAACCTTGCCCGTCTTGCCCGCAATCTGCTGCGCGCTGACCTCCTGCCCCTCCAGATAGTAAGTGACCTGCACATCCACCGGGAGCTGTTCGTCGGACAAGCCTTTGTAGTGGATGTCCTCCCCGTGATTCTCCCACAGATAGCGGCCTTCGCCCGCTTCGGCCATCTCCTCATTTCCCTCGGTATTCTTGATCTCCCGAAGATTTGACCGGTCCTCGACGGAATCGCTCCCTTCAATCTTTCTCAGAACCACCTCCACGGTCTTCTTCGTGGGCGTTCCCGAGGCGTCCGCCTTGACGTAGACGGTCTCCTCTTTCTCCCCGGGCGTCACGAAGGGCGCGTCTGCGGACGGCTGAAAGGCGGACTCTCCGGAATTCCCGTTCCCGGAGTTTCCCGAATTCTGATCGGAATTCCCGGAGTTTTTATCGGTGTTTTTACCGGCTTCTTCGCCCGCGCTCTCCTCTCCCGTGCTCCCTGCGGCGGCACCTGCCCCGGGATTTTTCTGCGAGCAGGCCGCCAGGTTTAATACCATGGCGGGGCAGAGAACTGCTGTGATCAATATTTTGCGCCAGTTGTGCTTCTCTCTCATCTCTTGCCTGTCTTTCTAACCAAGGTCCGCGGCGCAGACCGCCGCGCACACGTGTGCATCAAAAGGTTCGCAGCGCCTAGTTATTCTGTATTCTTGAGCGCCTCGTCCATAGGTACTTTATTGATCTTGCGGTACTCGAAGAAGGCGACCACCGCGTATGACAAAACGCCCAGTATCAGCATCTGCACATAGACTTTGTTTCCCACATACAGCTCGATCCAGCCCGTCATCTCCAGCCTGATCATCACTTTCATCAGGTACCGGATCAGCGCCGAGACCGCCGGGATCGTGGCCACGAAGCAGACCAGGTAGACCACCGTCGTGGACCGGATGTAGAGCTTTCCGATCTCACCGCCCGTGTAGCCCAATATTTTGGCCATGGAAATGGACTGCGCGTTCTTCTCGATGATAATCTTGGACAAAATATAGATCAGCACCATAAAGATCGCCACCGCGAAGAAGTCCACCAGATACATCATGCTCCCCATGGAGATCCTGAGCTGCCTGCTCACCTTTGTCAGCGATTCCAGGTTGATCTCAGATCCTATGTATTTCTCATCGATATCCGTAATGGGCGTATCGGAGAAATAGCCGGAAAAATAGTCCTTCCCCAGGTCAAAGCACTTACCCAGCGCCTTCTGCTCCATAAAGACACAGACCGAAGCCTGATAGTCGTAGACGCCCTTCACCAGGAAGGTGTAGCGCTCTTCGCCGTATTTTTCCTGCAGCTCGATCCGGTCGCCCGCAAAGATATCGTATTTGTCCGAATATGCCTTTGAAATCAGCACTTCCGGGTATGCGTCTTCGGCGGACCGGTTTCCGCCGGCCGCCTCTTCTCCTGCGGCGGACTGACTTCCGCCGGCCGTCTCACCTCCTGTGGCGGACTGACTTCCGCCGGCAGCCTCTCCCTTGGCGGAGCCCTTCTGCATATAGCCTTCCGACGCGGGCACGCCGCTCACGTATCTGCTGTCCGCCTGCACGCCGTAGACCATCACGTCTTCCTTGTGGTAGGGGCTGTCCGTCGGCGTCCGCAGCACATACACGCTGAACTTTTCCGCTGTCTCGTTTTCCGTCTCCGTCTCGCTGACAAACTCCATCATCCGGAAGGCGCTCACCAGCTTGTGGTCCTCGTCCATGGCGTCAAGCGGAATCTGCATGATGTATTGATGTTTTGACAGAAGATTATTCTCCACGACCTCCTGGTAGTGGTCCAGGGCTTGAGGCAGCGCCAGCCCGAAGATCAGCAAAATGTTCGCAAAGAATATGCCCGCCAGCAAAATCAGATAGTTCGGCAGGTTCTGCGCGATGACGCGCATCCTGAATCTGTCAAAAAAGGGAATCCTTACACTCAGTGGAAACGCCCTCTTCATCTGCCGTCTGCGCAGCTGTCTTCGCAAAAACTGCAGCGGCGTAAGGCCGAGCGACCAGCGTAGAACGCCCCAGGTCACAACCGCCATGATCACGATGGGAAAGACGGTCGTCCTCACGAAAGCATCCGCGTTCCAGACCGTGACATATTTAGTGAGGCTGTAGCTGTTGTAGTACATGCCGGCGCACACATTTTTGAGGACCGTATAGCCCAGGATATTGCCGACCAGCGCACTCAGAAGCGTCACGAGGAGAGGCATGGCCATATAATGCCGGACCAGCTCGCTTTTGGTAAATCCCATGGCCCGCAGCGTCCCGATGACCGGCGCTTCCCGGGAGATTGTGTTGCTGATCGTAACGCCAAAGACAAAAGCAATGATCACCATCATGATATACAGCAGGAGCTCCATCATTGCCCGGTCGCTCCCCATATCTTCGCCCGCAAAGCGGATCGCCTGGTTTGCGTAGCGCGGTATGTAATTCTCCAGCCGGATCTCTTTGCTCAGGTCCTTGACCAGGTCTTCGCCGCGGTCGTTCTCCTCCGTCTCCGTCTCGGGCGGGTCCGCATATTTCCACGCGTAGTTAAAATAGAGAGTATCGTCCGGGTACCGCGCAAACTCCTCCGGCGTCACGACCGCGACGCCGAATTTGAGCGCGTCAAACATCGTGTCATTGTTGTCGGAGAACATCGTGCTGTAGTCGGACAGCGCCACAAGGCCCGTGATCTGCCAGGTCTCGCCGGGGTTTGGCTCCCCGGCGGTTTCGGTTTTCTCTGCGGAGCCGGCACCCGACTCCTCGCCTCCGGCCGCCGCGACCCGGATCGTGTCGCCCACCTTAAGGCCGTTGTTATCCGCGTACATTCTGTCGACCGCGATCTCTCCGGGCTTTTTGGGGAACTCCCCTTCCATAAGACAGACGAGGTTCACCTGGTCTCTGTTTTGGTAGACGCGCAGCGTGCTCCCGTTGTCCAGCGCAAATTCCCGGTAAAAAAGTTCATACAAATAAAGGCCCAGTCCTTCTATGGATTTCCACTGCGCCTTGTTCATTCTTCTCTGGACCCGGAAATTTCCGTCTTCCACGTTATATTTGGTGAAACTCTCGTTGTAGGCCTTAACCATACTCCCGTCGGCCACAAGGAACCCTGATACGAATCCGATCGTAAAAATCATCAGCAGGGCGATCACCACATATTTGCCCAGGTCGTCCCGCAAGTCGCGGAGGAACCTGTTATTAAGCGGATTTCTCTTCATGCCGCAGCTGCTCCCGTCTTACCACTCCAGTTCTTCCGCGCTCACTCTCCGCTCGTTGTGCACCGTGTCGCGGATCGCGCCGTCCCTCAGGCGCACGACCGTGTCCGCCATGTACTTGATCGCGTCGTTGTGCGTCACCATGATGATCGTGTTGCCGTACGTCTTGTTGACCTGCTCAATCAGCTTGAGGATCTCCTTGGACGTCTTGTAGTCCAGGGCACCCGTCGGCTCGTCGCACAAAAGAATATCCGGATTCTTGACCACCGCACGGCCGATCGCTGTCCTCTGCTGCTGCCCGCCCGAGAGCTGACTTGGTACCTTGCCCCGGTGCTCCCAGAGCCCGAGCAGCTTTAAAAGCTCGTCCACATCCAGAGCCTTGTTGCTCAGGTACGCGCCGACTTCTATATTTTCGCGGACGGTCAGATTCGGGATCAGGTTATACATCTGAAAAATATAGCCCAGATGCCTCCTGCGATACATTGTCAGCTGCTTTTCCTTCATATGGGACATGGGTTCGCCATCGATAACGATTTCGCCCGAGTCCGCACTGTCTATGCCTCCGATAATATTGAGCAGGGTCGACTTGCCGGATCCGGAAGGCCCCAGAAGCACGCAGAACTCTCCCTTTTCAAGAGAGAGATCGATCCCTCTGAGCACCTCCACGCGGCTGTCGCCCTGACCGAAGGCTTTTTTAATCTGATTTATCTCGAGAAACATATCAATCCTTAACAGTCGATTTTCTGTCAATCCTTAAAAGTCGGTTGCTTGCCTGTGCTGTCTGCGATAGTCGCTCGGAGACACGCCGTATTCCCCCCGGAACGCGGCTGCAAATTTACTGCAGTTCTCATACCCGAACATCCCGGCAATCTCCATCACCGAGAGATGTCCTTCTGCCAGCAGTGCTGCCGCCTGCTCCATCTTCCTGGAGCGAATATACTTGTAGACGGAATTGCCGTAATAATTGCGAAAACTGTTTTTGAGCTGTGTCTGGGACACATGCATCTGATCCGCGATCTCCTTGATCGTGATCCGCTTATCCATGCGTTCAAGAACATAGCTGCTCGCCTGCTTCGCAAGCTCTGCATGAGATTCTGTACAGTTTCTGGTCTTCTCTGCTTCCATTTATGTCACCGCCGTCCAAAGTCTCTTCCGGTTAGCATTTTTTAACTAGGTTAGTTTAGCATTACTAACCGGATATGTCAAGACAAATGAACGGCATATAACCAGTTGAACAAAAAACCAAAAGTGCACAAAAAAAGGAAGC
>JAFUFL010000057.1 GCA_017469935.1 Lachnospiraceae bacterium
ACATTCCTGCCCAAGGCATACACGCTGAACAATTATGTGAAGCTCCTTACGGACAGGAACGTCCTGAACTTCCCGCGGATGTTCAAAAACACGCTGATCATCGCCATCTGCAGCTGCTGCATCAGCACATCGTTCGTGCTGTCTGTGTCGTATTCGCTCAGCCGGATGCGTTTCAAATTCCGTAAACCGTATATGAACATCGCGATGATCCTGGGCCTGTTCCCGGGATTCATGACAATGATCGCGCAGTACTTCATTTTGAAGGCCATGGGACTTACGGAAGGCTCTTCCATAAGGATTGGTCTGATCATCGTCTACAGCGCTTGCACCGGTCTGGGATTCCAGATATCGAAGGGCTTTTTTGACACGATACCCAAAGCGATCGATGAAGCGGCGGTCATCGACGGCGCAACACAGTGGCAGATCTTTACCAAGATCACAATGCCGCTGTCCAAGCCGATCGTCATCTATACCATCATGACCTCGTTTATCGCGCCGTGGGTGGACTTCATCTTCGCGAAGGTGCTGTGCAGGGCGAATGCCGACCAGTTCACGGTCGCTATCGGCCTGTGGAACATGCTGCAGAAGGAGTACATCTATCAGTGGTACACCTGCTTCGCAGCAGGCGCGGTACTGATCTCACTGCCGATCGCCATCCTGTTCCTCTACCTGCAGAGGTTCTATGTCGAAGGCATGTCAGGAGCAGTCAAGGGATGAGAAAATTACAGAGAGCAATATGCATGATCCTTTGCGCAATGCTGTGTATTACAGGATGCGGCAAAGATCCAAATACAGATCAGACAGCGGGCGGACAGCCCGCTGTTTCTGCTGTCCAGATGCTGGATTTCAACAAGGACCTGACGCGGGTGGACAGAGATGATAAATACCGCACGACGTATGAGATCTTTGTCTATTCGTTCTGCGATTCGAACGGAGACGGGATCGGCGACCTGAATGGCATCCGTTCCAAACTGGACTACATTCAGGACCTCGGATTTGACGCGATTTGGCTGACCCCTGTGCATCCATCGTCGACATATCACAAATATGATGTGGACGACTACTATGCGATCGATCCGGTGTACGGCACATTAGAGGACTATGAAGCCCTGCTCCAAGAGTGCCACGACCGGGGCATCCGCGTGTACATGGATCTTGTGCTGAACCACACTTCGGATGACAATGCCTGGTTCAAGGCAGCATCGGATTATCTGCACGAACTCCCTTCCGGATGGGAACCCGATACGTCCTATTGCAAGTATTACGACTATTATAATTTCACCAGGCAGCCGTCGGACGGGTATGCACATTTAGAAGGCACCGAGTGGTACTATGAGGCAAGATTCTGGTCGGAGATGCCTGATCTGAACCTTTCGAGCGAGGCCGTAAGAGGAGAGATCCGGGATATCATGGCTTTCTGGCTTGGCAAAGGCGTTGACGGATTCCGGCTGGATGCGGTGACATACTACTATACAGGAAATCCGGATGCCAACACAGAGTTCCTGAGATTCCTTACGGAGACGGGGCGGAGTATTAAGGCCGATTGCTATTTGGTCGGGGAAGCGTGGACAGACCGGAACGAGATCGCGCTGCTCTACGGGAGCGGGATCGATTCGCTGTTCGATTTTCCGTTCTCGAACAACAACGGATTCATCGTCAACATCGTGAACGGCACGTATGCAGCTTCCGATTACGTCAAAGGAATGCTGTTGGCGCAGGAAGCATATAGCAGCGCGAATCCGGACTATGTAGATGCGCCGTTCTATACGAATCACGATACGGCCAGAAGCGCGGGGTTTTATAGCGCGGATGAAGGCCCTGTCACGAAAATGGCCTACGCGATGAGCCTGTTCATGACCGGCAACTCGTTTGTCTATTATGGCGAGGAGATTGGCATGAAAGGCGCCGGCAAAGACGAGAACAAGCGCCTTCCGATGTACTGGAGCGACGATGCGGATGACCCGGATATATGCGCCGGACCGCCGGACAAGGATGAAATTCCGATGAAGTTCCCTTCAGCCGCGGAACAGATGAAGGACGACCTGTCGATATGGACGTGGTTCAGAGAGGTAATCCGCGTGCGGAATGCGTTTCCCGCGATCGCCAGGGGGCTGACGGAGAGCGTTGATTCCCTCAGTGACAGCAATGTGGCGGCGTTCATAAGGAGAAGCAGAGAGAGCGGCACCGCGAACAGCGCATCGGACGGCGATCTGCTGATCGTGATGAACCTGCGCGCGGATACGGCGGTGAAAGAGATTTCGGGGGAAGCCTCAGCAGCCGGCGGGGCTGATGGCAGCGCTGACAATAACCTTACGTTGGCAGCAGTGCTGAACACCGGCGAAGAGAACATCACTTACGATGACGGTGTGCTGACATTACCCGGTTACAGCATCGCAGTGTTTACGATGGACTGAGAAATACATCCGAAAAAATCGGAGTAACTGAGATTGGCCAAGGACGATATCTTGCCTCTGACAGCCTTTTTTCGCTATAATGATGAATAAGAAATTCGGCACAGGGAGGATTCATTGTGGACAAAAATATTATTTTATCATCCTGATCGGTTTTATACTGCTCCTGCAGATTCCGCTGTTCTTGATGGCACATTGAAATGAAAAACAGAGGAAAAAAAGCGCTCCGGGGGAAGGAGCGCTTTTTTTTAAGGGTATGAATTAAAAGGGGGTATCGTTGTGTGTTGTCTACTAAGAATTCCTTTATAGGACCGTGTCAGGGGGGCTACCTCTTTGGCACACCTATGGCTAACACCACATAAAGCCTTTACATCTGCGGCAGCTTCGCGCGGAAAACGGCGAGCTCTTCGTCCGTAGGGATGTAGTCGGTCATCTGGCCATCGTGATATTTCTCGTAAGCGACCATATCGAAGTATCCGGTACCGGTGAGGCCGAAGACAATGTTCTTCGCTTCGCCGGTCTCTTTGCATTTGAGGGCCTCGTCGATCGCGTGGGAACTCTCGGGTGCGGGAAGGATGCCCTCGACGCGCGCGAACATCTCCGCCGCTTCGAAGACGTCGGTCTGTTTCACGGAGACCGCTTCCATCAGGCCGTCATCGTACAGCTGTGAGAGCACGGGGCTCATGCCGTGGTAGCGAAGGCCGCCAGCATGGTTCGGTGCGGGGATGAAGTCGCTGCCGAGTGTGTACATCTTGGCGAGCGGGCATACCATACCGGTGTCGCAGAAATCGTATGCGTAGACACCGCGTGTGAAGCTCGGGCAGGAGGCCGGCTCGACAGCGATGATGCGGTAGTCCGCCTCGCCGCGGAGCTTCTCGCCCATGAACGGAGCGATCAGGCCGCCGAGGTTGGAGCCGCCGCCTGCGCAGCCAATGATCATGTCGGCCTTGACGCCGTACTTGTCGAGCGCTGCTTTGGTCTCGAGACCGATGACGGACTGGTGCAGCAGGACCTGATTGAGGACGGATCCCAGAACATAGCGATAACCGGGGTTGGTGACCGCGACTTCCACGGCTTCGGAGATCGCACAGCCGAGGGAACCGGTCGTGCCGGGGTGATCAGCGAGGATCTTGCGGCCGACCTCGGTCGTCATGGATGGCGAAGGGGTGACGGACGCGGCGTATGTGCGCATCACTTCGCGGCGGAACGGCTTCTGCTCATAGCTGACCTTGACCATGAACACCTTGCAGTCGAGGTCAAAATAGGAACACGCCATAGAAAGCGCCGTACCCCACTGGCCTGCTCCGGTCTCGGTGGTCACGCCTTTGAGGCCCTGTTTTTTGACATAATAGGCCTGCGGAACGGCGGAATTGAGCTTGTGACTGCCGCTTGTGTTGTTGCCCTCGAACTTGTAGTAGATATGCGCGGGAGTCCCGAGTTTCTCCTCGAGGCAGTACGCGCGTACGAGCGGTGAAGGGCGTGACAGCGCTTGTCGTGCTGATGGGCGTCATTATCCTTGGAGCACAGGTATAGATATATGATCATTAGGGAAAACTATGAGGAAGAACATATTCAGAAGGGCTTGTTTTCAAATCACAAGCCCTTTTTCGCTAAGTATTCTTTCATCCTACAACTGATTTATTTCTTGCTCGAGCTCTCTTATTCCCGTCATTATCTGTTCAAACGACGGAACCGAACCATAAATCATATTTTTCATCCTACCATAGTCATCTTGCAATTCTGAGAAAGATTTCTCCGGAGGAATCAGCTTGATTGTCCCGGGAACGGCTTCTTCGTATTTTGCCCACGGACATCTGTAAAACTTCATTTTGAAAGCCACCACAT
>JAFUFL010000058.1 GCA_017469935.1 Lachnospiraceae bacterium
AGTCAGCGGCCACATGTGCGACCGGATGATGTTTTTCTCCTTGTCGGTGAGGTGAAAATCCTTGTCCGCCTTCTCCATCGCGATCCGGGGATGAGAAGTTCCGTGCTGAAAAGGAGTCAATCCCTCTTTCTTGATATCATACTGATAATAGTCGTGCAGCATCGCGCCGCGCGCCAGCTCTCTCTCGTCAATATCCCAGCCTAATTTCTCAGCCAGCTCAAAGCTCCTCTTCGCCACAGCGATGCAGTGCGCGAGCGTATTGCTGCCGTGATGCTGCGGAAAGACGCAGAGCTTTATGATCCTGGGATCCTCCAGGAGCTTGTTCAGCTCCTCTGTAAACACTTTTTTGTCATTTGTCAACGTGCCATTTACCTCTCTCTCTGAATGGAGGCAACCACAAATACAGTCAGGACAAACGGATAGATCAGGAACGGGATCAGCGAAACACTTGTCAGCTTCGCGATATTTGCCGCCACCAGCAGCTGTGCTCCGTAGGGTATGATCCCCTGCGTGATGCAGGAGCAGGTATCCAGCAGGGAAGCCGTCTGTTTGGGATCCACGCCGTATTCTTTCGTTATATCTCTGGCTATGGGCGCCGCAATAACGATAGCAACCGTGTTATTTGCCGTCGCAATGTCCATAAACGCTGTCAAAAAAGCGATTCCGTACATTCCGCCCCTCTTGCTGTCCGCTTTCTTCCGGATAAACTCGAGGATCGCTTCAAATCCTCCGTTCTCCTTCATAAGCGCCGCAATGGAAGCCACCAGGATCGTGACGATCATGGTCTCGAACATACCGCTGATGCCGCTGCCCATGGAAGACAGAGCTGTCGAATAGGCAAGTGATCCGGTCAGGATCCCGACTACCACAAAGAGCAGAATACCGACGATCAGCACCAGAAAAACATTGATACCGAGTATGGACATGCCCAGAACAATAAAGTAGGGAATAGCCTGCAGAATATTAAATTCAAAGGTTCCGACCGACACGCCGCCGCTCATGAAAGCATAGATCACAAGAATGATCAGTGTGATCAGCGCCGCCGGAAGTGCTACCCTAATATTTGTACGGAATTTATCCTTCATTTCCACGCCCTGCGTCTTCGTCGCGGCGATCGTGGTATCCGAAATAAAAGAAAGATTGTCTCCGAACATGGCTCCGCCCACAACAATTCCCACGCACAGAGGGAGCGAGAGCCCGCCGTTGTTGGCGACGGCGCACGCGATCGGCGCCAGCACGGAAATAGTTCCGACGCTCGTTCCCATGGCCATGGAGATCAGGCACGCGATCACAAACAGACCGGGAACGGCAAACTTGCCCGGTATAATATTCAGAAGCATATTCGCCGTACTCGAGGCGCCGCCCGCCTCGGAGGCGATCCCGCTGAACGCGCCGGCCATCAGGAAGATGAACAGCATGATCACAATATTATCGTCGCCGATTCCCTGGGCACAAATATGGATCTTCTCGTCAAAAGTCAGACTCTTGTTCTGCAGAAAGGCCGCGATCAGCGCGATCGAAAAGGCCAGTACGACAGACACGACATAAAAGCCCATCTGCCCTTCCGTCGGTCTTATATACTCGAAAAAGATTCCGTTTCCCAAATATACTACCAAAAACAGAAGTATGGGAAGCAGCGCTTTGGGATTGGCTTTCGGCGCAGGTTTTTCAGGCTGGTTCATGATGTTCTCCTTAGTGATGTGTAAATGCGAATCTGTTACTGCAACAAGAATAAATTATATCATAATTTGGATAAAAAAGCGCAAAAACTATGGGCCGTAAAGCACAAGCATTCATCAGCTCATTTCTTCACAGCCCATTTACAAGTCTTGTTTATGTACAACCCTTCCGGAAGCTTTACTTCTTCAAATTCGCCAGCATCTCCAAAAGCGCTCCCATCCCCTCACTGTCCTTCCCGGAACCCGCGCTGTTCCCGGTCTTTCCCGACAAAAGCGAGTTAAGAAGCTCTGACGCCCCCGAACCACTCGAATTGCCCGAGCTTCCCGAACTTCCCGAAGCAGATCCTTTGGCTGCCATCAGCGCAGCGAGCAGCTCAACCACACTCGCATCTCCTTCAAGAAGATTGATCACCGCACTCTTTGTGGTCGAATCAGCCTTGCGGTACAGCTGCACAAGCTTTTTCTCCGTCGCGGTCAAAGTCAGCACATTAGGAGTCTTGGAGGAAGTCTTTTTGGCAGAAGATGTCTTCTTCGCAGAAGCGGCCGTTTTCCCAGAGGCGGCGGTCTTTCCCTCTCCCGTCGCCGCGTCCAGCAGTGATTTCTGCGTCACTCCCAGAACCTTTGCCATCTTCTTGATCACGTCCTGTACCGGTTCTTTTTCTCCGCGCTCTACTTTGCCGACATCGGAGGCTGTGAGCCCTTCCACTTGCTCCGCTAAAGCAGCTTGCGTCAATCCCTTGGCCGTGCGTGCTTCTTTGATCAAATTCCCAAGTTTCTTAGACATACTTACCTCCCTTCGGTTAAGGCTCGCAAATCGGAACGCTGTTTTTTGCCCACATATGCCAAAACAGCATAAAAATATATTCTTTATAAGTATTATACTTTCAAATGGAGCCAAAGTAGAATACTTTTTGGAAAAACAGTCAAACATCCGAGGCCCACGATATTTTGACAATCAAGACAATACTGCAACGTTCTCCTGCCCGCGGGCTATGACGAGTCCAAGGAATACCCTGTCCTCTACATGTTCCACGGCTTCGGCGGCCGCTACGACTCCCACGTCCATGAGGAGTCCATCCTGCAGACCCTCTACGGCAACATGCTCAGCGAAGGCCTCGCCGTTCCCATGATCATCGTCGGCGCCGACATGTACACCGACAAACTGGAAGGCAAAGACGACCTCTCCGACGCCGAACTGCGCCCCCGCTATGACAAGGGCGTCGACGACCTGGCCCTCGTGCTCATGCCCTTCATCGAGTCCCGCTACTCCGTGAAGGTCGGCCGGCGCTACGCCGCGGTCTCCGGCGTGTCCCAGGGAGGGACGGAGGCCCTCGCATCCGGCTTCAAATGGCAGTCCAAAATAGCATTCATCGGAAGTTTTGCCCCTTCAACGGGAGTCATCCCCACAAACTTCTATCCCGGATCCTTCTGGAGTACGCCGATCCTTGACGACCTGACCATCGAGTCGCAGGAGACCCTGCCCCTCTACATCTACCTTTCCGTCGGCACCGAGGATCCCTGGTGCATCAAGTCGACCCTCTATTATGGGCAGGTCATGGATGAAAAAGGCATTCCCAACCAAACCGACCTGGTGGAAGGCTACGACCACGGAAACGAGATGTGGGAGCTCGGCCACTACAACTTCCTGCAGAAGATCTTCCTGAACTGACAAATCTTCTGCGTCAGTTCCGGATTGCCCGGCACACGCACCCTTTCCAGATTTGCAGGAGGCGTGACACTCAATGATTCCCGGATTGACATGCCCTCACGACATCTCAAAGATCAGGATCCTCTCTCGCCTGTCATACTCCTCATAGAGGCCCGTGCAGTCAATCTCATCCACGAACTGCAGCCCGTCTTCTGTCATGAGAGCTGACACTTCCCCGTCAAAGGGATAGTAAAAGAACAGATACATCTGCCTCGGGTTCTCATAGTAGGATTCTCTGATCCTGGCGATCACGACCCTCAGGACCTCGTCCGCAAACGGATTAAAAAAATAGAAACAGTCCTCGTCACTGACCTGATACTTCCGGGCGTCCGCACAGACAAAGCGGATGCCCTTTTTATATTTTGACGGAATTCTGGCCGCTTCAAGATTTCTCAGAGCACCTTCATACAGCTCTGCGTCAAATTCGATCCCCGTCGCCCGGCATCCCGTCCTTGCGCTGAGAAAAAGCACCGTCCGGCCCAGCCCGCACCCGTAGTCGAGCACGTGACTGTCCGCAGTTACGTAACCGCTCTCCGCCAGCACCTGCAGGACCCGATAATCCGTCGGCTCGTAAGGATTGCACGACGGTACGACGAAATGATCGATCTTTCCGCTCGTCCTGATATTCAGTTTCTTTTCCCACCATTGTTCTGAGGTGATGCTCATTAGCGGTCTCCTGTCATTTTTCTGTATATGGTAATTATTCAGCACCCCGGAAAAAAGATCAAAATAAGGGCCGGGGAGCTCGCTCACCGGAACGTTTTTGATCTTTTTCCGGGGCGGACAAGGCGCGGAGCGCCTCTGGACGCCCACAGTCCCGAATGCGCAGCATTTGGGACTTGTGGTGCTGAATAGTTACTGTATATGTACTTTTTATTCCCTTCTTCGGTGGATATTCCACTGAAGAAGGGCCCGGAAAAGGGTACTATCATTCCCTTCGGGGTATATAGGCCTGTTTCTGTCCCCTTCTTCGGTGGAATATCCACCGAAGAAGGGTTTCAAAAAAGCACTATGACTTTATTTTTACCCATTGCGCCAAAATTTCCCCTGCAGCACCTTCAAGTCAGATTTCCCGTCTCGCAGCTCTTCTCACGCTCCGGTCCCCAAAAATACGCAAATCAGAAATCCGGCAACCCGCCGGATTTCTGATGAAATGAGGGAAAGGCCGAACCAGAGATCCTCACTGTTTGAGTCTCTGTGCCGTACCATCAATATTTGAGGCTCGCGGAGCGAGCCGCTACGCCGCACGCATCATTTTATGCGTTGGTGGACTTCCCACCCGAGTTAATGCTTCTTATACAAGAGAACCACCGCGACGGCTGCCGCAAGAAGAGCTGCGCTCCCTCCGATGACCGCCCCGGACTTGGCATCCACAGGCTGCGCTGTAACCGTATCCTGTGCGGCCGCATCTTCTTCCGCCTGAGTCTGCTCCTGCTGCCCTGGCTGTCCCTGATTCTGCTGATTCTGCTGATCCTGCATCGAGGGCCCGCCGGTCATGCCGCCCTGGCTCATATCCGGCGGCATCTGATCGCCGCCTTCGCCGGTCTCACCGCTCTGACTCATCTCCGGCGGCGCCTGACCGCCGCCTTCGCCGGTCATTCCGCCCTGACCCATCTCCGGCGGCGTCTGCCCGCCGCCTTCACCGGTCATGCCGCCCGGCCTGCCATGCCCGTTTTCCGCCTCCGAAGCGGTTTCGGAATCCGTACTTCCATTCGAAGAATCTCCGCGCCGATTTCCCTGCCGGTCGCCCCTGTTCTTCATTCCGCCCCAGTTCATGTTCCCGTCGTACATGCTGCTCTGCGCATCGCCGTAAGAAGCCGACACCTCGCTGAGCGTGATCTCTTCCGCATTTTCACCGATCACAACCGTGTAGGTGCCGCCCACTTCCATATCCGGGCAGCTGACCAGCGCCGATGAGAAGCTGCAAGGCACGTCCCAGGACAGCAATACTTTGCCGTCTGCATCTTCAATCGCCAGCGTCGTCCCGGCTTCCGTCGTCGTGCTGGTGTTGTAGAGGATCGATGCCTGTGTGGAACTTGAGTCAAAAGCTTCCGCCATGGCAGACGCTCCGCATGCGATGATGGTTCCGCCGCTGATCTCTGCGACGCCGCCGCTCTCGCTGGCATAGTCCACAGCGCTGTTGCTTCCCGTGCCGACAAGGCTGACGTATACAGTGCCTCCACTAATCAAAATATCGCCATTGGAATCAAGTCCGTCGGCATCCGTGCCGGTCTCATTGATGATCTTGATCGTCCCGCCGCTGATCTTGATATACGTCTCGGAATCCGCCGCATCAGTACTTGTCTGTGTACCGTCCTGCCCGGTGCTCGTGTCCGAAGGCATCTGCCCGGCGCCCGTAGATCCCATATCAGG
Source organism: Lachnospiraceae bacterium (assembly GCA_017469935.1). Lineage (GTDB taxonomy): Bacteria > Bacillota > Clostridia > Lachnospirales > Lachnospiraceae > CAG-791. The sequence goes on from JAFUFL010000058.1 coordinate 5,761, forward strand.
CGGTGTCGGCATCTCGCCATTGCCCGTCGTTCCCATATCGGGCGGCGTCGGCATCTCGCCATCACCAGTGGATCCCATATCGGGCGGCGTCGGCATCTCGCCATCACCAGTGGATCCCATATCGGGCGGCGTCGGCATCTCGCCTTCGCCCGTCGCCCCCATGCCGGAGCCGCCGCCGGGACCGCCGCCCATGCCGCCGCCGGGACCTCCGCCCATGCCGCCGAACATGTCGCCGGACCCGCCATTGGCATTAAATCCGTCATCCTGCGGATAAATCGTGACATCACCGCCGGAGACATCAATCGTCAGGGCCTCAATGCCTTCATAGCATTCCTTGACCAGGAGCGTTCCGCCCGAAATAGTTACACCGCCATCAGAGTGAATGCCGTCGTCGCCCGCAATGATCGTGACGTCGCCGCCCGCCATCGTGAGATCGCCGGTCGTGTGGATGGCGTCGTCCGCCGCCGTAATATCCAGCGTGCCGGACTCCAGGTAAAAATAGCCGTTTTCAACATCGTTGGAAGTGACCAGACCGTCATCGCCCGCATCCGCTTTGATGGAAGCCTCTTTGATGCGAAGACTGTCATTGGCATGGATGGCGTCCGCGGCCGCCGTCACCGTGATCGTACCGCCTGTGATGACCAGGTCATCGTTGGCGGCAATTCCGTGCATGTACTGCGCGTTTACCGCAAGGCTCCCGCTTCCGTTGATCGTCAGATCATCGTGGGCAAAAACAGCGCCGTCCGTCCCGTCATTAAGAGCGGTCTCGTTGTAGGAAGAGCCGCTGGTGATGCTGTTTTGGCTGCCTTCTGCCAGCGTCAGGAACACCTTGTCCGCCTGGTCGACCCGAATGCACGCGTCGTCGCTGCAGTTAATCTCCACACCGTTAAGAAGAATGAAGACCTTGGAAGAATCGTAGGCGTCCACGGAGATATAGCCGTCTGTCAGCGTTCCGGACACTTCATAGTATCCCGCGTTTGAGATCACCACATTTCCGTCCACCGTATAAGCACCGCTGCCGGAGATCGAAGCTCCGTCCCCGGTCAGCGTGATCACTGTGGCCCCGGTCACGTCCCAGCTTCCGTCCTGGTCGTTCGCAGTAAAGTATACCGAGTCGGAATTCTGCTCCGCGTCTTCGTCCACGATCTTTGTGATTCCAAGCGACTCCCCGTTCATGAACAGGGCCGTTAAGACAAGGCTCCCGGCGACGATGGCAACGCAGATTCTGTCGAGATTTTTATGCGTTGACATTGTTCGTACCTCCCGAAAAATCAGCCCATGTAGTCGCCGTTGTAGCTTACCAGAACAGCGCTGTTGACGCCTTCGATCTCGGAAAGTTCATTGACAAAGTCCGTGTTGTCGTCCTTGAGCCTGATCTCGAGGTTGAGTTCGACGCCGCCTTTGCGGGCTGTTTTGCTCTTGACGCTGTACTTGTTGACCTTATCCTTGAGGAAGGCCATGGCTCTCTCTTCGCTCGCGTGATCATTGCAGTCCAGGACCACGATGTAAGGGTTTGTGTTTTCTTTGCGGTTGGCAAAAAAGAGAATGATCAGGCCGATCATAACACTGCCGAACACGGCCAGCGGGATCATTCCGGCCGCCAGCACAATGCCGGCTGCGATGGACCAGAACAGGAACGCGATATCCAGGGGCTCCTTGATCGCCGTTCGGAATCGGACGATGGACAGCGCACCGACCATACCGAGCGACAGCACTACGTTGCTGGTCACTGCCAGGATGACGAGCGTCGTGATCATTGTGAGCGCCACCAGCGTCACTCCGAAGGAGGAGGAGTACATGACGCCTGCGTAGGTCTTTTTATAGATCAGATAGATGAACACGCCCAGGCCAAAAGCCAGAAGCAGCGCGAGCACCATATCAAACATGCTTACTGCCGTGATGTTGGTAAGAAAACTTGATTTGAAAATATCCTGAAAATTCATTTTTTGTCCCTCATTTCTTAAACTTCTTTTTTGATTTTTATTTGTTTATCTATATTTAAATCGGTTTGATCCGACTGTGATCATGAATCTTAATCCGACGTAATCTTCAATCGTAAATCCTGCACTGCGCGTATTTGGAGAAGGCGCAGACCCTTCTGCCGGGCGTCTGAACCGCGTCCCTGATGATCGACGGCAGGTAGGCGTCCCACTTCACCTCCAGGATGATCCCCGCGTCTCCCGCCGGCACCGTCACGCAGTCGGGATTCAGGAAGTCCGTGCACCCAAGGCCCGTCCTTATGTCGTAATCGAAGGTCACCCTGACGTTCCCGGGCCCGTAAATAAAGGGCTCCCTGGTGTAGTCGACGATGGTCATGGGCTTCATCCCCTGGTACCGCATCTTGCAGTACAGCTCCTGGATCAGCGAATGGGGCGAATGCAGCATCCAGTCGATGTCGCCGTCCACGATCTTCTGCGCTTCTTCCATGGTCAGGGGCGCGGAATATTTTGTCCCGAGACCGTTCAGCTTGCTCTTCTTCTCCAGGTGGATCACCGCTGACGGATCGCCGTTGTAGTAGCGGATCCGGAACTTCTCTCTGCGGTTAACGCCGTCGACTTTCTCTCGCAGCGCCTTGTCATTTAAATTGTCAAAATACAGACTTCTTATCAGATACTTCCCGTCCACCGCGTGCGGATCCTGCTTTGCGACCGCTCTCAGCCTCTGCCTGATGGCGATCAGGTCCGACCGGCTGATCTCATGCTTCCACTCGTGGCGGTAGTGTATTTCTTTTTTGTCTCTCACTGCTGCCGTACCGTTTTCCATCTGTATCATCACCTCGCTTTCCTTTAACTGGGTCCATTATTCCATGCGAAACTTAGACAAAACTTAGAAATAAAATAAGTTTGAAAAAAAGTCAGGGGATTTTTCCCCTGACTCACTGAAAATCATTCCGCGCGTCCTCACTCCGGCTTATGCTTTGCCAGATAGGAGTTCTTGTACTCCGGCAGCTTTGTCACTTCTTTGATGATCTTGATCTCCTCGGGGAAAGTAACCTTGTCGTTTATATCCCGCAGTTCGATCTCCATGATCGCCTTGTCGTTCCAGAACGGATAGACATCTATTTTAAAATACTGATTATTGTAAGTGAGGCAATACCTGTCCTTGCGGATCTGTCCCAGAGAAGTGTCGGCATTCATGAGAAGGTTCAGGTACTCATCCTTGGTAATCCTTCTTTCTATCTCGATGCGCTTGTAATCGCTCACCCGGCGCTTGGTCGTCTGGTAATAAATATAGTGACCGCTGCTTCCCCGCTGGCGCACCCGGATCTCCTCGTTGTCATCGACCTTGAGATACGTCTGGATGATCTCCACTTTCTCGCAGTGAGGCAGCGATTCGAGCCACTTGAGGTCCGGATACTCGACGAGGAAGTTCCTCTCGATCTCCAGAGGCTCCGGCTCGCCCAAGAAGGACGCGATCTCCGCGATCAGCCTCTTCATCTTATCCGTGAAATCCATGGAGTTGTCGATCACCCTCAGGTGCGGGTGTCCCGTCCAGGCCGCGATGAACTTGTCATCCATCGTTGCTGCCTCTTCGATCCCCTCCGTTCTGGCCTTATTGTTTGCCAAAGTATAGAACTCCTCCGCTCCTTTGGCCGCCGTGACGAGATGGAAAATGGCGTCGTAACTGTCCCGCAGTTCCACTTCATTGACATTGACGGAGCGAAGAACCTCTTCAAACGTTTCGTCGTCCATATAGACTTTATTGTCCAGCGCGCCTCTGTCGCAGACGATCAGGACCTTGTCCTTCTTCATCACGCGCGCAGCCTGCTCAAAGACCTTCTCCTTCTCCAGCTGCAGGCGCATCTGGCAGAACTGGTAATCCGCATTGGTCTTGCAGGTCCAAGGCGCCACGCCGCCGTTGATCAGTTCCGTCGCCGTCTCCGGCACGATCAGGACGACATAGCCTTTTTCTGTAAAACTGTTCATGATCCAGCTCAGCGCCGTGGTCTTGCCGGCGCAGGGACCTCCGGTTATCACTATTTTGGTAACGTCCATTTTTCTTCTCCTTATTGCAGTTCAAGATCCGCAAAGCGAGCCGCTGTGCCCGCTGCAGGTGTCACCATAATTAATATAACAGAAAACGCAATCGTGCGGCGCCCTTTAAAACAATTTTACAAAATTACCTGATAAACTGAATATGTCAATATGACTGTTAAGGCTCACAGTGCGAGCTGCCCGGAAGACGGCAGTTTCCTATTCGCATGTGTGCATCATCAGACGTTGCCTAAGAAAAGGATAAACAAATGAAAGCTGTAGTTATCACCCTCGATGACCGATTGTGAGGCTCTATAAACAATAAAGGAGTTGTTTTCTGCTATGGCTGCCTCATCGGCGGAAAACACAATTCAGGATAACAATGTCCCTGAGCAAACACGCAAAATCCGGCCATTCGGCCGGATTTTTGTATTTATATTATCGCTATTTTCACAATTTCACTCTGCCGATTCCATGATAAATGCAAAGTCTCTGAGTTTCGCATCCTTATCGCCTTGAATTGCCGTATCGTTCCATTTCCCTTTGTGCGCTGTCCATTCTGAATACTGTACATCCTTATTGGTAAAGCGGATGCACTTCTCTTTTCCTCCGTAATTGTCCGGCTGACCGTCGTCCCAATTTGTATAGCTGAATTCCGTTCCGTCGGACCAGTGCCATACTCCTTCCCGGTTCAGGCTGCCTCCGATCCAAATATTGGGGCGGGAACTCTTTTCGGCAAGTTTCTCAAGGAATGCCTGTTCCTCCTCCGTTCCGGCAGAAGCCAGATGACCGCCATGCTCTATGCAATACTTTTCCGCAGCGCTCCAGCCCATACCTTCTTCGATGAGCGTATAGGTGTGACCCTGAAATGTTTCAGTCAGTCCCTCCGTCTCCTGATTCTCCTGTTCCGGTTCCGCCGCGTCCTGCTCTGCTTCTTCCTTCGCGGTCTCCTTGTTCTCATCTGCCTGTTCGTTTCCGCCGGCGGCACCGCTTTCGGCCATGTTCTCACTTTCGCCGCCAGCACCGCTTTCACCGGCGCTCTCGTTTTCGCCGCCAGCATCACTTTCGCCGCCAGCTCCGGCCTCACCGCTCAGCCCATATCCTGCCGGGAACAGGCACTGCTCCGTCCCGATCTGCTCGACCGACGCATACCAGGGCATGGGAAGCTTTCCCGTAAACTCCGCCTGTCCCATCAGCACATTTGCCACGCCTTTTCCTTCGCTGCCGGGCAGATAGCACATCACGGCCGCATCCCACTGATCCAGGCAGTCACTTATGATCACCTGGCGGCCCGCCACGATACAGCCGACCGTGGGAATGCCGTGCTCCCTGCGCAGGTTCTCCGCCTCCTGAATGGCACTGCTGTTCTCCGGCAGCGCCAGCGCTCCGGTAAGACTGATGTCCGCGCTGTCCCCGTTCCACTCCGCGTAGGGCCGCTCGCCGACAAAGACAAGCGTCACATCCGCGCTCTGTGCCTGCGACGGATCCGTGATCAAAGTGATATTTTGCTCTTTGGCAGTTTGCCGCAGTCCTTCCAGGATGGTCGTCGCCCCTTCGATCGGCCTTGTCGCCCCGTTCCAGCTCTCCGTCCACCCGCCGCACTGGGCGTTCATGTTGTCAAGGGCCGGACCGGTCACATACACACGGCTCCCGCTCCTGAGCGGCAGCGCGGCGCCCTCATCTTTGAGAAGGACCAGGGACTCCTCCACCGCTCTCTCGGCGAGCGCCCGGTACTCATCCGAGCCGCACGCACTCTGCTTCGTCGTGACTGCCTCCTGAAAAGGGTCGTCCATTACGCCGGTCTCTATTTTGAACTGCAGGATGTGCCGCACCGCGTCATTGATGCGCTCCTCGGAGATCGTCCCGCTGTTCACGGCCTGCATCACGGCGTCGTAAGTCTCCCTGTACATATTGGGCTCCATCAGCATATCGACGCCGGCGTTTATGGCGTTTGCCATCTGCTCGCTGAAACTGCTGCCGCTTATGTTGTGAATCGACTCCCAGTCGCTCACGATCATCCCGTCAAACCCGAGCTCTTCGCGAAGGATCGAAATGTACTTGCCGTTCTCGTGCATTTTGACGCCGCCCACGCTTCCGTGGCTGAGCATGATCGTCGGTACGCCCGCGTCGATCAGCTTACGGTAAACGTCCAGCAGCGCGTCGGTCTCCTCCTCCGTCAGGCTGGCGTCGCCGCGGTCGATCAGATAACCGTTTTCTCCGGTTCCCCACTCCTCAGATCCGTCGGCAAAAAAGTGCTTGCCGCAGGCCGCAATCCCGCCGTCTTTGAGTCCTTTGACATAGGCCGAGCCGAGCTCTCCCACGATCTCCGGATCGGACGAATAGCTCTCGTAGGTTCTGCCCCATCTCGGATCTGTGCTGACCGCCACGCAGGGGGCAAAATTCCACAACATTCCGGTCATCTTCGCCTCGTCCGCTGTGGCCGCTCCGATCTCATACATAAGGTCCGCATCATTTGCGGCGCCAAGCCCTATATTGTGAGGGTAGATCACGGCACCCTTGCAATAGTTGACCCCATGCACGTCATCCTGCCCGTAGATAAACGGAATTCCGGCTTCCGATTCCAGTGCGGCCTTCTGGTACTCCAGGACCAGATCCTTCCACTCCGAGCTGCTCAGATAAGTGCCGTCATCTTTGCTGAGGATCGACCCGAAATCATAGGACTTCATCCCGCTGAGATCCGTCATGTAAATGGCGGGCTGGATCATCTGCCAGACCTTCTGCTCCAGCGTCATCCGCGCCAGGATCTCATCCGCGGACTTGCCGCTGAACCAATAGGCTCCTGCCGCGTCCGCTCCCTTGCCGCCCGGGGCGCCCGATGCCTTCTCCTGCGCCTGCGCGCTATCTTCATTTCCCTCCGGGAGCTGCTGCCCGGCGGAAGCCTCATTTCCCTCCGGGAGCTTCTGCTCGGCGGAAGCCTCCTCTCTGACCGGTTCCCCAGCCGCCTCACCGGACTGTCCGCATCCGATTGTGCCAAAGACCAATACGGCAGCCAGGATTAATGCCGCCTTTATACGCAGCTGTTTCTTTATATGCTGTTTCTTCATATGTTAATCCTTTCTGATTTCCGGGTTGCCTTTCTTCCTGTATTATACAACGGCCTACCCCGGAGGTCTAATATTCCACGGCCTGCCCCGGAGGTCTAATACACCCCAGAGGTCACTTTCCGGAAATCCGTTTTAACTTTTTTCGAAAAATTTCGAAAAAAGGCCCCGACCACAACAAGATTGAAAAACGCGCTCTATATAATCATAAAATCATGAAGGACAAAGGAGGCACACAAATGATCGTTGACATCAATGAAAAGTATTACGGCAGCCGGCTCGCACTGAGCAATATCCATCTGGTTTTCAACAGAGGGGAGTCCACTCTGATCATCGGCACATCAGGCGCCGGCAAGAGCACTCTGATCAAATCGATCATCGGCAAAACCAAATACCAGGGATTCATAAGAGATTACAGGCCGGAAGACATCGGCTATATCCCTCAGTTTCCCGCGCTCAACGTCATGGAGAACTCGCAGGACGCTCTGTACTGGTCCGCACTCTTTTCGTCAAAATACAGATCGCGCAAAATCTGCCGGCAAATGGCCGGGTACTACATCGACATGATGGGCCTGTCCGGCGAGAAGGACCACCAGATCAAATCACTGTCCGGCGGTCAGAAACAGCGCGTATCGATCGCAAAAGAACTGATCCGAATGAAAGGAATACTGATCGCCGACGAAATTGACACCGGCCTTGACGCGGGCGTCTCCCGGGGACTGATCGGTACCCTTATAAAGATCACTCGCGCAGAGAACAAGACGACCGTCATCATTTCTCACAATCTCTCAAACATTGAGATGTATGACCGCGTTGTGGTTCTGGTCCGGGATTCCGGCAAAACCGGTCGGATCGCCTACTCCGGCAGGCCGCAGAATATGAAACGGTTCTTCGATACCGACGATTACGTCGATATTTTGGTCAAACTCAATTCCGTCGAAGAAAACGGACTGGGCCAGGCAGATTATTACATCGGCAAATACGAAGCATTCAGAAAGGCTGGTCAGATTTTATGAAATATATCTTCGATTACATCGCCAGGTGGTTTTCCACAAATGTCCGAATACTGCTTTTTAATACGGGAATCGCCGCATTCATACTCTCGCTCACATGCTTTGCGGTAAAGAACGGCGTTTTCGAAGAATTCGGCGCGACCAAGGCGTGTATCTTCTCCGTGCTCATGTGCAACATCTGGTCCGGGATCTTTAACTCGGTCGGACTCTTCTGCTCGGAGCGCGACTACATACTCGATGACCTCACCAAATTTCTTCCCGTCCGCACCTACGTGATGGGAAACGTGATCATCCAGCTTCTTCAGTGCCTGCTCGAAGCAGTTATGTCGGCGTGCATCTTCAAACTCTTTTTTGCATACGACAAGACCGGCGTCGTGTTCGGCAACAGCACTTTTGACTATCTTTTGACCTTCTTTCTGGTCCTTTTGAGCGCCGATATGCTGGGACTTCTGGTGGGCATGATGATCACGGGCATCAATTCCATCATGTCGGCGATTCCGATCCTTTTAGTGGCGCAGCTTCTCTTCAGCGGCTGCCTGTTTGAGCTCAACGACGTGCTGGACAAAATAGCATATATCACCACTGCAAAGTGGGGCTTTTACGCTCTCGGATCCATCGCGGACCTGAACGGCTTCCTGCCGCCCGGGGCGGGAAGCGCCATTTTCAGCCATGAAGCAGATTACGTACTTTACTGTTGGAGATATCTTGGTCTTCTGTCGCTTCTCTTCATCCTTCTTTCCGGAATGGTTCTCTACTTCCGGATCAACAGAATGGAAGGCTGACAAATTCAAGAGGTACACAATCCGACAGAAAACCTGAACCCGTTAGAAACCCTGAAGGAGGAAATCAAAAATGAGAAAAATGAACAACCCGGTACTTTGTCTGATCTGTATTGCCTTTATCCTTGTGATCGGAACCTTCTTCATCCTTAATGATTTCACCTGGAAGGACAACAGTGAGACTGAAACGGCCGAGGCGGCCGACACTTCCGAGAGCGCGACGGAGGCAAACACCGCCATGCCCACAGGCACGGCTTCCGGCATGCCCGCCGGCACAGCTTCCGGTATGCCCGCCGGCACAGCTTCCGGTGTGCCCGCCGGCACAGCTTCCGGTGTGCCCGCCGGCACAGCTTCCGGTAGGCCCGCCGGGACGTCCTACGGTACGCCCGCCGGCACAGCTTCCGGCACACCCGCCGGCACTGCTTCCGGCACGCCCGCCGGCACTGCTTCCGGCACGCCCGCCGGCACATCGAACGGAACATACGGCCGCACGTATACAAGTACGAGCACAAGCAATTACGATAACAGAAACACGAATCTTTATTCCCGTAACAGCAATGATGTTCCTGCTTCAAACACCGCCGGGCAGCCTGATCCTGCAAGCCGCGTACCGGCCAAGGATGTGAACAGAACTTCCACAAGCAGTACATCTCCTTCCGGCAATGGCGACCCCAAGCCGGAAAAAACATCCCCTGCCGGCAACGGCGACACCGAGACAGAAAAAACATCCCCTGCCGGCAACGGCGACACCGAGCCGGAAAAAACATCTCCCGCCGGCAGCGGCGACACCGAGACGGAAAAAACATCTCCTGCCTCAGACGAGGGCGAAAAGGAAGATTCATCAAAATCGGCGCCGGCCGATCCCGACAAAGAAGCCACGGATACTGAAGCCACGGATACTGAAACCACCGACGCTGACGACTCTGACGAGGAAAAACCTGCCTCCAAGAAATTCTTCCTCTTTTCCATTTTCAGGGCTCCCGAGAAAAAAGAGGACACGAAAGAGATCGAGCAGGATTCCGATACCGATGAAACCGAACAGGATTCCGATACCGATGAAACCAAGAAGGATTCTGACACGGACGTAACCGAGCAGAATTCCGGCACCGAGCAGACCGAGCAGGATTCCGACACTGAGCAGTACGAGCAGTACGAGCAGTATTCTGACACGGAAGAGACCGAGCAGTATTCCGACACCGAGCAGAACGAGCAGTATTCCGACACTGAGCAGTACGAGCAGTATTCCGATACCGATGAGGCCGAGCAGTATTCCGATACCGATGAGGCCGAGCAGTATTTTGACACGGGTGCAGCCGAACAGTATCCCGAGGAAAGCGAGTACGAAGAGGAGCCGCAGCAGGCGCAAAGCATGACTTCCCAGGACGTCCTGTACACTCTGGACCGGTCGGTGGTCAATGGAAACGGTTCCTATATGCCCTATTATGAAGCTGACGGCGTTCCCGGAGTGATCACTGCCGACGGCTATGAGCACACGAACTGCTTCAGCCTCGCGGCGGGGGCCGGTGAGAATTTCGCCATTGGCAATGCCCGGTTCGTCGTATTTGATGTCAGCAGCCTTAACAGCTATCGCTATATGAATCTCTCCATCTGCGGCGAAGACGGCTCAAATGGTGCGATGAGCGTAGAAATCTACGTTGACTCAGATCTGGACGGCACACCGGATTACAATTACTATTTTGACTCCTGCTCTTCCGAGCAGACTGCAACTGTCAACATCGAAGGCGCCCAGTATGTCAGTATCCTGGTCAACAACATGTCCGATACGGATAACAGGATGGTCTTCTATAATCTTGAAGTCATGAATTAACGGCAGAATCTTTACATTAAAGAAAGCAGCCTCCATCGGTCAACTCGTGGCCGTGGAGGCTGCTTTTCAAAGCTGTTTTCAAGACAGCAATATTTTTCTTGCCAAAATCTCTTGTCTCATCTGCACTTATGCCCGGACGCCGCCTCAAAATTATACTTGACGATTCCCAGGTCTATCATGGCCAAAGGACCGCGTCCGGCTTTGATCACCGGCGTGTCGCCTTCCAGTGAGATCACAAATTTCTGCTGGTTCACGGCAGTGGGCGCCATCATGGCCGCCTTTACGCCATTCTTGAACCAGATCGGCATATCTGCTTCCGCCACGGTGCAGAGCTTCGCCAGTGGTTTGGATTTGTGTTTGGTCCCCTGCGTTTCGCCGTAGCCGATCGCGATCACGCACACAATCTTCTCCCCCGCTTCCCGGTCCGCCTTGCACTTGCCCCGGGAATAAGTTCCGGCCACCCAGCAGGTGTTGAGGCCCATCATCTGCGCCGCGAGGACGATTTTCTGGCCGTAATATCCGGCCTTCTCGTCAAGATTTTCCAGCGATTGGGGCCCGACGATTGCAATATAATTGTTTGCGTTCCTGAAGCTTCCGTAATGGGCCAAAAAAGAGTTAAAGCACTCAGGATCATCCGTGATCAGCTGCATGTGAAGGCCGCTCTCCGCGTTGCACGCATCGATCAGCTTATTAAGTTCTGCCACGGTTTCTTCGGGGATCGGAACATTTGTGTACTGCCTGACGCTGTGACGTGATTTGATTGCTTCTCTGATATCCATTTTGATACCTCCATTTGCCAAAAGAAAGGGCTCCGCGGGAGTAAAACAGACAGGCGAAAAAAAAGAGCCCGCGATATTTCACGATTAATTATACAACAATGCGTGCGCCAATCATGCTATAATTTGCAGGAATACGTGAAAATCGACCTCCGGGGTCGGTTCACAGTACAGTCGGAGGAATCATTATGAGCAAGCGCATTGTAGTCGCCAAATTCGGGGGAACATCCGTTGCGGACGCCGCCCAGTTTCGCAAGATCAGGGAAATCGTAGAGTCCAATCCGGAGCGAAGATTTATTGTCGTCTCGGCGCCGGGCAAGCGTTATCCCGACGACATAAAAGTGACTGATCTCCTTCTCACCTGCTATGAGAAGGCTGTCGCCGGGCAATCTTTTGCCGCGGAATTTGAGCAGATCCGCCAGCGCTTTCGCGCGATCATCGACGGTCTGAAGATGGATTTCCCTCTCGAGAGCGAGCTCGAAATCCTCCGGAATTCTCTCCTGACAGAGCCCATGAAGGATTACACTGCCAGCAGAGGCGAATATCTCACCGCCCGAATTATGTCAAAATATCTCGGCTTCACATTCGTCGACCCGGCCTGGTGCGTCTGCTTTGATCAGGACGGACAGCTGAACGCGCCCATGACCTCCCGGACCATGCGCGCCTCTCTCCTTCCTCTGAACCGCGCCGTCATCGCAGGATTCTACGGCGCCGATATGATCGGCACCATCCGCACCTTCGAGAGAGGCGGCTCCGATATCACCGGAAGCCTGGCCGCCTGCGCCGTCAGCGCAGATCTCTATGAAAACTGGACGGATGTATCCGGTCTGTATGCGGCAGACCCCAGGATCGTCGAAAATCCGGAGACTGTCTCCTACATGAGTTACAGGGAACTTCGCACCCTCTCCTATATGGGCGCTTCCGTTCTCCACTCCGACGCCGTTCTCTCCGCTTCCGAGCTGGAGATCCCGATCAACATCCGCAATACCAATAAACCCGAAGATCCGGGCACCATAATCGTTCGCCATCTTCCCAAAGGCGTCACCAAGAATCCCGTGACCGGCGTCTCCGGCAGAAAGGGAATGTCCCTGATCCAGATTGAAAAAGTCATGGTCAGCGACGGTTCCGGCTTCAGCGCCCTGATGCTCGATATCCTCAAGGAGAGAGCGCTCCCCTTCGAATACTGCCTGACAGGCATCGATTCGATCACGCTCGTCATCCGCACGGAACTTCTCGCCCCCTGCAAGGAGGACCTTTTTGACGAAATCCGGGAAACCCTGAATCCTGACTTCATCAGCCTGCGCGACAACCTCTCGCTGATCGCCGTTACGGGCGAAAAAGCCACGGAATCCAGCGACGCAAACGTGCGGGTTCTCGAAAAGCTCACCGAGGAAGGGATCGAGATCAGCACGATCAACCAGGGGGCCGGCAAGCTCAACCTGCTGATCGGCGTCCCCGAAGACCGCTATGAAGATGCCATCAAGGCCATCTATGCCTTCCGGCAGAGCCATCAGGCGAGCTGATTCTGATATTGATATTGATCCTGATGCTGATTCTGATTTGCCAATACCCTTTTTTAAAACCCTTCTTCGGTGGAATATCCGCCGAAGAAGGGCTTGGAAAATGGTACTATGACCGCCTAAGAGATATATAGGTCTGTTTCTGTCCCCTTCTTCGGTGGAATATCCACCGAAGAAGGGTTTTTAAAAGGCATATACACTTTTCAAACGAGGCTGCCCCTGCAGAACCCGGCCTGGCTTCGCCCAATAATGCGCAGGTTCCCCCGACAGTCCGGGTGTTCCCTCGACAGTCCGGGTGTTCCCTCGACAGTCCGGGTGTTCCCCCGCCAACCGCTCTCATCCCCCCAGCGGAATCTGCCGCCGCACCCTTTCCACTCTTTCCGGGTCGATCTGCGCGGACAATATTCCCTCTTCCGCCCCCAGTTCGCACACAACGCTCCCCCAGGGATCGGTCAAAATACTGTGCCCATAGGCCACATAAGAAGCCCTCTCATCTCTGGCCGGCGAACAGCCGAGTACATAGATCTGCTGGTCCAATGCCCGGCTCCTGAACAGCGTCTCCCAGTGAGCGGGGCCGGTTGTCATGTTGAAAGCCGCCGGGATGAAGACTATTTTGGCTCCTGCCTTTCGCATCTCGATGAACAGGTCCGGAAACCGGATGTCAAAACAGATGCAGACCCCCATCTTTCCGAACTCCGTATCAAACACCGTGATCTGTGTGCCGGGAGACAGAACGTCAGACTCTTTGAAATACTGGCCGCCCTGCACATCGATATCAAACAAATGGATCTTCCGATGTCTGCCGATCAGCTTTCCACCTCGGTCGAAAATATAGGAAGTATTGTAAATCTTTCCTTCCTCTAGCTCGGGGATCGATCCGCCAATCACATAAGCCTTTCTTTCCCACGCCAGATTCGCCAGAAACCGGTATGTCTCCCCCTCTCCACTCTCAGCAAACTGAGGAAAACACTTGTTGTCATAAGGACAGGTAAAGATCTCCGGAAGCACAACAAAGTCCGGATCGGGTCCCCTGTATGAGTCCAGCATTGCCTTTACGGCGTCTCTGTTTTGGCCGGGGTCGGAATAAGTCTTTTTCTGCAGAGCAATGACTCTAAATATCTTACTCATTGGTCTCTCCCTTCGTGCAGCGCTCCGTTTATATTACCATACCTCTGAGACAAAAAAACGGCCGCTGTGTGATCACACAGCGGCCGCGGCCGTTATTTTGGAACAGTTGCGATATTACTTTCCGGCAAGAGCGTGATACCACTCGTTCATGATGGCGCTCGCCTTGGAAGTTCCGTCCTCAAATGTCACCTTGTAGAAATACTCCTGCTGCTCGCTTCCTTCTGCGCCGATGACCTGACGAATGATATTCTCGCTTCCCTCAGCCAGGAAGAAATCATAGCGGACATTGTCCTCGGGGAAATTCAGAACGACATACTCGCCGTCGGGAACTTCGTTTTCAGCCAGATTGACGGACTCATATGTGGCGCCGTTCGTCATCTTCTCATAGAAAGCGATGGGATCAACATCCTTGGGTTCCATCGGTCCGAACTCCGTTGTGCTGATCGTGTACTTGGCATTCTCATCAAATGCCGCTTTTCCCAGAGCCGCTTCAACGGAAGTTCCGTTGTAGTATACCTTTGTGAGGCCGTTGTCTGCCGCAAAGTTCTCGCGGACATCGTTTGCCCATGCGCAGGCTGCTTCCCACTCTGCCTGGTCCTTCTGCATCTCCTCGGGCGTAGCGCGCTCATAGCGGACGTCTGTGGGATGATGGTAGATCAGGTAGGTTCCGTCTTCCGCTTTCGCAATCGGATCCTCGCCGGGATAATCACTTGCCAGCATCTTCCGTGTGCTGTCTACATCTCTCTCCGTGATCGCGAAGAGCCAGCCCGCACTCATATTCTCATTAGCGGTTCCCTTGGCCGCCTCGACGGACTTGGTCTCGTAGCAGTCGAAAATGACGCCGTCCTCGCTCACTTCGGGCGTTTCCACCGTGATCTTGTCTGCCAGCTCCGCGGGAACTGTGATCTTATAGCCCTTGTTCTCATAGACCTTGGCTTCCGCCGGCTGCGTAGCCGTCTCCTCGGTCTTCTCTCCCTCGGTCTTCTCTTCCTCGGTCTTCTCTTCCTTAGTCTCTTCGACTGCGGTCTGCGCGGCACCTGCCGCCTCGTCGCCTTTATCCTGGGCACCTGCGGCACCGCAAGCCGCCATGGAGACGATCAGTACCGGTACAAGCACGCCCATCTTAACTAAATCTGCTATTCTTCTTTTCACTTTTCAATCCTCCTGATTGTTTGAACTCAATACGTTCGGTCATGTGAGAGTCCTCACAGCGCCTGTCTGATGGACTCATATAATAATATACGATAACTGACTTACAATCCACGAAATATTTTTCGCGGCTGCTCCACCGGGTATTCCGGGTATTCCGGCTTATTCCGCTTATTCCAATGTCAAAACATAGTTGCTGCTTCCTTCCGCCGCTTCAATGCAGATCATCGCATGGGAGCCGGGTTTCGTGCCATGGATCGTAAGGCTGTCGCCATTTACAAAATAAGAATCCGTATACAGGTTTTCCCCAAGGTCATTATATACCTTCAGCGCCACGGCACTGTCTCCGGTCAATCCGGAAATCGTCAGCGTCACGTCCCCGGTCCTCGATGATGTAAAGGAATAAGTATTTGACTGGTCCGCGACTTCAATGCTGTCCTTGATCGTGTCCCCTTCTGTGATCTCCACGATGTCCTTGGGCTGGTATACGGAGAGTATGTAGGTTCCGAGCCCTTCCGACTGCGCTACATAGACCTTGTAGGTCTCGCCGGCCTTAAGACCCGCAAATGTTCTGCCTGTATTTGATCTGTTGTACGTGCCGAAGGTTCCGATATTTTGGCCGAGTTTGTCATACATACTGATCTCAAAGCTGTCGTCGGTGTTGACCTCCGTCATCTCGATCCTGCAGTTTCCGTCCGCCCGCGCGGCAAAGGTATAGCAGTTGCGCTGGTACGCAAACTCGCTGCGGTCCTTTACATGCACATACTCTTCCATATCGACCGCTGTTTTCTGCCTGCCGACCAGCAGATCGTAAGAACCGATCTCTTCGCTCTGGCTCACCGCAAGAGTGTATGTTTCCCCCTCTGTCAGTTCGGCCCAGATGCCTCTGCCGGTATACGCGTATGAATTGGAAGTGACCCTGGCTCCGAGCCTGTCATACAGCACCATGCCGATCCGCATGTCCGCCATCATTTCGCTCGGGAAGAAAGAGTACATACCTGTTTCTCCGGCAGTGATCGTATAGACATTCTCCTGGTTCTTGTAATCCATTCTGTCGGACAGGACAGTGATGTCCGACAGATCCGTGACCGGTTTGGGCATACCGACGCGGACCACAAATTCGCTCAGGCCTTCCGACTGGATCACGTGGATCGAATATTTCTCACCCGGTCCGGCTGTTTTAAACACAACGCCGCTGCCGTTTCTGCCCCAGCCTAAACCGCCTTTCCGCTCTCCCTTCCCATCGTAGATCTGTATTTCGGCGCCTTCATCGCTCCTCATCTCCGCTATATATACATATACATTCCCCGGGTTGGGCACGGTCACGTCAAAACGGACTTCCTGCCCTCTCTCGGTAAAATGCACAGGAAACTCCTTGATCTCAGCGGCCGCTATGCTCTCTGTCTTCTGCGGAATCGGATCGATCTCCGGGACTTCCGCGTCATAAGGCGGGACTTCGATCACTCTGCCTTCTGATGAAGCCTCCTGCGTATCCTGACCATTCTCTGTCCCTGTCTCCGAATCCGCATCCTGCACAACCTCCTCGCCGGTTTCGTTTCCGCCACCGCTTCCCGATAAGGCGCCGATCACTGCCCCGCAGGCCTTGAAGATCAGACCCAGTGCGATAATGACGGCAGCTGCGGCAGCCGCACGGGGCAGTATCCTCCTGATCTTAATCCTGAGCTGCTCCCCATAGTCTTCTCTCGAAGACAGATCCTGCTCCTTCTTCCCCGTGTTATCGATTCGGATATTGTAATTGATCACATTGTTCTGCTCGATGGACCGCACGATCAGGAGTTTGGTTTTACAAAAAGGGCATGTCGCGACCTCCTTGTCCGGATCAAGGTCCAGCTGTCCGCCGCACTGCGGGCACTTCAGAATAATCATTTTGGAACTGTCTGATTTTTCCGCCATTAGATATCTCCTATCTCGCTTTCCAAGGAGTCCCCTCCGCATCGAGTGACTTCTGCGCCTCCGTCCCTTCATAGCAATGGATCACATATTTGTACTCGCCGGTATCATAGTCCTTCTCGTCGATCGAGCCGATGTCCAGAATGGAAGCAGGGAGATAGATGTCTTTGATCCGGTCGCATTCCTCTAAAGCATCGTATTGGATATAAAATGTCCCTTCAGGTACGTACAGATCCCCCTCCATACCGGTGGGAACGGCGGCCAGCGTCGAGCCGTCCTTACTCATGAGCAAGCCGTCTGTGACCGTGAAGTTCTCATTGTCCTCGTCGACCTCATATTGGTCAAAGACTGCTCCGCTGATCGAGTTCTTATTGAACTTCAGCTTGGACGGGATCCTGATCACATCCTGTGTGAAGAGAGGCTCACCGTAGTCCGTACCGAATGCGGCATATCCCATGGTTTCCAGCTTTTCAGGCAGCTCGATCCTTCCGAAGTTCTCTGTAAGCGTGAAGGCGGAGTCTCCGATCGATACCACCGAAGAGGGAAGGCTGACGTCTGCCAGAGGCGCGCTGTCGAATGCGTACTTTCCGATCTCCTTAAGCCCCTTGTTGAACACGACCGTTGTCAGGCCATAGCAGCCGTCGAATGCATGATCCCCTATTGTGCGCAGCGACTTAGGGAACGTCACCTTGCCCAGATTACTGTTAAAATAGACCGCACTGTTCCCGATTCTCTCTGTTTTGGCAGGAACTTCATATTCCTTGTCCTTTTTACCGACGGGATATCCGATCAGAGTTTCTCCGGATGCGTCAAAAATAACCCCGTCTATACTCCGGTAATTCTCGTTCTTCTCATCCACTTCATACGCCTCACACTGTGAGAAGTCATTCAGGAATGTCACGTCAATCTTCTCTACGGACGCCGGTATGATCAGCTTGCTGCTCCAGCAGTAAGAGAACGAGAATTCGTCGCTCCGAAGCCCCGTGACCGGAAGGTCCCTGAACGTATCGGGGATCGTGAGCACGCCTTTGTTGTACGTTTCGCAGTCCCAGAGCTCCGCGCGGTCCTTGAAGACATGGAAGGTCATTGTAATCGGATCCGCCCCGTCCGCTCCCGGCATCTCTTCTGTAACTGTCTCATAGACCATATAGTCCGGATCCGTCACGTCGTCATGTTCGATCTCGAACTGTTCGGCATATTTTTCCGCTGCCGACCCTCCCGAACAGTGCAGTGTGATACCGTCGTACAGATATATGTAGCCTCCGTTCCCGTCATCTTCCAAGTCGTAGGGAAAGACTTCTGTGCCGAATCGGAATACACTGTCCGGGATCACAAAGTCCGTGACTTCGCTGCAGTTTTCAAGCGAATGGTCCTCCAGCGCCGTGATTCCCTCCGGTATGACCATGATCGGTTTCATTCCCCGGGGCAGCTCTATGATCGTATCCTTGGCCTTGTTGGTGATAAATCCTCCGGACGAGGCAAAATAGGGATTGCTCTCATCCACTTCAAAAGCCGCTATGTTCATCATATTAAAGGCGTCGGTGCCGATGTATCTGACATTCGGGCCGATCCGGACCTTATCGATGACCGGATTCTCCGTCGAATGTGTGAACAGGTCATAGAAGCCGAACGCCCTGATGCCGATCGACTCGACGCTGTCCGGAAGATTAAAGGAAGAGAGCTTATCACACTCGAAGAAGGTCATGTTTTCGAAAGTCTTAATTGTATCCGGAAATACGACCTTTTCGATCGCGGACTCCGCGAAGGCGCCGTAACCGATCACTTCCGTGCCTTTTTCCACTTTGTACTCGCCGCCTTTGGCGCCCGGGTACTGGATCAATGTTTTGCCGTCGCCGCTGTAGAGGACGCCGTCTACCGTCTTATAATTGGTATTTTTATCGCTGATCGTGATCTCCGCGAGATTATCGCACCCGTTGAAGGGAATAGACCCGATCTTCACAAGGCTCTCGGGGAGCCGCACAGAGGTAATGTTCTTTACGTCGCTGAAGGCGCCTCTCTGGATCTCTTCTACGCTGTCCGGGATCTCGAGCTCTGTGATGGCTGTACCGCTGAGCGCCTCAATCCCGATTGTCTTAAGGCCGTCGGGGAAAACGATTTTCTGCAGCGTGTTGACGGACAGCGCGTATCTCCCGATCTCCGTCACTTTTTTGCCCCCGACCTCTGCCGGGATCGTAAGCTCTTCGTCCTCTCCGCTGTAGCCGGTGATCACAGCTTCTTCTCCGGAGACATCCGCGTAGAGCGTCCCCTTTTCCGTCGGAATCTGTTCATAATTCCGGCTGTGGTCCAGATTCAGCTCAATATAATCCGAGCCGTGCACATTTGAGTTGATATCCTTGACCAAGACTTGACAGATAAAATCGTGGTCAAATTCCGACGCCGGTTTCATCTGGATCCGAAAGCCGTTTTCCAGGCACAGTGGGTACATCTCATACCCGGTGGTCTTCCAGTCAAAGTAAGGCAGCATATGCCCCTCGCTGTCGCGCTGGGGCGAATAGGAGATGCTTCCGGCGTTGATAAGAGTCTCATAGTTGGAGACATCGACAGAGGCCTTTCCGCCTGTCCACGCGCTCCCGGAACCGGATGTGATGTCGAGGACGCTCGCTTCCCTCTCTCCGGTGATATTCCTGGCAGTGATCACGACTTCCTCATCCTTATCCCGGTCGACGTCCATAAATTCATGTCCCGGAGTGAGGAAGCAGCTGAGCGTCTTATAGATGCATTCCTCTCCGTTTTTCTGCGCCTGTATACATGTAAGAGGCGCCGGCGCTTCTTCCATATCCGTAGCGGCATGAAGCAGCATGGGGTCGGACGGAATATGCAGGACATTGTTCTCATCCGGCTCGATCACGACATTGGCCGTTGTGATCGCGAAATCGCCAAATCCGTTCCTCTGCAGTACCGTGTAAAAGGCGCTGGAAGAATTTCTCACCTGTTCTTCCGTCAGCTGCACGGTAAGTTCCTCGCCGCTGCGCTCGATCGGGGCAATCGTCCAGTCCGTATTCGTGCTCTCATTCCAGGAATCCATGTACGCATTGACAAATTGCGTGTAGCTCTCAGAGAGAGCGCTCTCTTCGGAATACAGTTCTTTCGAGATGCCGTAGAGCTCCTGGTTGTCGCCGGGAAGATAGATGGACATGCCGGAGGCGCCGCTGACGTTGGACGTGTACTCGACCAGCATCCCGTCCAGCGCCTCGTGGACCGCCTGGCACTCCTGCGGATACATCTCTTCCAGGTTCCCCGCCAGGTCTCGGAGGTCCAGCATATCGTACGCGTCATTTTTGCTGCTTGCCGCGCTGAGTCCGAACGCCTTGGTTCTGGCTCTCGCTTTATTGATCTCCGGGTAGTTTCCTTCCTCAATTCCCTTCTTCATGGCTCCGAAGAGGACGCCCGCACTTTCGATCAGTTCGTCTGTCTTGCTCAGGTCCATGGCGGCCAGCGTCACATCCGGGTTGAAGAATTCCGACTTATTGGCTTCATAATAGCTTCCGTACGTCTTCACGATCGAACTGACGATGGCCCGCGCGTCATCCGTGCTGTTGAGCGTGCCCAGGAAACTGTAATCCCAGCCGCGGCCGGACTCCAGCTCCTCCGATCCGACCAGATACTGCGCGTAATCCTTCCACAGGTTGGCCGTCTCTATGCTGCCCATCAGGCACGCGTCGAATCCGACCCAGTCCAGCTTCCTGCCGTTCGTGAATATGGTCTGGTCCATGGCACCGCGAAGTTCATCGAACAAAAGACTGTCGTTGTCGTAGAGCTCGTCGCTCCCATAGCCCCACAGAGGGCCCGCGCCGTGGTCCCACAGAACAAGTCCGTAGTGCTTGGCCGGGAAATTCGTTGTGCAGTAATTGACGAACTCGGAGAGCGTCTGCGCGGCGCCCATGTCCGCCGTCTCCGCGGTCTGCGCCTCGACTTGCAGCTCCTCTCCGTTGGCCATATTGATCACGCTGTTGCATTTATTGGAGATATCGCTGGTCCACCTCTTGCTCCCTCCGGTGTAGACAAGCAGGTTGTTCTTGCTGTAGTCCAGCCCCGAGGCGATCATCTCGTTGATGTCGTTGGTCGCGGCGCCGTAATGGCTCTCCAGGTTCGAGCCCACGACATAGACCATGACCGTGTAATCTTTGTCCGAGAGCTTAGGCAGCTCCCGCGCCGCAAAGAGCGCGGATGCCTTCTCATCGATATCCATTCTCTTCTTATTCTCGGCGGCTCGGCTGTAATTCGAAGTCTCCTGTCCCATGATCACCAGCTCCGGCTTCTCGCTCCCGCCTGGTTCCTCCGCCGCCGCACTCTCATCTGCCGCGCTCTCCTGCGCCGCCGCACTCTCCGCTGCCGCCTGCGTCGCCCCCGTCGCGCCGCTCTGCGCCCCTTGCGTACCGGCCGCTCCCGTCGGTCCCCCGCAGGCGCTCAGGAACATCACTAACCCGGTAAGTATTGCAATCGTCTTCTTCATGACCACTCCTCCAAAGGCACCGGCCTTCTGCGCCGATTCTGTCAAAATATCGATCACTTTAAGTATAGCATATGCGCCGGCCTCTTCTGTTACACAAATATTACAAACTATTGCAAATTAGTTCATAATAGGATAGAATAGACTATGCATTTAACTTTTCACGGAAAAGCAAATTACTAAATACTTCAGGAGGACTTATGTATAAAAGAAGTCTTTGTGCTCTGACAGCCGCATCGCTTGCCCTGTCAACGGCTTTAATGGGATGCGGAAGCGCTTCAGCGCCCGCGTCAACCCAACAGGAAGAATCAGCATCAGCAGAAACAACAGTAATGACGCAGGAAACAGACGATTCCGCCGCGGCAGCGACCACCGTCCCTGACGCCTCGACGGAAGCGATCTCCAAGCCGGAGCCCAAGCCGGAACCGGAACCCGAGCCCGAGCCCGAACTTCCCAGAAGTCCCCTGACAGGTAAGGTCATGGATGAAGAGCTTCTGCGGCAGCGCCCTCTGGCTTTTATGTACCCCATCAACCAGCAGGCCCAGCCTCAGTACGGTCTCGACAGAGTCGACGTCTTCTATGAGATCATGGAAGAAGGCAACATGAGCCGCCAGATGGGCATCATGCAGGACTGGCAGGATCTTGAGAGGATCGGCAATGTCCGCAGTATCCGCTCCTATTTTGTCTATGAAGCGCTCGAGTGGGATCCCATCATCATCCACTTCGGCGGTCCTTCCGACTACACCGGAGAGATCCTTACCCGCGAGGACGTAGATAATATCAACGGCACGGGTCACCCTTCCATGGGTCCCGACTACGGCGCCTTCTATCGCATCCCGCATGACGGCGTTGCCCTCGAGCACACCGCTTATACGGACGCCGAGCATATCCTCAATGCGATCGAGGAGGCCGGATTCCAGAAGGAGCACCGCGAGGAATACTATCACGACAAGCACTTTACATTTACAAAAGACGGTGAGATCAACGACCTCTCCCAGTATCCCGACGCCGTGGACGCCACCGAAGTCGACATGTCCGGCTCCTACCCCGTCACACATTCCGCGCTCAGCTACGATGAAGAGGATCACCTCTACTACAAGAGACTGTACGGCGAGCCCCAGTGCGACGCGGTCACCGGCGAGCAGATGGCCTTCACCAACATCTTCATCCAGCGCGCCGAGTGGGTCTACGCCAACAACGACTCCCGCGAGTGGGAAGCGGGAACGCACGGCTATCTCTGGTTCCGCATCGAGGATCCCGGCTATGACGGATTCTACATTACGAACGGCAAGATGATCCACGTCACATGGAACAAAGCGGACGACTATGAGCCCACCCTTTTCTACGATGACAACGGCAACGAAGTCACTGTAAACCAGGGACGTTCCATGATCTTCATCATCCGCGACGACAGGGACACCTTTGAGATCGACGGCATCGACTACTATCCCGAGGATCA
Source organism: Lachnospiraceae bacterium (assembly GCA_017469935.1). Lineage (GTDB taxonomy): Bacteria > Bacillota > Clostridia > Lachnospirales > Lachnospiraceae > CAG-791. Next base: position 28,831 of record JAFUFL010000058.1, read on the forward strand.
CAAGACCCTCACGGAAGCCGACCTGGAGGAATCCTCCGAAGGTTCGACCGCGGAAGAGGAATCCGCTCCCGCCGAAGAGCCCGAAAACGAGGAGATGTAAATTGCGGTTATTCACCTCCCGGTAAATTTTGGTCGCGGGGATCCGAATATCGCAAAAAAACGAAACCCTTCTGCACTTAGCAGTGCCGCGTCGCGGCGCAGCTAAAGGATAATACAAAAGGCCTTGGGACCGGTCCCAAGGCCTTATCTTACTTTCCTTCCGGCAGGTCTCGCGGAGCGGGCTCCCTGCGTCCGAAGATCTTCGCCGCCACTATTTTGTCGGCGTCGCCCCGTAAGAAAACTGAAGTTCCTTCGGGACATGATGCTTGTCGCCGATATACAGGAGTCTGATCTGATCCTGCTCATCGATCTCGGCACAGCTCACGCATACATTGTAGAGCTGAAAGCGCTCCATTCTCTCCGCAGGTATCCCCGAGGCGTAATTGAGAAAAGTCTGAATGGCCGTCCCATGGGAGGCGATCACAATATTTTGTCCCCTGTGCTCCCGCGCGATCCGCATGACCGCCTGCGACATCCTGTCATAGACCTCGATCATGGATTCCCCGCCGGGGGCCCTGGCATGTCCTCTGTCTTCACTGAGAACATACATCCTGTAAAACTCGGGATAGCCCTCCTCGATCTCTTCCTTGGTCCACCCGTCGATCGCCCCGAAATCGATCTCCATTACACCGGGTTCCACCAGCACCGGAACTTCATGGTCCTGGGAAGAGAGGCAGTATTCCAGCGTTTTGGCGGCGCGCTGCAGCGGACTTGTGACCCCCAGGTCCACACGGATGTCCCTGAAATAGTTCGCCAGGCACGCTCCCTGCTTCTCTCCCACATCGTCCAGCGGGTTGTCCGTCTGCCCCTGGTAGCGCAGCTGCTGGTTCCACTCCGTTGTCCCGTGTCTCACGAGATACACTCTTGTCTTCTTCTCTCCGGCCATATCGTTTTGATTCATTTGTAGGCTCCCTGCTATCTTTTTTATTAAGTGAACATATTTCCGCGCCGGGTCCCGCAGGCCGGAACATTTCTCTTCCAGTCGTGGTCCCTTGCCGCCTCCTGATCGCTGATCAGGTAATACTTGTAGGAAATATCTCCCTTTCTGCTGAGATTGATATCCCAGGTCATATCCAAATGATAAGCCTTTCCGCCGATCTTCACAATATTCCAGGCGTGATTTCCGTTGTCATCCTCAAAAGCCGACTGCCCCGCCACGACGATGCAGGGGATGTTCAGGGCGTTCAGTACAAGCTTCACGGTTTTGGATATGCCGTCACAGACGGCGCACTGCTTGGAGAAAATTCCGATCACGGAATGGGCCGAGATCAGTCTCCCCTTCTTCCGCTCGCTCAGAGCCGTGTCGTCATAATCCGTTTCCGAGGCCAGATAGTCGTGCAGCCTTCGCACCGCCTGTGCGTCCGTCATCCGGCCCAGATCCAGTTTGCGGATCAGATCGTTCACGCCCTGCTCAATCCGGCCGTTAAAGTCGCGTATGATCTCCCCGCCGAGCGTGTAGGAAGGCTCGATCAGGGTCCTCTCGCAGGCCCCGGAATACTTTACAATATGGAGCTCCCTTCCCAGATAGTAGAGATGCGGATTGTCCAGGACGAGCGCCACATAGATTTCCATGATCCGATCCGCATCGGCGCCGCCCTCAATCTCGGCCGCCTTTCTGCCGTTTACCACGGCGTCGTGCAGCGCCTCATAGATCCGCCGGTCCCGGCGGTTCATTCTTGAATAGTAATAGCGGTCCGCGATCACCCTTGTCCTCCGTTTACTCTGTTTGATACGGCCTCATTCGTTTCAGATACAATGTGCCCGGCGTCTGTTCCATCTGCTCGCGCTGTGCCTTGCCATCTTTCTGCGTCTTCGCATTCGTCTCCGATAGGCTTCCGGCCTGCCGGCCTCTCCGCCATCCTTGTCAAAATAGGCCATGACCATCGTGATATCATCCCCGCAGCCCAGGGCACTTGTCTCCGAGAGCCATCCTTCCAGGCTCGACGCGACCCTGCAGAATCCGTATCGGACCGCCGCCTCGTAGTAGGCCATACAGGTCTTCTCGTATTCCTGCTGCGTTCTGTGGCTGTTCGCCATTCCGTCTGTCGACATCATGAACATATAGGGCAGCGCGTCCGGTCCGGGAGACGGGAACACGGAAATCGCACTCTTCTTCCAGGCGTCCGTACTGCTCAGCGAGTGGGTCTCCACGCCCAGGATCTTATCGCTCTCCACCGCGTACTGGACGCCGTCCCTGCTCACCAGGACAATGTCGCCGTCCCCGATCTGGAAGGCAAAGACAAATTCCGTCGTTATGAGCAGTCCCAGAAGCGTCGTGCCGTAGAGCTTGTACACTTCTTTCGGGTCGCCGGCACCATTCAGGCCGCCAGTGTCATTCAGACCGTCAGCGTCATTTGGGCCGTCAGCGTCCGGATCCCCGACCGGCGGCTGTCTCCGCTCCTGCATGTGATCGCGCAGCACGCGCCGCTTCCACTCCCTCTCTATGGACTCCGGGATCTTCAGGTTGCCTTCCCGGCTCAGATAGGACCGCAGCATGAGGCTGTCGCCTTCGAAACTCTCCAGAATCTCCTTCATGCTGCTGCAAAACACTTCCGCCGCGATCTTCGCGCCGACGCCGCTGTGCGGGCAGCGCTCGCTCCCGTGCCCGTCGGCGGCCGCGATCACGACGGCCGAGTCCGACAGACTCTCGACCCGGCAGCTGTCCTGACACTCCGTCCCCTTTCTGATATGAGAAGCCCCCCTGACGCTGATTCCATATAGATAACGTTTCATGGGAGTTCCTCCTTACCAGACATCCTCCGCCTTTACGTCTTCGGGCTTTGGAATGTTGTTGATACTCAGGTAATTCTGCGCCTGTACGGCGGGCTTTTTCTCTTTTCCTTCCTCCGCGATTTCTCCCTGTTCCTGCTTTTCCTTATTCTCATCGGTCTTGGAAGCCGGCGAAGAGACGGAACTGACCAGCGTGGACGCCCACTTAATGAGTCCCGTGAGCATAGTCGCGTTGTTTGCCTTGAAGACGAGCTCCGGGTTGCCCGTAAACTCGGTCAGCACGTCATCGTCCGCGTCCTTGCCGATGGAAATGGCGATCCTCACTGCTTTTTTGCCCCAGGGCATCTTCAGGAGCTTCTCCAGCGGTCCCTTATAGTTATCGGTGGGCATGCCGTCCGAGATCAGGACAATCACGGGAGGGAGCGCTCTCTCCGGCATGGGAGGAATGCTCAGCTGCGCTGCCAGAAGGGAGAAGGCCTTGCCCATATCGGTGAGGCCGTCCGCCTCCAGATCGTCCCAGGCGAAGTCCTCCACCGGAACCGGCTCCGGCGTGATCCAGGAGGCGCCTGTGGAAAACCGCAGCGTTCTGACATAGACCTGCGCGTTGGGGTTTTCCAGTGCCGCGCTCTTCATCTCGGGAATTACCGACTGGATCGCGTTGTTGAGGGCACCGATCTTCTCCTTTCTCATCGAAGACGAGTTGTCCGCTACCCAGAAAAAGTACAAAGGCCTGCTGGCGAGTTCTCCGCCGGGTCTGACCAGATTGGTGGTTTTGTTTGGCATATTCTTTCCTCCTTGCTTATATGTGCGGGCCTCCGCAGAGACGCCCGTTCTCATCGTGTGCTCCGGCCGCTCAAAAAGCGCCGGTCCTTATCGTATGATTCGGACGCTCAAAAGCGCCGATTTCGCCTGCGGTCAGCAGAATTCTCCCTTCACCGTTCCGAAGTCGATGGACGCTCCCTCCACGACCGCGCCGCTTCTGCCCGCCGAGATCGCTGTCTGCGTGCCGTCCTGCCGCAGGTAAGTCCAATTGACCTTATCGTCATTGCGGACGCCCAGAACGCGCCGGTCCCTGGGATTCTGGACGACTTCCCCGATCGCCGTCTCCATGTCGTAGTCCGAGTAGACGTGGTGCGAATAGAGCTTTCTGCCCGGCGTCAGAAGAAGCCGGTTCTTTCCGATCTTCATCAGAACGGGCGGCGCTGACTTCGTCCTGCAGTTCCAGCAGCTGTGAGGTTCATTTCTCACTGTTTTGGCAGGGTCATAGAAGATCTCCGCCCCGCACTTCGGGCAGGCATAGATACAGCTCATCATGTTGCTGAGGACGCCCAGCCACTGGTTCTCCGTCACGCGCATATTGGGCTGCCGGATTCCCACCGTAAAGGTCTGCGTAAACAGGTCCCTGAGATCCTGCGGATAGAGATCCCAATAGATCAGGGCGTTGTCCTGGTAGCCGCGCTTAGGGCGATTGGCGGCATTGTCCGGGTCGAAAATAAAGATCGGATCCGTCCCGTACAGCATGTTCATGGCCGGCACATCGAGGCACCGGATGTCCGCCTCTCTCTTTCCGTCGAGAGGGTGATTGAGCATGAACATGTAGAAGAGCAGCACTGCCAGCGACCACTGGTCGGTGTGCCTGGACGGCGCAGCCTTGCCCGTGACAATTTCCGGCGCCATAAATCTCTGCGTCCCGTAGACCGGCACATAGTCCGCGCCGTTGTAGATCACGTTGTCGTTGTCGCAGATCAGGACGTCCCCTGTCTCCGGGTCAAAAAACAGATTGCCAAAAGAAATGTCCCTGTAACTGTAGCCCTCATCGTGGAGCTTTTTGAAAGCCATCGTGGTCTTATAGGCGGCCTTGCACAGGACATAGAAAGTCGGGTCGGCCTTCCTCTTCATGAGGTGGATAATGCTCGTGTAGTGGTCCGGGCGAAAGTCCATGGCATAGCCGAACAGGCTGCTTCCCTCAAGATAAAGCATATCCAGCGGCCACAGAAAAGCCTTGTCCGGGTTGCCGCGCGCGATCAGGTGCTTGAGACACTTTTTCTGCTGCGCCGTGGCGCCGTCCGGATAATACCACTTGAGCGCATAAATCTTTCCGCCGGATTCCACCTGATACACTTCTCCCTGCGCGCCGGCGGCACAGTATTTTTTGACCGTATACCGGGCGCCGCTGTCAGAAGACAGCACCGTTCCTGCTCTGAGTCTTCCTTCCATTTTTCCTCTCCTTATATGATTACACTGTTCTTCTTTTTTAAGACCCGATCTCCGTAGCAGACGCACCAGACCGAGGCGGCCCACCGGGCGAGCGGCTGGCTGACGCCGAAATCGCTGACAAGCCTGCTCACAAACCTGGCCGGGAAGAGCTGCGTGAGCTCGTCGGCCTCTTCGATGGCCCGGGCGATGTCCATCTTGTAGAGACAAAGGATCAGATAGGCCTGAAGGTCATTGTCCGGCAGCAGGTCGGACATATAGGCCTTGAACCTGGCTGCGCTCTCGAGACACTGCGGATGCTCTTCGAGCATCTTCGTAAAGGCATCCTCAAACTGCCTCGCCTTGACGGTGAAATCATCTCCTCCGTCTCCGCCGGCCTCTTCCCTGAGCTCTATATCCTCAAGAAGGACGAGATCCGCGTCAAAGCTTCCCTCCTCCGCCTCTCCGGCCTGGAATCTGTCTTTCCAGGCCGAAAGCGCTTTCTGATAGCCCAATGTGAGGAGCCACCCTTCAAACTCCGGTGTGAAATTGGCGTCGTCCTGATAGAGGCCGGCCGCCTTTTTGGAGAGCGCTTTTTTGGAAATATCCGCAAATTTCTGCAGGTAAGAGGCCAGTTCCTGTACAGTCCGGAACTGCTGCCCGTCGAACTCGAAGATTTTCTTCTCCTCCAGGACCGCCAGCATGAGCGGCAGTATGTTTCCCCGGTTGAATTTCGATTCCTTCCTGGCGTAGCACCTCTCCAGGTAGCGCACGGCCGCGACGACGCTGTCCTTTCTCCTGGAAGTCTGCACAAAATCGCCAAAAATCTGTTCCTGAATCATGAACAGGACCAGCTTTACGGTTTCTTCCTTCTGATCGGATTGCGGATCAGCCTTAATGAGCGCGCAGACATGGTCCAGGTCCCCGCAGCTTCGTCCCATCCAGTACAGATTGGTCACGCCGGGATTTTTTACCAGCCACTTGAGAAAGAGAAGATTCCCCTTGGAGGGATCCTCATTGTATTTTTTCTCCGCCCACACGGCCGAGGCCAGGGCGCGCTTGTCAGAGCCTCCCACTTCCGCGCGGAACGCGCCTCTCACAAGGAAGTCCCTGCCCTCGCTCCAGTTGACCGCCATGGCGTTTGCCAGCGCCGCCGTCGTCGGGTAGCTGTTTTCACCAAACTTATATGCATTCATAGATCAGTCCTCTCTGATGCAGATCTTCCCGTCCGCTTCTCTGAGGATCCCCTCGTCGAGCATCTGGCTGCAGACGTCCCGCAGCCGCTCCCGGATCCTGGAACTTGTCCTTGCATACCCCAAGCTCCTTGCCGCTTCCGCGATCAGGTCCTGCGTGGACAGCCCCAGGGCCGACGTGACGATCTCACGGATCGCGTCCTTGATCTCTTCGTCGCAAATATGCTCGATCGCTCTGGGCTGCTGCCCGTCCGCGGGTACCCGTGCCCGGATCCTGAAGTGGCCGTCCGCCTGGCCGGTGAGATAGAGGAAATCTCCCCGCTCCGTGATCCGGTCGGCGAGAAGGCCGCTGACGCAGTCGTCCAGGGACCGCTTTACCAGCGCCGTCACCTTCCGGTTGCCGAAGACCGGCGCCAGTCTCTTGTAAAAGATCTCCTTGTGGATCGGCGCCTCCGCCTCCATCACGTACATGATCTTTGCCGCCAGTTTCTGGCGGATTCCGGCCCCGGGCAGATCCGGCGCCTTCATGGGATCGCTGAGCCTGTATCTCTCAAACTCCAGCTTCTGCTCCTGCGCGGGAGCCTCTCTCTCAATGACGAGATCTTCTCCCTTTCGCATGTCGGCAGTCCTGTCCCCGCTGTCCGCCTCTTCCGGCCCGTCTTCCCCGACGGTCGGCCGATTCTTCATCGCATCCCGCAAAAAAGCGAGAAGCCTCTCCTTCTCCTGCGCCGTGTTCCGGAACCAGTTGAACGCCCACACGTGGTGAAGCTTCCAGCCCATCTCTTTCATGACCGTCCCACGGAGGACATCTCTGTCCCTCGCTGTCCTCGCCATCGTGTAATTCTCTCCGTCGCACTCGACGCCGGCCATATAGGTGCCCGGGGCATCCGGGTGCAGCACCGCTATATCCAGCTTGTAATCGGACTGGCCGATCTCGCGCCGGACCTCAAATCCGCTTCTGCGGATGAAATCGGCCACCACGTCCGCAAAACGGTTGTCCGTCTCTTTGTCGTCCGTCCCGTAGAGGATTCCGCTGTCATTCTGCATCGCGTAGTAGATATACTCGCGCAGGAGCCTGACGCCTTCCGCCTCCGTCCTGCTCAGGTCGATGTCCGTGGGCAGAATGGAACCGACGAGCTTGACATTATATTTTGCCCTCGTGATCGCGACATTGAGCCTGCGCTCTCCGCCCGCGGCTCCCAGAGGACCGAATCTCATATACATCTTGCCCTGGCTGTTTTTGGCGTAACAGATGCTGAACATGATTGTGTCCCTCTCGTCACCCTGCACATTTTCCAGGTTCTTGACGAAGAAAGGTTCCTCCTTGTTCTCGTCAAAAAATCCCTCGTACGCCGGATTATTCATCCGGAAGTCATTCACCGCCTCCTCGATCACGCTCTGCTGCTTCTCGGAGAAGGCTATGATTCCCAGAGATCTCTCGGGATGCTCCTTGATGTGCTCCTCCAGAAGGCGCACACATCTCTTGGCTTCCATGACGTTGGAGCGGTCGTGGTAGCAGCCGCCGGGCACGTACACATACTCCAGTCCGCTGTCCCGCACCTTCCCCGTCCCCGGGAACGTGATCAGCCGGTTGTTATAGATCCTCTTGTTGGAAAAGGCGATCAGGGACTCGTCCTTGCTTCGGTAATGCCACAGGAGCGTGCACGCCGGCAGGCAGGCCCCCGCCTCATCCAGGATCGACTCGCTGTCGGCATCAACCAGTATCTCTTCCTCCTCATCCTTGTCGAATTCTTCGGAACTGCCCACCGCCGTAAAGAAATTCGTGGGCGGCATCTGCCGCGTGTCACCGGCGATCACCACCTGTTTTCCCCTGTAGATCGCGCCGATCGCGTCCTCGGGAAGGATCTGCGACGCCTCATCGAAGATGACCAGATCAAACCGGTACAAATCCGAATCCAAAAAATAGGAAACGGACAGCGGCGACATCATAAAGCACGGTTTCAGCTTCATGAGCAGGGTCGGGATTGCCTTGAAGAGCTTTCTAAGCGGCATCACGCGGCTCCTCTTCTCCGACTCCTTTCTCAGAAGGGAGATCTCGTCCATGGCACCCGTCATGCGGCCCACGCCCGCCGGTTTCTGCCCGGACAGGATCTGCGTGAGCCTTGCCCTGGCCAGAGCAAGAGCTTTTTCGTCATTTTCCTTAAAACACGCGATCGTGTTCTCATGCAGGAGCGGCTGGAACCGCATAAGATTGGAAATTCCGTTGTCCACAAGGCACTCCATGATCCACTTGACCAGAAATCCCTTTCTGTAGACGTTCACAATATCCCGTTCCCCCGTCTCCTCCACATATTCTATATAGTCCTCGAGGCCTTCCCTCCTGCAGGCGGCCAGAAGATCCGCGTAATCGATCCAGCTGCTGAGCTTCTCGGGATCGCTGCACGCCGTGATCCGGTCGCTGAGAACGCCCAGCGGTACGTTCTCCAGATCTTCTCCCGGGAACCAGGCGCAAAGACACCGGAAATACACGTCGCCCACGGCTGCGTCCTCGCATGCCGTCATCGCATCCGCGAAGGCGGCCTTAAACTCCCTTTCGCCGCTCCCGATCTTCTCCGCGAGAATCTGCGCCGTGCGCTCGACCATCTCGTGATCCAGATAGTCCTCGAACAGTTCAAACAGCTCTGCTGCGGTATTTTCATCGGCTGCCGAAGCGTTTTCCGAGGCCCTGGCTGCGCCACCGGCGCCGTAGCCGGTGCGATCCGCCGAAGAGTTCTCGGCAGCCTTGGCCGCGCTACCGGCGCTGGCGCCGGCGCGATCCGCCGAAGAATTCTCGGCAGCCTTAGCCGCGCCTGCATTTTCTCCGAAAACCGAAGAACCTGCCAAAGACTCAATCCCCCTGTCAGAGATCCACTCCCGGGCTGTCGTGCCGCCGATCTTCACCTCGCTTCGCTCACCGGCATCCCTGTCCCAAAGGGCCCTCTCCGCTTCGCTCAGGCCGTAAAGTTTCTCATATTCCCTGCGCGCGGCGAGCTCATCGATCATGGCGCCGATCAGATTCCAGTCGGTTTCCCAGCCTCGGAAACAAGGTCCCAGAATCTTAGCCGCATTTCTCTCGAGCTCAAAAACCCGGTTCCTCATATCCTGAAAGCTCTTCAGAGCTGTCAGGGCAGCTTCGCAGTCCGCATCGTTCAGGTCCCCTCCGAGTCCCCTGCGGGCCCCGGAGATCAGCTTCACATCATTCCTGTAATCCTGACGGAGCCACTTGAACATCGTTCTGTAATCCGTCCTGAATTTGTGCAGCAGGCGCGCCGCATCCAGATCCAGAAATTCCTCCGTCCACTCTGTCACAAGCCGCCTCTTCCACTCTTCCAGCTTCTCCTGCGACTGTCGGACCGACGCCGCGATCTTTCTGAGTTCGTCTGCCGTGCAGTCCCTCATCCAGTTCTCCGGAAGATTGTAAGGCCGGCACAGAATCTCCACAAAGCCTCTGATCTGCCGCAAAGACTCGGGACTATAGCCCAGCTTCTCCCCGTTCAGCGCGTTAAAAGAATCCACACAGTCGACGATCGCCGCCACTTCTCCCAGCGCCTTTTCCGCCTCGTCCGGCTCCTGCGGGAGCACGAATCGGCTTCCGAAGCGCTCCGCCACCAGCTTTCTCAGGGACTCAAAGAGCATCGCTTTGTGCAGCGCGCCGCACTGCTCGCGGTAGTCCTTCCAGGTGAATTGCCTGCCCGGCTCCGCGGCGATCCCCGGCTTGCCGGCTTCCGCTTTACCGGATCCCGCCAAAGTCTCCCGCGCCGCGGCCGCCAGCAGCATGACCGAATCCGCCCCGAACACGACCGTTCCCAGCTTGCTCAGCGTCTGGTCAATATAGCTTCTCAGCTCATACGTGACGGACGTGATCGCCGTGTTCCTCCAGGGATTCTTCCTCAAATCTCCGTCA
>JAFUFL010000059.1 GCA_017469935.1 Lachnospiraceae bacterium
ATCAGCCCCAAATGCTCCATCGCATGCAGGATCCCGTCGTCCGCCAGCGCTTTCGTGATATAGTCCGCCTTGTCCTTGGCTTCGTCCGAGCCGTCCCCGAGGCACACTCCTGTCCCCGCGTACTCCAGCATCTGCAGGTCGTTCGGTCCGTCCCCGAAAGCTACCGTGTCCTCTCTGGTCAGACCGTAGTACTCCTCCACGGCCTTCATCCCTTCGCGCTTGGTGACGCCCAGCACCGTGACTTCCCCCTCATAAGGGCTCGGCTTTTTGATACTGGCCGCCGTGACCTTGATGCCAAGGGGCTCGAATTTCTCCTGCATCTCCTCGACCGTCAGGGGCGAATTGTGATAGATGAGCGTCTCAATGGCCCCGAACTTCTCGGGCTCAGTGGCGATCGAGTCATCCACCTCCATGGTCCCGAGCACCCGTTCAAAGGCCTCCTTGTACTTTCCATCCTCAATCTCAATGCCGAAGATCTGGTTCATGATCCTGGCCTCCGACCGCAGGCACCGGTCCGTCATATAGACGCCGTGCTCGTTCTGGATCAGATAAGACACCCCATTCTCTTCCAAAAAAGTGATCAGCGCCTTCATCCTCTCCGGCCCGAACGTCCTGTGGCAGATCTGCTCGTCTCCCACATAGACATTGGCGCCGGCGCACATGACCAGCCCGTCAAAGGGATAATCGGAAAGCAGCCAGGGATAAATCTGCGTCCGGCACCTTCCCGTGCAAAGAAACAGCTTGTGGCCGTTCTCTTTGGCTTTTCTGAGTGCTTTCTGTGTAGAAGCAGGCATCTTGCCGTCGAACCCCACAAGCGTTCCGTCGATGTCAAAAAACAGTATTTTTTCCTTCAAATGTTAACCTCTGATTCTATTGTGAGCCGCCGGGCCCGCCTGGAGCTCCGGCAGGCCACAGGCGCCATGCGGCGCCAAACTGCACCGGCCTGCGGCCGCCGCTTTCGCTCCCCGCCGCCGGCCCGGCGGCGCCTCACATTACTTAACGCTGATCAAAAACTTCAGCGTATAATCCTTCTTCGCACTGTACTGGTACTCCGGCATGACGCCCGGGCCGCAGGCACCCGTGCCGATGCCCTGCTGGAAAGCCTGAATCGTCACATAAGTTCCCGTTCTCTTCTCGTCCTTACGGTGCTTCATCCTGCACAGCGCCCAATCCGAATAGGGCTTGATCCCCAGCTCGAAAGGCTTGTCCACCGCCTTGAAAGTCACCGTCACTTTGCCGTCGCTCACGCTCGCCTCCGTGCAGTCGCAGCGGTTTCCGCTCTCCTGCGGCCGGATGTTGGGCTCCGTCATATCGGCCACCTTGCACTCCACCGTGCGGATCGGGAACTGGTCCTTCATGTCGCAGTAGCTTTCCCCCGTCCTGCCCGTATACTTCACGATGTCAAAAATCTGATCGAGCCGGAATGTTTTGCCAAATCTCGGGATGATCGTGCCGCCGGACACGCAGTGAATCGTGCTCGTGACCAGAATTCCGTCCTCCGTGCCTTCGTAGCTGTCCGTCACATTGAACTTGCCGGTCTTGTTCTCCACCTCGGTCTCGACCCTGTATCCGTTCAGGATCGGTCCCGCCGCGATGACCCGCTCCTTCTGGGCCATGAAGGGCTCCATCGTGTTGGAAAACTTCAGGTCCGTGTCATTGTCCGTCGCCGCCCGGTACAAAATAGTGTACTCCGAATTGCTCCTTAGAATCTGTCCGTCGGGAAGCGTCCACGCCATTCTTCCGCCGCTGAACTTGCATCCCTCGGGCAGCAGATGATCTCCCTCCGCGCCGGGCACGAACTGCCGGATCACGATCTGCTCCTCCGAGACCACGGCGCCGGTCTTCTTGTCCACCGTCGTCACGATCACGGACAGATTTCCGTCTACAGCCGCCGGCTCGGGGACCGCGATCACGGTCTTCTTAAGGGGCCCTGCGTCCGGCGTCACCACGTTCACGGTTCCGTCATTCCAGGTAAAAGTCAGCTCATAGCGCTCGCCGGCAGAAAACGCCGTCGTATTAAACACCTCAAAAGTACTGCCCGAAATATGCCTGACCCGAATCGGCCTGTAAATAAACTTGATAATCTTCGCACCTGCGGAAGGCGTTCTGTCGGGGTAGAAAAGACCATCCACACAGAAATTCCCGTCGTGACTCCACTCGCCGTGGTCGCCGCCGTAGGTGTAGCTGCCGTCCTCGTGCAAAACCGCGTGGTCCACCATCTCCCACACACAGCCGCCGATCAGGTTGTCATACTTGTAGATCTCCTCCCAGTAGCTCTCCGTGTTGCCGGGCCCGACGCCCATGGCGTGCGCATACTCGCACAAGAAATAGGGCCTGTCATTGAGCTCTTTCTGCTTGCGGCAGTGCTCGCCCACATCGTGCACCATCTGCACGGAAGGATACATCTCGCTCCCCACATCATAGGCGATCCTCTTGCAGTGAATCGCGCTCTCATAGTGGACCGGCAGATCCGAGCGGAGCTTCAGATAATCATACATCGCGTCCGTATTATAGTAACCGCCCGCCTCATTGCCCAGACTCCACATCACGATGGACGTGTTGCTGTGAATCTTGTCGCGGTGATACAACCTCGAAATCCTGTCAATATAGTGGGCCTCCCACTTTTTATCATGGCTGATCGTATTGTAAGTCGGCGGCAGCTGGTGCGCGAACGTCCCGTGCGTCTCCAGATCGTTCTCATCCACAATATAAATTCCGTACTCGTCCGCCAGCTCCAGCAGCAGCGGATCCGGAGGATAGTGCGAAGTCCGGATCATATCAATGTTGAACTCCTTGCAGAGCTTCACATCCCTCTCGATCTCATCCGGCGTCAAAGTATAGCCATTCGTACAGCTCGTATCATGATGATTTACGCCGTGGAACTTGATCTTCTTCCCGTTTACCGTGAACAGGTCGCCCTCGATCTTGACCGTCTTAAAGCCGATCCTCTCCTTCACACAGCAGCTCTCCGTCTGATAGTAAACATCATACAGAGCGGGATCTTCCGCATTCCACTCGACGACCTCCAGACCTTCGAATACGGCTTTGGCCGTTCCTTCGGCCGTTTCTTCTTCTGTTCCCTCTTCTACGCAGATGGTCTGCGACATGCTGATCTTGTGCCCTTTGGATACAACTTTCTCGATGGTAAAAGTTACATCCGTGGGGGTCAATGTTTTGGCCGTGAGTGTGAGCACATAGGTGTTCCCTGTCTTGACCGTCTGCGCGTCGATCTCGCAGATATCGGTCGGCTCGGAAATCCGCAGCAGCACATCCCGGAAAATTCCATTGTTGCGGAACATATCCTGGTCTTCCAGATAAGTGCCGTTGCACCAGCGGTGCACCACGACCAGCATCTCATTTTTGCCCGCATTCAGAAGCCCTGTCAGGTCGAACTCGGCGGTGTTGTGCGCGCCCTCGGAGTACCCCACAAACTTGCCGTTCACATACAGATCCATGCAGCTCGCCACGCCCAGGAAAGAGATTACATAATTCTTCTCGGGATCCTTGATTTCGATATCCTTGCGATAAATGCCGACAAAATTGTACTCCTCCCCCGGATCCTTATAGCGCAGGGAAATCTTCTGGTCCACTCCCATCCAGGAAAAGACCTTGCCCACCTTATCCAGCCTCGGAATCTTGGGCGGATCAAAAGGAAACTGATACCGAATATTGGTATAGAAAGGCTTGTCATAGCCGCGGAACTGCCAGCAGGACGGCACATCAATCTTGTCAAACACCGTCTTCTCCGTATCAAGAACCGCCGGCACCTCCGCCGGCCTGGGATAGAACTTGAAATCCCACTCTCCGTTCAGGCACACCACCTTGGGCGAAGCGTAGCGCTTCTCCTTGGGCAAAACAGCGTCCGCCTTCGACTTGCTCGGATACGGAATAAAATAGCTCCGCGGTGCCATCTTATTGACTTCAAAAATTTCAAAAGTGTGATAGTTATTCTGGTTGATCTGGTATTTCATTAGCCTGCCCTTTCTGTAGGAGATTGACTTTTCTGATTTCCAATTCTTCGATTCATTTTAAGTCGTCGACATCTAATATATAGTTTAACGCAACTTTATGCAATGTAGGTGGTTTTTTTCTGGCTTCTGCACTGCCTTTCCGGCGTGCCCGTGCATTGCAAGCCCCTGAATAATGTCATAGTACTTTTCCTGAAGCCTTCTTCAGTGGATATTTCACTGAAGAAGGGCACAGAAACAGCCCTATATATCCCTATAGAAGTCATAGTCCCCCTTCCAGCCCCCTTCTTCGGTGGAATATCCACCGAAGAAGGGAACAAGAAAAGGGTATTCAGAAATCAGCTGATAGCCACGACTAATTCCTCGACCAAAAAAACGGCCCGAAGGATCAACTCCCTCCGGACCGCTCTATCATCCGCGCCGCTCAAGGCTCAAGGCTTCCGCCCTACACAAGAGCCGCCTCATCCGCGCCGCTCACCGCTCAAGGCTTCCGCCCCTACACACTGCCGCGCCTTTACTTTTTTATCAACCTCATCGCAAAAATGCAGATGCAAGCACCAACCACCGCGACAATAATATTTCCTAACATGCCGGAACCGTGGATTCCTACTGCGCTAAGGACAATATTTCCCACAAATCCGCCGGCAACGCCAAGAAGGATATTGCCGAGTATTGAGAAGTTGCTGCCCATGATCTGCCCTGCAAGCCAGCCTGCAATTCCGCCCACAATAATTCCAACGATAAATCCCATAGTATTCTCCTATTCCGGAGCGTCCTGAGTCACGCCCCTTATCAACCAAAATATCGAGAAACCAGCACTTCAACTGCTAATTCCTCCAATCTCTACACAATTATACGCAAATCTCAAAATATTTCCACACTATATTTTGCCTTGTACGCCCGCCGGATTGCGTCCATAATAGTATCGAATCGCCCCGATTCCACATCAAACGACACGAAAGGCAAACAATTATGAATACAACAAACCATCCCCTGATCTGGGCCCACCGCGGCGCCAGCGGCCACGCCCCCGAAAACACCCTTCCCGCTTTTCAGCTGGCCGCCGACATGGGCGCCGACGGCGTCGAACTCGACGTCCAGAAAACCAAAGACGGCGTGCTCGTTGTCTGCCACGACGAGACCATCGACCGCACCAGTAACGGCGCCGGCTGGATCAAAGACTTCACCTTCGACGAGCTTCGCCGCCTCGACTTCAGCGCCGGAAACGCCGCCTACGAGGGCGTCCAAATCCCCACCATGGAGGAAGTCTTCGACCTGCTCGCCCCCACCGGCCTCACCATCAACATCGAGCTCAAGACTGGCATCATCTTCTACGACGGCATCGAGGAGCAGGTCCTGGACCTGACCCGCCGGAAGGGCTGGGAGGACCGCGTCATCTACTCCTCCTTCAACCACTACTCGGTCTGCAAGGTCAAAAAATTGAACCCCGCCGCCAAAGTCGGCCTCCTCTACGAGGACGGTCCCGTCGACGTGCCCGGCTACGGAAAGCGCCTGGGCGCCGACGCCCTGCATCCGGCATTTTACAACCTCCAGTATCCGAACTTCATGGAGGACTCCCGCCGAAACGACCTCGACGTCAACGTCTGGACCGTCAACACCACGGAGCAGCTCCTGCAGTGCCGGGCATACGGCGTGAACGCCATCATCACCAACTACCCGGCCAAGGCCCGCGCCGTATACGAAAGCCCCGCCAATCACTAAACTTAATTCAGAAATAAAAGCCGGCCGCGCATGTTGACTAGCCTATCACCAGTCATACATGCGCGCCGGCTTTACTCATGCACATGCCCGCCGACTTCGCAGCGCGCCAGCCACCTTCCATCACTTCCCAAGCGGCTGCTTATCCGAAATCCTCAAGAAAACAAATCCAAGCAGGAAGAACACCGCCAGCGACGCGACCGCGATATTGATCGTCCCGCCCGCCAGCTTGACAACCGCGATGACGGCCGACCCGATAAAGGACGCCCCCTTTGAGAAAATATCATAAATTCCAAAGTATTCCCCCGAATTTTCCGCAGGAATGATCTTGGAGAAATAACTTCTGGAGAGCGACTGAATCGACCCCTGGAAGCACCCCACGCCAAAAGCCAGAATGCCAAAGTCCACAAGCGTGTGCAGCGTCAGCGCGTAGAGACACACGCAAAAATAGCCGATAATACAGACAAGGATGAGCGTTACCGTGTCAAATTTCTTGGAGAGCTGCGCGAAGACCAGCGATCCGCCGAAAGCCACGACCTGCGTCGCCAGCAGGAACACCACCTGCCCCACCGTGGGCAGCCCCAGGTCCGTGCCGATATTGATGCAGTTGTCGATGATCGTCCCGACGCCGTCGATGTAGAGGAAGAAGGCGATCAGGAAATAGAGCACTTTTTTGTCGCGGGTCGCGATCTTCTTGAGCGTTGCGAATATTTTGGCAAAGACCGCCGTGACCTCTCCCTTCTCCGCGTCCACGTAGTTGATCTGCTTGTACTCTTTGAGCAGCGGCAGCGTGACCAGCAGCCACCACAGGCCCGTCACCGAGAACCCGATGATCCGCGCGACCATGGGCGAGAAGATCATCAAATCCTCGCTCAACCCTCCGCCCAAAATATAGGCCACCATAGCGATAATAAAAGGAATGCACGATCCGATGTAGCCCCAGGCATAGCCGTACGAGGACACCTGGTCCATCCTGTCTTCCGACGTGATGTCATTGAGCATGGAGTCGTAGAAAGTCAGCGAGATCGAATAAAAAATCTTTGTCAGCACAAAGAGCACGATGAACAGAACCCAACTTGTCGCAAAACCGTTCAGAATGCACCCGATGACGCCGAGCGCCACCGCCGTCTGGAAGAAAATCTTCTTGCGATCCTTGTGATCCGCCAGCGCTCCGCAGGCCGGCCCGAGCACCGCCACAATGACCGTCACGACCGAGATCGCGATGGAATAATAGGCCGTCGCCTGATCACCCGTGATCTGTCCGGGTGCCTCCCCAATCGCCAGCGCCTTAAAAAAGATCGGAATCAGCGAACATGCCAGCATCGTGAAAGCAGAATTGCCCACGTCGTAGAGTACCCACGCGCGCTCTTTTTTGGTTAGATTTTTGAACATGATCGTCTCCCCCTGAAAATCACCGTCAGTTTCCCTGCCACTCCCGCTGCCACACCCGCCCCCGGGCGGCAACAACTGTAGTTATTATAGCAAATTAGTGTGTCACGGGGACGTATCAACTGACACAAAATGTGTCAGTAGATACGTCCCCGTGACACACCACCACCGAAGTCTCCTTTCTGACAGTCTTTTGACCCTGCCGCAATACAGGGGCAATTCATCGAAACTTTTCCGAAGCCTTGTTAGTGTGTTCTCAATGTGATACCGTAGTAGTATTATTATAGCAAAATACTATCCAATTCACATCTGCCGCCTCACCCGGCGGCCCATATTCATGCAGAAAGCAGAAAGGAAGACCCCATGAGCAAGATCGTCATTATGGAACCCCTCGGCATCTCCGCCGAAGAACTCGCCATGCGAAAGAAACCTTTTGAGGATAAAGGACACACCTTTGCGGATTTTCCCCGCTCCACTTCCGTTTCCACGCTGATTGAACAGGCCAAAGACGCAGACGCCATGATCATCGCCAACATGCCCATGCCCGCCGAAGTCATCCGCAGCTGCCCCAACCTCAAATTCATCGACGTCGCCTTCACGGGCGTCGACCACGTCGGCCTCGACGCCGCCAAAGAAAAAGGCATCGCCGTCAGCAACGCCTCCGGCTACTCCAACGAAGCGGTCTCCGAGCTCGTCCTCGGCATGGTCCTGGGCATCCTCCGCCGCATCCGCTCCGTCGAGGACCGCTGCCGCACCGGCCAGACCAAAGACGGCCTCGTCGGCTCCGAACTCAAGGGCAAGACAGTCGGCATCATCGGCTTTGGCAAAATAGGAACCCGCTCCGCAGAACTCTTCCACGCGTTCGGCTGCAATATTTTGGCAAACAGCCGCACCAAAAAAGAGAACGCCCCGGCTTATGTCAACCAGGTCTCCCAGGAGACCCTCCTCAAGGAATCCGACATCGTCGTCCTCCACTGCCCGCTCAACGACTCCACCCGCGGCATGATCAACGCCGACAAACTCTCCATGATGAAGAAGTCCGCCATCCTCATCAACGTCGCCCGCGGTCCCGTCGTCGTCGCCCAGGACCTGGCCGACGCCCTGAACAACGGCACCATCGCTGCCGCCGGCATCGACGTCTTCGACAAGGAGCCGCCGCTGCCCGCCGACGAGCCCCTCATCAACTGCAGCAACTGCCTGGTCACGCCGCACGTCGCCTTCGCCACCAAGGAGTCCATGACCCTTCGCGCCGAGATCGTCTTCGACAACCTGCAGGCGTGGATGGACGGCCGCCAGAAGAACGTAATCCTGTAAGATTAAAAATACCCTAAAATATAGTAGTAATTCATTCGAATCATTACTATATTTTAGGGTATATCTTTCTATTATCCTGCCTGTATCCTGCCTGAAAAATCTCGTGTTTTCCCCGGTCTCAGTCGTCCTCCTGCCCCAATCCAAAATACAAAAGCTCATTATATTTTGCATTGGCCTCCTCGGCCTCCTTCTTCTTGATCCACCGCTCCCGGTCGCTCATAATCGCCAGCATCTCATCGGCGATCTCCTCCGCCGACCGCGGCTTCGCATTGTGCAGATAAGCCGTCATGCGCCGCATCGTCTTCTCCGACCCCAGATTTTTGGCAATAACCTGCCCGAACTCCTCCGGATAGCCCATCCTGACGATGGTCCCGATCAACTCGCGATATGCTTCTTTCCATGACTCCGGTGCACTCATCAGCAATCTCCCACTTAATCGTTGTAAATTACGAAATTCCGTATACTTTTCCGATTTTCGACGCCCAAAAACAACAAAGGGTTTTCAAACAGACATATGAGGTCCCCAAAAAGCGGGCAAAATATCGTTTTCTCCATCTTCTGTCGAAACTCTTTTAAGCTCCTCTTCATCAAACCCCTTCATATTCATAAATGGCCTTTTTCATCGAACCATTTCATATTCATACGTATCCAGATTTACTTTGACGAGCCCTTCGCCTTCCGCATTATCAAACCAGATCTTGGCAAAGCCGTCTTCAATCTCAAGCTTTGCAGGCCAATACCAGTCCTCAAATTCTCCGATTCTTTTGAGGGTCTCACCCTCCGTATTGCAAATGAAGAAGGCCGGTCCGTAATAACCGCACAGCACAATTCGCCCATCCTCCGTAAAAGCACTTTGAATCGACGCCCCCGTGAAATCAGGATTCTGCCACAGCTCCTCTCCATTCTTTACATCCAGCGCGACCACCGTGCCGCTCCAGTTGTAATAATAGACACCGTTCGACAGCCCGATCTCCTGCACCTGCGTAAGCTCCGTCGCGCCGTACTGGCTTTCCACTTCCTTCTGCCAGACGATTTCGCCATCAGAATTCTTGCAGACAATCTGGGCCACTTCTTTCTGCTCTCCATTCGGATCCCCTTTATAGCCGCTCTCCATCGTGACGGTATAATTCGCCACATCCGCAGCTTCCTCTTCCGAATGATCCTCGCTTTCCGCCTCGTCGCCCGCTGCCGGACTCGCAGCACTCTCCTCCACCGGCTTCGCCGCACTCTCTCCCGAAGACGCATTTCCGCCGCCGGAGCCGCACCCCGCCATCGACACAGCCATAATCGCAATCGTTCCGAATAATGCAATTTTGTTTCTGATCATCGCATTCCTCCTGAGTAAAAAATTCTCTGTAATCCCGAAGTTCCTAACGCGCCGCGCCCGACGCGCCCCATCGGCTCCCCAAAAAAGTTCCTAAACTCGCCGCGCCCGTCGCGCGCCCCATCAACTTCAACTCCCCTTAAAGCTGCGAATTTTTGCCTTCAATGCCGCCCCGCCGGGCGCCTTCTCATCGACCAGACTGTCCGCCCAATTAATTATATTGGCTGCGTCCGCCGCCTTACCTGCACGCCGCAAAAACTCAGCCAGTTTTATTATAGCCTCAATCGTATCGGTGCTGTAAAGACACTTATTCTCTTTGTCTCTCTGTAAACAGGCGTTTACGAGCCACCTCTGCATTTTGATCGCCTCTTCACGCTTACCGGACGCATCCAGCACCATAGCGATCATGTGGAGAGTTGCAATCGTTTCGGAATCATAGGCTCCGAATACTCTCTTCATGATTTCATAGGTCTCTTTGAGCTCTGCCAGGGACTCGTCATACTGCCTGTTCATTGCCATAGTCGCTGCCAGTTTATATTTTGACTGCAGTGTATCCGGATCTTCCTCTCCCAGAAAATCCTTTTTTTCTTCATAGATCGCTCTGGCTACTCTCAATGCCTCTCTGTAAAGATTCGACCCAAGAAACATCTTGAATGCATTTTCCTTGTTCTCCAGCACTCTCCTGCGCATTCTGAAGACTTCTTTCAATGCTTCCTTCGTTTCCGGTGCATCCTCCCCCAGCACTTTCCTCATCTTCGCATATACTATATCCCTCTCAATCTCCAGTGCCTTATCCTGGTGACCGATTTCAGAGAGCGCGATCGTAAAATCATGCAGCGTCATCAGTGTTTCCGGATCTTCCTCTCCCAGAATCTCATGCTGCAGCTCATACACGGTTTTCAATATTTTGTGCGCTTCTTCGTAATGCCCGAGCATCAGATGATCGTGCCCGATACCATATTGCGCGAGGAGCGTGTCGGGATCATTCTTCCCCAACGTTTTCCTTCTTTCCGCATACAGTTTCGTCTGCACTTTCAGCTCTTCATTAAAGCGGCCCAGTTTCCCCAGAATCGAAGCGAGGTTCTCCTGCGCCGTCAGCGTCTGCGGCGCACCGGATCCGAAAATTCTCCTCCTCACCACAAAAACTTCTCTTTGATGCCCGAGCGCCTCCTCATACCGCTCCAGGGCAAACAGCATGCCCGCAAGCCGGTTCTGCGTCATGAGCGTGTCCGGGTCTTCCTCTCCCAGCGCCGCCTTCCTGAGCGCAAGCAATTCCTTCTGGATCCGCAGCGCCTCCTCGTGCAGCCCCAACTTATCAAGCGTAAAAGCCAGATTACTCTGCGCCCGCAGCGTGTCCGTATTCCGGTCTCCCAGCACCTTCTTTCTCTTCTCATAGACTACCCGCTGGATTTTCAGCGCGTCCTCATAGAGCCCGAGCATACTCAGCATGGCGGCATAGTTGTTCTGCGCCATCAGCGTCTTGGGATCTTCTTCCCCCAGGGCGTGCCGCTCATACGCGCACACCTGCTGATAATAGTCCAGGATCCGGCCCTTCTCCCGCGTGACCTGCATCCTCTGTTCTTCCCGGGAGATCAAGCTCCACAGCACGTCTTCCGCATCTTCTCCCAAGGCCTTGATCCCCTCAAGGAGCCTGCGGTCGGCCAGTTCCGTCACATGTGCGGCGGCCGCCTCCATTCCGACTTCCGTCTCCGCCGCTTCATCCCGCAGCATCGACATGGTCAGCTCCGCGGTCCATCGGACCGCATCTTCCGCTTCGGGAATCTCCCGGAGAATCGCCTCGGCAAATTCGGGTTTCGCGAGCGTATAGCCGTCTCCCGCTTTGCCCTGCTCCGTTCTCAGGATCGGAGACAAATCCAAAAGCATGCCGGCAAGCCGCTGCGTCACCCTGCCTTCCCCTATGATCGCCCCCAGTGTTTCCATCGTGAGCGGCTCAAAGGCCCCCAAAGTACACACCACCGCGACCAGCTCCCGCAACCGGACCGCCGCCTTCTCCCCGTAGCTCTCTCCAAGGAACCGCAGGTACTCTGTCACCGCCCGCTCACGGTCCGGCAGTTTCTCCGGCTGGATCCCAGCCTCTTGCCAAAAAATTGCCGCTCCCGCACCTTCTCCGCTCGCCTGCAGCAGATCTGACAGCCAGGTTTCCGGCTTAGCCTTTTTGGCGCCGGCCCGCCTGCCGTCTCCCGGAGATCCGCCCTGCATTCCCGACGCATCCGCCGCCTTACGAAGCCGTTCAAAATACAGCTCCCTGCAAGCCGCCCTTCTCCCCTCCGCGCAGGACAGATAGTGCGTGCGCGTCTTCGTCCTCTGATTTTCGAAGAGAAAGATCCCGTTTCCTCTCTCCCCGAGCTTTCGAACGATGACAAAAGGATACAGGCACAGGTCAGCCCCTAGATCCTCGGTCCTCAGATACACTTTGCCGGACAGCGCCGGACTGCAGACTCCGCCCGCGCCCGCCAGGACGGTCTTCGTCCCGCCTTCTCCCTCTTTGAGATACAGGACCTGCGCCCTGAGCTGCGGATCGACCGCCGTATAGACTTCCTTCAACAGCGCCAAATGCTCTCTGATGGCCTCCGCGATCGCCGCGGGCGCCGAAATTCCCGCGGGCGCCGAAATCCCCGCGGGCGCCGAAATCCCCGCGGGCGCCGATTTCAAGGCCAGCGACAGTTTCATCGCGCCGTATTCGCTTCGCTCCAGCCTGTGTGCCCTGATATCCTCCCGCGCATAGAGCCTGATCAGCTGCTCCAGCGGTATGGAATCCGGCAGCTGCCCCCCGGCCTTCCTCAGGTTCTTCACCAGCCCGGACGCCAGCTTCGGCCACCTCTGAGCGGTCGCGATCGGCGCCGTCAGTTCGCCGACCATCAATGCCCCCACGGGCCCTTCAAACTTCCGGGAAACCCACGCGAACGCGAGCAGCGTCTCAAACTTCAGGAGCGTCTCATAGTTATCTTTCAGGCACAACAAAACCGCATACGGTTTTTTCTCTCTGCACAAATTGCGCAGCCTTCCATACTCGTATGCGATCACAGCCGGATATGCATTTTCCGCATCCGGAATCCACAATGCAGGGTCGAGAGCAATCTCTTCCAGCCAATGCACCGGCGCCGAACTATCTTTTGGCTTCTCGCCGGTCTCCGCGGACACCATTTTCGAGCCGCAGAGCGGGCAGTCAAAAAGAGCGACGCCCTCCAGAAGCTTTATCTTGCTCTCATAAAAATCGCACTGAGGATTCGTACACCTAATGCCGATATATTTCATTTCCGTTTTCCTCTGAACAGCGGCAGCCGAAGCTGCCGCTCACATTTTCCATCACTTTCGTTTTTTCCGCTCTTCTTGCGGGACCGTCGGGCAAACCGCCCTGCCGCCGACGCAGAAACGGGAGCTCGTCCCGCCGTCACTCTATTACACAATCCGGTATATTCTCTCGGATCCGGCTGATCTGATCACTGCTGATCTTATTCCCGTCGAGAGAAAGCTCCTTCAGATTGTAAAGGTTCATAACAGCACTGGCATCGCTGATCTCATTTCCGCCCATGTACAGATATTCCAGCTCCGTCAGATCCGACAAAACACTTATGTCCTCCACGAAGTTGTTATAAAACCACAATTCTCTGAGTTTCGTCAGTCCTGACAGAACACTGATACTGTTGACCTCATTATCACTGAACCGTAAGGCAGTGAGCTCCGTCAGATTCATCAGAGGCGCCAGGTTACTTACACGGTTGTCGCTGAACCGCAGAATGGTTAAATTTGTAAGGTTTACCAGCGGAGATAAGTCCGTCACCTCGTTGCCGCCAAACCGCAGATCCTTCAGGCGCGTCAATCTGCGCACCGCGCTGAGATCGTAAATATAGTTGTCGGTCAAATCCAGGCCTTCCAGCGCCTCTAACCCCTCTATGGGGCTGATGTCGCGCACATTGTTGTCTCGAACAGAGATATACTGCAGATTGGTTAAGCCCGAAACAGTGCTGATATCTTCTACACTGTTTCCGTCAAGCTTCAGCACTCTCAGATTCTTAAAGGCAGCCAAATCGGAAATGTCATGGATCTTATCCGAATCCGCCAGGTCCTTATCCGTCGTCAGATCCAGCGAGGTGATCAGCTCTGCATCTGTCGTCAAAAAATCTTTCGCGTAGTTTCCGGTAATCGATCTCACCTTGGCTTCGAGCACGGGATCTCTCCACTCAATGGGTGTTCCCTGTTCGGCGCCGACATTCTCTGCTTCCGCGGCAGCTGCGTCTTCTGTCGGAGCCGCAGCAACCGGAGTCTCCTCCGCCGGGGTCTCCTCCGAGGCAGCTGTTCCCTCCGCCGGTTCTGTTCCCTCCGCCGAATCCGCCGCTTCTATTGAATCGACGCTCTCCGAACTCTCCACGACTACCTCCTGGGAGTCTCTATTATTCCTGATGCTGCTGATTCTGATCAGTATACCGCCTCCCAGCAGAACAACGGCGGCAAACATCACCGCTATAATGATCGGTTTGTTTGATTTCTTCCTCTCTCCGAAAGTGCTGACCATCACCGAAGAGGGTCCCTGTGCGCTGTTTTTGGGAATCGGACCGCGCTGTGGTCCGCCCATGTAAACTGTATCTCCCTGTGATCCGCGCACGTAAATCTGACCGTTTCGCTCACCGAATGATACGCTGTAAGGTTCCGCCCCCGGCTCATGAACCGGACTCTGTGCCGGGCCGCTTCCCGCGCGCTGCGGCGCGGCATTCTGTCCGCCAGCG
Source organism: Lachnospiraceae bacterium (assembly GCA_017469935.1). Lineage (GTDB taxonomy): Bacteria > Bacillota > Clostridia > Lachnospirales > Lachnospiraceae > CAG-791. Next base: position 14,460 of record JAFUFL010000059.1, read on the forward strand.
GCATTCCGCCCGCCGGCGCCATACGGCGCCCCCTGCGGCGCAGCATTTCCCGCGCCCTGCGGCCCGCCGGCACCATTCCCCTCCTTATTTTTCCCCTCTGCCACATTCCTCAGCGCTTTCTTCATCTCTGTCGCAGTGGCAAAGCGCTTGCTCGCATCCGGATTACACGCCTTGAGAACCACCTCCGCCATTTCCGGGGAAGCGTTGCAAGGCGCCGGAAGAGGTTCGCCGTCCAGTCTCCGGTGGTTCGCCGCCTCGACGTCGCGTGGGGAGAGAAGCTTCTTTTCGGTATTCACAAGAGGCAGCCGTCTCTTATTCAGCAGCCAATAGAGAACGATTCCGAGAGAATAGATGTCTACGGTCGCATCATAGCGGTTCCCTTTGACCACTTCCGGCGCCATATAATTATACGTACCCTTTTGCGAAAGTCCGCTGGTCATGTTCTCCAGCTTTCTCGCAATTCCGAAGTCGCCGAGTTTATAATCGCCGAATTCGTTGATAAAAATATTGCCCGGCTTGATATCCCGGTGGATCACGTTGCGCTGTGCGCATCGCTCCAATGCGGAACACATGTCGCATCCAAGCTCGATGACATCACTCTCGGACAAAGTCTTATCGCTGATGTAAGTGTTGAGCGGTGTGAGCAGCTCCATGCGAATAAAGATATTCCACCCCACCCGGTCGGTTTTCTCGACGACTTTGTAGTCCTCTACGCTTACAATATTTTGGCTCCCTTTAAATGATTCCATGATCTGGATCTCATTTGTGAACTCCTCTACTATTTCTTTCAGATACGCTTCGGTGTCGTAGGGGGAAAGACCGGCAGCAAAAAGCGATTCCATCTCCGCTTCTTCCTGCGGAATGGAAATCACTTTGATTGCCGAGCGGCTCTCCACATTGTGATCTGTGCGGATCGCCTCATATACAACCCCAAAGGAGCCGTTGTTAATACGTCTTACGACATGCCACTCCGGCCAGACGCTGCTGAGATCAATATTACTGCTCATAGGACATCTCCCATACGTCCGCGTACGTTCCCAGCGGATCCTCTGACAGGATGCACATCAGTACGAAGCATTCATAGGGATTGCTGATATAGAGTTCTCCCAGAAAGCATCTCTTAAGGATTTCGTTTGTCGATTCTACAAAAGAATTATATCTTTCCTTCACACTCGGATAATCATCGAGAGTCTGCGAGTAGATGAAAAAGTTCAGCGTGATCAGGTCAAATCGAGTCACCTCGGTATTGCCTGCCAGGATCTCTCCGGTGTGCTGTCTGCTGAACCGTTTCCCAGCAAACTGGGCGTTCAGTTTGGAAGCTTTGACGGGGGTCAGATTTCCGTGCCGGTCAAGCGGGATCGCGGAGGAAATCACATGTTCCAGATCGCTCTCCGTGATATCGTCGATCGTATAGTGCCTTTTCGGCCCTTTTCCCTGCTTATCTTCCTCATACGTGTTGTAAATATCCGCGACGATCTCCCGCGCCCGCGTATAAAGCTCGTCAAAACACTTTTTTGCCGTCACACTGTGCTGCGGAGTGTTGTCGTCCGTTTTCAGCTTGGACACAAACGCCATCAGAGCCTCTTCGCTGTTGATGGCCCTCATCGTGTTCCTGGCACCGACGGTGAAATCCGAATATAAGAGCTTGGCATCGAGCTCGTTCGGAGACGACTCGTTAAAGGTCCGCCACAGCCTCTCAAACGTCGGATAGCCGAATTCGTTCTTGTAGCAGTACCAGCAGATCACTTCAAACGGGTTCTTCGCGTTGATTCCCTGCTCCCGAAGCCCCTTCGTCAGGAATTCATTGACGTCTTCGACGCTCATTCCCAGGCCAAAACCCAGCAAAAACACCACTTTTCGTCTGACGGTCTGCTGGGTGAGCCACCTCTTTGACAAAACAGTGAGGCTCGCCGATGTCGGGTCAAAAGATTGCGGCGTGTTATTATCCGAAAAAGCCCCTTTGATAATCTGCTGATATTCCTTCAGCGGAACTTCCTCAAAGGGCTCCTCCAGACAGGCCTGGCGGTAAATATAGCGCTTGAGGTATTCGCCGAAAGAAATGTACTTTAAATTTTTCTGCAGAGCTGCATAAATCAGGTCGGCATCCCTGTCGAGAAAATATTTGCTGCTCACTGCGTTGTGCAGGACATCCCATGCTCTAATCGTAAAGTCTGTGCCCCTGTTCTCGTCCATGCTTTGATTTCTCCTCTGTTTGATTTTCTGATTTTCTTCTCTCGGCGTCAACCAGAACATCCCTTGTAACCCCCGGGAAAAAGACAACAAAGCACAGCAAAAGAAGCCCGGATTTGAACCGGTCCCTAGTCGAGCAGGAAATGAAAAACCTTATCGAACAGCCCTCGTTCTCCTCTTTCCACCCGGCATAGAATAATTGTTATATTGTCGTTTCCTCCGTTATCAAGTGCCTTCTGCAGCAGCTTTTCCGTGGCCTTGCTCACATCTTTTTGCCGGCCTGCCACCGTTTCCGCCAAAATCCCGGTGATCTCTTCCGTGGAGACCATATCCGTTAAACCGTCCGAGCATAGCAGATAGCTGTCTCCATCATAATAATTCCCCCTGGCAAAATGAGGTTCGATCATCATTTCTGCCGGCGGAATCCCCAGATTCTGCGAAAGCGGCGGCTTTTTCCCGGGAAAAGCTACCGAATAGTCATCGACCGATATCTGTTCCAGTTTCTTTCCGTCAAAATGGAATGCCTTGCTGTCCCCGATATTGCAGAGATTTATCTCATTCTCTGCAAAAACAATGATCACCGCAGTCGTTCCCATCGATCCGATGCCGTGATCATCCGCAAATCCGCATATTGCTTCGTTTGCCGTACTGCAGTACTCCCGGAGGTCTTCGATCGGGCTCTCCCCGATCTTTAACGTCGCAGCGCATCTGGCTGCGATCAGGGATGCAATCTCTCCATGCTCTTCCCCGCCCATTCCGTCAAAAACACTGAACACGCGCGGCTGAGCATGATCTGTACATCCGTTCATCGAAAATCCCTTCGGATCTCCGTCATCACCCAGATACTTTCCGTCACATAGAAAGTTGTCCTGGTTTTCGTTTCTTCGCTTCCCGATATGACTGCAGCATGAATAATGGATTTCGTATTTCAAATGATTCCCCTTCACTTTCTTTATTATAGCATTGTCTGTGTCTATATTTCACGGTTCATAAGGATTATTCACTGCTCATAAGGCTTAAATAAATGCGGATGATCCGCAAACGCAGCAATATCCTCATCCGAAAACGATTCGACGTCAAAATCAGGCAGCAGCCCTCCCCCAAAAAGCTCTACTATAAGATCCTGAGGATAATACGCTTTCTGCTCAATCGTATCTTCTCCGATTAAATAACTGATCAATAATTTGCCTTTCCCTTGTCCCGCCACATCAACCGTCACATCGTAAACTTCCAGCGTACGGCCGGTGCCGGGTTTGCATAAAATAACTGCCTCGGATAAGTCGCATTATTGTCCGGGTTATCAGTCCTCGCTCCACAGCGAGCACAAAATTTCGCATTCATTCTTATTTCTTTTCCACACTCTGTACAATACATTTTAAATTCCTCCCTCGCTAATGCGGTGTCATTTACCGGTTATGCGATTATTCTAATACATGGGGGATTGGCTCCTGTAATTTCAACGTTCGCCCGGAAATGCAGCGCAGCCGGGGCGGGGAAGCCGCCCGGAGGTCGGGTTGGCTCCGGCGGTCGATTTGACCAAAATATAGACCACCCCGAAAATATAGACCACCCCGGAGGTCGATTTTCCCCACACATAAAAAAAAGAGGCCCGGACCAATTAATCCGAGCCTCGCCGACCTTCTATCAGCGCGAAAACCGCAGCCACACTTTGCGCCGCAGCCAAACTTTACGCCGCAACCACACTTTATGCAGTTGTACTCTCCCTGAACACCCTGTCAATCTCTTCCCAATCCCGGCACCTGACAAAATTCTCATTCGGAAGCTCCGCTTTTACATTCCACGGGCGGCTGTAAATCGCCACCTTACAGTTATCAAAATGCAAAACGTGCTCAAAAGCCGCCGGCGAATCCTCAATCGCGAAGTCAAAAGTCATTCCATAGAGCTGTTCCAGCGTCATGCTGAATGTGAAGTCCGAGGCATTCTTTTCACGCCCGTATTTATCCACGCAAAACAGCGGCACTCGCTCCAGATGATGTTCATCCAGCCATCTCCTGGACGGCTCATAAGAATCGAACGGCCTTCCGGTCACAATGGAAACCTCATGCCCTTCATCCACCCACTTGTTGATCGTTTCGGAAGCGCCCGGCGTTTCTTCATAGGCAAGCAGCGTCTGCGGAAGATGCCCCGCCTTCATCAGTTCCTCGTACTGGCCATCATCCAGGTCAAAAGATTTTTTCAAATTGAAAAACTGCACCTCCCGATAGGGCAGGTCAATATCAAACAATTCTTTTGCAATACAGCAGAACTGTTTTGCGGTTTCACAAATCACGTCGTCAAAGTCTATGTATACTCTCATGCTTATAACCTCATTGTCCCTCGGAGCTCAGCCAACTCCAATCTCACTATTTTGCCGCGCCGGTTTTTTCAATCATAACGCACACGCCGCGCCGGTTTTTTCAATCATAAGACACACGCCGCGCCGGTTTTCTAAATCATACCACACATCCCCTGCGCCGTATCCACCTTCTTTCCCGGCAACCCCCAAGCCTCACTTCGTCCAGGAACTCCATCTTGACCGACCACTCCAGGGCATCCAATTTCCCGTCATGATTAAAATCAAAGAAATCATCCGATTTCGACATAATCACTCCTTGACATATTTGCGTTTGTTGATTTACGGTTGCTGTAACAGGAGCATTTCGCCATAACTTTGCTCCGGAAAGAGGCCAAAAATGAGTTACTTAATCAAAGATACCACCGAAGAAGAACGCCGCAAAATCGTCGAGGAATCGCTCGGGAATCTGAGCGGCGCCTGTGACGGCTGTGCCTCGAGAGTTGCCGACATGTACGACGCCTATATCCGCGGCGAGAAAGAACTGCGCGAGATCAACATGGCTTTCAGTACGCGCTACGTAAAGGGCGGCATGGAAAGAGAGCGGAGCTCCTGCAGTCAGCAGTAGCTTCTGCACGACCGGCCGCTGGCACCATCGAATACTGTCGGCCGCTGGCACCGCCAGATATCGTCTGCCGTTGGCGTCGCCGAATACTTCCGCCCGACCGAGCATCACTGCCACTGTCGCCGCCGAAAAAGGCATAGTGCTCTTTTAAAACCCTTCTTCGGTGGAATATCCACCGAAGAAGGCTTCATGAACAAGCCTATATATCTCTATAAGAGTCATAGTACCCTTTTCCAAGCCCTTCTCCGGTGGATATTCCACTGAAGAAGGCTTCAGAAACAGCACTATGCCTTTTTTCGTCGAAACATCCACCGAAAGGTCCGGAAACAGCCCATACCTGCCCCGCCGGAGCATCCACCGCAGGGATCAGAAACAGCCTAATCCCTCCCGCAATTAATAATTGTTTATCTAAATCGTTTAATGTGTACATTTATGCATCTTTTTATGCATCTTATTAATTTGAGTCCTGCCAAATCACATTTTTTTTGAATGAAGGGTTTTCAACAAACACATATAGCTCTGAAAAACCTGCATATTACATCAAAATATGCACTTGCTTAAATGAAGGATTCGAAAAAAGTTTCGCAGCAATCACCACCCCCGCGCCAAAAAATCGCCACCCCCGACTTCTATCATTCCCCCATCAAAAACCGCACCACCTCATCCTGAAATTCCTTATAGCAGTTCTTTTCATACATCAAAATATGCGAACCGCCCGGAATCACCTTCAACTCCGATCCCTCCGGCAACAACTCCGGCGAAGCATTCACAGCCTCCCAATCCATGTACGGATCCTTGTCGCCGCAAATGACCAGCGTCGGCACCGTGATCTTCTCAAGATCGATCAAAACAGTGTCCTTACTGACAAGCGCATCCTTCCTCCACCCATTAGGGCTTGAATCCCCGTCATAGTGCCAACAGCTCGAACAAAACATCTCAATGACCACAGGGTCCGTCACTTCCGGGTCAAAACTTCCATCCTCCCTGGTCTGGAAATCCTCCGCTGCGCCGGCCGAGGCAGTTTCAGTTCCTATTATTCTAGTTCCATCTCCACCTCAGCATACCCTGTTTTCATCCCGGTATGCTCCGCCTTCATCTCGCCGCGCTCCGTCTCCATCTTAACATACCCCAACACTCCCTTAGGCAACGGTTGTACATTTGTTTGCTCAGAACAAACATTCGGGCCGATTACTCTGCATAATGAATCCGGCTCTCATCAAACCTGTCCTGCTGCTTCCTCTCTTCGGCGGGATATCCGTACGGGAAAATAGCAAACGCCCTCAGCGAATCCGGCATATCAAGGATCTTCTCGACCGCCTGCATCCTCTCTTCCAAAGGAGCGATCCCAAGCCACACTCCCCCAAGTCCCTGCGCATCCGTCTCCAGCCACAGATTTTCCATGGCAATCGAAAGATCGATCTGCGCATACTGAGGCATCGCGCATTTCTTTCGGTATGCTGCAACAATTGCAATGGGGGCATATTTTGTCATTCCTGCATAAGGACTGACCTCCGAAAGCGCAGCCAGCTTCTCTTTGTTCGTCACCACGTAGAATTCCCACGGCTGCTGATTGCCCGCAGAAGGAGCCTGCATCGCCGCCCGCAGCAGAGCCTCTGTCTTTTCCTTTTCTACCGGCCTGTCCTGGTACTTCCTGATACTGACTCTCGTGAAAATATTATTCATCGCCTGCTCTCCTTTCATGAAACCTGGGGTGTGTCACGGGGACGTATCAGCTGACACACTCACTTCCACACTTCATCCGGACTCCATTCGCTCGTAATTGTGTCATCCTTCAGTCTCCTGAAATAGTCGGTACATTTCCTGATATTCTTCCAATTCATATATACCGGTTCTGCACTACTGTCTGAGAACCTGACTGAAAATCCGCTCACTATTTTGTCTATAAGCGGCGCCGAAAGAATCTGTCCGGCTCTGCCCAAGGCCCCATATTGTTCTTCAATACACCGGTTGAGCAGGTTGTAATCTTCGTAATAAACTTTGGCGGTCCTGCTGTTTTTCCATTTCTCTGCATCCCAGGTATCTACCGCCCCGCCTTCTCTTGCATAGTCATTCCTCTGCCGTTCGTAATCAATGCAATACGATTCATAGTAAAAGGCCTTATCTCCCATCAGGTGGCATAACACACCCTGCCAGACTGCCTTCTGCAGATCAACGTACCCCGCGTCCATGAAGTCTTTCAGATTGGGACTCGTTGTATCCTGCTGAGAAGGATTTTGTCTGCTCGGGTTAAAATGATGATTCTTCTGAAATGCCAGGTATTCGTCATAAGTCAATATATCGTCCCCCGAGCACCCCTCAAAAAAACTTCCAAACTCCTCCGCATCCCTGATTAAGCCGTTCTTTGCCATATCGGGAAGAAGAAGCCCGAGCGTATATGCTTTTTTGAATGAGGTATTATAGGCTGCATGGTCAGCATCCGTTTTTTCCGGATTTCCCATCGCCAGATGCAATAATACTCCTGCCATTTGTATTCTCCTCTGCCTCCTCGCCAAGTGCCGATCCGACCGTTTTGTGTCGTGGGTGTGTCACGGGGTTTTGTGTCACGGGGACGTATCAGCTGACACACCCATGACACAAAACCTGCGACCCAAAATGTGTCAGCTGATACGTCCCCGTGACACACGCCCCATGTCTCATTTTAGCATGACTACCTGACTATTCCATATGCCCTCTTCAGCAGCATAGGCATGAATTTGTACTGCAGACGCGCAAATTCTTCAGGGCTGTATCCCGAACGCCCTTCCAGCCACTCCAGCGTGTGCCCGACGCACGCAAAGGAGTGGCTTTTTATCTCATAAACCGTGTCGGCGTCAATGGCGCTTTCCCCGAATTTCCGGCGCACCGCATCCGTCCCCAGTTTGACAAAATATTCATAAATGTAACCGCTGATCGCATTCTGGGATCTGTCAGAGAATACTTTCCGGTAAAAAACCTTATCATCGTGCATGCGCCGGAGGATTGACGCCGCATGCTCTATTGTGTACTGCCCGCTCGTGTCAGTCAGCGCCGACTCATAGTCCCTTGCAAAGATCCACGTCGCAAGGTCATATTTATCCTTGAAATGATAGTAGAAAGTCTGCCTGTCGGCGCCGCAGCGGCGGCAGAGCTCATTGATGCGCACCTTTTCCATCGGCATTTCTCTGAGCATATCTTTAAGTGTATCGGCAAACAATTTTTTGGTGCGATCCCGCAGACTCATAGTGCTCCTCCGTTTTCCGTGGTGTGTCACGGGGACGTATCCGCTGACACATTCTCATGACACAAAAATGTGTCAGTTGATACGTCCCCCTGACACAAAAATGTGTCAGCTGATACGTTCCCCTGACACAAAATGTGTCAGCTGATACGTCCCCCTGACACATTATATGACAAAATCAATATATGTACAACATTCATACAGAACACCACTCTGTACATAGCAATCCCGCCACACTTCAAATAAAGTTAAATTATAAACAATCAATCATGTCGTATTGAGTAGGAGGCATTTCCCATGTGGTACATGAACGAAGACCGTGAAATGCTGCAGAAGTCATTTCACGAGTACGCAGTAAAGCGGGTTCGTCCGCTGGCGCAGAAAATGGAAGACGAGGACGCCAGCTCCAGAGAAGCACTTCTGGAGATGGGAAGACTTGGTATGTTTACGATGCCCGTTCCACCGGAGAACGGAGGAACCGGCCCTGATTACATCAGCTGGTCCCTGCTCCTTGAAGAGATGGGCAGGGAGAGCGCGACTTTTGGATTTCTGACACTGCTGAGACAGGTATTTAACGGCCCTCTTCAGGTCTCCTGCTCCAGGGAACAGATCGAGAAGTTTGTGATCCCCGCCGTAAACGGCGAGATCCTGATCGGCCTTGCCGGAAACGAGCCGGCAGGCGGCAACAACCTCTTTGAATACCAGACCAGAGCCGTAAAAGACGGCGACGAATGGGTCATCAACGGCGGCAAAGTCCTGGTCACACAGGCCGATGAAGTCGATGTATTCATGGTGATCGCTTTGACAAAAGATCAAATCGACTTCCGGACGATGGAAGGGATGGATGTCTTCTTTGTCCCCACGTCGGATCCCGGATTCTCAGTCGGTCACATCGAGCACAAAGTCGGCTTGAACGGAAGCCGTACGGGCAGTGTATATTTTGACAACTGCAGAGTGCCGGAAAGCTACAGAATGCCCTATCCTATGGCGCTCCTCATGGGCTTTGGCCCCGAACTGAGCGGATACGCGTCGCTGACACTCGGCGCATGCGAAAAGATGATCGAGCAGACAGCCGCTTACCTCAAGAACCGCATCCAGATGGGCCGTTCCCTCTGGGATGCCCACCAGGCGGCGCGCCACGACCTCGCAAAGCTCAAGATGGAGGTCCTGAATTTCCGAAATGCCGTTTACGGACATATGGCAAACAGAAATGCGGGCATTCATGATTCCATCGAAGCCGGCGCCCTCAAGGCGGCCAGCGGCCCTCTGATGGAAAAAGTCGCGGGCGAGTGCATGATGCTCATGGGCGGCACCGGCGTAATCCATGAGACCGGCATTGAGATGTACTACCGCGACGCAAAGGCACTCGAGATCGCCTGCTTCAGCGACAAGACCTTTGTGGACACTGTCGCGGCCACACTTTGAGAAGGGAGGGCGCAGATGATGAAAATTGCAGTATGTGTGAAATCTGTTCCGGATCCGGAATATTATGAGAAGATAACGCTCGACCCCGCTACAAAGCGCCTTGTGAGAGACGGAATCCCCGCCGTGATCGGCGAGGCGGACCGGCATGCTCTGGAGGCGGCCCTCGCGCTCAGAGATGAGAACGGCGGAGAGATCACCGTGGTCTCCATGGGCCCTCCCGCTGCGCGCAGGCAGCTCCTCGAGGCACTGGCAATGGGCGCGGACCGCGCATTCCTGATAAGCGACAGAAAGGTCGGCGGCGCCGACACGCTGGCGACTTCCTATACGCTCAGCTGTCTTTTGGCCAAGACCGGCACGTATGATGTGATCCTTGCGGGAAATGAGAGCGCCGACGGTTCCACGGCGCACGTACCTTCCCAGCTGGGCGTCTGGATGGGCATCGCCCATGCGGCGGGCGTCGTGAGCGTCTCCTCGGACGACAAAGGGCTCATCGTCACGAAAGAGGCGGAAGGAGGGCTGGCAAAATATCGACTCCGCACACCTTGCGTCGTAGCCGTCACTCCCAAAGCCAATGAGGTGCGGTTTATGGATGTCCGCAATATTTTGGCGGCAAAAGAGAAAGAGCTTCAGGTCTGGTCCGCTGCCGACGTCGGAAATATGGATGAATCCTTCATGGGACTTGCCGGTTCTCCTTCCCAGAACGGAGAAGTTTTCGCCATCGAGAGCAGCAAGAACTGCCGGATGCTTACCGGTACAGAAAGTGAGATCGCCGATCAGATCGTTTCGATCATCAGTGGAAATTCTAAAGGAGGGGAGGAAGCATGATGGAGAGCAAAAAAGAGATTTGGGTATTTGCCGAATGCAGCCGGGGCGCAGCTCTTCCTGTCGTTTCCGAACTGATCGCCAAGGCTCAGGAAATCAGCGGCGGAATCGAAGGAAGCAGCGTAGCCGCAGTAATTCTGGGTGGCGACAGCGCAGCTGTCTCCCAGCTTTCCGGCCTGGAGATCGCCAAAATCTACTGCATGCAGCATGAAGCCCTCAAAGATTACCGCTGCGACGTCTATGCAGCCGCCCTGCAGAAAATGGTCGAAGAATACAGACCGGAGTACTTCTTCTTTGGCGCGACTGCCATGGGCGCAGAGCTTGCACCTACAACGGCGGCCCTTCTGAAGACAGGCCTTGCCGCACACTGCATCGACCTGCGCTGGAACGGGGAGCGTCTGAACTGCATGGTTCCCGCTTTTGGCGGCAAAGTCGTAAGCGAGATCTACATTCCGAACGCCAGACCTATTATGGCATCTGTCCGTCCCGGTATCCTGGGCGGCACCCCTGCCGGCAGAAGTGACAGTGCAGCTCCCGAGCTGGTCACTGCAGATGCTTCCTTCCTGGGCGAGTTCGATTCCGCCGAAGAATTCCTGGAGTTCATTCCTTCCCAGAAGAAGGACGACGCAGTCGAGGACGCCAAGATTGTGGTCTCCGCAGGACGCGGCGTTTCCACCGACAAGTCCTGGGAAAATGTAAAGAACCTTGCGGCTAAGCTCGGCGGCAGCGTTGCCTGGTCCAGAAGCTTTATAGATACCGGCCGCGTAGACGATGAGAGCAGCATGATCGGAACCAGCGGCAAAGCACTTTCCGCCGACCTGCTCATCAACGTAGGCGTCTCCGGCGCCACCCAGTACACCTGCGGCACCGAAAAGTGCAAGACAATCATCAGCATCAACCGCGATCCCAGGGCCAAGATCTTCGAACATTCGGACTACGGCGTAGTCGGAGATGCGGAGAAGATCCTCGACGCTGTCCTCAGAAAAATGGCCTGACGGCTTTGTCACCGGTTCGTGTCACGGGTTTCGTGTCTCGAACCGGTTTTGTGTCCCTTCGACTATTCTGTGTATCAGACCACTGTCAGCACGGATATCCTGAACCGAATATGCAGCCATTCCGGCATCTTTAATTAATGCACTTTCTGCTTCATCAAAATCCCTGCCGCCTATGTGTATGATCTGAGATATCCCCAAAGAGCACCGATTTTCCAGAAGCCCGAAGCACTGGCCATCCAGAACAGAACGTAAAGGCATTCCATAAAAGAGCGAAGAAGCAGATTCACCCGGCGTATTCAGATCGCCGTGTGCATCCAGCCATATTACAGTAAGATCGCCCTGATATTTTTCACTGAGGTATACGATGACCGGAACATCCGCATCGCAGCCCCCACCCAGAGCAAATACTTTGTCAGGTGCATCTTTCCGCAGGCGCTCATAAGCTAACTGCATCTGTGTGTGAAGGATATCGAATCCGCGGATGCCGTTTTTCTTTACTTCCATTTCTTTTTTATCTGTAGAAACCGGCAAAGTCACATAATCCATGCCGGCAAGATACATTTCTGCTATTTCTTTTGCCCCGTCAAAAGTGACCAGATCCGCCCCGCCCTGTCACTGTCCATTCACAAGTATTTCTTTCATTTTTACCCTCTAAATCCGCCGCTTCTTCATTCTGCGCCAAAAAAGCGCCCGCCGCCATTTAAGGCAACAAGCGCGAATTCCAGTTCACACTACTCTGAAAATCTATTTATTGAGTTTCTCTTTACTATCTCCTCCGCTGGAGAGCTTCTACTGCTTTTCCAGTCAAGCTCAGCCGCTTCTATTATCGCAGCTTGTTATCAGCATCTTCCAGTCCATGAAAAATATTGGTTACATAAGCGGTCTCCCCTTCCAACTAATAAAGCAAAAAATAATTATGGTGGAGGAAGTTGATCCTTCGCCGCAAATCCGATAATGCCTCATCCGTGATCACAACTTTATAAACCAAACTCATTCCGTAACTTGGCTCCCGCTTCTGCTGCATCCGTATAATGCCTGTCTTTGATCTGCTGCAATGCTTTGTCAATCCTTGACAACAGCTGCGCTTCTGTCTGTGGATAGTAATAATCTCTTTCAGGGGAGGGGGCATCTGCTGTTATCTCAAATGGTATCCTTCTTTCTCTTCCGACCTTTTTAGCGTATATTACAAATGCTGCGCTCATTGAGAGTCCCATTTCAGCGCATGCTTCCTCCATGCATTTTTTAACATCAGAATCCATTTTAAAGTTTACATTCACTATCTGCCCCATTTTACAAGACTCCTTTTTACCGGCACATTAATATCACATTCTTATCCTCATAATACACAATAATAACGTATATTGCAATTATAATTCTTTACTATTTCTTTACTAATGGATGTTACCCTTTCTTTCCTTTTCAGGTTACGCCTATCTATGTAAGTCACCACTCGAGTATCACAGGATCATTCCTCCCTAATCATCTCTTCTCCCCATTCACCAGCACCACGTTCATTGGCTCAACCACAATCTTCTGCCACACCCCTTCAACCACATAGGGCTCGCCCGCAAGGTACTCATCTAAGGCGGCGCGATCCGGAAATTCCATGATCAACGCAGATCCCTTCATTTTACCGTCCTCGTCCAGCAAGCCGCCGGCCGCAATAATCTGCTTGCCCAAAGCTTTCATTCCTTCGAGATGCCGAGGGCGGACTTCCATTCTCCTCTCCAGCATATTGGGACCATCGTAAGCTTTTACCAGAAACTGCATTATTCTCCTCCTTGTTCTCAATCTATTTGTTCTTCGAAAATTCAACCGCGTACAGCGGACATTCGCACTCCCCTTCGCTACTCGTCCTTGAACCGCCGCCACTTCACTATCCTCAATAAGAAATCCAACACAATCGAAATCACACCGCCCGCAAACAGCCGCGTTGCAATCTGGCTGAAAAGACTGTACATCCTGAACGTTCGCGCGTAAAAGTCACCCGGTCCGTCCATGACCAAACCGCCCTCCCGGTAATACCACTGGCTGATCCCGAAAGCGACTGCTGCGCCAAAAAAGAGAATGCCGCCGATAATCAACAAAATTCTTTTCTTATTGCGCATCCTTTTCACCTGCTTCCTCCCCCCAGTCCACTACTCCACCGGCTGACAATGTTTTGCCAAATGCTTCGGAAACGGCCCCGTCATCTGATATTCCAGTCCAAGCTCGTCCAGCACCTGCCGGAAGGCATCAATATACTTATTGCCCTTAACCATCTGCATAAAACTAATGAAGATTTTCCCTTCCATCGCGGAAATCTCCAAGACCAGGTGTCCATCCACTACGGCCACATATGATTCTATGTAGTCCGCGACTTCGCCCCAATGCATCTCGCCTGTATAATTCACCAAAAAAGTTCCGTGTTCAGCATCTTTCCCGGTGGACGGATTATGTTTCTCCATATACTCCCGCTTGTTTTTGAGACCTGAGATATTGTCGATCTCATCATACAGCTTAAACAGTTTCCGCATCTGCGGATGGCTGAAGGTCGGATCCGTCTGAAGTATGAACTGGCCCCTCGTCATAGTCCCCAGTTTCTCCATATCCCACCCCAGCTGCGACCTTTCATAGTCCACCCAGACATGTGACAGCATGTCATAATGAGAGTTCGGAATTCCCAGGCCGGCAAAAGTGTTATGGGCAGACTCACCGCGGATGATCTTATCCTTCGCCGGGAGGACCTTATCCAAAGCTTTGGCCATCACGATCATGAAGAATGAGATCACACTGTTATCATTTCCCCTTGCGAGGTTCATGACATCATTCTGTCGAAATTCAAACACATGATAGGTATTGCTTCTCAGAAAAGGATTATACAGCCCGTTCATATAATCCATTACCATGACCGTTGGTTTTGCGGGCCTGCGCGTATAAATCTGCCGATCCGTCGTCAGCATGTCCAAGGTCGGTTCCGTATCTTCCCCCTCAAGCATGGGCTCTCCCGGTTTCCTGATCTCCGGCGCATCGGGCGAGACGTGATACCGCTCCTTTACATACTGATATACATTGGTCATGACCCACGGAAACGCACCTCTGCCGCCGCACAGACTATGACTGATGTTAAAATACAGATCTTTTCCGCCATATTCCACAAACAGCAGATGCTTGTTTACCTCCTCTGAACATACAGAGCGCGGGTTTTCGGCAATCGGAAGAACCGCGACGGGTTTGTCATTGGGAAGAAGCTTATATCCTCCGTCCTTTCCCTGGGCGACCCTTACAGAAAAGTAAGGGTACCTCGTGATCGCGGTATTTACGGAATGCCTCAGGATCTCGCTGTCCACCGGTTCCTTCATTGTGACCTTAACACGAATCACATAGGAGAAACGATCCTCCCGCTGATATAGCCTGTATGTATCTAAAGAGTACTTCATATATGCTCTCCTTCGTCACGAAATCAGTCAAAAAATCGTTCACTATCAGATTTTGGGTGTGTGTCACGGGGACGTATCAACTGACACAAAATGTGTCAGTTGATACGTCCCCGTGACACACCCTGACTCAATACAGCAGCCTTGACGGGACAAAATACAGATACGGCGCAGTGATCACCGCAAGCCACAACGCCGACTTTTTGGCCTGATCCGAAGCAAGCCCCGCATGGGTCAAAATCTTCCTGTCAAGGAGGAAGATCACAAGCCCTGCCACAGCAACCGATAGTGCAACCATCAGAAATGCCGCAATGCTGCTGAACGGATCACCGGCTATGCCTTGCTCAATTTTATCCAACAAAGAGGCTGTCTGCATGCCGTCTCCTGCCAAAGTAGCAATCACAAATACAGAAAACAGAACAATCGCCCCGCACAGATCCCCGAAAAAGCCGGCAATACAGATCTTCCAGGTATGCTTTCTGCAGAAAGTCCCTTTTTCCGGCATCTCGCCGAGGCTCCATTGCAGGACCAGACGATCGATCAGATAATTGGCCGGAATCAGGATCAGCCACAGCCATGTAGGACAGAAAACCAGAATCCATATAGGCAAAAGAATGTTGTATAATTTAACTTCCTTCTTACCATAGTTGTTCACAATAATCACTCACCTTGGTCTAATCTATCCTCTAATTCATCGATCCTTTCGGAGAGAATATATCTCTCCAACTGTTGCACCTGAAAAAGGTATATGTTTCTTTTTTTAGGCCCCACGTTTGTTTCGAAATGTTTCGAAACAAAATAGCCGATTATAATACACATAGGAGTACTAATACCCCTTCTTTTTTATCTTCTCTCCGCAATTCTTTATTACACTAAATACGTTATCCGGATCTGTAACCCAAATCCTGTCAAAATCAAATTGATGTTTCTTTAATTTATCATACAAATTCTTCTCAATAATAAAGTCATGCTTATACTCTTTATTGCTCTTCGACCCCAGCAAATCCTTTATTTCTTTAACATCCGTTGATCTCTTTATTTCATCCTCCAGATTGTACACCTGCATTACACACCATGTTTCTTTTACATGCGGATGTCTTTTCAGTATTTCCAAATTTCTAAAAAGAGTTTCAATGATGCCGGTGTCAGTGTCAAAAACGAGAATAACCACAGTATTTTCGGGAAGCATCCTCAAACGGGTATTAGAAAACTCTTCTTGAATAGCATTAAAGACATCAATCTTTCCTGCAATAATCGGTAACTGTTGTTTTTTAAACTCATCGATAAGCTTCTTCTCGCAATTTCCCTCAACATAATAGTGATATCTCACGTTTTTTCTCATATAGTGTCCCCATCAAATGTCTTTAATCCCTATAATCTGATCCACATTCGGCGCAGATGAAAACAGGTCATTCTCAACCGCATTCTTTAAGGAATCAGTATTCTTTTTCAAATAGGCGGAAGCATATACGCATGAAATTCTATTCTCATCCAGTTCATCCCGCCTCATAAATGCGAAGGAATGCTTGGGCAAGTCCATATCAAGTATGTCTGAATTATGCGTTGTATAAAACAGCTGTCGATCCGGTCCCAAAAGATCGATAAATACGGATAAGAATGCCCTCTCCGCCTCCGAATGGATATGCGCAAATTTCTCATCACAGTAATAAAAGCTCACATCGTTTAATTTCATAGATGTAATCATATTTGCAACGCCAATTCCATCTACTGTACCACTTGACAAAATCTGTGAATCAATAACTGTGCCGTTCCTTATAATAGCTGAACAATTAGGGTACTGTACTATATATGTTCTGTTTGTCCTTACCGCTTCGTCAACCTTAGTAACGCCGATAATTCTGGGATCCAACGACTTTAATGTCATCTCCAAAGTCTTGCGATATTCTTCCGAATTAAACGGGATCAGTGTCCGCAGCTTTCCTTCCGGAGCATACGGATAGTGAAAAGACCAAGTCATCTTAGGGATTTTTTCCAGAGCCTTAATATAGCTTTCAACAATTGTCGCCTGTTTTTCAGCCAGACGTTCCACACAACGTTCGTAACTGTCATTGGGCAATATAGTCTCATTCCATACTTCCACAGATACATCATCACTGCTGTATTCATCTGTCTCATCGCGCAGCGCTTTAAAAGACCCTTTTATTCTGTAAAGCTGGAAACTGGAGAAAGCTAAATCTATTATAAATTCCGCCTTTTTTCTCTTATCATCAATCAGTTTTACAATACCACTGTATTCTTTCCCGTCTATGAAATTAAAAATGGACATGAGAATACGTCCGAGCGCTGTTTTCCCGGTTGCATTAGCCCCCATTAAAATAACGACTTTTTTATATCTGAACCGTTCTCTCCCCGACAAATGCTCCCCTTCAATTGTGGAACGTACTATCTTTTTGGGATATGACATGCATAAATCAAACTCATTAAAAACCAGGAAATTATCCAAATGCAGATTCATTATTACCATAAGTATTATCTCCATAAAAATAACATTACTTCCAATTATAAGAAGTAATGTTATTATATCATTTCTTGTATCGGAGTGCAATTTCCTGAGTCTCGGAAACTGTCTCTCCCTGACTCAATACATCAGCCTTGACGTGACAAAATACAAATCCTCTATACACCTGTTCTTTCATGATAATCTTAGTTAATGCCCGCAAAGCGAGACGCTGCGCCGCGTTCAGGTTCTCTTTACTGTATTCTCCGGCCTTGAACATGATATATTTTTTAAAGCTCAATTTTCAATCCTTGGGTAGAACCTGCAATAAGGATTTTTCTTATGTATACGTTCAAACACAGGACATAATTCTCTATTCCAATACTTTTCATAAGACTGAAATGCATTTGTACCGGGTAAATGACATAACAGATACACTTTGCCATCTGTCGTTTCTGCAATAAGATGATGTTCTGATTTTCTCCTTGCGTACGGATCTACTGCTATACTTTCTGCCATTTCTATCGATATTGGTCCATTAATGCCGTCAATAAAGGAGTCGGGAACAGCAGCTGCTATAATTGCTGATAATTTCCCGTATTCCAGAAATACTTCAGTCGCACTTCCAAAGATGTACTTGTCTCCCAATGAAATTCCCCCATCCAAGAAGCTCTCGGCATTATTATAATCATGAGCGGCCAGTTCCAAAGTAGGGGAATCTATACTATCAGTAAAAGAATTACTTTTTCTGAATTCCTCTCGTATTTTTTCGAAGTCCTCCCACGCTATTGAACCGAAAACATACATAGTGAAAATCAGAACTAAAACTGCCAAAATATCACCGGGTTTGATGCTGCCGCTTTCAAATACTTCTTTAAGCCATGGAATAGATAATCCGAAAAAAACGACTGTCGCCAGGAAATCAACACAAAGTCTCAGTATTTTTCCTTCCACTCCGCTGGGAATAACTGTCTTTGTTCTTTTATAAAAAACATGTGTGGAATCTGATCTCCCGAATGCCGCCTTTCTGTTCCGCATATCTGATACCCAGCGGAATGCTGCGTATGGAAATACAAAAAAAGTAAGGACCGCCATCGTTAACATTATTGCAGTGTTATCTCCAAGAAAATCCACCAGAGAACCTGTTGCTTCTATACCAATAAAGAAACAGGCAGCAGCGGCAATGTAAGGAGCAAATGGAATAGTGGGAATCACTAATGACGTGAATAGTAATGCTTGAGGGCCCACCAGCATCAAAATAAAGACCGGCGTTATATTTCTATCTTTTGAAAGGGTTTTAAAAGCCCACAGATCAGTAACTATGATACAGATGATCAATAATGCTCTTGATAATGTTCTAAATGATTTCAATGCGTTAATTCTCCTTAACAGGCGTACCATACTTAGTTTTCAATCTTTACCCAACTGACGCCATCATCTTCCAAAGCCTTCTGAGCTGTTGTTCCCTCATGGCAGTGTACTTTATACGGGCAAGGCGTACCATCGTAGCCGTCCTCACCGAGATTTCCAACATCCTCAACCGAATCCGGCAAATATACGTCTGTCAGATTAGAGCAGTTATCAAATGCGCCATATTCAATCGTCTGTACGCCGTCCGGTACTACCATTTCTCCTTCCCGCTGCCCTGGCGCACAGACCAGTGTCTTCTTGTCTTTGCTCATCAGGATACCGTCAACCACGCTATGATAAAGATGGTCCTCATCAACCCGGAATTCTTTGATCAGAATCCCGTCCATGGCATCCGCTTTATATCGCAGTTTGTTGGGTATTCTCAGAGAATCCTGATAAACGGTTACTCCCTCATATTCATTTGCGGAAAGCGCATGGGATCCCAAATATGTAATGCTCTCCGGCAATACAATTTCTCCAAACCCTTCACCGACTCCGAATGCAAAACTATCGATTTTCTCAACAGAGGAAGGCAGCTCTACTCCTTGTAATGGTGCAACTCCAAAAGCATTATTACCGATTTTTACGAGTCCTTCATTAAATTCAACTTTTGTGAGAGACCAGCAGTCGGAAAATGCACCGTCTCCAATCGAAGTGAGCGATTCCGGGAGTATAACCTTACTTATTTTTTAAATATCGGTCTTTTCACTTTAATCGACGATAAAATCTTATTGGCTGTCAATCGACTATTTTCATCTTCAGCTAAAGTTGTATAGGAGTACCAATATACATAGTAATCTGTCACAAACACAGCACCACTGTGAAAGTATTCTTTTCCATCTTTTTCATCATTATATTTATGATTAAAATATACAGCGGGATTACCATCTACGTAGCCTTTCTCATATTCCACATTTGCTCTAAACCGAGTGTCTATAAGGTCCCAAAAGCATTCACGATATAAATCCGCCTCGTCTGTGGAATTCTCTGTTACGTTGTCCCTGTTACTTCTTGATATTTTGCATTGGACGGAATCGCCTATCAAAATAGAATTATTTATAATTCTAGAATTATAAGGGACCCTCAATGACAATGACTTAAGTGTCGCTTTTCTTGTTTTATCCGATTCATCCCATCTGCTGTTAAAAGCTTCAAACAAATTTAACTCTTCAGTTGGCAAGCGGCGTATTTCTATCCTACTTACTTCACTGCGGTAGAGATCTACAGAAAGATCATATTTCTTATTCTTCTTAAAGCGATAATTCGTCCCGTATCCATCGCCGTATGAATCAGAAAAATCAGGAGAGCCAAACGCTTTTTTTACATCATCTTCTGAATCTCCGAGGAACACGCCTCCTATTGATACTGAATCTCCCTTTCCTTTTTCAGACCCCGTTGCAGGCTTTTCTATTGTTAATCCGCATACAGTTCCGTTCTTTAACCCTGATTCTTTATCCCCCTTCTCTTTTTCAATTTCTGCATAGATTCTAATGTCTTTTCTTTCATCTATTAGCTCAGTCTTTAAAGCTTCTCTTACTTTGGGGTTGTTCTTGCCCACAGTTTCGACAGTATACTCACTTGTAAGGCCGCTTTTTTGCAGGAGATTCTCCAACGTCAACTCCCCTAGATTCACCTGTGCCCCATTTATAATTACCAGAATTTCCTCATCTTTAGAAGCATTCTCATTTAGCTGTTCGGTCTGTACAGCAGAATTGGAAAGGGCTGCGTTCTCTTTTTGTATCTCTTCTGAAGATGACGTCTTTTTACAAGATATTAGTAAGGGAATTGTCAATAGTGCGATCGTGACAAATAGAGTTAACTGTTCAAAGGCATTACTCTTCATAACAAATAATTCTCCTTCGATAGGCATCTAATAGAATAATTGAATATATATCAGCAGCACCATTTCCGGCTGGCGTTTCAGTATCTATGCCCTGCAATTTTTCATGTGCGTCTATCACTTTATCTATATAGTCCGCTATCGGTCCGTTGTTTCCTGTCCATACAGCATAATTATCGAATGTATAACGAGTCAGAAGGTTATCAGCAGGTGTTATGTAAAGAGTATAAGAGACTATACTCTCTGCATTTTTGTTTTCTATTATTCTCTGACATGTAACGGAATATGGCACTTCAAAGCTACTGATATCAATCTTATCAGGCGATTCTTCTGTATTGAAAAGCTGTCGTACCCGATTCACATCAGTTAGGTCAAAAACTTGAGCCATACCCTTGAACTCAACCTGGCCTTCAATAGAATCGTCATAATAGTCGCAATATGCATTCTCAATAGGATTGATATTCTTCAGAAGAGATAGGATAATCTCTTCTTTCCGAGCTTTTGTCAGTAAACATACTTCTCCTATGGAACTTCCGACTTTGCGAGCCAATGATTCCATGAAATAGAGACCACTGTACCCCTCCGGCAAATCATCGTACATATTAGCTGAGTGCCGCTTGTAGTCTGCCAAATACGTTTCAGTCTCTTCCTCTGCCTCACGAACATGTTTATAATAATTACGTCCGTTTGCTATAGATATAAGGAGTACGTTAGAATAGATTTCTTTAATGTCCATGTCTTATGTCTTCTCCACCTGTTTACTATTCTTTTTAATCAGCACCTCATAGCTCCGCGATGCCGATTAGTATCGGAAGTTTATACTTCTTCAATACTTCAAACACATTTTATCTTATGTTTTCCGTTTACTCACTCCGTAAAGCGTACATCACAAGGCTCACATATCTTTTTAAAACAACTCCTCAACCGCATCCATCACCGCAAAATCGTGATCCATCTCATAGCTGTAATAATTCTTATAATAGCGATAAGCCATTTCATCGATCACCGCCTCGTCCAAAGCCGCAATATCCACATTTTGTTTTCTCAGATAGTTTAAAACTTCCATTTTCGAGTCTTCCATGTGGTCCATTGTTATTCCGTCCTTCATTTATTATGACATGGATTTTTCTATAGCCTCCACTACTTTCACATCCGCCGGCAGCCAATTCACCTGCCGCAAATCATCAAGCGGAAGCCATCTTGCCGCCTCGTGTTCAAGAAGTGTAAGCTTGCCGCTTTTCACACTGCACCAATAACAGGCCATGGAAAGATGGAATTCCGGATAATCATACTCCACCGTGGTAAGATACTTCTCCACCACAATATCAGATGCCAATTCTTCTTTTATTTCTCTGACTAATGCCTCTTCCGGAGTTTCTCCTGACTCCACTTTTCCACCCGGGAACTCCCACCAATCTTTATAATCTCCGTATCCTCTCTGCGTTGCAAATACACAATCTTCTTTGCGGATTATTGCCGCGACTACCTTTATGGTTTTCATTTCTGTTATCACTCTACTTTCAATCCGGGAGTTTGAAGTCAAAATAAAGATCCTCCGGCGCAGTTCGGTTCATCGGAATCCTGAATAAATGCGCTCCATTTGCCTTTTTCGAATTTTCAATGTACTCCATTTTCCCAGCGCCTATATATGTAAACGGAAGCTGTATCCCGTCCTCATTATCAACCTTTCGTACAAACAAGTGCGCACCCTTACTATTCTTGAGCGAATTGAGCTCTTTATCGCCTATATGCGCAACAGTCTCCCACCGGAAAGTATCGGGATCAAGATAGCCGTCTTCATACTTCAAGTCTTCTTTTACACTTGCGCCTTTCACAACCGTTACATATATATATACGATCTCATCATAAATCGCTGTTCCCTTCATAATGTCTCTTGGGTTATTCAGCAGCAACTGCTGCACTTGCTCCTTGCGGTATTTTGCCCAAGGAAGGAAACGCTCTGTCCCATCAGATTTACTGAAATCAATATCAAATTTGCCAAGACCGTATTCAAGCAGATCTCGCATGTATTCGTCCATTTCCACGCCGAGTGCAACATTGTTGAGCGACAATTCTTCTCCATCTGATGCGAAGAAATCTGTAGCCAACATGTAGTGAAGCGCATGGTCAACCGACGCCTGATCATACGTTGCTGCATTGATCTGCACATGCCGCTTAATCTCAGAAAGTTTCTCTTTTCCTGCTCCGAAGATAAGTTTTTGAATAATCAGATATTCATAAGGCCGCACAATCGGAAGCATCTCCGACACGTACTTTACGAAGGCCTCTTGACGATCATCGAAGGCAGGCAAATCCGCCTCTCCGATCGCTTGTAGGAAGCCATAATATGAGGCGTTCTTTCTTCCGCCGATCTTTGATTGCATGAACTTAATCAAATCAGGTGCATAATCGTTATTCAGATAATCCACATGACGCGGATAGCTGGCAGCGCTTATATACTTTTTGAAGTTCTCATAATCCTGCGCCAAATACTTCTTGACGTTAAAGTTGACATCATCAATATATGACAATATTTCTTTTTTGCTCAGGTCATCAAGATGGATCTCCACCCCGTAATCTGCCAGGCCAATACTTTTAAAATTGTCTTTAACAAGCGCAGCTACAAGCTTTTTCTCCACAACGAAGTTCTCGGAAAGGCTCCCGAGTGCAAATGCGATCTGCACACTTCTCTTATAATCATTACCGATGAAATCCAGTACCGTTACGTACTGCTTGCCCTCATATTTTCTAAGGCCACGACCAAGCTGCTGAATGAAAATAGTCTGAGAGTCTGTTGGTCTCAGGAATAGGGCCATGTTTACGCCAGGAATGTCTACACCTTCGTTTAAGATATCCACCGTAAATAAGATCTCCAGATCTGCCGAATCATCCTGCAAATCCTTATAGGCGCGGACACGTTCTCCCACCGAATTCCGGCCAGTAAGATACCGGGTGACATAATAGTCTTCCATTGCCTGAGACATTCTGATCGCATGAGAAATGTCACGACAAAAGGCCAATGCCTTCAGCTTCTGCCCCGGCAAGCGATGCTTCTCAATCATCTGATATATAAATTCACAGTGCTTTTCATCAGAAAACTGCTCTACGAATTTATGCCCTTTTGTCTCCTTAATTCCGTACTCGATCAGATCATCACGAATTCCATAATATTTAAACGGTACAACCAAACCGTTTATAATCGCGTCACGAAGCCTTAGCTCATAAGGAATATTTTGGTCAAAGAGGCTGAAGACATCTTCTCCATCCATTCGTTCCGGCGTAGCTGTTATACCCAGTAAGAACTGCGGTTCAAAGTAATGAATGATCTTCTGATACGTCTCCGCCGTCGCATGGTGACACTCGTCGAGAATGATATAGTCGAAGGTGTGCTTATCAAATAGTTCCAGCGAATTTGCCATTGTCACATTTGTGGAAAACACAAAATCCGCATCAAATTCCTTGTAGTCCTTATTGTATATTCCATATGTCCGCTCACTGCCGAATACCTTCTGAAAAGTCTCAAAGGACTTCATCAGAATCGAACCTTCATGAACAATATAAAGAAGTCGCTTCGGATTAAAATTGAGCGCATCAAAAGCAGCCAGGAACGTTTTACCTGATCCTGCTGCCGCAACAGTGAGCGCCTTCGTCGCTCCCATCGCACGAATGCGGTTAAGTTCCTTCAGTGCCCGGCGCTGCATGTAATTAGGCTTGTACTGTGAATTTGCGATATCATAATCCATATCCCATCTCTCGATGGAATAGTACAACCTTGTCTTATACTCCTCGATCAAATCCCTATTCAGCGGAAGCGTACGCTCCCAGAGTGCATCGAATTCCTTCTTTGCATCCTTGAATGTATCAGCCTCCTTCCCTTCAATGATCGACACATCCCACTCAATATTCTTTAAAAGTGCGTATACAGTGATATTGGAGGATCCGACCAAGAGTTCATTGTGGTCATTAAACTCAAAGAGATAGCCTTTGGAATGGAAACCGACTACATTTCCATGAAAATCATGAAAACACTCCCGGTCCAGCCTGCATGTAAATGTATCCGGATAACGGGATTGCATGTCATAAAACCATGTCAATGAATCTATATCCGTGAAGTTCTGATATGTTGATGTGATCAGCTGGCCCTTGGCCCCTCTTGATAATGCGGCTTCAATATTCGGCGCAATCAAACGAAGCCCCGGCTTCTTTATAAAGCTGACCGAGAAATAGAAGGCCTTGCAGGTATCTATGTTCTTTTTTAGTTTGTCAATGAATTTGAGGTCAGTGTAATTTGTGTAAAAGGCGTTGGTCATTTGCTTACTCCGTCGAAATTGTAATCAGTCCAATCCACATATTATGAATTAGACTGAATTATCTGTATTATTCTTAATAATACTGTTCATATGAAATGTAACCAATCATAAAACATAAATTCATGGGGGACGTATTTCTTCACAAGAACTCGATGAGCCCTTTATCCATACATATCTTATAGTTGAGCTGCTTTCGCCCTGCTTTTTCAAAGTTCACAATGATAAAGCCATCTTTGATGTCGATCACAGTTCCCTCACCGAAAGTCTTATGTTTGACTCTTCTATTATCTGATTTACCGGTGCTCTTTTTACTCTTTTTTATATGAGTTTTATTATACTCAGCATCGACATTCTTACCCCTTGCTTTATAATCGTCCATATCTTTGAACACAAACATGGCGGGCTTTTTTACGTCATTCATTGGGATCGGTCTGATTGGAAACATCCACACAAGCCGGTTCTTACCGTCTTCCCCAGGCTGCGTTTCTGTATACGGTTTTCCAACCATTTCTATGCGACCACAATATGTGTATTTTCCCTCTTCCATAACTTCAAATAAGTGGACGTCAACATCGTTGCTTCCCCATTTTGCCAATGTATCATTCTGTGCCCAGTGGATATCCTGGTTTCCATTCTTCCCCATCCCGGTGTAATGGAGCACTCCGCCGATCCACTTGTCATGATAAAGCCCCTTTGTATAGTCTGATATAAGTACAAGAGTACCAGTGGTATGAGATCTCCGCATGCCTCCCATATTGCCACATTTGAAGATACTAACGAGTACGGCATTACTGATTTCTTTACCGATTTCCAATCCCGGATTAAATATCATATCTGTATGTCCCTCTTTCTCCTGTCTCAATATGCGTTCAGCCTGCGTCCATGTGTACCCTTTTCAACCGCTTCTTTATGAAAGCAGTATCGTGCTGTCTTCCCTTATGGTTATAAAACTCTCATGGCTTATTAATGCTCTCATTTACTCTGCTGACCGCGAAGCTTTTCCTGCATCTTACTCAGAAGCTGCCTCTCCTGTTCCGAATAGTACTCTTCGAACCCTTCGATGCTGAAATATTCCGGATCCTCAAGCAGTGCCTTCAGCACGCCGTTAAAGGTATGTTCATGATCGGAGTATTCTCTGCCTATGGTCTGTTTGTCATTGAATGGAAAATACAAACTGGTTCCGGCAAAATCGCCGCAAATATACAGCAGATCCCCTTCTTCTGTTCCAAAGCCGGGAAGATCCAGTTTCCAATGCCCTGATTCATGATCATAATAAGGGCGTCCGCATTTCTTGTTTTCGTTATTTACTGTCTCATCAATCATATTGTTCTTGTTGAGTCCTCCACTGCTGCAGATCCATCAGATAAGCCTGTGATTTCTTCCAATCCGCAAGCGAAGGTTTTCTAAACCGTTTTCCCATTTTGCAAAGGCCGCACCCGCAGCCGATATGGCCTTTGCTGTACTGGCCGTCATGCTTAAAGTAATAGCCGTTGTACACTGCATCGACAATTCTTTTCTTTCTTCGAATTGCGCGATTGCGCTGGTATCTTCGATACGCTCTTCCTCTTTGTTCCATATTGTCCACCTCTGAATTAGATTTACTGACGCTGCAGTAACCTTCAGAGGTTGTAAATCACTGCAGCATCAGCAGGTGGACGGTATAGGTTGTACAACATGAAATCATAATTGATTATTCCCCTCTCTGTACTCCAGAATCTAAAAAGGCTTACTGCGTCAGCCGCAGTAAGCCTTTCTATAGTTTCATAGTTTAATCTGAGGTGACCATAACTATTATACCGCCTCAGACCTGGCATCGCACTATTTTGACCTCGATTTATTGCGGTCATCCGTGTGTTGGTCCAAAAACAAGCCAGTCTAGCCGGCTGCCTCTTTATCAGTGGCGCTTACATTTTCTTTTTCTTCTTTCTGTGCTCATTAAGAAGCCTTGTAAACTCATCAGCAGTCTTCTTCTGTTCCTTTGTCAGCTTACGGTCCGGAATTTCCAGTTCTGTAAACCTTCTTCCGCCATCTCTGTCGAATGGGCTTTTTACCGGTTTTGCCATGGTTAACATACCTCCTTAATTATAAGTGTCAGCATGTGTTTCACCTTTCCATTCTCTGTCTCTAATAGTGCCCCGTCTCTTCCTCATAGTACTCGTAAGCGTCATCATAATCCTCGAAGTCTTCTTCCCAGTCGTCGGCAAAGTCTTCAGCGTTCGAATAATCTTTTGTGCCGTAATAGTCGTCCTGGGCCGTGGACTTTTTTGACTTGCCGCCGGTATTACTCTTGTTGCCGTACCCGGAAGTGCTGCCGCCGTTATAGTCATCTCTGATATCCTTAAATGCGTCATGGTGACTCTGGCAGTAGAAATCCGTACTCATACGCTTATTTGGGCAGTAATGGATGCTGCACTTGTGATGCGAGCAGTATTCCGATTGTTATCTTTCTTCAGTAATACATGCCATGAAAAAGGGCTTACCGCGTCACCCGCAGTAACTTCAGTTATTTCAGATTGCAAAATGAAAGTTTTCCCCGAAGTCTTGCAAAGGCTTCCGCCAGCCTGTCCGAGTAATCCTTTCTCTCTTCTGCCGACAGCTTGCCCGCCTTTTCTGCAGCCAGCAGGCTTTCCTGCATTGCATCTTCTTTCTCGTAAAATGCGATGAAGATGTCGTCATTAAACTTGTCGAGTGCATTCATTTCTGTGATAAGTGCATTTACTTCACGTAAGATTTCCTTCATAATAATCCCTCATTTCCGAGCGCTCTGTTGCAAAGGTGCGATGATTAATTCGCGAATGCGATTTCTCATCTGCCGCCAGGTCTATTTGTGGCGCTCCGTCACAAATAGCCATGTCTTTTCTCCACTAACTAACAGACTCTGAGTTATCAGCTGTCTTTCAGCAGTTCCTCAAGTGACTGGATCTCCCGGCAGCTCTCCGGCAGGATAAAGCCGCGCGGAGGTGATTGCCAGCTGTGGATATAGCGGCTTTTCATGCCGACGGCGTCAGCTCCGCGGATATCCGCATCCGGGTCGTTACCGACCATCAATACCTCGGAACCGGATATTCCCGCCCGCGCCAGTGCCGCATGGAAAAAAGCAGGGAAAGGCTTTTTAGATCCGAAATCAGAGGAAAGAAAGATCCCGTCGAAAAAACCATCCAATAGTCCAAGCCGCCGGAGTTCCGGTATAGTGAAACAGCTTTGAGCATTGGAAAGCATGTACAAATGTACCCCTTGCCGGCGCAGTTCCTCCAGTGTCTCTTTCACCCCCTTCATCAGGCATGGTTCACGGTCAAAAGACAGTAACCGGAACAACACCGCGGTATCCTCAACCCGTGTTGCAGATACAGTTATGCCCTTCTCCTGAAACAGGCGCCGGAACACATTGCGCAGCTCAATCTCCACGCCCTGTGTGCCCAATGCCGGACAGGCCTCAGCGAGTATTTCTGTCTCCTCTGCGCAGAGCGCAAGATAGCGTGCATGGATCTCAGCGGCAGTATAAGGCGCACCGCAAAGTGAGTAAAACTCCGCTGCGCCTTGCCACAGAGAGGGCTTCTGTTCATCTGTCCGGATATCAACCAGCGTCCCATAAAGGTCAAAAAAATAATTCTTATACATATCAGAATCTCCTGAACTGGC
>JAFUFL010000088.1 GCA_017469935.1 Lachnospiraceae bacterium
AAAAGAATTCCGCCCAGCACCACATTGAACTCAACGAAAGCAATTGCGATCGCGCGCATTCACCATCCCCCTTTCACATCCGGACAGCTCGTGCTGCCCGCCAATCAGAGTGACTGCTACTTAGAATGATACTATACACCAAATCCCTGATTTGTTATAGCAACCTATAGTTTAAGCTTTTGCTTGCCATTCAATGCCCCATCCGCCTCATTTTCCCAAAATCTTCCGTCACTCGGCTCAGTCAAGCAAACTTTTCTGCCAAAAAATCGCACCTCCTATAGTATGATTAGAAGAAGACAACACTAACTGCCACGACGAAAGAAAAGGTCCACCATGGAAAAAATTACATCCGAAAATATCGCATCCGAAAAAATCACAACACCAAGAAAAAGATATCTGTTTTTTGACATAGACGGGACGCTCCTGGCCGGCGGCTACGGAGATTCCTACGTACCGGACTCCGCAGTCCTGGCCTTGCGCAAGTGCCGGGAGGCCGGCCACTTTCTCTGCATCGCCACCGGCCGGCTCCAGGCCCTGGCGGTCGACTGCATGCACGAACTCGGCTTCACCAACATGATCAGCGACGGCGGCTACGGCATCACGATCGACGACAAATTCTACGGCGCGACGCCCCTCCCCAAGGACCAGGTCGTCCGGCTGGTCGACGAATGCGCCGCCAAAGGCATGCCCTGGGCCCTCCAGGTTGACAACACCGTCTACCGCTCCGCGCCCGACAGCCGCTTCGAGGATTTCACCCACGACATCTACATGAAGACCCGCGTCGTCCCCGGCCTCGACCCCCGCGACTACGACGCGATCTACAAGGTCTATATCGCCTGCCTACCCGGCGAAGAGCAGCAGCTTGAGGCCCTCCCCGCTCTCCCCTGGTGCCGCTTCCACCGCGAATACCTCTTCGTCGAGCCCACCGACAAATCCGTCGGCATCAAGCGGATCATGGACATGCTTGGCGCCGACTACGCAGACGCCGTCGTCTTTGGCGACGCTCTCAACGACATGTCCATGTTCACCTCCGACTGGGTCAAAATAGCGATGGGCAACGCCTGCCCCGAACTCAAGGCCAAGGCTGACTACGTCACCACAAACGTCGATGACGACGGAATCTACAATGCCTGTGTGCATTTAGGGCTGTTTCAGGACTGAGCGTCTGTAATAAATTTCCCGGTCTCCTTGATTCAACAATTCAAATCCCGGACAGGTTATGCAGCCGTACGCCGGCTCCAAATCTATGAACAGATCCTCGCGCAATCCGCAATGCATTGGCGGGTGGAGCGTGCAGTGCACTTACTTGTTTTCTGGGCTCTGCAATGCCCTCCCGGCACCCGCCTATAGAGACAAATCAAAAAGTTCCGATAAGAATCTATACTCAAGATTCTTATCGGAACTATTCTGTACAAGAAGCTCTAAATTTCTTAAACGTTTCACATGACTATTTTCAACCCGGCGCGCAAATTCTTCGATTTTTTTTGAACAGAGGGTTTTCAAACAGCACTATAAACTTGTCAGATCCCATCTTTTTCATACGAGCCATCGAAAAATATTTCGTTCTGCCTATTCGCGCCTTCCATGAGATGACTCCGCTGCCGGAACGCTTTCGGCCTCGCCCTTCCGCTGCGCCTTGGCACGTCTGATCCGTCCGACCAGCGTCGCGAGCAGAACGCCCATCAGCACTCCACAGCTGTCGATCACCACATCTCTGAGCTCGCAGCTTCTTCCCGGCACAAATGACTGATGAAACTCATCCGTCATCGCATAAGCCGTTCCGATCAGCCACGCGGCCAGCGCACCGCCCGCCGCCGACATCCCAGAATCAGAAGTTACGCCCTGCATTCTCGGTTCAGGCGCCGCTCCCGACTCTGAAGAAACTCCCGACCGCTTCGATTCCGAATTCCACTCCTTCACCGCCTGTGCCAGGACAGCTCCCAGGATCAGATACTCCGTAAAATGTGCCCCTTTGCGCACGGCAAAAACGATCGACTCCCGCCCAACCGGCAGAATGCTCTCGAAGAATCTCATGATCAGGTCGACGATCACGCCGCTCTCCTGACTCGACAGATCCGCGGGAAGCGCTGACTGGAGGAAGATAAAGGCCATTACCGCGCCCGCAAGTATGGTATATTTCTTACTTCTCACAACAAACTGTACTTCTTACTTCTCGCAATATACGATTCTTGCACTTCCCGAATCGATCAGATCTTTTGCCCCGGACTGATAATTAGCGCCGACGGCGGCCATTCCGACTACTTTGCAGCCGGCGTCCTCGATCAGATTGGTGCAGGCCTGCATAGTTGCGGCCGTGCTCATCCAGTCGTCCGCCAGCAGCACTCTGCTGCCCGCGGGAAGAAGCTTTCTCTCTGTGATCAGAGAAGTGACCTTGTCGCGGTGGTTGATATAAGAGGCCGTCACGTGCTCCTCCGGATCGATCCAGAACTGGCTGTTCCTGCGGATCACCACAAGGCCCACACCCAGCTCTCGAGCCAGCATACTGCCGATGATGAATCCCAGAGGCTCGGGAGAACAGACGAAATCAATTTTGCCGCGAAACGGCTCGGCCAGATACCCAACCAGTGCGTTCACCGCCTCGATATCCGCGTAAAGAGGCAGCAGATCGCGTTTTCCGCCCGATTCTTCAAGATTCAGATTGTGAATCAGGTTTTCAAGTTTTTTCAGATCCATTCCCATGGCAAACCTCCGTCAAAATAGAGAGCCCCCAAGCTCCGGCCCGGAGCTCATGAGCGCGGCTCCGGCGAGCCGCCCCTGCAGAAGCCTTGCAGCAGACTATGCAGCTGCCCTTGCAACGGCCCCTGCAGAAGCCTTGCAGCAGACTTGCAGCCGCCCTTGCAACAAGCCCTGCAGGGACCTTGCGCCGCTCGATTATCTGAGCTTGTATAATGTGCCTTCCGCGATCGGAGCCAGGTTCATAAGATCCGCATAGCTCTCATATCCGGTCGTGCTCTGGCTCGCGCGAACGCGCACGCTGCTCTGAGCAAGGCTCAGCTGATACTTCTGATCCTTAGTGATGTAGTTATAGTACTCATCCGGAACATAGTTCTGGATCTCTTCCGTCGTCACATAGCAGAGTGCATGCTCGAGCTTATTTCTGTACTCCTCATCGGTGAGAGCCTCAGAGAAGTAACCGTAGCTCAAAGGATCCGATTCTTTGATGCTGTTGACTGCCTCATCCAGAGAACCGGCATCATCCCAAGTGGAGTCGACTTCGTACCAGTCGTCGCCCAGCTTGACAACGCTCCATGCGTGTCCGCCGGCGTCATCCATCGTATTGCCGGCGACACCTACGATGACGGTAGAATCAATGCCGCACTGCTGCAGAAGATAGACATAAGCCTGAGAGTATCCGTCACAGACCGCATAGTTGGGGGTTCCGTTGCTGTCCTCAACGAGCGCGCCGTATGCCGTGTGCGCCAGGTTGCTGTAACCGTTGATGGAATTATCGTTCATGACAGGCGTGTTGTATGTGACTGTATTGATCAGCTTGTCGTGGATATCCTTGGCGACCTTCTCATCGCTCTGGGACTGGTCGATATCCGCAAGGAATGCGTCCGCCGCGTCATTGAACTTTGTCATCATCTCTTCGAACTCCTCGAAAGGCTCTTCGAAGAAGCAGTATACGGTGTAAGTGCCGTTTCCGGGCTGCTCATAAGGAGCACCGAAGGTGATGTCCGCTTCCGTGCCGTTGTAGAGCCAGAACAGCTCCGGATGATCGTACAGAAGGCCGCGATATGCCAGAAGCAGCACTTTGCTGAACTCCTCGGACTTGGGATCCACGGAAATATTGGCTACCGTTACGTTATCGACATTGGTCGGATCGGTCGCGCACATGAACATCGCGTCGTACATGGCCTGCTCGTCCTTGCCCATGTTCTCATAATAGTGGAATTTCTCCGCATTGTTGACCAGAAGAGAGTCTGCCGGAGGCGTATACGCGCGCATCGCTCTGTCCAGCTTATCCGTGTCTTCCGATGTCAGCTCTTCCGGATCTTCCAGATCCTCGGCGGGTGCCAGGCCGCCGATCGCGAAACCGGGGATTCCGCCCAGTTTGGGCAGCTCGCCTTCGCTTGCCGTGCTGGCTACCGTCTCTCCTGCAGGATCCGCCGCAGGCTCCGCAGCCTTTTCCTCTGCCGCAGGCTCCTCAGCCTTTTCCTCTGCTGCAGGCTCCTCAGCCTTTTCCTCTGCTGCAGGCGCCGCCGCGGGCTCCTCAGCCTTCTCCTCTGCCGCAGGCTCCGCAGCTTCCGTCTCCTGCGCCGCGCCCTGCTGTTCGGTTGATGAAGTCGCACCCGTTCCTCCGCAGCCGACAAGCATCGATGCCGCAAGCGTCATGGAAAGAAATACTCCTAATGCCTTTCTCATCCTGTCCTCCCTTCAAGCTACATATAGCTGAAAAAATATACTTCCAATTAATTATACACTGAATGGTATTTCATGACAAATAGACAATCTGTGTTCTTTGATGCCGCCGGCAATTCCTGCCGATTTCGCCGGCGCCGCCGCTCCGGCAGAATCCCTCGGCCGGCACTATTTTGCCTCACAGGGGATTCCTCTGGAGACCGCGTAAAATTCGGCGTAGGACCCCTTATTGCAATGGATCGTCACCGGAGTGACCTCAGTGAGCCCTCCGTTTCCGTCATCAACCTGCTGCGGGTCAAAACTGCTGTTGCTGATAAAGACAACGCTGTCCGGAATCTCGACGTCCGTTACGCCCGGAGCGCTGTCGAAAGATCCGAAGAGAATGCCTGTCACGCCTTCCGGAATGACAACTCTCCCGCTGATCCCGGCGGCGCACAGATGGATCACATTTTTCTCCTTGTCCAGAAGAAGGCCGTCCGCCGCGCTGAAATACGGGTTCTCCGGATCCACCTCGAAGGATGTGTTTCCGATCGCGCTGAACGCATTCGTACCGATCTGGGACACGCCGGCGGGAATGCGGATGGTCTCTGCGCTGCCCGCGGCCGTCTGCCCTTCATAGTTGTAAAAAGCATAGTCGCCTATTTTCAAAAGGCTCTGCGGCAGCTGCGGATCCGCCACCGCGGTGTTCTGAAACGCGTTATCTCCGATCGACCTGGTCCCTTCGGCAAAATGCACCGTCTTCAGCGCCTCACAGTAAGCGAAGGCGCTGGACCCGATCTCTTTGATCGGAGGGAGCGAGACCTCCGTCAGGCTCTCGCACTGCGAAAAAGCACTCGATCCGATTGCTTCCAGCTCCGTACCCTCTTCGTAAGTGATCTGCGTCAGTCCCGAACAGTTGCAGAATGCCTGCTCCCCAATCTGCTTAAGCGACGCCGGAAGAGACACCTTCGCAAGCTTCGAGCAGCCGAAGAACGCAGAGTCTCCCACCGAGACCGTCCCTTCCGGAATACTGAACTGTTCCGCCGCGCTTCCGTCCGGATACCGGAGCAGAACCGTCCCGTCCGCATTGTACAGAACGCCGTCCCGCACGCTGTAGTTTTCGTTTTCTCCCTCCTGCGCAAAGGCCGACACCGCAGCCGTAAAGGATCCGTCAATGTAGCTCATTTTGGGCGTCACCACAAAAGGAACGTCCGAAGGCCACATGAGACAATTCTCTTCCAGGATCTCGAGGCCCTCCGGCAGCGCGCTCAGCGCCGCGCTCGCGTAGATTGCCTCTTTTCCGAGCTTTCGCAGCGTCGAAGGGAGCACGATCTCGGTCCCGTAGCTGACATCTTCCAGCGCTCCGCTGTTGATGACGGTGACGCCCTCCGGGATCACGATCTTCATCAGCCCGGAAATGTGCCTCCCGGTATCGTGGAGGAAAGACGTGTTGGTAAAGAGCGGCTCGATGCCGTTACCGACCGCCGTCACTGCTTTTCCCTCCACTTCGGAAGGAATCTCCAGCGTCTCGTCCTCGCCGTTATAGCCCCACAGCACCGCGTGGTCACTGTATAGGTCAAAATAGAGTGTCCCCCGGGCCGTCGCCACCTCCTTCGTGCCCTCCGGCCTCTCCGTCTCGTCATTGGACAAAAGTCCCTGCCGCAGCGTGAACTTCTCCGCCTCGGACCCGGCCGGGCAGTGGTAGAACGCGTATTCGTCTCTGTTTTGATAACTTGAGATCTCCTCCGGGAATTTGGTCATGGACGCCGGCAAATAGATCTGCCGCACGATATTTCCGCTCAGAATATTGACCGCGTCATACGCGTCCAGCGGCTCCTGATTG
This sequence comes from Lachnospiraceae bacterium, assembly GCA_017469935.1. Lineage (GTDB taxonomy): Bacteria > Bacillota > Clostridia > Lachnospirales > Lachnospiraceae > CAG-791. The sequence goes on from JAFUFL010000088.1 coordinate 6,206, forward strand.
AACTCCACGATCCCCTCCGGATAAACGGCGCGGAAATCGGGATCAGTCGCAATATAGTAGACCGTATCTCCCGCCTTGTTCGTGAGCGCCCCTTCCGCCGCGCTGTAGTGCCGGTTGTCCTCACTCACCTCGAAGCGGCTGTTGATAAACAGGTCGAACGCGTGCTCCCCGATCTCCTCCAGCGAAGCAGGGATATGGATCACGCCCTGCTCCTGCGGGATCTCATCCGGTTCGATCGCCCAGTCTCCCGTGTCAAAACAGTGCATGCCCAGCTTCGAAAGCCCTTCCGGAAATTCCGGCACGCCGAGTTTCTTGCAGTCATAGAAGGCGTAATTCCCGATCGCCGTCAGACTCCCGGGCAAAAGCACTTCCTTGAGAGAGGATCCGTCAAAGGCGGCGTACCCGATCTCTTTGGTCCCCTCTTTCACGGCAAAGCTCTCCCCCGCCGCGCCGGGATAGGCCAGCAGCATACTGCCGTCCCCGGTGTAGATCGCGCCGTCCGCATCCAGCACCGGATTATTCTTCTTGCTCTGCGCGGCAGTTTCTCCGCCCTGCGCGGCAGTTTCTCCGCCTTGCGCGGCAGTTTCTCCGCCTTGTACCGCAGAGTCCGCTCCCGCGCCCGCGGTCGGATTCGCGCCTCCCGTAAATTTCTCCAGCGCACTACAGTGCGCAAAAGCACCTTCTTCCAGCGAGGAGAGCTCTTTCGGGATCCTGAACTGCGTCATACTGCTGCAGTAGGCAAAGGCGGCTTTGCCGATCTTCTCCACGCCGTCCGGCGCCGCGAACTCCGTGAGCGGCTCGCAGGCCATAAAGGCCGCGTCACCGATCACTTTCAGGTCTGCCGGCGCATTGATTTTCTGCAGATCCCAGCAGTAAGCAAAAGCCGCCGTCCCAATCTCCTCCACCATATCCGGCAGCACGACCTCCGTGACCGGATTATAGCCCCGCGCGTCAAAGGGAGAGAACCAGGAGAACGCACCTCCGCCGATCACCGTGACGGGCACACCCTCTACCGTCCCCGGCACTTCGATCCGCAGCTCTCTCCCTTCGTAATCGATCAGCTCCGCGTGATCTTCGAAGACCGCGAACTCCATACTGCCGCTGCCGATGGGCACTTCCACTTTCTTCCGCTCGTCGCCGCCGATCGGCACCAGTTCAGACGCGTACTTTTCCCCGTTCACGTCCCGGATCTGGATCTGGCAGTAAGCGTCTTCCAGCTGAAGCTCCCCGATGTCCAGCACATCCAGGCTCACCTCGCTGCTCACAGGGACTTCGTTCCACATAGTGTTCCCGGTTCGGATCCACTCCTCATAAGGGCGGAGCCTTCCGCTCTCGTCCCTAGCCGGAATCAGCAGATCCTGCCCCGTCAAAACAGCAAGCCCCTCCCAGTTCATCAGATCCACCGAGTTCTTTCCGCCGCTGATCCCTGACGCGTTATCCTCCAGTTCAATATTTTGGATCTGCGTCTCCCCGCTCTTTTTGTTCCTGCTCAGGCGGATCGTGACATCGGCCACCTCGGCATCCATGACTCGTATGTTGCCCATGACATCGCCTCTGAGGCTGATTCCCTTTGTGTCATAAACTGTTCTTTTGCGGTCCGATTCCACCTCCACCGCGCGCAGGATTACGGTTGACTCGCCGTTTTTGAGCACAGCCAGCTTCACATTCTTGTCCAGATGAAGGACACCGTCCTTATCCGGCTCTATTTTGCAGTTTTCCATGATCGGCTTGAGCCCGCCGAAGGTCGTCGTCGTCAGTATGGTATAAGAAGCCTCGGTCATGTTTTCGATCTGCTCGTCGGTCAGCTGCAGCGTATATTCCCCCTCGTTGTCCTCGGGTTCTCCCAATGACCAGTCCCAGGATTTGCTCTTCAGGAACCGGTCGCCGGTAAGCCTTAGAAATCTCGAATACCCATCCGTCTTGAGGAAACTCGCATAATAGCCGCTGAGCTGTTCAAACTGCCCCTTATTCTTATAGGGATAGTACAGCGTCATACCTGAGGCGTCGTCAATATTGGCATAACTGCCTGCCACGGCCGCTCCGAGGGCCTCCCTGACGGCCGCTGCCTCCTGAGGATAGAATTCCTCCATATGATCCGCAAAATTCCCCACATCCACCAGATCATAATAGAAAGAGACCGTTCCCTGGGAGTCCCTGGTCATCCCGAAGCTCTTAATGTCAGAGCGGTCCCGCATCAATTCCGCGTAATCGCCCTCCTCGACGCCGTCCGCCATCTTCTCCGCCAGCGCATCCAGCGCCCCGTTCAGCGCGTCGATCCCTCCGAGGTCAACACAGGCCAGCGTCAGGTCCGGGTTGTAAGTCTCCGACTTCTTCCCGTCATAATACTTCTCAAAAGAAGTGAGAATACTCTTCCCGACAGCCCTCGCAAAAGTACCGCTGCCTTTGCCGTCTTCCGCGTCTTTGGCGCCGCCGGCATCACTTCCGCCTTCCGCGTCCTTGGCGCCGCCGGCATAAATATCGTCCTGCTCCAGAACCTTCAGGAACTCGTAGTTCCACCCGTCGCCGGGCTCCAGCTCCTCCGATCCCACATAATAGTCCGCGTAGTTCTGCCAGATCGACATGCACTCCAGACTCCCCATCAGGCAGGCGTCAAAGCCCACGAGATCCAGCTTCTTCCCGCCTTCGCCTCCGCGAAAGGCAGAAGACTCCATGGCAGTCTGCATCTCATCCAGAAGGAGCGCGTCGGAATCGTACAGCTCATCCACGCCATATCCCCAGAGCGGCCCGCCGCCGTGGTCCCACAGAATCAGCATGTTGTGGTCTGCGGGATAATTCTCCGCGCAATAATTGAGAAAATAGGAAAGCGTCTCCGGAAGCCCCATGTTGGCGTTTCCGCTCGTCTGTGCGACAACTCTCTCTTCTTCCGTCCGGGACATATCCAGCACACAGTTGCGGTCGCAGGGCACATCGCTCACCCAGCGCGTGCTGCCGCCCGTATAGGCAATCACATTATAATTGTCAAAACTCAGTCCTGCCCCATCGATCTCCTCCAGATCCTTGGTGGCGTTGCCGAGTCTGCTCTCCAGGTTGGAACCGACCATATAGATCATCACGGTGCAGTCCTTGTGTCCGTCCCCTGCAGCCTTCCCCTTTTCTTCGCCATCCGCCGCTGCCTCATCTGCCTTGGTGTTTTCTCCGCCGGCAGCCACCTTCGTGATGGTCGGATCCGAATTCTCCGATGACTGGGACCGCTTGGCCATGGCCCTGGCGTACTCGCCCTGTTCGGCCTCTTCCGCGGCAGAGCCCGAGCCCTGCTGCCCTGCTTCATCCGCCGCTGCGCCTCCCGACGCTGCTTCGTCCGCCGCTGCGCTTCCCGACGCGCTCTCGCCGCCGTTTTCCTCTCCTGCACCGCTTATTCCCTGGCCTGCAGCGCCGTTTCCGCCGGTACACCCTGAAACTGCCAATATCAACGCCATCAGAATTGCCGGAACCTTACTGTTTTTCACTGTTTTCCCCCTCGCCGATCTGACTGTTGAAGCACATCTGCGCCCTTTATCCTTTATTTAAATAATATCGCCTTCCCCTGACCATCACAACCCAAAGAGTGGACCCAATTTCCAATCCGTCACCGATAGGCCCTCGCCAAAATTCGTGTATCCCTTCTTCTAAAACCCTTCTTCGGTGGATATTCCACCGAAGAAGGCTTCAGGAACAGGCCTATATATCTCTATAAGAGTCATAGTACCCTTTTCCAAGCCCTTCTCCGGTGGATATTCCACCGAAGAAGGCTTCAGAAAGAGCACTATGCCTTTTTTTCGGCGAAACCTCCACCGAAAGGTCCGGAAACAGCCTATACCTGCCCCGACGGAGCATCCTCCGAAGGGATCACAAACAGCCTGCTCCCTTCCTCAATTAATAATTGTTTAGCTAAATCGTTTAATGAGTGCATTTATGCAGGTTTTTATGCATATTATTAATTTGAATCCTGCCAGATTACAAATTTTTGGAATAGAGGGAATTCAACATGCATATATAGATCTGAAAGTCCTGCATATTACATCCAAAATATGCAATCGTCCAAACAGAGGGTTCGAAAAAAGTTTCGAAAAATAGAGCTTTCAGCGTTCGCCACCCTCCGCCAAAAAATCGCCGCCTCACATACAAAAAAAGAGCCCGCCGCACCGGCCAATATTTTCCGATGCAGCAGGCCCCTCACCTCACAATATAATTATTCCACTGTTACACTCTTCGCCAAATTCCTCGGCTTATCCACATCAAGACCCTTAGCCACCGCCACATAGTAGCCCAGCAGCTGCAGCGGCACGATCGCAAGACTTCCCACAAAATGAGAATCAATGCGAGGCACATAAATGACGAAATCCGCCGTCTCCTCAATCTCATAGTGACCGTAAGTCGTCAGGCCCATCAGGTACGCCCCGCGGCTCTTGCACTCAACCATGTTGCTGATGGTCTTCTCGAACAAATCGCTCTGCGTCAGCACGCCGACGACGAGAATCTTGTCCTCGATCAGACTGATCGTGCCGTGCTTGAGCTCACCGCCCGCATACGCCTCGGAGTGCACGTAGGAGATTTCCTTCATCTTCAGGCTTCCCTCCTGGCACACCGCGTAGTCGACGCCGCGCCCGATGTAGAAGGAATCCTTCATGCTGGAATATTTTGCCGCAAACCACTGCAGCCTCTCCTTCTCCTCAAGAATCCTGGTAATTCCCGCCGGGATCTTGTAGAGCTCCTTAATGTAGTCAAAATATCGCTGCTCATCAATGTTACCCCGCACCAGTCCGAACTGAACGGCCAGCATGTAGGTGACGACCAGCTGCGTCATATATCCCTTGGTTGTCGCCACGGCGATCTCGATGCCCGCCTTCGTATAGAAGACAAAGTCCGCCTCGCGGGCGATGCTGCTGCCCTCGACGTTGACGATCGCGAGCGTGCGAACGCCTCTCTCTTTGGCCTCGCGAAGAGCCGCCAGGCTGTCCGCCGTCTCGCCGCTCTGGCTTATGATCACGACCAGATCGTTGGGATTCAGGATCGGATTCCTGTAGCGGAACTCGGAAGCGAGCTCAACGCGCACGGGAATGCGTGCGAGATCCTCGATGATGTACTGCGCCGCCGTGCCGACATGCCACGCGGATCCGCAGGCCACGATGTGGATCTGCGTGATTTCTTTGATGATCTCGTCGGTGATTCCTATTTTGCCAAGGTTGATGCGGCCGTTTTCAATCGCATAATCGAGAGTGTCCTGAACTGCCTTGGGCTGTTCATTGATCTCCTTCATCATGAAGTGCTCATAGCCCGCCTTGTCAGCCGCCTCGGCGGAGAAGGTGATCTCCACCTGCTCCTTCTCGATCACATCGCCGTTGAGGTCGTAGAACACGGCTTTGCCGGGGGAAAGTCTTCCCATCTCCAGGTTGCCGATGTAGTAGACCTGATTGGTGTAATTTAAGATCGCGGGGACGTCCGAAGCCACGTAGGTCTCGTCATCCGCGATTCCGATGATCATAGGGCTGTCTTTTCTGGCCACCCAGATCTCGCCGGGATAATCTTTAAACATCAGCTCCAGCGCGTAAGAGCCGCGGATACGCACCATCGTCTTGGCGATGGCGTCGATGGGGCCGATCTTGTATTTCTTATAATAGTAGTCAACCAGCTTGATGGCCACTTCCGTGTCCGTCTGGCTGTAGAACTGATAGCCGTGCTTGAGCAGCTTGTCCTTCAGCTCCTGATAGTTCTCGATGATTCCGTTGTGAACGCCGACCACCGTCGACTCCACAGGTCCGGAAGCGGAACCGGTGCAGTTGCCCGAAACATGCGGATGCGCATTGGTCTGCGTCGGGTCGCCGTGCGTAGCCCAGCGCGTATGGCCAATGCCGCAGGTGCCGATCAGCGCATTGCCGCCGTCTGTCTTCTCGGAGAGATTTTTGAGCTTGCCGGTCGCCTTGACCACCTGCGCCAGCTCCTCACCGTTCCTGACCGCGATACCGGCGGAATCATAACCTCTGTATTCCAGCTTTTTCAGACCTTCAAGCAGTATAGGAGCTGCCTGACGATGACCTGTAAAACCAACAATTCCACACATATTCTAATTCTCCTTATAAAAAGCCGGGCTTCTGTCAGGAGACAAGGAGCCCGGCCATAAACTCAGCCTTAAATCAGAGTCTTTCGTCCTTCTCGATGTCGAGATAGTACTTGTAGGTGCCGACCTTCAGCTCGTCGCATGCAGGCTCATCACATGCGATGATCGCGTTCTCGTGCATCTGCAGGCAGCTGCATGTCCACATCTGGCTGACAGCGCCTTCAACTACATGTGCCATCGCGCGCGCCTTGTTGTGGCCGCTGATCTCGATGATGACTTCCTTAGCATCCATAACAGTGGCGACGCCTGTGCATAACGCGTATGCGGGCACCTTCTCAGGATCATTGCCAAAGAAGCGGGAGTTGACGATCCTTGTGTCTCTTGTGAGCTTGCGGAGGCCGGTGCGGGATGCAAGGGAAGTGCCGGGCTCGTTGAAAGCGATGTGGCCGTCGACGCCGATTCCGCCCAGGAACAGGTCGATGCCGCCGTAAGAGGCGATCTTCTCCTCATATTTTGCGCATTCTTCTTCCAGATCCTCTGCAAGGCCATTCAGGATATTGATATTTTCCTTCGGGACATCAACGTGATCAAAGAAATAGTAGTGCATGAAATACCAATAGCTCTGATCGTGCTCTTTGGGAAGTCCCACATACTCGTCCATGTTAAATGTGACGACGTTCTTGAAGGAGATCTCGCCCGCCTTATACATTCTAACAAGCTCATTGTAGACGCCGATGGGGGAAGAACCGGTGGGAAGTCCGAGCACGAAAGGCCTGTCTTCCTTGTGCGCCTTGATCTTCGCCGCGATGTAATTGGCTGTCCACTTGCTCATGTTATCGTAATTTTCCTGAATGACTACTCTCATTATCCATACTCCTTTAATCTTTTGTTTTAGTTATCTTTTTTCCGCTTTCGCGGATATCAGTGTCCGGTGCTTCCGCCCGGATCAAGCCAGGTGTCCTTTTCTGGTGATCACGTCAATGACATAATCGACATACTTCTCGCACACCTCGGTGCTTCCCGCCTCGACCATGACGCGGATGACCGGCTCCGTGCCGGACTCGCGCACCAGGATCCTGCCGTCGCTTCCCAGATCCGCCGCGACCTTGGCAACCGCCGCCTGCACGTCGGGATCGTTCTGCGCCTCGGGTTTGCTCTTTACGCGCACATTCTTGAGCACCTGCGGATACACGATCACCGGTGCCGCCAGCGCGCTCAGAGGCTTATCCTTTGCAAGCATGACTTCCATGATCTTCATACTTGTCAAAATACCGTCACCGGTAGTTGCATACTTGGAGAAGATAATGTGTCCCGACTGCTCGCCGCCGATGCGGTTTCCGTAGGTCACCATGTTCTCGTAGACATACTTGTCGCCGACTTTGGTCTTCTCATAGCCGATGCCGATCTTGTCAAAAGCCTTATACAGGCCGAAATTGGACATAACCGTCGTGACGACCGTGTTGTTGAGGAGCTTTCCTCTCTCCTTCATGTAACGGCCGTAGATATACAGAATGTGGTCGCCGGTGACGACATTGCCCTTCTCATCGACACACAGGCACCTGTCGGCGTCGCCGTCATAAGCAAATCCGACATCCAGATTGTTGTCCACGACGAACTTCTGCAGATGCTCGATGTGCGTGGAGCCGCAGTCCGTGTTGATATTGAATCCGTCGGGGTCATTATTCATCACGTAAGTCTTGGCGCCCAGCGCGTCAAAAACAGCCTTCGCGATCGTCCAGGCCGCTCCGTTGGCGACATCCAGGCCGACACGCTTTCCGTTGTAGCTGTATTTTGACAGAGAGATCAGATAACCGATATACCGGTTGCGGCCCGCCACGTAGTCGACGGTCCTGCCGATCTCCGCGTCCTTGGCCATGGGGATCTCCGGAATCTCGCCGTCGATATACTTCTCGACTTCGAGGATCGTGGCCTCGTCCATCTTCTCCCCGTTATGGTTCATCAGCTTGATGCCGTTGTCGTAGTAAGGATTGTGAGATGCGGAGATCATGATTCCGCAGTCAAAATCATCCGTCCTCGTGATATATGATACGGAAGGAGTTGTCGTGACGTGCATGATATAGGCGTCCGCGCCCGATGCCATAAGGCCCGTGCACAGAGCATATTCGAACATATAGGAAGAACGCCTTGTGTCTTTGCCGATCACTATTTTGGCTTTCTTGCCGATCCTGGCGCCGTAATACCAGCCCAGAAAACGGCCGATCTTGATCGCATGGTCATAGTTAAGCACTACGTTCGCTTCGCCGCGAAACCCGTCTGTTCCAAAATATTTACCCAAAACTCTCGCCTCCTGAATTCCAACGTTTATTGACCGGTCAGCCCGGTCTGTCTGAGGGTCCGCCCTGCGGACCTGTGCGCTGAGACAGCCTCTGTTACAGTCTTTATTCTGCTTTTTCCTCTGTCTCTTACGACCCGCCGGCCGCAGCAGCATCCGCCGAATTTTCGATTACTGCTGTCCTCGTCAACCTTCCGGTTCCGGCGCTAACAGATCTCCCCTCCTCCACGGGGTCAGAAATGTTTTACAGATGTGTTGTTATAGACAACACTATAAACAATTACGGTCATTTAAGGAATACCCATTTTGTTTCATCTTATATAATACCGCAAAAAAGAGGATTGTGAAATAAATTCTCCCGGGGGACCTTTTGTCAGGACAATAAACTGCCCAATGTATGGTATTATATTCCCGTACTTTCAAAACCAGCAGGAGGTCCTCCATGACAGACAATAAAAGTGAAGTGCATTCCTACACCGGCTCCAAGCCTTTCGCTTTCATCAGCTACTCCCACGACGATCTTGCTCTGATCGCCGAATACCTGGACGCCGCGGACGAAAACTACCGCTTCTGGTACGACGAGGGCATCAAGAGCGGCGCCGAATGGGTCGAAGAGATCGGCAACAAGATCTTCGACTGCGATATTTTCATCGTCTTTCTTTCCAGGTCTGCTCTGCAGTCCCACTACATAAAGGACGAGATCACCTACGCCTACAAATACGCAAAAAAAATGATGGCCGTCCTTCTCGAGCCCTTAAGCCTCCCCCGCAGCCTTGAGCTCATGCTGGGGCGCTTTCAGTACATCAATTTCTACGAAGAGGACAACTTCGACGACCGCCTGATCAAGTTCATCCAGGGGATTCCGGACAGCGTGCGCATCGGCGAAGATCCTGATACCGCTTCCGACTTGCCAAAAGATAGCTCCCCCGACAGAAGCCTCTCCGGCCTGAGTGACAATCTTCCCGATTCCGATCCCGACACAGTCGCATCGGAATCAACGCAGCAGATTAACTATGCGGCAGGCGCCGCTTCGACGGAAAAATCTGCCGGCACCGTTTCTCCGGCCGACTACGTTTTCTCCTATCACTCTTTTGACAATCTCTATGAGATCGTAAAGCTTCTGGCCGACAGCGGCTGCGGCAAAGTCTACCGCGTCAAATCCAACCGAACCGGCGCGGAATATATAATGAAGCGGATCATGTTCGAAAACGTCAGCTCCACACAGCTGCGCATGAACAAAGCCCTTTTCCGAAACGAGCTTCAGAAGCTTCTGCTCCTCAACAACAAATATTACACACCGACGGTCATCGACTTCATCGAGACAGATTCGTGCAGTTCCCTGATCATGTCGGAGATCAGCGGCATCAACCTCCGTGACCTTCTGACTTTCTACTGCCGGAATCTCAACCTCAATGTCGTGATCACCATGATCTACAAGATCTCCCTCCTCCTTCACGACATCCACAAGGCAGGGCTGGTCTACGGTGACGTAAAGCCTTCCAACTTTATCCTCAATAACTTCGGCCAGGTCTTCCTGATCGATCTGGGCAGCACGTGCGCGATCAACGACCCCAACTACCTCAAGGTCCATACGCCCCAGTACGCCGCCCCGGAGCAGATCGACGAGTCCACCACCAGTCCGGACTACCGCTTTGACGTCTACGGCCTGGGCGTACTCTTCCGGGAATTTCTCGACGCGGTCTCCCGCGAGTCCGGCTCCGATTTCGACTACTCCCTCATGGACAAGAGCCGCAAGATCAGCCGCAAAATGTCCGATCCCGTCGCCAGCAACCGCTACGAGACGATCGGAGAAGTCACGGCCGTCCTCGACCTGATCCGCCCCGACCACGGCGACGCCATCATGCGCTCCTTTGCCAACACCATCGAGGAATGGGACGTCGACAAACTCATCATAGCCAGAAGGCGTGCCCAGTCCAAAGACAGTACGGGAGCTTCTGCTCATGCTCCGATCCTCCACAACTATGGCGACGAAGTCACTGTTCTGCATGATGAGGCCCGCCCGGCGTTCAACTACAATGATGATAAGAGTATTATTGTGAGTTGGACGTGAGTGGTTGGTGGGGGATTGTAAGAATGTGAGATTGTGGCGGTTTTCTGAAATTTCTGCTGTTTTAGTGCCGCACATACTACCTTCCCCGGCACTTGATCAGCATGCCGTCTGTTTTCGGTAGCTTCTGCTGTTCAAGTGCCGCACGTATTACCTTCCCCGGCACTTGATCAGCATTCATGTAACACCAATGTAATATCACTTCTCTGCCTTACTGCATTTC
>JAFUFL010000089.1 GCA_017469935.1 Lachnospiraceae bacterium
CGATTGCGGAATAGCAGTAGGCATCCTCTTTTTTGACACCCTTTTCAATGAAGGAGGGAATGATTACTTCGTCATTGTTGAAGGCCGGCATGCCGGTTCCGAGCTTTAAGACCTCAATTGCCTCGTCCATGAAAGCCTGATTGATATTCCTGTGATAGCGGACTGTCAGGTTGGGCTGAGGAAGTCTCGTCTGGCCGATAGACTTCAGGATCAGGAAGGACAGCTTATTGACGGCGTCCTTTCCGTCTGCGGTCTGGCCGCCGATCGTGACGTTCTGATACATGGGGCTGCCGGCGCTGGAGAATGTGTGCGCCTGGGAGCGGACCTTGTTGATGGTGAGTGTCTTGATCCAAAGGTTTGTGAGAAGCTCGACAGCCTGGTCCTCGGTGAGCAGTCCTTTCTCCAGATCGGAGGCCAGATAAGGATATACGTACTGGTCGAAGCGGCCGTAGCTGAGGGAGTGTCCGTTGGACTCGATCTGCAGGATCAGCTGAATGAACCACACAGCCTGCACTGCCTCGTGGAAGGTCTCCGCAGGCTGATAAGGAACCTTGTCGCAGACGCGCGCAATCTCGAGAAGTTCGGATTTCCTGGGTTCTTCCGCTGCCGCCGCTTTCTCGCGGGCCAGGGCCGCAAAGCGCTCTGCGAAGCCCCTCACAGCATTGATCACGATCAGGACCGCCTTGTAGAACTGGTACTTGTCGATGGACTCGGGCTCTGTCAGATCCAGCTCTGCCTTGAGCGCCCTTGTACGCTCTTCGTACCCTTTCAGTCCGACCTTCAGCATGTTGCCGTAGTCCACTGCAAGATGCGCGTCTCCGGCGTTGAGCTTTCCTTCCATGCCGAAGAACCCGGTGTCCATGTAGACCTGCATCTCTTCCGGCATCAGTGCCTCGCCGCGGGCTCTGAGGTTGTTGTTCTCCCAAAAAGGAGCGATCTCGCGCAGCTGCTGCTTAGTCTCTTCCGTAATATAGAAGACGTCGCCGTCGCGCTTCTCAAACAGATCCAGCTCGTCCATGATGAACTTCATCGTGTACTCCGGAAAGACCGGCGCGCCGCGGTTGACGGAGGACTGATTGCCGACCAGGACCGTTTCATCCTCAATATAAATATCCATCTTTGCCAAAATATTCTGCAGCATCAGCGCTCTCTTCATGACCGCGGGCTGATTCAGATTCTTCTTATAGGATTCCGTAGCCAAGACCGCGCGCTGTGCGTCGATGTAGGGTTTCTGATCCAGGACGCTCTCGCGGTATGCCTGCATTCTGGGTGTCAGAGATCCGAAATGTGCTTTGTTTTCCATTTGGCACTCCTTTATTTTCTTTCGTAAGTTAATTGTGTTCCGTTTGTAGCTTGATTATATCATGCTACACCCGTTTGTCAATATACTTTTCGCAAGAAATTTATATTAATTTCATTCGCAACTTATTCTTTACATATTCGAATGCTAATGCTATGATAAGAACGTAAAAAGCAAACCAGGTTTCAAGTCTATGCCATGACTGGTTTATAAACGGAGATTTCACGATCAACCTCTGCTGTTAAATCTCCCTACAGTATTTTATAAGGAGTTTTCTAAATGGAAGTAAAAGGCATTGTTTTCAATATTCAGAAGTTCTCCATACACGACGGCCCCGGCGTGCGGACCACCGTCTTCCTGAAGGGATGTCCCCTCCGCTGCAAATGGTGCTCCAATCCGGAGTCCCAGCTCTCCAGAGTGCAGATCATGTACCACAGAGACAACTGTCTGCACTGTCAGAAATGTGTGCACATCTGTCCCGAGAAGGCAATCACTGCTGCCGAGGACGGAAGGATCCATATCAACTTCAATAAATGTACAGGTTGTCTTTCCTGCGTGCAGGGCTGTCCCGGACGCGCGCTGACAAATGAAGGGGAATATAAAACGGTTGATGAGATTGTGGAAGTGTGTATGCAGGACAAGGATTTCTATGAGGAATCCGGCGGCGGCGTGACCATCTCCGGCGGAGAAGGCATGGTGCAGCCCGACTTCGTGGAAGCATTGATTCTTCGTCTTAAAGAGAAAGGTATCCACACTGCGATCGAGACCACCGGCTGCGTAAGTCCGGAAGTCTTCCACAGGCTAGCTCCTCTCTTCGATCTCCTGCTCTTTGACGTCAAGCAGTATGATTCGGAGAAACATAAGAAAGGAACAGGCGTCGGCACTGAACTGATCCACAAGAATCTGAGGTGGGCGCATGCGCAGGGGCTCAATATTTTGCCCCGGATCCCGGTAATCCCCGGCTTCAATGCAAAGTTGTCAGATGCAGAAGGAATTGCAGATCTTCTGCATGAGATCGGGCTCTCCCGCGTGCAGCTTCTGCCCTTCCACCAGATGGGCGAGCGCAAATATGAATTTCTGAACAGAGAATACGAAATGACCGGTGTGAAGGCGCTTCATCCGGAAGATCTTACGGAATATCAGAAGGTATTTCTCGATCAAGGCATCGACTGCTTCTTCTAAAAACTATAGTACGGGCCGCCGCAGTAAGAATCATCTTCTTACTGCGATGGCCCGTTCTTCACTGCTCTTCTTTCTTCATCTGTTCATCCGCCAGCCGGTTCCCTTTTTAATGGCTCGCAATCCACTCTTCGACAAAATACAGAGGAATATTAACCATCCATCCCTGTTCCATATACCCGGACATTGAAAACCTCCATCCTGTTATTCCCGGATTATGCTCAACAACTTGTCTCAGGCTTTTGGCTCTTACGTTTTCTTCTGCCTTTACTTCGATCGGATACACATCGGATTTCTGCAGCAAAAAATCAAGTTCCAAAGTAGAGTTCTCTTTTGAATAGTAATATGGCTTCTCCCCTGCTGAAATCATCTGCTGCGCAACATACTGCTCCGTAAATGCGCCTTTATATTCAGAAAAAATACTGTTCTCAATGAGAATATCCTTTGCCTGCACGTCACTCATTGCGCCAAGGAGACCCAGATCCAACATAAACAACTTGAATGCTCCGAAATCCTCATAAAACTTCAATGGTGCCGCGACCTTTTTTACACGATTCACACGGCAGATCAAACCTGCGTCTTCCAACCACTGAATTGCATCTTCGAATTCTTTTGCGCGGCCTCCCTTTTTTATAACACTATATATAAATTTTTTATTCTCTTTCGCGAGTTGTGATGGTATAGAATTCCACACCATTCGAACTTTTGTAGCCTGGCTTGCAGGTATGTGTTTTGAAAAATCCCGGTTGTAATCATTCAATATCCTTTTTTGTATTGCTCTTGTCTCTAATAGGTTTTGAGTTTCTACATAACATGCTACCGCTTCCGGCATTCCTCCGGTGTAATAATACTGACGAAGTAAATCTTCAAACCTGCTGCTCATGGAGCATAGTTCTTTCCAATGATGCTCCTTCATCTGATCAACCAACAGGTCCTGATGCATTGCTTTCAGGAATTCTATAAATGTCATTGGAAATATCGTTAACTCATCGACTTTTCCGACAGGATATCCCGTTCCTGTATGCAACGTTACTCCAAGCAGACTGCCTGCAACCGCAATATGATATTGCGGTGCATCCTCAGAGAAATACTTCAATGAAGTAACCGCCCTAGGAACTTCCTGAACTTCATCCAGAACAATCAATGTCCTTTCAGGTTTTATCTGCTCGTTCGTCAACGCTGAAAATACACGGATTAGTCTTTGAACGTCAAAATCTGAAAAAGCTCCCTGAATCACAGGATTATTGTCACAGGAAATATACGCAACATTATCATATTCCCTCTGTCCGAATTCTTTTAACAGCCAGGTCTTTCCTACCTGACGTGCCCCGTTAATAATTAGCGGTTTACGCCTGTAGTTATTTTTCCAGTCTGCCAACTTTTGATATGCACTTCGTTCCAAAGCGTTTCCTCCCATGAAGTAATTCTTTTCGTTTCTTGATTTTACATTTTCATGAGGGAATTTTCAATCAAATTTAACATTTTTATGAGCGATAATATTGTAATAATCTACATTTTTATGAGGGAATCTGGTCATATTCACCATTCTTCTTCATCTGTTCATCCGCCCACTGATAGACCGACTCCAGTGCCGGGAGCAGGCCATGCTCATCGGGCAGCTGATCGGATTTGAGGATTTTAAGAGGGCTATACAAAGGCTGACCGAAGAATAAGCAGGAAAAGCTGCTGGTTCAGAGCCATAAAATCCGCTTCAAAGTCCTCTTATTATACTAAGGTAATCCTGCCTCTGATCTACAACCGCATAAACAGTTACCAGCTTTCGCTCCTCATCAACTTTATGAAAAACAAGATCTTTTTCCAGGATCAGCACCAAGTATCCCTGCCGCCTTAAAACCGTGTACCTCGGCTCTGTTCCGATATACGGATTCTCTCCAAGAGACATGATCGATTTTTCCAGGTAATCGAGTTTTGCAAGAGCAACCTCATTTCCAAAATTCTCGGCTATGTAGAGCACGATCCTTCTTATGAGAGAATCCGCCGTGTCCGTGCGCTCAATTTCGTACTTCAAGACAGTCCCTCCTTGAGCATACTTCTTAAATCGTCAAAAGTATCCTTGATCGGAGCCACTCTTCCCCGTTTCACATCTTCGTCCGACTCAGCAAGTATTTCTAACAGCTCGATCCGGGCTTTCATCCTCTTGTATTCCTCATACCCAAGCGAAACCGTATCGCCTCTTCCGTTTACCGTTATGATAACTGCCTCCCTGCCTTCTCTGCATAATTTGGATATTTCGTTATAATGGTTTCTCAAATCTGCTGAAGGTCTTATGGTTTCCTGATAAGTAAGCATGGTAATTTCCTCCTGTTGGTATAGACATATTATATCACCGTTTGTCTATCAAAATGTGAGAATTTATATTTGTTGATTTCTAAATATACAAATCCTCTAACGTCAGCAGTTTATCCTTCGACACATCGGCATTTTCTTTTACCCACTCTGAATAACCGCTCAGCGAGAAAAACAAATATTGTACCTCTTCATATTTTTTGTCAATCAGACCCCTGCGGGCCATCAGAGCATCGTATACTGCTTTATCGATCGGTTCATTTTTAAATTTGCATTCTCCAAGGATGGCCTGGTTGCTGATCGTATCTATACCTACCACATCTATGTCCGTTGGCTTTCGGTCATGCCCCGGTCCCCACCATTTTCCCGTGTTCGTAACCAGACAGTTCAGCTCCCCGTCCGGTCCTTTTAGCAAAACATAGTGTCTGCAAATATACTCAAATATTTTCCCCATGTACTCATGGAGTTTGTCTTTAACATATTTATTGTAGTACAGTTCGCCCCTGCCCATTTCGATCGCAGCTTTTGCCCTTGGAACAAAGCGATACCAAAAACGGTACATACCGTCCGTAATCTCATAGCTTACCTTCTTTTTGTTCTTTTCATCTGTGATCGCATATACTTTGGAAATCACACCTATTGTCATCAGATTTTTAAGGACATAGGAAAGCGTTGCTGTCGATTCATGTGTTTTGTCCGAGATTTCATTAACCTTGTTTGCTCCGCCGGCGCACGCTTCGATGACGGAATTATACGTGTTTACTGTTCGAAACTCCTGCATCAAAAGATTGTGCGGCTCTTCATAAAGATAGCCGGATGTATCAAAATAATGCCAGATCAGGTTGCGATCGAGGGACAGCGAGTCATCAAACAGCGTCAGATATTTTGCCACGCCGCCTGTAACGCCATATACGATTGCTTTTTCTTCTGCAGAATAATGAGGGACAAATTTGGCAGAATCCAAATAGTCAAACGGTTGCAGGAAAATCTGATTTGTCCGCCTGCCAAAAATCGGACTCTTTTCGCTTAGAATTTCCTTTTCCATGAAGCTGATCGCAGATCCACTGATTATCAAATAGACATTCTTGGTTACCAGCACTGTATCGATTGCCACCTGAAACCTCGACAGGAAGGAGGTATCCGATTCCGCAATGTATGGGATTTCGTCCAAGGCCAGAATCAGCCTTTCATCCCGGCATAAATTGCCGACAAACCTGAAAAAATTCTCTAAGTCGTTAAATTCGACCCCCGCAAGATCAGGTGCCGTATCCTCTATGAACTGCCTCCCCCACTTCCTGACGTTATCTTCAAGGCTCGTTTTGGAAGCGACATAATAGGAGGCACGCTTATCTTTTATGAACTCCGTGATCAACCTGGATTTACCAACCCGCCTGCGCCCATAGATAACCGTCATTTGGAATCCGGGCTTATTATACGTCTCCTGTAAAACCGCGAGTTCTTTTTCTCTGGCAATAAACACTATGCGCGTACCCCCCCCTATATAATTTTAGTCAGCCTAAGTTTACTAAAATATATTTTACTATAACAGCGTGTTTAGTCAATGACATTCTCATTTTCTGATTCAGAGAGATACAAAAATATGATAGTGGACTTATCATGGATTATAACTTATGAATGTAAGCAAAACTATGATGATTTAGTCCGTTATGTTATACTCACTACAGAATTAATTCTTACAGGAGGAACATATGCGCAGAAAAGAAGACCGCACCGGCCGGATTCTGGAGCTTTTGGTAAAAGAAAAGAGAATAGAAGTCGCCGAGATCTCGGCGCATCTGGGCATCTCCCAGGTCACTGTCCGCAAGGACCTGGACGCCATGGAAGAACAGGGCCTAATCACCAGGGAGCATGGTTTTGCCGTACTGTCCAGCACGGATGATATCAAGGGGCGCCTGGCCTACCACTATGAAGAAAAGAAAAAAATAGCCCTGCGCGCGGCAGAGCTTGTTAAGGACGGCGACACCGTTATGATCGAGAGCGGCAGCTGCTGTGCGCTGCTGGCCGCGGCGCTGACAGAACTTCGAAGCGGGATCACCATTATCACCAACAGCGCCTTCATCGCCGACTACATCCGCCGCTCCTCCGATTTCCAGATCATTCTTCTGGGCGGCATTTACCAGCAGGACGCGCAGGTTATGGTCGGTCCCATGGTCCGCCAATGCGCGGAGAATTTCTGGGTCGACCGCTTCTTTATCGGCGTGGACGGCTGGTCCGCGCGGGCCGGCTTCACCAATCAGGATCAGATGCGCGCCCAGGCTGTCCGCGACATGGCAAGACAGGCGGACCAGGTCATCGTCCTGACGGAATCGGAGAAGTTTGAAAGGCACAGCACTGTGCCGATGAATCTGAAGGACCAGGTGAAGGCCGTCATCACAGACCAAAAGATCGAAGCGCGCATAATCGATGAACTTGCCGCCCGCGGAATTGAGGTGTTAACCATATGAATTACTACGACGAATACCGCAGAAAATTAAAAACTCCGGAGCAGGCCGTCAAATATGTCAAGAGCGGCGACTGGGTGGACTACGGCACCAATGTCTGCTTTCCTACTCTTCTCGACAGAGCGCTGGCCGCCCGCCGCGATGAGCTGTCCGATGTCAAAGTCCGCGGCAATCTGGCTTTTGGCCCGGTGGAGATTGCGGAATGCGACCCCTTGCGGGAGCACTTCATCTACAACAGCTGGCACTGCTCCGCCTACGAGCGGAAGCTGAGCGACCGGGGTCTGTGCAATTACATTCCGATGATCTTCCGGAACGTGGTGCCCTACTACCGCCATTTCCTTAAGGTGAACGTCGCGATGATGTGTGCCACTCCGATGGACAGGCACGGCTACTTTAACCTCTCCTGCGCGGCGGGCATCGCCAAAGGGATCCTTCGTGACGCGGACATCGTGATTCTCGAGATCAACGAGCACCTGCCCTTCATTTACGGGGGCTTCGACGAGAGCATTCACATATCCGAGATCGACTGCGTCGTAGAGGGCGAACATCCTCCGCTCCCGGAATTGCCGATCACGCCCCCTTCCGAAGCGGAGTCCAGGATCGCCGACCACATCATTCCCTACATCCGAAGCGGCGCGACGCTGCAGCTCGGCATCGGCTCCCTTCCCGGCGTAATCGGTGCGAGGCTCTCAGAGTCCGACGTCACGGACCTGGGAATGCACACGGAGCTGTGCGGAGACGCCTACTATGAGCTTTTCAAAGCAGGGAAACTGACAAACCGCCGTAAGACCTACCAGCCCGATAAAGGTGTCACCGGCATGGTTTTCGGTTCTGCTCCGCTTTACGACTGGGTAGACCGCAATCCGGGCGTCATCATCGAACCGCTGGAATATGTCAACGCGGCGGAGACGATCGCCAAGCACCAGAATATGATCTCCGTCAACAGCTGCATCTCCGTGGATCTCTACGGGCAGGTAAACGCCGAGAG
The DNA here is from genome assembly GCA_017469935.1 of Lachnospiraceae bacterium. Lineage (GTDB taxonomy): Bacteria > Bacillota > Clostridia > Lachnospirales > Lachnospiraceae > CAG-791. Next base: position 8,237 of record JAFUFL010000089.1, read on the forward strand.
CGCGGGCTTTCGGCACATCAGCGGGACCGGCGGTTCGCTGGACTATCTGACCGGGGCCGCAATGAGCCGGGGCGGTAAGGCGTTCATCTGCATGACTTCTACCCATAAAGAAAAGGACGGCACAATCACTTCCCGGATCATGCCGCACTTTAACGGGGAGATCGTGACGAATCCCCGCAGCCAGAGCTATTACATTGTCACTGAATTCGGCGCCGTCAACCTGACAGGACGCACCACCTGGGAAAGAGCGGAAATGCTGATCAACATCGCGCACCCCGATTTCAGGGATGAGCTGATCCGCGCCGCGCAGGAGCAGAAAATCTGGATCCGGTCCAATAAGCGCTAAAGCATGTGTATCGTAAACATCGGTGGGGGATGTCCCCCCTGTGTTATGCTCCAATAAGTTCCATGATCGTCTTAACGAGGAATACGGTCAGCACCAGCAGCATGACCGGCTTGACTACTGCCCCGCCCTTTTTGTCAAAGAAGGAGACGCCGATCCAGTTTCCCGCAACATTGCACAGGCCCGCCATAATGCCCAGCGGGAGCAGCACAGTTCCATTATAGAGGAACACTGCCAGTGAAGTCACGTTTGTTGTCATGTTAATTGCTTTGGTCAGGCCGTTTGCTTCCTTCAGGGTCAGATGGGCCACCGAGGTGAGCAACAGGATCAGGAAAGTTCCTGTCCCGGGTCCGTAGAACCCGTCGTAGGCGCCAATCACAAATGCGATCAGACAGCTCAGGGCGCAGGTCTTTTTAAAGCTGTAGGGCTTTCTCTCCACATCGAAGTTTTTGGTCCGAAGTACAAACCAGGCTGTGATGGGAAGAATAAAAAGCATCAATATTTTGAACGATTCATTGCTGATGAGCAGGCTGATGTGGGCGCCCGTATAAGAGCCCGCCAGCGCGAACACTACTGCGAAGACCGCCAGACGAAAGTTGATATACCCTTCCCTGGCAAAGCGGTAGGTCGCGGTCGTCGTTCCCATGCAGGAGCTCATCTTGTTGGTCCCGATCGCCTCGTGGGGCGGCAGGCCAACCAGCATGTAGACAGGCAGGGTGATCAGTCCCCCGCCTCCGGCGATCGCGTCCACGATCCCGGCGACAAAAACGGCCGGAAAGACCGGCCAGTATTTAAGCAGTGTCTCTATTATGGTTGATATGATCATTGTGTTTGCTCCCGAATTCTGACTGGATTTTGAATGGGCAGGCAGTGCATTTACTGCGCCTCGTACAATTTACCACAAATAGTGCTTGAAAAAAAGCAGGCCTTTTCGTAAGCTTGAAAAGTCCTGCTTTTTTATGAATCATCTTTGGATGATATCAGAATTATCACGGGAGGAACAATGAATTCATACAACGGAAACGCATTATACGGAAAGAAATGGGCTGCCTGCGGCGACAGCTTCACCGCCGGCGTCACTGGAACGCTGATCAAGGAAGGCCGCTTTAAGGGCCAGAATATCGCCTATCCCTATCTGATCGCAGAGCGCAACAATATGGAGCTGCTCAGCTTTTTTCTTGGAGGAAGATGCATCGCATACCCTGCCGACGGCACCTTCCACAACAGTCTGACGGACCCTCAGGCCGACTGCTATTACAGGAATATTCCCGAAGACGTAGACTATATCACAATCTACCTTGGTATTAACGACTCACATCATGAACACGGCAAGGGCGGCGACGGCGAAGATCCGACAGGGATCATCCCGCTGGGAACAATTGATGATCAGACAACAGCCACCTATTACGGCGCTTACAATGAAGTGCTCTCTTGGCTGCTGGTCAACCGTCCTTTCGCCCACATTGGAATCATGGTCTCCAACGGATGCGACAGACCCGCTTACCGCACTGCCCAGATCGAGCTGGCCACAAAGTTCGGCGTACCCTACATCGACATGAACGGGGACCGCTTTACCCCCGTCATGATCCGCTCTATGAACCCGGATATCTCCGAGGAGGTCAAGCAGGCGGTAAAGCTTAAGCAGGCGGTCGATTATCCCACCAATACGCATCCAAATGACAGGGCTCATGAGTTTGAGTCATGGTTTATTGAGGACTTTCTGCGGAGAATCTGAGAAAACAAGCCAGTGCAATGCATGGAATCGTCGGGATTGCAGTGCAAATGCTGGTAAAGGGCAAGTGCAATGCATGAAATCTCCGGAATTGCAGTGCAAATGCCGGTAAAGGGGTAAGAGTAATGCATTCGCGGAGCGGGAATGCATTGCAGAATCCAGTAAACAAGCAAGTGCAATGCCCCACCCCCCGCAGCAGCATTGCACCCCCAGAATCTCAACTCTCAAATCAACCCCAAATACTCAAACGCCTTATACAGCCCATCCTCATCAACCCCCGCCGTCACATAGTCCGCCGCCGCCTTGGCTTCTTCCCCGCCGCTGCCCATGCAGATGCTGCGGGCGCAACACTCGAACATGGGAATGTCCACCTTCGCATCTCCAAATGCGATCGTGTCCGCCCTGTCCGCCCTGAGATACTCCAGCAGGCACTGCACGGCATGCGCCTTTGTGATTCCCTTGACGCCCAGGTCTCCAAACAGCGCGAGCTCCCCGGCTCCGCCCCAGGTTCCGTTCTGAAGGTCCGGGAACTCTTTTTTGGCGTCCTCGAAGTCCTGATAACTCCCCAAAATATAGCTGATCTTATTGACATCGTCCCGGTAGAGCTCTCCGCCGAAGATCATGTCCGGAAAAACGTCCCGCACGCGCAGCTGCTCTGCGCCGACCTTGCCCTTGCGGGCCGAATACAACTGAATGACAGGTTCGCCGGCCGTCTCAAAATTTTCACTGGCAAAAAGGCCGTTGTTGCTCTCCAGATAGAATTCCAATCCGCGCGCGTGCAGCCAGTCCACGACATGGGTGCAATGCTCTTTCGTGATCAGCTGGTGCATCACTACTTTGCCGTGGTCTTCTACGTAGCTGCCGTTTCCGCCGATCATGCCGTCCAGACCGATCTCCCAGAGGTTCGGATACACTTCCGCCTTGCTGCGGCCCGTGCAGATATAGACTTTGTGTCCGTTCGCCCTGGCTTTTCTTATGGCATCCACAGCCGAGGCCGGGAGCTGATTTTCGTAGTTGACCAGTGTCCCGTCAACGTCGATCAATAGAATTTTTCCCATTCTTCCTCCATGTCGAAGCGCTCTGCGCGAAGACACGCGAGGAGAATTCGCGAAGGCGAATTCTCCGATGCGATCCGCAAGGTTTGCGGCGCCTCGACGCAAACCTTGCGAGTGAAAAATCAGCTCATCAGAGTGATTTTTCACTCTTTTCTCCTTAAACAGGGAGAAGCGCCCCCTTCACAGGAAGGCGCTCCTCCAAAACCCTAAAATCCCCCTAAAAGACCTTAGTTTCTGATAAAGCTGCTGTCATGCGCCGAAAAGCCCGCGTCGTCGGAGATATATCTCTCCGCTGTCATATGCAGGTCATACTTGTCGCGCAGAGAAGCGATTGTCTGCATCATGGGTGATGCGTGATGCTTGTCGATCGCTTCCTGGTCTTTCCACGCATCGATCAAAAGCACAGTCTCCGGATCGTTCATCGGAACGTAATATTCATAGCGAAGATTTCCGTCCTCCGCGCGGATCAGGTCCGCCGTTCCGCTCTGTTCCATTTCCTGCGCAAACTTAGCTGCATTTCCGTTTACACCAGTGTAACGAAGGTTAACTACAATACTCATGATGCCTCCTTTTTATGTCGATTGTTATGCCAGCTCTTCTCCGTTGCTCGCGATTACTTTCTTGTACCAGTCAAAAGATTCCTTCTTCTCACGGGACAGGTCGCCGGTTCCGTCGTCGAACTTATTGACATAGATAAAGCCGTATCTCTTGGCCATCTCACCGGTAGAAGCGGATACCAGGTCAATGCAGCCCCAAGGCGTGTAACCCATAAGGTCTACGCCGTCCTTTACCGCTTCCTTCATCTGCTCGATGTGCTTGCGAAGATAGTCGATGCGATAGGTGTCATGCACGATGCCGTCGTCACCCTTTTCATCATACGCGCCCAGGCCGTTTTCCACAACCATCAGCGGGATGCGATAGCGATCATAAATCTCGTTCAGCGCAAAGCGAAGTCCCTTGGGATCGATCTGCCAGCCCCAGTCGGATGCTTCCAGATAAGGATTCTTGTAGCCTCCGCCGATGTTTCCGGCAATCTTCTCTGCGTTCGGATCTGCCGTGACACAGTTGGACATGTAATAGCTGAATGTGTAGAAATCAACGGTTCCTTCGCGAAGGATATCCGCATCTCCCTCTTCCATCTTGACGGTGATTCCCTTTTTCTCCCAAATGCTCTTTGCATAGGCAGGATACTCGCCGCGAACCATGACATCCGAGCAGTACCAGTTGCACTCTCTCATCTGTTCCTGATTCAATACGATATCATCGGGATTGCATGTCAGCGGATAGGTCAGAATGAAGCAGATCATGTTGCCCATCTTGTATTCCGGATAGTACTCATGCGCATATTTGACAACCTTTGCGCTGGCAAGGAACTGATGATGCAGTGCCTGGAATCTCTCCTGAGGCTTGTCCGGCACTTCGGTAATGGGGCCTTCAAAGCCCTTGAAGGTGCCTGTAGACAGGATCGTGCCCATGGGCATGGTTCCTGCGTTGATCTCATTGAAAGTCAGCCAGTATTTGACCTTGCCCTGATATCTCTCGAAGATCACGTGGCAGTATCTCTCGAACAGCTCGATCAGCTCGCGGCCTTCCCAGCCGTTGTACTTCTCAACGAGAGCAAAAGGCAGCTCATAGTGGGAAATGGTTACAAGAGGCTCGATGCCGTATTTTTTGCAGCAGTCGAATACTCTGTCGTAGAATTCCAGACCCTTCTCGTTGGGCTCTTCTTCCATGCCCGTCGGGAAGATGCGCGTCCAGTTGATGGAAGTGCGGAAGCACTTGAATCCCATCTCCGCGAACAGCGCAATATCTTCCTCGTAGTGGTGATAGAAATCGATCGCTTCATGAGAGGGATAAAGCGTATCGGGCAAAATAGTTCTAGTCACCCTTTTGGGCACCTTATGGCTTCCGTTGGTGCACATATCGGATACGGACGGGCCTTTGCCGTCCACATTCCATGCGCCTTCAAACTGGTTGGCAGCTACCGCGCCGCCCCACAGAAAATCATCTCTAAGTATTGCCAATTGAAAACCCCCTTTTTTTATTAACAAATCGTCATCAACTCGTCGCCTGCCTTAATATTGGTGGTCTCCGCTATTTTGACAGATACGTAGTCGTCCGAATTGGTCACAAGCACGGGTGTATGGATCTTGTAGCCCGCGTCTGTGATCATCTTAAGGTCTGCCGTCAGAAGAAGGTCGCCCTTCTTTACCTTCTGGCCTTCCGTCACGTGATACTCGAAGGGCTTGCCTTCCAGCTGCACGGTGTCAAGGCCGACATGGATCAGGATCTCGCAGCCGCTGTCTGTCGTAAGAGCTACGGCGTGCTTTGTATCCATAAGGTTGGAAACTGTGCCGTCTGCGGGAGCGACTACCTTGCCGTCTGTGGGAAGGATCGCAACACCCTGGCCCAGAGCGCCGGAGGAGAAGACCTCATCCGGAACCTTCTCGATGTCCAGGACCTTGCCGGTCATGGGGGAAGAAATCTCGATCTTTTCTACCAGAGGCTTCTTCTCTTCTTCGGGCTGTTCTTCAACCGCTGCAGGTTCTTCTTCCTTAACCTCATCCTTGTAGAGGATTGTTGTGAGGAAGAAGGAAAGGCCGATGGAAACGGCCGCTGCGATCGCACCGAAGATCACGCCGCGCATGGGGCTCTCGCCGCCGATGAACTGGATCAGGGACAGGATGGAAGGAGAACCGCCCATGGTGTAGCCCTTGACGCCGAAGATACCGGCGATCAGTCCTGCTGCGCCCGCGCCGGCTACCGCACCAATCATGGGCTTGCCGTAGCGGAGGTTAATTCCGTACATAGCGGGTTCCGTGACACCTGCCACGATTGCGGAGATACCGCAGGCGATACCTTCCGACTTGGTCTCCATATCCTTCGTCTTAACGGCAACACCGAGGGAAGCGCCGCCCTGTGCTATATTGGAGCAGAACATGGTAACAAGAACGATGACGTCATAGCCAAGTGTTGCCATATTGTTCATGCACAGCGGGATCAGCGCATAGTGCATACCGGTCATGACGATGAAAGGCATAGCTGCGGACAGAATACCGACTGTCAGCCAAGGTACGAAATTGTACATAGCCGAGAAGATGCCGGACATAATGTTACCGAGAACGTTGCCGATCGGTCCAAGTACGCAGAAAGCGACAGGCGTGCAGATCAGCAGGAAGATCATGGGCTTAAGGAAAGCCTTGAGCACGTTCGGGGATACCTTGTCCGCGAAGTCCTCTGCCCAGCACATAACGGGTGTCATGAGAAGGATCGGAAGGACGGACGAAGTATAGCTCGCGGAGATAACCGGAATATACTTGAACAGGTACGCGCAGTCCATTCCAAGGAAGGTGCCCATCACAATGCCTTCCGTGCCGCCGCTCAGAAGAGTGATGATGTCCGGGTAGCAGAGCATAGCGCCGATGACCATGAACAGCGGTACTGTGTGGTTGGTCTTCTTAGCGATCTGCACAGCCAGGAAGATCGGCAGGAAATAGAAGAAGCTGTCCGCCATGCCGTACAGGAAGATGTAGGTGGAGCCGGTGCTGCTCATCAGACCGAAGGTGGTCAGAAGCGTCAGCAGAACCTTTACCATACCTGTTCCAAGCATTGCCGGCAGGAGCGGTGTCATACAGCCTGCGACAAATCCCATCAGTCTCTGCGCGATATTGCCCTCCGCCTTCGGAGGAGCCGCGTTTCCGGACTCGGAGAAGTTCCCCATCTTCTCGAATTCTTTGAAGAGGTTGGATACCTCGTTTCCAATGACGACCTGATACTGGCCGCCTTGCTTGATCACGGACTTGACGCCCTTGATCTTGTTGACTTTGGCGTCGTCCGCCTTACTCTCATCGTTGAGGACCAGACGAAGACGCGTCATGCAATGTGTTGCGGTTGCGATGTTGTCGGCGCCGCCGACTGCCTCGATGATCTGTTTCGAGGTGGATACATAATCCAATGCCATATTTTTCCCCTTTCTTTCATGGCTGCAGTCCTTTCCCGTCATCCCCTTATGTAAGACCGGCCTCAAAACACTGCTTGATTAAATAGTTAATATGTAATATTCATCCCCTTACAGTCTGAATGATTACTCTTCTCCCTCCGTCTCCCTGTGCTCTGCAGGTTTCTTTTTCCTGACATACCGCTTTGTGACTCTCTGTATATGAATAAGTAGATACAGCCTCTCGTCCATACTCAGGTCATAATGGTAGTTAATCAAAATATAGTCCGCGATCCGGTCCACACAATTGCGCACGGGCTTATACCGCTCCGACAATTCTTCAAAGAGCTCGTCATCGGCCTCGTCCTGATAACCGTCGCGCTGCACGATCCTGGCAGCAAAGAACTTGAGGTGTGTCACAAAACGCTGGTAATTCCAATCCTCATCGTTCAGCGTGACCTGAAATGACTCCTGAACAATATCCAATACATTGCCGATCAGCTTCGCCATGGAATCCGGAGAGACATTAGGAAGTGACCCCAGCTCTGCATTCACGAAATGATAGGCCAAAAAAGCCGCCTCATCCTCCTTCATCTTCACGCCGAACCGCTCTTCCAATATTTCAAGGGCATACTTTCCGATCTGGAATTCATCGGCATAGACCCTCTTGATGTCCCAGAGCATGGGATTCGCTAAAGTCGTTCCCTTCTTATATCTCTCGACGCTGCCGGCCATATGATCACAAAGAGGGAGGATCACTCTGTCCGATACTTTGATCTTATATCGTTCCCTTCCGTAATCGACGACCTTCTCCGCGATTTCCCAGTACTCATCCGGTATTTCTGAAAACAGCTGCTGGAAATGGCGCCTGTCAAGTTCATTTTCCGGAATATAGCTTCGTTCCACCAAAGACCGGGCGATCTTGTCCCCGCTCCGCTTCTGAAATCCTATCCCTTTTCCCTGGCAGATCCTTTCAAGACCGGCGGAATCTCTCACAAGAACCATGTTATTATTTAATGCCTTAATTACTGTAAGCTTCTCTTCGTCCGATAATGTCTTCTCAATCCCCATTTTCTACATCCGCTTTAGTAATAATCTTCAATAAATTGTCTATATAGAGTTATAAAAAAGCAGGCACGGCACACAAATAATCGTTTGATATAGCTATCAAACATGTGTGAGCCTTGCCTGCTTGACCAGTCACAAATCACTATAGAAAATTTTATCAAATTTTTATACTTTTGTAAACACGAACGTGACGAACAATGCAGATGTGTGTTCCTGTTATTTAAGGTTCTTTATTTAAAGTTCTTTATTTAAAGTCCTTTCTTACTGATGTCGTCCTCAGGTCCTCACATAAGCCTGCATGACCTTGACCGGCCCTGAGACCGTCCTCAATCTGTATTTCCCCACACATTCCGGCACGATAAATGTCTCCGCGTAATGGACTTCATAGGGCTCAAAGCTCCCGTCCACACTCTCAACAAGGCATCTGCCGCCTTCGACCAGATTAAGCACATTAACGCTCTCATGGCAGTCAAGTTCTGCGCTGTCACGCACCGTAAAGCGCCTGGTCTCTATGAACTCAAGCTCATGAAGCCCGGTATGTTCTTCCAGATAATGCTCGTTTTCGGTCACTGTATGAACAGGGCTCACCAGGTTCTCCATGACCCAGTCTGTCCGCCGCTCCTGTATGACCTTCTCTCCGCGGCTGATGTTGATCGGTCTGGGCTTGCCGTCCAGGCCGAGACGCCCCCAGTCCCAGAGCTTGAAGGTAAAGATATAGGGCGTCGCACTGATCTCCAGGACCATGGCACCGCTCCCCGAACAGTGAATAGTGCCTGCCGGAATCAGAAAATGATCGTGTTTTTTGGCGGGAATCTTATTAATAAACTTCTCCGCGTCAAAAGGCGCGCCGCCCTGCTGCGCCGCTTCCAGCTCCGCGATCATGTCCTCGATGCGGACTCCTTCCTTCAGTCCCAGATAGACGCAGGCGCCTTCTTCCGCGTCCAGAATATAGTAGCTCTCGTCCTGCGTGTAAGCCATGCCGAAATTGCGGTGGATGTAGTCGGTGGTCGGATGGACCTGCAGGGACAGGTTCTGCCCTCCGATCGTATCCAGGAAATCGAACCTGATCGGGAACTCGGCGCCGAACCGGGCGTACACTTTTTTGCCCAGAAGTTCCTTCGGGTGGCGGAGGATCAGATTCATGGCCGGCATCTCCAGAACGGTCCCGTCAAAGTCAAAGCATATGCTGTTCTCCTCCGGCACGCCGTCGAAGCTCCAGGCGTAATTGTCCGCCTCAGGATCCAGTCCGCAGACCTTCTTCATCCACTGGCCGCCCCAGACGCCCGGGTCAAAATAGGGCACGACCCGGAAGGGCCCCGAAACCTCTTTCTGCAGTGCCTCGTCAAAGAGATCCTTTCGGATCATGACGTAATCGTCGTCCCTGTTTGCATCTATGAAATATCGCATCTTGTCCATAAAAGGCATCTTCCACTTGTCCGCGATGCGCCACTCCAGAAAATAGCCCTGCTTGAATTTTCTCAGGATATCCTCATCCGGATCATCCGTAAAATAGCAGGACATTCCTGCGCGATAGCGCAGCTGGATCTCCCAGCGGCTCAGATCGGCGAAAATGCACAGCCCCTCGTCAGCGAGAAGGGAGGCGCCAAAGCCGTAGACAGCAACTTTCCCATTGGTACCTTTTACCTTGTCTCTGAGATAACTTACCTTTATGGGATTCACAAAATCGGTCAGCTCGCCGCTGTACATCCGCCCGAAGACGCGATCTTCCGTCAGGATGTTGTCGAGCAGGATCTTCATTTCCGCTTCATCTCTCAGAATATCTCTTGCGCAGATCAAAAGATCCGGCTCCAGCTCCTCAAGAAGTCGGCGCATATTGTCCTCTGAAACGCCGGGATAAGTCTCCGCAATCAACGTCCAGCTTTCGCCGGACAGCTCCTCCCGCAGACAGTCAAGGATCTCATGGCTGCCTCTGAATACCCTGCCTGCGCTGTTTTCGATATGTAAGGTCGGTCGTTTATTGTAATCGGACATGACGGCTCCTTTCTTTAATACAGACATCCTACATTTTTATTATATCGTGTATTACCATGCAGGTGCCGAAACGTTGCGCTCATTATATCGTTCATTTCTGTTCGCCATTTTTCACTGGTTGTGCATTTTTTGTCATTTTTAAATGTATTTCATCCACAAAATTGTGCGAAAAGTCATGCAATCCACAAGTTTTATTGAAAGCCGATAGTGAAAGCGATACAATAAATTATGTAAAACTTGGTGTTTTTATGCATTTTACTTAAGAAAGGAGTGCGACAATGGGAGCTGTAGATGTTCTGTATGAGCGGTTCGAGAAGAATCTGCAGGCAGTAAACGGTAACAGCTGGCTGGCCGACAAGGCCGAAGCCGCAGGCATTATCGCTCAGGCCTACAAGGAAGAAGGGGTAGATTCCGTATGTATCGCAGAGTCACCGCTGCTTCAGGAGATCGGCCTGGCGAAAGCTCTTGCTGATGCCGGCATGGAAGTCTATACCGACCACCTTCGTCTTCATGCGGAGACCGCAAAGGGCGGCGTGCTGGAAGCACAGTGCGGTATTGCTGATCTTGGCAGTATTATTCAGCTGAGCGATGACATCGACAACCGGATCGTAGCCATCATGCCTGAATACTGTATCGGCGTAGTCAGACTCTCTGAGATTGTAGATGACTACGATGCAATGTTTGACAAACTCTGTTCGCTGGAGACTCTCCCGGCTTTCGTGGGCTTTATTACCGGACCCAGCCGTACCGCCGATATCGAGTGCGTGAGTACGGTAGGCGTTCACGGTCCCCTGAAGCTTTCGATCGTCGTGATCAAGGATGTCTGACAGATTTGACAGATCGATAAGGGAAAGGAGGCAGCAGAATGGCAAATGAAGCTTTGAAGCAGGAAATAAAGTCTGCTCTCAGTAATAAGACGCTTGGCAGGACACTCGGTACGTTCTGTGAGACATATCCCGAGAGAAGACTGAAATCATATGAAGGCGTTGACTTTGAAGAGACCCGCGAGAATATCCGCAGAGTCAAGGGATACGCCGCCGATCACATCGATGAGATGATCGAGGAATTTACGAAGAACTGCACCGCCCGCGGCGGGCACGTCTTCCATGCGACCAGCGCTGATGAGGCGATCGAATTCGTCCGCAACCTGGTCAAGGAAAAAGGGGTTCAGACCATCGTCAAATCCAAATCGATGGCTTCCGAAGAGATCCACATGAACAAGATCCTGGGCGACGACGGCGTCCTGGTACAGGAGACCGACCTGGGCGAGTTCATCATCGCTCTCGAAGGCAATACTCCCGTGCACATGGTCATGCCCGCTCTTCACCTGAACAAAGAGCAGGTGGCCGATCTTTTCACAGACTATACCAAAGTAGAGAACAAGCCGATCATTTCCGAAGAGGTAAAGACGGCTCGTAAAGTAATGAGAGACAAATTCACACATGCGGACATGGGTGTATCCGGTGCCAACGTGGCGGTTGCCGAGACCGGCACGGTCTTCACCATGACCAACGAAGGAAACGGCCGTATGGTCGGCACGCTTCCCAAGATCCATCTGTATGTGTTCGGTATCGAGAAGTTCGTAAAGAGCCTGTCCGATGCACGCTATATTTTCAAAGCACTTCCCCGCAACGGCACGGCCCAGAGACTGACCGCTTATCTGTCCCTGTACACCGGCGCAAACGAAGTAGTGCTCGACAAAGAGACCGACGAGAAGGGCCAGAAGGACTTCTACTGCGTGATTCTGGATGATCCGGGAAGACGCGAGATCCTCGCCGAAGAGTCCTTCAGAGAGATCTTCGACTGCATCCGCTGCGGCGCATGTCTTGACGTATGTCCCGCCTTCGCTCTGCTGGGCGGCCACGTATATGGAAGTAATGTCTATACCGGCGGTATCGGCACACTGCTGAGCCACTTCCTGGTATCCGAGGAGCGTGCGGAGCAGATCCAGAACATCTGCCTGCAGTGCGGAAGATGTAAGGAAGTCTGCGGCGGCGGCCTGCACATCCCGGAGATGATCATGAAGCTGCGTGAGCGCAGCATGGAGAAGCATCCCAACCCGACTTACAAGTTCGCTCTGGATGCTGTCAGCGACAGGAAACTCTTCCACTCCATGCTCCGCATCGCTTCGATCGCACAGCCCGCATTTATGAAGCAGGGCCAGCCCATGATGCGCCATCTGCCCATGTTCCTGTCCGGTCTCTCCGAGGGAAGAAGCCTTCCCAAGATCGCCCAGGTTCCGTTCAGGGATGTATTCCCGACCATTGAGCAGGATGTCCCCAATCCTAAGGGCAAAATAGCGATCTTCACAGGGTGCCTTCTCGACTTCGTCTACATTGACACCGCCAAGGCGGTCATCAAGGACCTCAACTCCATCGGCTATATCGTCGATATGCCCATGGGCCAGTCCTGCTGCGGCGCTCCCGCTACCTACATGGGCGACAGAGAGAACGCCAAAAAGACCGCGGAGCTCAACATCAACGCGATGGCGGCAGAAAACTACGATTACATCGTATCGGCCTGCCCGACCTGCACGCACCAGCTCAGGGAGTACGAGCAGTTCTTCCAGGACGATCCCGAGATGCTCGCAAAGGCCAAAGAGCTCGGCGAGAAGAGCTATGACTTCTGCAAACTGTTCCACATGCTGGGCGGCCTCTCCGACGAGGGCGACGGCAAGGAACTCAATATTACATACCACGATTCCTGCCACCTCAAGAGATCCATGGGCGTGTTCAAGGAGCAGAGAGAACTGCTGACCCACACCAAGGGCGTCCATCTCACCGAGATGAAGGAAAGCGACAACTGCTGCGGATTCGGCGGAACCTACAGTATCAAGTTCCCCGAGGTGGCAGCTCCCATCCTCGAGCGCAAGGTCGAGCATATCAAAGAGACCGGTGCAGATACCGTCGCAGTGGACTGCCCCGGCTGCATGATGCAGATCAGCGGCGGACTCGATGCCAGAGACATCCCTGTCGATGTCAAGCACACCGCAGTCATCATCGCCGAGAAGAGAGGATTAATGTAAAGAATGATCAGTGACTGGATGGACAATGTCGAGTCCGACATCGCGAGGCTCACCGCACATCCTTACGCCGGTACGCCGGTGGGAGAAGTGCTGGACTGGGCCGCCTGTTCAAAGGGAAAACGGATTCGTCCCATGCTCCTCATCCTGAGCGCCATGTTCGGTCCGCGCTGTGAAGAGCGGCGCGCCCGTCTGTCGCTTTTAGCCGCCATGACGGAGATCACCCATCTGGCCTCGCTCGTGCACGACGACATCGTAGACGACGCCCCTGTCCGCAGGGAAAAAGCTTCCGTACAGAAGAAATTCGGTAAGGACGCAGCCGTCTACGCGGGAGATTTTCTCATCTCGCGCGTCATGTACACGCAGGCACAGGAGAATCTCCACGAGTCCGGCATGATCCTGGCAGGCGCCATCGGACAGATGTGCGCCGGCGAGATCGGCCAGGCCGGCTGCCGCTACCGGGAAGATGTGACGCTGCAGGAATACCTCTGCAATATCCGAGGCAAGACGACGGCCCTTTTCAAGGCCGCCTGCCGGATCGGCGCACTCGAGAGCGGATGCTCTCCCGCCGTGATCGAACAGCTGGACAAGCTGGGAGAGGCGCTCGGATGCATGTTCCAGTTCCGGGACGATCTGCTCGATTTTACGACAAATCAGGCGTGTATGGGCAAGGAGACGCACAAGGATTTCCGCGACGGCATTTACACGATGCCGGTGCTCATGGCAATGCGGAATTCCGAGGCCAGAGACAAGCTTCTGCCCATAATGCGCAGAAACCGCGAAGAAGGGATCGACAGGACACAGATCAGGGAAATGGAAGAGATCGTGCGGGAGTACGGTGGCGTAGAGAAGACCAAGAAAGAGATCCTTCGCTATCGGAAACGGTGCGAAGAGATCCTCGCAGGGCTTCCTGCCGGAGCCGCCTCTTCCGGCCTTGACAAAATAGTAAAGAAATGCGCGCAGGTCTGACCGGCCGGTGATGCGCGCAGGGCAAACAGGATATTTTTTTTGATGAAAGTGTTTTGATGAGAGTTATGAACAGTTCCGACAACCGCACAAGCGGCATTCGATACAATGCGCTGACCCCAAAGCTCGCACTGCAGCTCGCGGCGCCCCACACCTGGGCCGCCTCCGTGTTCCCGTCTCTTTTCGGGATCCTGTACTGCATCTATCGATCTTTTGGCATAAGCGCCATAGAGGCCGCTCTTCTGTTGTCCGCCTGCGTGCTCATGCAGGCCGCTGTGAATACTTTCAATGATTATATGGATTTTGTAAAAGGCACTGACAGCCTGGAGGACAATCTTGAGAAGGAGGACGCCGTTCTTCTGTACGCAGGCGTCGACCCGCATCAGGTCAGGAACCTGGCCTTCGCCTTTCTCGGGACGGCGGCTCTGATCGGAATCGGTTTTACCGTAAAGAGCGGACCGCTTCCTCTTGCGATCGGCCTTCTGGGCGGACTGATCGTGCTGCTCTACTCCGGAGGCCCGCTGCCGATCTCCTATCTCCCGATCGGAGAGATCACGTCGGGTGTCGTGATGGGCGCTCTGATCCCGCTGGGGATCACGGCGGCCGTTACAGGCAGCTTTCATCCGGAGATCCTGCCCCTCACTCTCCCCCTTGTCACGGGGATCGGTCTCATCATGATGACCAACAACACCTGTGACATCGAGAAGGACCTGAAGGCGGGAAGGAGAACATTTTCGGGCTGCATCGGAAGAGCGAAAGCCGTGCGCGTATACCGGCTCGCGGTGATCCTCTGGATGCTCCTCATCGCCCTTGACGGCGCCCTCCTGGGCCGCGCGCCCCTTACGGCCGCGCTCCTCGGAGTCGCCGCCGCCTACATTCCGGCTTACCGCTTTCTGATGCGCTCCCCGCTCCTTCAGAGCACGCGGGTCGCGCAGATGAAAGGGATCCTGAAGGCAAATATCTGCAGCGGCATCGTCTGCCTGGCCATTCTGCTGGCGGCGATCGCGACCGGATGAAAAAAGTGAGGTACAGATCAATGCGTTCTGCACAGAACCTGACAGAGGAAGAAAAACAGGATAAAGTCTTCCGCGTCTTCGAGACGATCGCGAGCGGGTATGACAGGGCGAATGTGAGGATCAGCCTCGGCATGCAGGATTCCTGGAAAGAAATGCTGATCCGGGAAGCGGTCCGGCGCCCTCGAAACAGGGTGCTCGACCTGTGCACCGGGACCGGAGATATTGCCATCGGTATTGCAAAGGCCGATGCAAAATGCAGAATAACCGGCATGGATTTTTCCCCTTCTATGCTCAGGGTCGCTGCCCGCAAGGCGAGACGGCTCGGAATCACGAACATAAGGTGGAGAAAAGGAAATGCCATGAAAATCCCTTGCGGCGATGCATATTTTGACGCCGTGAGCATATCGTTCGGACTGCGCAACTGCGCGGACCCGCAGCAGGTACTGGAGGAGATCTTCCGGGTGCTGCGGCCGGGAGGAGAGATCCTGTGTCTGGAATCCTTCGTCCCGGACAGTCCCGCGGTGAAGCCTTTCTACCGGCTCTATTTCGGCAGGATCATGCCCCTCCTGGGAGGCGGACGGTCCAAGCGGAAAGAGTACGAGTGGCTGCAGGAGTCAACAGAGAGCTTCCTGCGCGCGAAGGAGTTGTTACAGCTCATGCGAAGGTGCGGATTTGTCGATGTCAGAGTCAGGCGCAGAATGATGGGCGCCTGCGCGCTGCACGTCGCTGTGAAGCCCGCCTGCATGAAACAGTAAGAAGTCCGATCGATCATCATTCAACAGCGGCAAGGGGCGTGCCCGCACTGCCCTGCGCCCGGAAACCGACGAACGAACCACGCAAGGAGGTTTTGGTAGATATGAGTGAAGAAAAATTTGATGCCATAATTGTTGGCGGAGGTCTGGCAGGACTCACAGCCGCGTACTGTCTGGCACAGGCGGAGATGGAAGTTCTTGTCATTGAAAGAGGTACTTTCTGCGGTTCCAAGAACGTGACCGGAGGAAGGATCTACACACACAGTCTCGAGAAAGTGATGCCCGGTTTTGCCGAGGAAGCGCCTCTTGAGAGAAAGGTCACCAAAGAGCGCGTCGCTCTGATGACAGAGAAAGGCGTAGTGAACATCGAGTATGCGTCCGGCAAGCCTGACACACCGGAAACGGCTTCCTACACGGTGCTTCGCAGCAAATTCGACAAGTGGTTTGCGGAGAAGTGCGAGGAAGTCGGTGCTATGATGGTTCCCGGCATCCGTGTCGACTCGCTGATCAAGGACGGCGACAAGATCGTCGGCATCGACGCCGGCGGCGAAGAGATGTACGCCGATGTAGTGATCCTTGCAGACGGCGTTAACTCCCTTCTGGCCCAGTCCATCGGCCTCAAGCCCGAGCTCAAGCCCGAGCAGGTGGCCGTCGGCTGTAAGGAAGTCATCCAGCTGGGTGAGGACGTGATCAATCAGCGCTTCGGCCTGGAAGGCAATGACGGCTTGTCCATGCTTGTGGCGGGCGATCCCACCGTCGGCAATATCGGCGGCGGATTCCTCTACACCAATAAGGACAGCGTCTCCATCGGTATCGTCGCTACCTGCAGCGATATCGGCCGCGTAGACGTCTCCATCCCGGATATGCTGGAGCGCTTCAAGAACCACCCTTCCATCGAGCCCCTGATCAAGGGCGGGCTTCCGCTGGAGTATTCCGCACACCTGGTTCCCGAGGGCGGATTTGACATGATCCCCAAGCTGTATGACAACGGCGTTCTGGTGACCGGTGATGCAGCTGCCTTCGTGATCAACCTCGGCTACACGGTCCGCGGCATGGACTTCGCCGTGGAGTCCGGAAGACTGGCCGCAGAGGCAGTGATCCGCGCTAAAGCGGCGGATGATTTCAGCGCCAAATCTCTCGCTTACTATCAGAAGCTTGTGGAGAACAGCTTCATCTATACGGATATGAAGCAGTACCGCAACTTCCCCAAGCTCCTTGAGCGCCATGAGATCTTCAACGATGTGCCTGAGATCGCCGACGTTCTCTTCGACAGGCTCTTCAGAGTGGACGGCAAAAAGCCCGTGTCTCTGCCGATGTTCGCCATCGATGAGATCGCGAAGCGCACCAGCGCCTCCAAGCTCCTCGAGCTTGTCATGGTCGCCCTTGACGCATTATAAGAGACAGGAAGGAGGAAACCAAAATGGCAAAAAAAGTTCCTGTAGATGACAAACTGGGCTATAACAATTTTCATACCGACGAGAGCTATGCCCATATTGAGATCAACAGTGATTTTAAGGATGAGGAAGAGATCCGCAAGGTCGTCCTCGCCTGCCCCGCTGAGCTCTACAAATACGAGAACGGTGAACTCGCTTTCAATCACGAGGGCTGCCTTGAGTGCGGCACCTGCCGTGTCGTCTCCGGCGGCAAAGTAGTGAAGAGCTGGAATCACCCTTACGGAGAAATGGGTGTGACCTATATGCAGGGTTGACCTGCGGCACAGGGCGTAACTTTTCGCCCGTACTTTAAGTAAAACAAGCCCTCCGGGGATCACCGGTTCGGCCTTTTGGCCGGACAGCGGTCCCCGGAGCAAGGTTGTCGTTTATCTTTAGAGGGGGCCTCCCCCTGAGAGCAATTGAGGCAGGAATGGGCAGAATCATTATTTTTACCGGAAAAGGCGGCGTAGGCAAGACGAGCATCATCTCGGCCCACGCGCTGCGCGCTGCTCGCAGCGGAATGAAAACACTTCTGGTGAGTGCCGACATGGCGCATAACCTGGGAGATCTCTTCGAGACAGAGACGGGCGGGGAATTTGTCAGCCCCACTGCCAATCTCACACTCCTGGAACTGGACCCGGGAAAGATCATGCGCGAGCACTACCCTGACCTGAACCGCTCTCTTCTGGAGATGCTCGGCGGCTCCATGAGCCGCGCGGCAGGAAGCGTTAACAGTGAGTTCATGATCCCCGGCTTTGAGGATCTGTTCATGCTGCTGGGGATCCGCGATCTGTATAAGAGCGGCGAATATGACCTTCTTCTTGTAGACTGCGCGCCGTCCGGCGAGACATTATCCCTCCTCAAGCTCCCGGAGCTTCTGGAGTGGTATATGGAGAAATTCTTTCCCGTCGGCAAGTTCATGACGCGGGTTCTCTCCCCCGTCTCCAACGCGCTCTACAAAGTCAGGCTCCCCGACAGCACGGCGATGGACCAGGTCTCCCTGATGCACCGAAACCTCGTTGACCCTCAGGAACTTCTCAAGGACCCGCAGGTGACTACCGTCCGCCTGATCACGCTCCCCGAGAAAATGGTGGTCGAAGAGACCAAGAGAACCTACATGTACCTGAATCTGTACGGCTACCGGGTCGAGCGCGTCTTTATTAACCGCGTGCTCCCTCCCATGCCGGATAATCCTTTTATGGACAGCTGGCACGGGATCCAGAAGACGTACATCGAGGAGGTGGAACGTGTGTTTTCACACATTCCGGTCACCCGGATTCCCTGGTTTCCCGAGGAGATCAAAGGCCTCGAAGCGGTGGAGAGACTGAGCCGCTGTCTGCCGGACAATGAGGTTCTCTTTGCGCCGGCCGACACGGAATCGTCCGCGCAGGCCTCGGAGACCTATGAGATCACGCCGGAAGGGTGCTGCCTCAGCCTGTATATGCCCGGTGCCGAAAGCGTATCCGTTCAGGTCTGCGGCCGCGATCTGGATATAAAGACGGCAAACGTTCTGCGGAAGATCCCCCTGCCCGCAGTTCTGTACAGGGCAGAAATCCTTAAGACACAGCTCACCGACGGCTTTCTTAAAGTGTACTTCCGTTATTCCAGCGAAGACAAAGCAGAGGGACAATTATGAGAATACTGATGTACACCGGAAAGGGAGGCGTAGGAAAGACAGGCATCGCCGCTGCCACGGCAGTCCGATGCGCCGCGCTCGGCTACCGGACGAACATAATGAGCACCGATCAGGCGCACAGCCTCGGAGATGTCTTCGAATGCCGGATCGGATCCGCCCCCGTACGGATCGCGGACAACCTGACAGCTCTGGAGGTCGATCCCGCCGTGGAAAGCGAGCGCGCGTGGGGAACCCTGAAGGATTATCTCCGGCAGATCATGGAAGAAAAATCAGGTGAGAGCTTGGCCGCACAGGAAGCACTGGTCTTCCCCGGCCTGGAGGAACTCTCCTCTCTCCTGCGCATTCTCGATCTCAGCGAAGCGGGATCCTGCGATGTCCTTGTGGTCGACTGCTCGCCGACCGGCGAGACGCTCTCACTCCTGCGCTATCCCGAACAGCTCCGCGTGCTCACGGACAAAGTCCTGCCCATGGTGCGCAGCGTCACGAGCGCTTTCGGAGGGCTGATCAGCCGCGCCACGACCGTTCCCAAGCCCAGAGACAAGGTCTTTGAGGAGCTGGACATCGTTGTCAAAAGATTGCACGGCCTGCAGAAGATCCTCTGCGACCGGCAGACGACGGGTATTCGCCTCGTCATGACGCCGGAGAGCATCGTAGTGAGCGAGGCGGAGCGCTCTTACTCCTGGCTGAGCGCCTTCGACTTTGGCGTAGACGCCGTCTATGTCAACCGGATCTATCCGAAAGAAGCCCTGAGCGGCAGCTTTGCCGGTTGGGCCTCCATGCAGGAGAAGAGCCTGGCGCGGGTAAAAGAGAGTTTTGCCCTGCAAAAGCAGTTCTATCTCCCGCTGCAGGATAAAGAGCTTCGCGGCATCCCGGTGCTGGAATCCGTTGCGGCGCAGCTCTACGGGGAACTCGCGGCAGGACCTGTGCCGGAGTCCGACTCGGCGCAGCTCTACGGGGAGCTCGCGGCAGAACCGGAAAAAGGGTGCAGCATCGACCCTGCGACTATATTTTGCGCAGAACAGAGCTATACGACCGAGAGAAATATGGAGGACGGCTCCTGGATCATGACAGTGCGCCTCCCCTATATGAAGAGCACGGATCTTTCGGTGTCGAAGGACGGGAATGACCTGATCCTGGACGTGCACGGCGAGCGGCGGCGGTTCCGGCTTACGGAACAGTGCGGCCGACGGGAACTGAAATCGTGGTCGTATGAAAACGGCCGCCTTCAGATCATATTTGCGTAGATACTGTCCGCTTAAAGATCGCGTCATCAGGTCGTTGTCGGCAGCCGGATGTGTCTGAGTATCTGAAGTTATTAAGGAGGAACAGAAAATGTTAATAGTCAAATTTATTCTGGGACTTGTTCCGATCATCTGGCTGATCATCGCCCTGACCGGCATGAAAATGCCCGGCTACAAAGCCTGCAGTATCGCAATCATTTTTGCAGCCGTTGTTGCACTGTTTTACAAACATCTTCCGGTCATTTCCGTGGGAACCGCTTTCCTCGAAGGCGTATTCAGCGCTCTGTGGCCGATCATCCTCGTCATTCTGGCCGCACTGTTCGTCTACGCGCTGACTCTCGAGACAGGTGCTATGGAAGAGATCAAGGCGATGCTCAGCAGCGTGTCCAGAGACAAGCGCGTACTCGGTCTGATCATCGGCTGGGGCTTCGGATGCTTCATGGAAGGTATGGCAGGTTTCGGTACCGCTGTTGCTATCCCCGCATCCATCCTGGTTGCGCTGAACTTCGATCCGATTCCCACTGTTCTGGCGCTCCTGATCGTCAACTCCACGCCTACCGCCTTCGGCAGCGTCGGCGTCCCGACGACCTCTCTGGCTTCCGCCACAAATCTCGCCGTCAATACCCTGTCCCTGAACACGGTGCGCATTGAGGTTTTGCTCATGGCGATCTCCCCGATCCTGTTCGTCATCGTGATCGGCGGCGGTCTTAAGGCCCTCAAAGGAATGATTCCGTTCACGATCATCGCGTCGGCCTCCTTTGTCATTCCCAACTACATTATCGGCGCCTTCATCGGTCCCGAGCTTCCCGATATCATCGGTTCGATTTGCTCCATGATCATCATGATCCTCGTAGCTCTCAAGATGAAGAATAAAGAGGTGCCCGAGGAATACCTGGTAGGCGGCTCTGATTCACAGAAAGAGCTCAAACTCGATGTAAACAGCGCGCTGCGCGCGTGGAGCCCCTTCATTCTGATCTTCGTGCTCCTTCTGTTTACTTCCAAGCTGTTCCCTTTCATCAACGAACCGCTTTCCAAGATCTCTTCCAAAATCAACATCTATGTCGGTGAAGGCGCGACGCCCACCAGCTTCACCTGGATCAATACCCCCGGTGTCTGGATCATCCTTTCCGGTATCGTCGGCGGCCTGATCCAGGGCGCGTCGATCAGCAAGATCTTCGGCGTTCTCGGCGCTACGATCAAGAAGAATATCAAGACGATCGTGACGATCTGCTCCGTCCTTGCAACCGCTAAGATTATGGTGCACAGCGGCATGACGACCGACGTCGCAGACGTCCTCGTCACTGTGACAGGCAAGTTCTATCCGCTGTTCTCCCCTCTGGTCGGCGTTCTCGGCGCATTCGTCACAGGTTCCGGCACAAGTACCGGCGTTCTGTTCGGACCTCTGCAGTCCGCCTCCGCAACGCAGCTCGGACTTTCTCCCGAATGGCTCTGCGCGGCCAACTCTCTCGGCGCAGGCGTTGGCAAGATGATCTCGCCTTCCAACATCGCGCTGGCAACTGCCTCGGCAGGACTGGCCGGCCGCGAAAATGAGATCCTGAGCGGTATCTTCAAGTACTGCATCCTCTATGCGGTGGTCGGAGGAATTATCTGCTTCGCATTTGTCTGATCGCGGAGCGAGCCACGGGGCTCGGGCCTCAATAATGGAATATGCTTTATATGCTGAACAAGAGCCGCCGGAGGTATCTCCGGCGGCTCTTGTTTGGCATTATGGCAGATTTGAGCGGCACTGATGATCTGGTGCCGGATGAGGTTACTCCTGCGGCATCAGATTGTAAGAAGCTTCTCAAAACTGACATTCTGCTAAACGAGTGCTGCGCAAGGGGGCAATTGCGGCATTTGATCGTAAGAAGCTTCTCAAAACTGGCGTAGTGCTAAACGAGTGCTGCTCAAGAGGGTAACTGCGGCATTTGATCGTAAGAAGCTTTTCAAAGCCGGCATGGTGCTAAACGAGTGCTGCGCAAGGGGGCAATTGCGGCATTTGATCAACAGCTTCCTCTGTCAGCATTGTGAGTTGGATTATTAGAATACTTTTTTCTTCTATGGCCTCCATCGCTTTTTCTGATTGCCGGCACAAAGTGAAAAAATCAAAGCAATTTATATCTGGGTTGGACCATAAACAAGAATTCTTCCTCGCCGGCCCCCATACTAGACAGCTTGTCACGTACTGTATGGAGGCCGGCGCCATAACAATATGTCTTATAATCCAACTTGCCGGAAAATACGCTGATATTCACATATTTTCAGTATTTTGCCGATTTTCCATGGGGGCAGGTTGAACAAATCTCCCCCCTATGGTCCAACCGAAGCTGAACCCCAGAGGCATTATATTTTCTGCATATAATCCCCCCAACCGAAGCTGACCCCCAGGGCCGTTATATTTTTACAAATACCCCTATTCATTTAAAGCTTGCGGAGCACTCCACTGCTCCGCGTGTAGGCTGCGTCAATGGCAGCCCCCATAACAGCACCTATCCAAACACACATGCAAAAAACACAGGGGAAATTCTCCCCTGTGTCCTTCAACAAGATCTGTCCGATCAATGAATCCAATCAGTTTAATCGATCAGTCTAACTCAGTATATGCTCTGTAAATGTAGCCGTAGCACTCGCCTCCTCTGGGATCATAGATCCAGAGTCTCCACCACTGGCCGTCTGTTGTGAGTCCGTCGACCTTAAGTCTGTGGCCTCTCTCATAAACCTTGGCGATCTCGCCGTTAGGCCAATATCTGCAGTTCAGAGTGGAAGAAGTAACTCTCACCCAGCGAGGCTTGATATCGGTCACGCTGTAGTTCTCTCCGCCCATGCCGTCGTTTCCGCCTACGACTTCGTTAAGCTGTTCGTCACTTACCTTGTTGTTATTAATTTCGCTCATTTTAGTCCTCCAATTCCGGGATTGCATTTCTTACTGGCTTGACTGTGCCATCGTTCCCGATTCCTTTTTTATCAGTGCTTTCCGCTGATCATTTATCAGCTACATTACTATATACGAGTGGATCTATGATATCCACGCACGAATTTAATTTTCTTGAGGGTTATTTAATTGCCATATTAAATGCAACTTGCCGGATTAAATTCCCACTCTTTATGGGGAATTAACCCCTGACGGCCTGTTTTGTGTCAGAAGATACGTCCCCATGACACAGTTTCTCATTTCGATCAGAAATCAACATCCAGATCGTAGTAGCAGCACTTCAGGAGCTTCTCCATCTCCTCCTGGCTGGGCTGTCTGGGGTTGGAACCTGTGCAGGCATCCAGGATCGCATTTGCAGCGATGTCATGGAGTCTCTCAAGGAATACGTTCTCCGGAACGAATCCCTGCTCCGCATAGTAGCTGTCAGCGCCGTAGTTCTTGATGCAGTGAGGGATATTCAGTGCGTCGTTCATGCCACGCAGATAAGCGATGAGTGCTGCGACTTTCTCGTCCTCGGTGTTGCCTTCGAGGTGCATGTAGTCAGCGATCACGGCATATCTCTTCTTTGCTTCTTCGTTCTTTGCGTTGAAAGCGATGACCTTGGGCAGGTACATAGCATTAGCCGCACCGTGGATGATGTGTGCGCCGTAGTCAGCAAAGACAGCACCGGTCTTGTGAGCCATGGAGTGAACAATGCCCAGAAGTCCGGAGGAGAAAGCGATACCTGCAAGACACTGAGCGCTGTGCATGTCATCGCGTGCCTGCATGTCGCCGTTGTAGGAGTTGACCAGGTCTCTCTGGATCATCTCGATCGCGCGGATCGCGGGAGCGTCTGTGAAGTCACTGTGTACGGTGGATACATAGGCCTCGATCGCATGAGTCATCGCATCCATACCTGTGTGTGCAACGAGCTTCCCCGGCATGGTCTCTGCCAGCTCGGGATCTACGATTGCTACATCGGGAGTGATCTGGAAGTCAGCGATGGGATACTTGATGCCCTTCTCATAGTTTGTGATGATGGAGAAAGCGGTAACTTCCGTAGCAGTTCCGGATGTGGAGGAAACAGCGCAGAAATGAGCCTTGGTTCTGAGTTTGGGAAGTCCGAAAACCTTGCACATGTCTTCAAATGTTGTCTCAGGATACTCATATTTAATCCACATAGCCTTTGCTGCGTCGATGGGAGAACCGCCGCCGATGGCTACGATCCAGTCGGGACCGAATTCCTGCATGAAAGCAGCGCCCTTCATAACGGTCTCAACGGACGGATCGGGCTCGATGCCTTCGAAAATCTTAACTTCCATTCCTGCCTCTTCCAGATAGCTCTTCGCTCTGTCCAGGAATCCGAATCTCTTCATGGAACCGCCGCCTACGCAGATCACGGCCTTCTTTCCTTCAAGGGTCTTGAGTGCTTCAAGAGCACCTTTTCCGTGGTAAATGTCTCTGGGGTTTGTAAATCTCTGCATGATTGTCTCCTTTACCTCCTGCTGTGATTGGCATATCAGATGCCGCATAGTTAGTACTTTAAAATTCTATCGTTCCGCCCATTCATTGTCAATATTTTCACAGAATCTTAGTCAAAGATAAAAGTCTTCCCTTTCACCGCGTCAGCCTGTGGATCCACTTGTAGCTGCAAAACCGCAGGAAAACCGGCACGCACTTAAAGATCTGATCGGACTGCAGGCAGATCACCACTGCCTCGATCGGCCACTTCCACAGGAAAGCAGCCGCGAGAGAAAGCGGCGTGACAATCAGCCAGGTGCTGATCAGATTCATGTTCATGGTGAATTTGGTATCGCCGCTTCCCTTGAGGACACCTCCGGAAACAGGCATCTGGTAGGACATTCCCACCATCACGAAACTCATGATCACGATCAGATGGTCCGCCAGGACCGATGCTGCAGGGTTCAGAGCATAGTAAGCCAGCAGCGGTTTCCTCGTGACATACAGGATCGCCCCCAGCACGATTCCGATCGACAGATCGATCACCGACAGTGTTCTCGCCTCCATGCGGACCTGCGCCAGATTCCCTTTCCCGATGGATTTTCCGATCAGGACGGCCGATACCGACGAAATTGCCACGATGATCACCTTCATATACTGATAGAAGGTGGTAGCCACGGAATTGGCCGCGATGGCGTCGGATGACAGATGTCCCAGAATGGCCGTCTGCATGGGAATGGAGATCGACCAGATCAGCGACCCGATCAGGATCGGGCGCGCGTTTTTCAAATAGTCCGCTTTCAGCTCCGGCGATATCTCGCCAAGCCCCGGCTCCCGGAAGAGCTTCAGCTTTTCGTCCCGTTTCCACAGGTAAACAAGTACGATCAACAGCTCCACCGTCCGGGACGTGATCGTCCCTATGGCGGCCCCCGTCACGCCCATTTCCGG
Organism: Lachnospiraceae bacterium; assembly: GCA_017469935.1. Classification (GTDB taxonomy): domain Bacteria; phylum Bacillota; class Clostridia; order Lachnospirales; family Lachnospiraceae; genus CAG-791. The sequence continues at coordinate 33,750 of JAFUFL010000089.1, forward strand.
AAAGCCGAATCGCCCGTAGATGAGCGTAGAGTTTATCAAAATATTGATTACCAGCGATACACAGGAATTGATGAACGCTATTTTGACCGTTTCTACGCTGCGAAGGGCGGCCAGCAGGACCTGCGTGACCATAAACAGCAAAAAGGTGTATTTGATGATGCCCAGATAGGCGTGGGCCTGCGGCAGGATGACCGGGTCGGAGGTGAAGATCCGCAGGACCGGATCCGCGAACAACGTGCACACTGCGATCAGTCCAAGCCCTGCCGCGATCGTTCCGCGCAGCACAAGGCCCGTGATTCGGCGGATGGGCTCTGTGCGATGCTGGCCCCAGTACTGGGAGCTGATTACGATCAGGCTGTCGCCGATGGCAATAGTGGCCTGCTGCACAATGAAAAAGACCTGATTGACCACCGCGGCGCCGGACAGCGCCTCCTGCCGGTAGGCGCCCAGCATAATGTTGTCCGCCATATTGACGCTGTAAGCGATGACATTCTGCAGCGCCACGATTATAAGCATGGAAAACAGGCTGCGGTAGAATTTTCTGTCATGGGTAAAAAACGATTCTTTCGATTTGATCATAATTATCCGGTCCTTTCAATCTTCCCAGGGAAAATTATATGCATGATCCGGGAAATTAACAATTGTTTCCCGCCCCCCGTTGCTCATCAAAAGGACAATCATAGAAAAAAATGGACCGGGTGCCTCCGGTCCATATTATTATCATTATATAATTGTAGTCAGCCGATCTTAATCTCGATCATGTCCACTGCTACGATCTCATCAACCGTCACTCCGAACATTGCCGCAAGGATTACCATGTTATCGATCGTAGGCATGGAGGCCCCGTGAATCCACTTGTAGATTGCCTGGGGTGTTGCGAATCCGAACACTTCCTGCATATCCCTCACAGACATTCCTGCCTCGATACGCATACGGTTGATGTTCTGTCCTGTAGCAGCGACATTGATCATAGGTATATTCATCATACCGCACCTCCTGTTTGCCGGCAGCGCCGGCACGCGGGCGGCCGGTCATTCTGCCTTTATTAACTTCTTTTCTCTATTTACTTCCTTATTTGCCTCCCCTGACGGGAGCAGGTCCTTGCCGTATAAGTCAAAATAGCGCTTTTTCATTCGTTTTCCCTTTCGCTTTCTGTTTGGATCGCATTTGTTTCATCTTCAGGAAATAAAAAAGCCGCCTGTCTTTTCGGACAAGCGGCAGTCTCAGCGTAAATTACTGCAATTTATCTGGTTATCCCACAGCTCACGGCGAGCCTTTCGATTCCAGATATTCACTTGGTCCGGTCCTGTCAAGGCACAAACAAATAAGCCATTCCGCTTTTTCGGCGGCCGGCATAATTTTCCCCTGAAGATCAAACAGGCGATATGTATTTTTATAATTGTCTGTATGTATCTGCAGCATTGCCTTTCCTTTCCGAACCCATGGTCCTTTTTTTGCTTTCTCTACTATAGCACCTTCAGAGCTTTCTGTCATTCTACTCCTGGTATAAATGCAAATTTGTTCTCGCGCGCAGGAGGGAGACATTTTTTTCTGAATTTCGACTTTTTCATTTCATCCCTCTGTGCGCGTTTCTCGCCGGGATCCCCTTTACGCATCACTTTTTTGCAAAGAACGGCGCGTATTTTGCGGCAAGCAGGATCGCTTCCGCCATGCTGATCTCGCTGACAATCCCTTTGCCGGCAATGTCGAATGCCGTACCGTGGTCCACGGAGGTGCGCAGGATCGGCATGCCGTTGGTGATGGAGATGGTGCGGTCAAAATCCAGCGTCTTTGTCGCAATGTGCCCCTGGTCGTGATACAGGGAGAGAACGCTGTTATAGCGGCCGATCGCCGCCTGATGAAAGACGGAATCCGCGCCGATGGGACCTTCCACCGGATATCCTTCCGCCTTCAGCTCTTCCACCGCCGGGGCGATCTCGTTGACCTCTTCCCAGCCGAACAGGCCGTGCTCGCCGCAGTGCGGGTTGAGACCCGCCACAGCCATGGTGCCCTCCGTGACGCCCAGGCGCCTCAGTGCCGCAAGGCTCTCCTTGACACAGGCCTTGATATTATCTTTGGTAATGTCATCGAGCATATCGCGCAGCGATTTGTGCCGGGTCAGGAAAAAGACGCGCAGTCCGTTCGTCTCAAACATAGTCAGCGGATCCGGCGTGCCGGTCAGGGCGCCGAAGATCTCCGTGTGTCCGATGTAGGGAACTTTCGCGGCGTGCAGCGATTCTTTATTGATCGGGGTCGTGGCGACGGCATCCGCCTCGTCGTTCATGGCGAGTTCTATGCTCTTTTTGATATATGCAAATGCGGCCTTTCCGCACATAGCCTGGACAGTGCCAAAAGAAAACTCGGACTGGTCGATGTTGTTCAGATCGATCAGATTGAGGATTCCTCGTCGGTAATTACCTTCTTCCGGCTTTTCCACCACGTTGATCGTAAGTTCTGTCCCCACGATTCGGATCGCCCTCTCCATGACTTTATAGTCTCCGATGACGATCACATCCGCCGCATCGGTCACCTTGTCAAGCGCACAGGCTTTTGCCACGATTTCCGGCCCTACGCCGGCGGGATCGCCGATTGGCACTGCTATAACAGGTTTCTTCTTTGCCATACAAATCTCCGTTCCGCCGCCTTATTCCGGCGGCATTTTATTACTATTCCGTTGCACCAATTCGCCGTTTAAACGCTTCCTCTGCAGTGCCTATGAATTGTGTATCATTTTGAGAGAATCTCCAGGATCCCTTCTATAATCTCCGGGTTGGGATAGCCTTTTCCGTCCTGCCCGCTCATACCGTAGGTCAGCGCATAGCTGAAGTTGTCCGCCATGCACTCCTCGGGGTCGATGACGTAATCTGTATTGGTCCCGAATACTTCGTCAAAATTCTCCGCCTGCTCGGGTGTGTAATAAATGTCGCTGCCGTCAATCGGCACCAGCGCGGTCGTTGAACAGTAGAAGAACGAATCCCCCTTCTTCTCGAAGTGCCTGGTCGTGACATAATCCGTAAAACAGTCGATATTTTGGCCGTTTATAATAAAGGTCGCATACGAATTGTGATGCTCAACATCCGGGTTGCTGATGTGGTATTCGGCGACGCTGGCCGGCAGCGGGAAATCCTTGTCCTGCACTGTGAAGTGGATCAGTTTGTACATTTCGGCCCTGAAGTCCGGATTGCACCTGGTCAGGCAGTGAAAGGTCTCGTGCCAAAAGATCGCGCGGACGAACATTTTGTCCTTCCCGGACACGTAGTCTTTGAGCATAGTTTCTGACAGATAGATCTGCGTGCCGTGCGTATAAGCGCCCGCATCGCACTCTTCTTTCATTGTGGTTTTGATCAGCACGATCTCATCGAGCGGCGGCAGTGTATAGCCGTTTTCCTCGAGCGTCTTCTCCATCCACGCGAAAATCTCATCTATTGCAGCGATCTCTTCCGGCGTGAAATCTTCCACCTGCTCGGTCGCGAAGATCTGGTACTCCTCCATCGTCGCATTCTTTTTCTGCATCTTGAAGTCGAGATCGTTCTGGCTGAACCCCTGGTAATACGCATCATTGCTCAGCATCAGTTTCTGTCCCTCTTCTCTGTCCGCATATCTGTACGCGATGCGGCCATGAGCCTGGTCGGATACCTGGGGCTGTTCACCTTTCGTCTCATTTTGTTCTGCTTCTGCCTGTACTTGCTGTGTTCCGGCGGCGCCTGCCTGATCCCCTGCTGCGCTGCAACCGCATACGGCAATCATGATTCCCAATATAGCTGCTGCAATTTTTCTGTTCATTTCTGCCTCCGTTCTGCCTATGCTGAAGTTTCTTTTATTATAACAAATCTGCACAATTGGTGGGAAAATGTGACGTTTTGCCGGAATCGTTATATTATAAATATAGAATATTTAAAGAAGGGAGAAAGAGATGGAAAAATATAAACATACCGTCCATTATTACGAAACGGACCGGATGGGATTTACCCACCACTCCAATTAGGTAGCGCCGGATAATTCTTACGTCTTCGTCGGTGCTTCCATCATTCTTTTTTATATCCCGCAAAAAGCAGGCCCGCAAATCCTGCACATAGCAGAGAAGCGATCAGCATGATCCCTGATCGCTTCCTGTCCTTCCTGAATTCGGAGACCGATACAGGAATTCCCAGCAGCCCTCCGGCCATCAGCGCCCCAAACCCGCGAAAAAGTCTTTCTCCCGGAAGCACCCGGTCCAGACCTGCGATTCGTTCGCTGATTAGTTCACAAACTCCGATCAGCATAAACACGGCGGGCACGATTGCAGTAATGCTGCGTATAACTCCCTTCTCTCGGATCTCCTTTACTGTACACATAAGCCAGGTGATCCAGCCAATATTTCCGGGGATGTCATAGGCAATCCAACGCTTATCTGAGATAGTTGTTCTGTAATTTGCAGTCATCTTTTTCTCCGCTTATATCCGCAATCACAATACGGTCCTCCGGAGGCAAGCGTGTACTCTCTCACAAAGTCAGAGGCACCGCCTGCCTCACACATGGTGTAATCCAGCCGGCACATGGCAGGAATAAGTTCTTGCAGTCCCAGTTCCTTCATAAGCACACAGATTCCACATTTTGTAAACCGGGCTTCGTACCCGCTCCCGTCCTTATAGGGATGAAACTCCATGTTCCAGGAATATGGATTGCGGTCTGCGGCTCGCAGCGCTTCCGTTTCCTTCATTCCCTGAATGTCTTTTTCCGAAAACTTCTTTTTCCCGCTCATTTGGCAAAACCATATCATAGGCTTTGTCATCATGGACTTCTTGTAATACTCTGTTGCCTGCGCTGCGGAGGGTCTTTCCGGCATACTCAGAAGAAATGAGGATAACATCGCACAGCTGACAATGTTCATCTTGAATCGGTCCTTCTTCTCAAATTCCGGAAGCTTTTCAATCAGCTCCCTGTACCGGACATTTGCCTTTTTCGTTATCTCAACGGCTTCTCTGTCATCATATCCCAGCACCTTTTCCAGCTGTTTTCTGAAAGAGCCTGCAAAAAGAAACCACATTCCCATCGGCATTCCTGAATACTTCATCCGCTGCTCCTCATTTTTCCTTCGTGATCACTGCGATGGCACAGGGCACCCGGCCGTCGATCAATTTCGTGCGTACTTTCCTGTACCCGGCTCCTTTAAAGAATGCCCGGTAAGTATCATATGTGAAATCCTGCTTGAAATCAGCGCCAGCCTTATCAATAGTTTTATCAAACCCTTTTGCCTTATCCTTGTTCACATATGTAGGGATGATTATTTTTCCGCTCGTTTTGCACACCCGGTCCAGTTCCGACAAGGCTTTATACGGATCATCGAGCAGATGAATGACGTTTGCCGCAATCACGAATCATGTCATACAATTAAAAATAAAGCGAGAAAGTTAGAATTTTCTAACCAACATAAATATAGACCCACATATTTTGTATTTCAAGTGCCTCTGTTCGGCTTAACAGCAAAAATCCCACCGGCTTTCGCCGATGGGATTCTCTTTCTATAGCCGTCCTCTTAACCGTTTGCTTCCGCCCCCACATACTCAAGAAAGCGATAAATGCTGAACGGGCACTCCAGCGCCGCGTCTCCTTCCGCCATAAGCAGCAGTTCCTCGCCGCTTTCATACTCCGCAGAAAGGCTCCACCCATGCACGCTTGTCGCATTGTGCCGGTAATATCCGTTCTTCTCAGGAATCTCCTGTTCCCGAATCAGCTCCTCAAGCCCTTTTACAAACTCTTCTCCCACTTCTGAGCGGTATTGCTGAATAATATAGCTCTCTCCCGACACATCGAAGTTCAACAGATATTCGCCGCTCTCCCCTCGCTCTAAATCGATACTGTACCTGGCGGATTGCCATTTCTCATCTTTCGGGACATCATAACGAGTGTCCTCCAGCGAGAAGGAAAGATGAAACTCTTTAAGTTCCTTTGACGTGATCTCTTTTGGCATATCCCAGGAATCATCCACGATCGCAAGCTCTCCCTCAAGATCCTCCTCCCGCACAAAGCGGAAGGAATGTCCCTCGGCGTCCAGTATCATCTCTCCGGCTGTCAATACACCGCTTCGCCAGGTGAGCTCGCTCATCATATCAAACATTCTATTGCGGTCTATGGCATTGAACACGACTCCGTATTGATTTGTTCCTGTCACGCCAACCGTAAATCGGTCCTTGTAGTTTCCCCGGGATATGGTCATTTGATCTCCGGCAAAGTCCAAAGTTGTGTCGCCGTTCACGTCGACCCAGTGCCCCTGCAGCACATCCAGAGACAGCGGTACATCCTCTGTATCAGAGGAGGCTGGGGCATTGTCGGTGTTTTGCCCCGTTGGCCCATCTGTTGTTGACTCGTCCGCCTTCCCTCGTCTGGATCCGCATCCGCTGAGCGCAAAGAGTATCAACAGGAATATTACACTGATTTCCGTGACAGTTACCCTTTTCTTCATACGCTACCTCATACATAATCAATGGGATTTCCGGCGCAGAATTCAGTCTCCCGCCCCCACCGCTCTGGCCATAGAACACAGATCTCTCCGTTTCCGGAGCAGGTCATCCTTCTCTTCCGACAGCTTTTGAAGACGCTCGTCCAGTTCTGCCTGTTCCTCAGCGCTTTTGGAAGTGCTCTTTGCTTCCAGGATGCTGTCGATTTCCTCCTGAATCAGCTTCTCTTCCCGCTGGTTCTCCTTCCGTTCCTGAACCAGATTTTCCATTATTTCGGATCTTACCGGCAGTTTCATGACGTACCTCCGTTTCTTTCAAGATTTTTGGGCAAGGATTCTCGGTGATTCAATCTCCGAGAGGAATTGCCTTTTATTATTTCTATTCTCGTATTTATATCTATTATATGCGAACAAATGTTTGTGTTTGCGCGTTCCTTATGCTATACTATACGTATGAAAACAAATATCATTAAATACAGGACTTGTGTGTGTAATATTAACTACCATGTGGTGTGGTGTGTGAAGTACCGGAGAAAGATCATCACCC
>JAFUFL010000060.1 GCA_017469935.1 Lachnospiraceae bacterium
AATGACGCTCAAGTGGTTGTGGAGAGTACTCCACAACCACTCCGCCGTCAGAATCAAAATAAGACGGCAGAAATGCCGCTCAAGTGGTTGTGGAGAATACTCCACAACCACTTCGCCGTCAGAAGCGCAATGTAGCAACCACTTCGCCGTCAGAACAGAGCCAACACAACTGAAAGCCTCCCGGAAAACCCATAACATGTGAAATCCGCCCGCTCCGGATTTATAACAAATGAAAATGATTCATCACAAAAGATATTTACATTCAACCAAAAGAGCGTATAATAGCGGATGTCGGTGACTTAATAGACAATAAAATTCACCAAAAAGATGAAATAAATTCATTAATAGAGGGACGTTCGATGAAAAACACGGTTGAGATCAGATGGCATGGAAGAGGCGGCCAGGGTGCCAAGACAGCGGCACTGCTTCTGGCAGATGTGGCATTCAAGACAGGATGCTGCGTACAGGGATTTCCGGAGTACGGTCCGGAGCGCATGGGTGCTCCCATTACGGCATTCAACAGAATCAGCGAGGACAAGATTCGCGTGCATTCCAACATTTATGATCCCGACTATGTGGTCGTCGTAGACGAGACACTTCTGCACTCTGTCCATGTGACGGACGGTCTTAAGGAAGACGGTGCGATCATCGTAAACACAGCAAAGAGTGCCGAAGAAATCAGGCCCTTACTGCGCGGCTATGAAGGCAGAGTTCTGACAGTAGACGCAAGACATATTTCAGAGAAAACACTCGGAAAGAATTTCCCCAACACACCTATGCTGGCTGCGACAGCGGCGGTGACCGGCATTATGTCCAGGGAGAATTTCCTGAAGGAAATGGAAGCTTCTTTTGCGCACAAATTTGCGAAGAAGCCGGAAGTGATCAAAGGGAATATGGCGGCGCTTGAGATGGCGTATGATAAGGCGGAGATCGAAATGGCCAGGGAAGCCGGCAGTTCTGAAAAGAAGTCCGGCGCGTCTTCTAAGGAGATGAAGCGGAGCGCCTGATCACGAAAGACTTTGAATACGAGAGTAGTTGGAACCCCCGTCTTCAGACGGGGATTTCTTTTTCTTAAGGGGATAACACTCAAGGAGGCAACACCTCAGGAGACAGCGCCTCAGGAGACAGCATCTCAAGGGTACAACACCTCAGGGGACAGCACCTTACAGAATAAAGCGCGCACGCCGTGCGCCGGCTCCTCAAACGGGCTTTAAACAAAATCAAGAAGGGACAACAACCAATGCGAACCGATATCACCAAGATAAATGAGAGATCCCCCTACACGGATCTAACCGAAGGGCTTCAGCTCTATGCCGGAGGCACCTCCCGCCTGTTCAAGACGGGAGAATGGAGAACGAATACACCGGTACTGGATCAGGACAAGTGCAGGCAGTGCCTGCTGTGCGCGCCTGTCTGTCCTGATTCCTGTATTCCGGTGCAGGGCGGAAAGAGGCTGGATTTTGACTACGATCACTGCAAAGGATGCGGAATCTGCGTCAAGGCGTGTCCCTTCGGCGCGATCACGATGAAGGAGGGGATCGAGGCATGAGCAAAAAGAAAGAGAATGTGATGAAGAGCAAGTCGATCCCGGAGCGTATGTCCGGAAATGAGGCGGTGTCCTACGCGATCCGCCAGGTGAATCCCGACGTCATGCCGGCGTTTCCGATCACGCCGTCCACGGAGATCCCGCAGATGGTATCCACTTTTATTGCAAACGGAGAGATCGACACGGAGTTCATTCCGGTGGAGAGCGAGCACTCAGCCATGTCGGCGGCCATCGGCGCGGAAGCGGCGGGCGCCAGAACGATGACGGCGACTTCCTCCGCGGGCCTTGCGCTGATGTGGGAAGAGCTTCTGCTGGCGGCCTCCAACAGGCTGCCCATCGCGCTGACGCTGGTCAACCGCACGCTTTCCGGCCCGATCAACATCAACTGCGACCACTCCGACGGAATGGGCGCGCGGGATACGGGATGGATCCAGATCTACGCGGAGAACAACCAGGAGGCCTATGACAATTATATCCAGGCCTTTCCGATCGCCGAAGATCCCCGGGTGCACCTGCCGATCATGATCTGTCAGGACGGCTTTATCACAAGTCACGCCGTCGAGAATATAGAGCTTCTGGAGGACGAACCGGTGAAGGCCTTTGTCGGCGAGTATGAGCCGGAGGAATTCCTGCTCAATCCCGGAAAGCCGGTCGCAGTGGGACCCTACTCGGTATCCGCCTACGCCATGGAGGCCAAAAAAGCGCAGGAAGCCGCGATGGAGCGTGCCGGGGAGGTCATCCTCGAGGTGGCGGAGCGCTTTGCGCAGATGTCCGGAAGGAGTTACGGCTTTTTTGAAGAGTACAGGACAGAGGATGCGGAGTATCTGATGGTGATCATGGGCTCCGCGGCGGGAACGGCCAAGGCGGCCGTCGATATTTTGCGCGAAGAGGGACACAAGGTCGGAGTTTTGAAGCTCCGCGTGTTCAGGCCTTTCCCCGAGAAAGAGATCGCAGAGGCGATTAAGAGAAGCGGCTGCAAGGCCGTGGCGATCATGGACCGCTGCGAGAGCTATAACGGCTGCAGCGGACCGCTCGGAAGCGAGATCCCGGCCGGCCTGTACAGAAACAAGGTTATGGTCGATACGGTCAACTATATCTACGGACTGGCGGGCAGAGACTTTACGGTGGATCACGTCCGGGAAATCTTCGCGGAGCTGAAGGAAGTGGCGCAGGGCGAAAAAGAAGCGCCGAACCACAAATACATTGGACTCAGAGAGTGATAAGATATTATGAAAGCAAATGACTACAGTCTTAAGACAATGATGGAAAAACCCGAGCGCCTCGCGCCCGGCCACCGCATGTGCGCAGGGTGCGGCGCCACGATTGGCGTCAGAGCCGTGCTGCGCGCTCTCCACGAAGGGGATCAGGCAGTCATCGGCAACGCGACGGGATGCCTGGAAGTTTCTTCCTATATGTATCCCTACAGCGCCTGGCAGGACAGCTACATCCACAACGCGTTCGAAAATGCGGGCGCGACGCTCAGCGGCGTGGAAACGGCTTACAAGGCCCTGAAGAAGAGAGGGAAGCTGGCCGACAAGGACAATTTCAAGTTCATCACCTTCGGCGGAGACGGCGGTACCTATGATATCGGTTTTCAGTCTCTTTCCGGTGCGATGGAACGTGGACACGATATGGTCTATGTATGTTATGATAATGGTGCATACATGAACACCGGAATCCAGAGGTCTTCGGCGACGCCTATGTTCGCAGATACGACCACGACGCCCGCGGGCAAGGTCTCCAACGGCAAAATACAGTACCGCAAGGACCTCAGCGCCATCATCGCGGAGCATTACGTGCCCTACGTGGCGCAGACTACTTTGACAAGGGATTTCAAGGACCTGCACAGAAAGGCGGAGACCGCCATCTATACGGAGGGCGCGGCCTTCCTCAACATGATGACGCCCTGCCCCAGAGGCTGGCGCTATGATATGAGCGAGATCATGGAGATCTGCAGGCTGGCAGTGGAGACCTGCTACTGGCCGCTCTTCGAAGTGGTCGAGGGCAAGTGGATCCTGAACTATGAGCCCAAGAACAAGCTTCCGATCGAAGATTTTCTGAAGCCCCAGGGCAGATTCAAGCATCTGTTTAAGCCCGGGAACGAGGAACTGATCGAGCTCTTCCAGAAGGAAGTGGACAAGAGATGGGAGGATCTTCAGTATCGCTGTGCCAGAGGCTGATTCCGGTTTATACGGAGGTGAACAATGACTCTTCTCAGTTATCAGATATTCAAGACCGTTGCAGAGGCGGGAAGTTTTCACAAGGCGGCTGACCTGATCGGCCTTACGCCGTCGGCCATCAGCCACGCAGTCTCTTCCATGGAGAAGGAGCTGGGCTTCTCTGTTTTTACAAGAAAGAAGGCCGGAGTAACACTGACGAGCTACGGGGAGCATCTGATGCCCTATGTAAATGCGGTCCTCAACAGCGAGGAGAGCCTGCAGCAGGCGGTGGCCGAGTTCAACGGCCTCAAGCAGGGTACCGTGAAGGTCGGCGTGTTCTCGAGCGTCTGCACCAGCTGGATGCCCGAAATCATCAAGTCTTTCCGGGAGCTGTATCCCGCCATCGAGATCGAGGTCTTCCAGGGCACGTACGATGATGTCAGTTACTGGATTCGAAACGGAATTGTGGACTTCGGCTTTTTGTCGACTTCGAGCGCGGGCGACCTCAACATCCGTCCCTTCTACCGGGACCCGCTCTTGTGCATTGTTCCCAAGGATTTCGAGAAAGAACTCCCCGGAGACAAGATGTCCATCGCCGAGATGGCGCACCTGAGGTTCGTCGTGCAGCGTGAGTCCACGGATGCAGATATACAGAATTATATGAAGCAGAACCACCTCGATATCCAGACAAGATATCACGTGGTAGACGACCTCTCCACAGTCGTCATGGTCGCCGCGGGATTCGGCATATGCATCATGCCCGAACTGGTCATGAACGATATCCCCTACGAAGTGCGGCAGTACAGGATGGAACCCGACGCGGCCAGGATCATCGGCCTTGCGGCCAGGGGCCCGCAGCTGATGGCGCCGGCGGCGCGCATGCTGTACAGCCATATCCTCGGCAAGTATTCCAATATGGACTGAGAGCTATCTTTTGACAGCAGCGCAATGCAATCGCTGCATAAAACTAACCGTTCCGCAGAAAACTCTTTACAGTGACAGAATCTCTTTACAGTGACAGAAGCACCGCGCTTTCTGTCACTATCTTTTTACCTGTGTTATAATAATAATTCAGGGGAGATGTCTCAAAAGACCTGATTAATAGAGTTCTGATTAATAAAGTTCTGACGCGGAGGATCCGACATGGAAATGATACAATTTCTGGAGGCCGACAAAGAGCAGCTCATGAGCGGGCTGGCCGCAGCCGGGACGCCCGAAAAGGCGCAGAGTGTCCTGGAGAAAGAGTTTGACAGACTCCTTCTGCACTACAATGAGGAGTGCATGGAGGAAAAAGTCAGGGACACGGCAAGGTACCTGCTGCAGGCGGCCAAGATGATGGTTCCGATGCTGAGTGCGGCAGACGATGTAAAGATCTGGGCCAAGAGCAGTTCGGGCCCGGAGTCCGAGGGGAAATTTGAGCTTTCCGTTCCCGCGATCGCCTGTCTGGCAGCAGGAGCGGTGTTTCTGATAGGATCCGTCGTGGGACCTGCGGCCGCTGCAGGGAGCGGCTTCTCGATGCCGGCTTTTCTGGGCGGGCTTCCGGCCTCCATTCTGGGCGGTGTCCTGCTGTTTTTTGCCGGGAGATTGTCCCGGAACAGAAAAGTACAGGCAGGTGCGGGCGAGCAGCAGACGGAAGTCAAGGTCAACGCAGAAAAGGTTTACAGCTGCATGAGAGCCCTGGTCCTGTCCATCGATAAGAGCCTCGGAGAGCTCTCGGATGCCGTCAGCTATGAGAAGAGGCAGCTCCCGCCGTCTTCCGGAAACGGGCTCCCGTCTGAGGAGGCAGACCTTTTCTCCAATATCCTGGAAGCGGCTTACAGTCGGCGGGAGGAAGATCCGGACGACAACACGGCGAGAGAGATCATTTCCGCAGTTCGCTACTACCTGCATCGCAGACAGGTGGAGACGGTGGAGCTCGGAAGCGGCAAAAAAGAGTGGTTTGAACTGCTTCCCGGAAAGCAGGAAGTGACGCTGCGGCCGGCTCTTGTGAGGGATGGGACACTGATCCGCAAGGGACTTGCCGTGACGGCTCTGTGAAGGAGAGAAAATGGACCGCTATTATGGATTTGACCTGGGAGACGCGGAGAGCGCCGTCTCCTGTCTGAATAAAAGTGATGTGACGGCACCGCGCATTATCACGGTCGGGGAAGTGGGGAGTTTTGTGACCGCCTATGCCAGGCGCAGGGACGGTGTGCTCGTCATCGGAGAGGCCGCCTGTTACGACCCCGAAGCAGTGGAGCGCAAGATCCGGTTCAAGAGCCGCTTCCTGACCGATACGGGAAGCCGCAGGGACATCAAATCTTTTGCCGCCGGCGTTCTGGGAGAGCTCTATATGAGCGGCGACCTGGTGAAGGGAGAAGATGTCTGCTTTTATGTGGGCTGTCCTGCCGGCTGGGACCGGACGGCGAGAGAGCGCTACAGGGAACTGTTCGAGGAGGCGGGGTATCCGCCGGTGCGCATTATCTCCGAGTCCCGCGCCGCGCTGGTCAGCGCCTGCCAGTCCAAGCATTTCCAGGTGGGCTACGATATTTTGTCCAAACCTGTGCTGGTAGTGGATATAGGGTCGTCGACGACAGACTTTGCCTATATCATGGGCGGCAAGGAAGTTGAGCTGCAGACAGCGGGCGAAGTGGCGCTGGGGGGCGGCCTCATGGACGAGGTGATCCTGGAGTGCGCGCTGGATTCGTCGGTCAGAGGAAACAGGATCCGGGAGATTTTCGAGCAGAGTCCGCCCTGGAGAAGTTACTGCGAGTTTGCGGCCAGAAGGCTCAAGGAAAAATATTTTGCCGACGAAGAGTACTGGAAAGAGCATGACTGCATACAGTCTGTCATCATAAGTTACGAGAAGCCCGTCAGGCTCCAGCTCTTTATGAACGCGAGCACGGCGGACCGCGTCCTGAACAAGGGAATCCGGCAGCTGGGCGGCAGGAGCTTCAAGGAAGTTTTCATGGAAAGCCTCCGGCAGGTTCGCGAGAAGATCCAGGGGGATCTGCCGGAACTGGTCTTTCTGACCGGCGGCGTCTCAAAGCTGCCGGCTGTGAGAGACTGGTGCAGGGAAGCTTTCCCGGAATCCGTCGTGATCACAGGGGCGGAGCCGGAGTTCTCGGTCTGTCGGGGCCTCGCCTGGAGCGGCAGGATCGACGAGGAGCTCAGGCAGTTCCGGTCTGAAATCCGGGAACTGGTGAACTCCAGCGTGGTGGAGAGGATCGTCGGCGCCCATATCGACGAGCTCTATCGCAGCACCGTTGACATGCTGGTCCGGCCGATCCTGGAAAACGCGGCCATGCCGGTCTTCGACAGATGGAGAGAGGGCGAGATCGAGCGGCTCTCCGACATCAACAAGGAGATGGAGAAGGAGATCGAGAAATACCTGCACACGCAGGAGGTACAGGAGATGCTGGTCCGTCCCGTGGCCCAGTGGCTCAAACCAATCTCCTATGAGCTGGAGGAGATGACCATGCCCATCTGCATCCGGCACGGCGTGCCCTACAGGGCTCTGAGCCTGACCTCTTTCCTTTCAATCTCCGACCTGGACATCAAGGTGGACGCCAAGGAAGTGTTCGCGGTAGAGGAGCTCACATGGATGATCGATACGATCATCTCCATTTTGATCGGGCTTTTGTGCGGCGGCAGCGGCATCGCCCTGATCTCCGGCGGCATCACGGGCGTTGTGGCCGGCGCCACGATCTCGCTGATGCTCCTGATCCTCGGAAAAGAAAAGATGGAGGAGGCGGCGATGAACATGGTGATCCCGCGTCCTATGAGGAAACTTGTTCCCAGAGGTTATTTCATGTCGCGCATCGAGAAGATCAGCGACGAAGTAAAGAGCACCTTCTACAAGACTCTTGAAAAAGACAAAAATGAGGAGATCACAGAGCGCCTTGTGAACGAGATCTCGGAACAGATCGAGCAGTGCCTCATGAAAATGGCGGAAGTCGTGGAGATCCCTCTGGGATGAAGAGGCTGATCCGGGCGGCTCTGCCGCTGCTGATCGTCCTTCTCGCCGGCATCGGCGCGTCGGCTGCGGAAGGGCAGAATACAGAGAGCCAGGCTGCAGAAAGCCAGGTTTCGGAGAGCCAGGTGACAGCAAGCCAAAATACAGAGGGAGAAAGTGTTGCGGAGCAAAATGCGGCAGGTCCCTCGGAATCTCTGATCGCTCTGGCCTGCGACAGGATCGAAGAGCAGGCGGCCGAAATCGGGGAGGACGTGGCCGTCGCAGCGGCAGATCCCTTCAGAGACCGTCCCGATATAGATCCGGACGACTGGATGTATATCCTGGCAAATCCGTGGAACGAGATCGGCGATTACACGCCGGAGCTGGCGTCCCTGGAGGGGCAGCAGTTCGACACGCGCATCATAGAGCCTATGAAAGCGATGGTGGAGGCGGCCAGGGCGCAGGGACTCAGCGTCGTGCTCTCCTCCGGCTACCGAAGCTATGCGACGCAGGTCTATCTGTTCAACCGGAAAGTGGACCAGTACGGGGAGGCGGTGGCGCAGACCATCGTCGCAAGGCCCGGGACCAGCGAGCACCAGACGGGGCTGTGCTGCGACATCACGGACCGCTATTATGAAATGAAGGATGCGAGTCTCGAAAACACGGACATGTACAAATGGATGAGCGAGCACTGTGCAGAGTTCGGTTTTATCGTGCGCTTTCCCAAGGGAAAGGAAGATGTGACCGGCATCATCTACGAGCCCTGGCACTTCCGCTATGTGGGAGTGGAGGCGGCCGTCTACATGACGGAGCACGACCTGACCTTGGAGGAGTTCCTGCAGCTCTACCGCAGTGAGCGGGAGGAGGACGGCAGCGGATCCTGAGACAACGCCTGCGGCCATGGACCGACGCAGCGGGCTCGAAGGCGGTTCCCATGCAACTATTCGGTATTTTGCCGAATCAAATTAAACGAACTTAGAAAGGAAGAAACGATGTACATTACCTGTCTTGATATGGAAGGAGTTCTGGTACCCGAGATCTGGATCGCTTTTTCTGAGGTGAGCGGGATTCCCGAGCTGAGAAGGACGACGAGAGACGAGCCGGACTACGACAAGCTCATGAAGTGGAGGATCGGAATCCTCAAGGAGCACGGCCTCGGCCTCAAGGAGATCCAGGATGTCATTGCCAAAATAGAGCCCCTGCCGGGAGCAAAAGAATTTCTGGACGAGCTTCGCTCCTTCACGCAGGTGATCATCATCAGCGACACCTTCACGGAGTTCGCCATGCCCCTCATGGAGAAGCTGGGATGGCCCACGCTATTTTGCAATTCCCTGGAAGTGGCCCCGAGCGGCGAGATCACGGGCTATAAGATGCGCATCCAGCAGTCCAAGCTCAGCACCGTAAAGGCGCTTCAGTCCATCGGGTTCGACACGATCGCCAGCGGGGACAGCTACAACGACCTGGATATGATCCTGGCCAGCAAAGCCGGCTATCTCTTCCGGACCACGGAGAAGATCAAGCAGGACTATCCGCAGCTGCCCGCGTTCGAGGAGTTTGACGAGCTGATGGGAGCCATCAAGAAGGAGATGGGGATCATCAAATAAGAGATCGGAATAAATCCGCTGTACCGCGAAAGTGTATTTTTTCGGGTACAGCGGATTGTTTTATGTTATGGGGCCCGCAGGGAGAAGGCCCTGGCGAACAGAGCGGCCGCCCGGATGTGAAAACGATTACAAAAGGTTTTTGCCCTTTGCTGCACTATTGTTGTAAATATAACCAAAATCACGCAAAATCATCGATTTATATGTTGCATATTAACCAATATGGTGGTAAGATAAATACAAGTTAAATATGAGTTTTGCCTAGAGAGGAGAGAATATGGCAGTAATTGGGAGTTGGGGTCCTGTTGCTATTGTCGTGTTTTCTTTTTTTTATGCAAAATGAGGAACCAAATGGGAAGAGAATTTGTTGAAGCGATTGAAGCAGCGCCTATTGTGGCTGCGGTCAAAGATGATGCCGGACTGGAAATGTGTCTGAAGTCGGATGTGGATGCGGTGTTTATCCTTTACGGAGACATCTGCACCATCTCGGATATAGTGGCTAAGGTAAAGGATGCCGGTAAGATCGCCATGGTGCACATGGATCTTATAAGCGGACTGAGCCCGAGAGACATATCTTTGGATTTCATACGCAAGTATACCAGGGCAGACGGAATCATCACGACGAAGAGCAATCTGATCACGCACGCGAAGGAGATCGGCCTCGCGACAGTACTGCGGCACTTTGTGCTCGACAGCATGGCTCTCATCAATATCGAGAGGCAGTCGCATGCCGGCCGGGAATCCCAGCCTGATATGATCGAGATCCTTCCCGGGATCATCATTCCGAAGATGATCAAGAAGATCTGCGCCATGAGCAGAGTCCCGGTGATCTGCGGAGGACTGATTCAGGAAAAGGAAGATGTTCTGAACGCACTCGCGAGCGGCGCGGCGGCAATTTCTACGACAAGCTCTGAAGTATGGTTCATGTAATGGGGACACATGCCGGCATGCTGGGGGCGTGACGGCAAAGTTAGAAGGAGGTATTTTATGGCAAAGTATGTAATGGCATTGGATGCAGGCACGACCAGTAACAGATGTATCCTCTTCAACGAGAAGGGCGAGATCTGCAGCATGGCGCAGAAGGAATTTACTCAGTATTATCCTCAGCCGGGCTGGGTTGAGCACGATGCAAGCGAGATCTGGCAGACACAGCTCTCCGTTGCTCGTAAGGCTATGCAGAATGTTGGAGCTACTTACAAAGACATCGCTGCCATCGGTATCACTAACCAGCGTGAAACCGTTATCGTATGGGATAAGCAGACAGGACAGCCTGTCTATCACGCAATTGTATGGCAGTGCCGCAGAACAGCTGATATGAAGGCTGAGCTGATGGAGAAGTATCCCGACATCGCTGACAGTGCTTATCACAAAACCGGTCTTGTATTCGACCCTTACTTCTCCGGCACGAAGCTTCGCTGGATCCTGAACAATGTTGAGGGACTCCGCGCAAGAGCAGAGAAGGGTGAGCTGGCATTCGGTACCGTAGACAGCTGGCTGATCTACAAGCTGACCAAGGGCAGAGTACACGCAACCGATTATTCCAACGCTTCCAGAACACTTCTGTTCAATATCAATACATGTGAGTGGGATGACGAGCTCTGCGAGAGACTTGAAATTCCGAAGAGCATGCTTCCCGATGCAAGACCTTCCAGCGGTGACTTCGGCGAGTCCGATCCCGAATTCTTCGGCGGCCCGATCCCGATCCGCGGCGTTGCAGGTGACCAGCAGGCGGCTCTGTTCGGCCAGACATGCTACACACCCGGCGAAGCTAAGAACACCTATGGTACAGGCTGCTTCATGCTGATGAACATCGGCGACAAGCCTCTGTATCCCAACAACGGCCTTCTGACCACCATCGCATGGGGCCTTGACGGCAAGGTTGAGTACGCACTCGAAGGTTCCGTATTCGTAGCCGGCGCTGCGATCCAGTGGCTGCGCGACGAGCTGAAGATTGTTGATCAGTCTCCGGATTCCGAGTACTTCGCAACCAGAGTTGACAACACCAACGGCTGCTATGTCGTTCCCGCATTCACCGGTCTGGGCGCTCCTTACTGGGATCCTTACGCACGCGGAGCAATCGTAGGCCTGACCCGCGGTGTCAACAAGTATCACCTGATCCGCGCGACCCTTGAGTCCCTGGCATTCCAGACCAGCGATGTTCTGGCAGCTATGGAAGAGGGCTCCGGTGTTAAGCTGAGCGCTCTGAAGGTCGACGGCGGCGCCTGCAAGAATAACTTCCTCATGCAGTTCCAGTCCGATATCATCAATGCCAAGGTTCAGAGACCTCAGTGCGTTGAGACAACCGCTATGGGCGCTTCCTATCTGGCAGGCCTGGCAGTAGGCTTCTGGAGCAGCAAGAACGACGTCATCAAGAACTGGGCACTTGACAAAGAGTTCGAGCCTCAGATGGATGACGCAACCAGAGCAGAAGAGATCAAGCAGTGGAAGAAAGCCGTCAGCAAGACTCTCGGCTGGGCAAAAGACTGAGAACAGGCAAGATTTTGCTACAGTATAATCTGAGCGCATAAGACACTCAGCGTAATTAAAATGGATATTCCCGGTCTGCGGGTCAGGGGTGAAGGCCCGCAGGACCGGTTCAGTCAATGACTGAGGGATATCAATAGAGCTTTTAATGTTTTTATTAAAGAAAGGGGTAAAATTATGTCAGCTTATATCGCAGAATTTATCGGAACAGCTATGCTGGTTCTTCTCGGTGACGGCGTTTGCTGTAACGTCAACCTTGAGGGATCCGGAATGAAGGGCAGCGGCGTTGTCCACATCCTGATCGGCTGGGGTATGGCGGTTATGGTTCCCGCATTTTCATTCGGCGCAATGTCCGGTGCACACTTTAACCCTGCCGTTACCATCGGCGCTTTCATTCGCGGCGGCATGGAAGGCGGCATTCCTCAGGTTGCCGGATATATCGTTGCACAGATGCTGGGCGGCTTTGTAGGCGCGGCGATCCTGATGGTTCTCTATGGCGACCAGATCAAGGCTACTGCTGACGATGCAGTTGTTCGCGGCTGCTTCGCTACAGGCCCTTCCATCCGCAACACAGTGAACAACTTCCTGTCCGAGTTCGTAGCTACTTTCGTTCTCGTATTCACACTGGCTTCCATCCCCGGAGAGGCAGGCCAGAGTGGAGTAAGCTGGGTTCTGGTTTACGGCGTCATCGTAGCATGCGGCGCTTCCTTCGGCGGACTTACCGGATATGCAATGAACGCAGCAAGAGATGCTGCTCCTCGTCTTGCTTATCAGGTTCTTGCTCCCAACTTCGGCAAGAAGGATCCCGATTGGGCTTACGGCTGGATTCCGGTAGTAGCTCCGATCTGCGGCGCAATTGTTGCTTCCCTGCTTTACATGGCACTTCACTGATCTGAATTAAATATAAGACAATAGTATTGATACATGATAGTGTAAATTAGCTTGAAGGGAGGGCGGTGGACACCTACCGCCCTCCCTTTGTGCTCAAATGGAAAGGAGATGAGTCCGTGTTATACGATGTAATTATCATCGGAGCCGGCGTCACCGGATCCGCAGTAGCAAGAGAACTCTCCCGCTACAAACTCAATGTGTGCGTACTTGAAAAAGAAGAAGATGTCTGCTGCGGCACATCCAAGGCAAACAGTGCGATCGTACACGCAGGATTCGATGCTGCAGAAGGCTCCCTGATGGCACGCTTCAACGTGCGCGGAAATGAAATGATGGGAGATCTGGCAAAAGATCTCGACATCCCGTTCAAGAGAAACGGCGCAATGGTCGTCTGCATTCACGAGTCCGAGAAAGATGGCCTCAAGGACCTCTATGACAGAGGAATCGCAAACGGAGTCAAGGAGCTGAAGATCCTGAACAGAGAAGAATGTTTGGAAATCGAGCCCAACCTGTCTGACAAAGTAGTGGCAGCCCTGTATGCCCCCACAAGCGGCATTATCTGCCCCTTCATGCTCAACATCGCTATGGCGGAGAACGCCAATGTCAACGGCGTTGATTTCTTCTTCAACACCAAGGTTGAGAAGCTCACACCTGACACCTGCAAGAAATGCGGCCAGCCGATCTGGAAGATCCGCACGAACAACGGCGAGTACAAGACCCGTTATGTCATCAACGCGGCAGGCGTTTACGCCGACTATTTCCACAACATGGTCTCCGAGAAGAAGATCCATATCACTCCCAGGCGCGGTGACTACTGCCTGCTCGACAAGACAGTAGGAAATCACGTGTCTCACACCATCTTCCCGCAGCCCACAAAGCTCGGCAAGGGCGTCCTTGTATCCCCTACCATCCACGGCAACCTGATCGTAGGCCCTACCGCTGTGGATATCGAGAACAAGGAAGGCAACAACACGACGGCAGCGGGCATCGCTGACCTGATCGCCAAGGCCGGCGACCACGTTCGCAACCTGCCCATCCGCCAGGTCATCACATCCTTCGCAGGCCTCCGTGCTCACGAGGATCACCATGAGTTCATCCTTGGCGAAGTAGAGGACGCTCCTCACTTCATCGACTGCGCCGGCATTGAGTCCCCCGGACTTACTTCCAGCCCCGCGATCGGCGAGTACATCGGTCAGATGATGAAAGAGAAACTGAATGCCGAGGAGAAGGAAGACTGGGTAGGAACCCGCAAGGGCATCCTCAATCCCGCCGACCTCTCCATCGAAGAGAGAAACGAACTTATTAAGAAGAATCCCGCTTACGGCCGCATCATCTGCCGCTGCGAATCCGTCACGGAAGGCGAGATCATCGACGCGATCCACAGACCGCTCGGTGCACGCTCCCTCGACGGCGTCAAGCGCAGAACAAGAGCAGGCATGGGACGCTGCCAGGCAGGTTTCTGCTCACCTCGTACCATGGAGATCATCAATCGTGAACTTGGTCTTCCTCTCACCGAGATCACCAAGAGCGGCGGAGACTCCAAGCTTGTGATCGAGAGAACAAAGGGGGTAGAGGCATGACAAGTTATGATATCGTAATCGTCGGCGGAGGCCCCGCAGGCCTCGCGGCCGCTGTAGCTGCCAAAAAGGCAGGAACAGACAGCATTCTTATCATTGAGCGTGACAAAGAGCTCGGCGGTATCCTGAACCAGTGCATCCACAACGGATTCGGTCTTCACACCTTCAAGGAAGAGCTGACCGGCCCCGAGTATGCCTACAGGTTCATCCAGCAGGTCTACGATCTGGAGATCGAGTACAAGCTCGACACCATGGTCATGGACATCTCCACCGATAAGGTCGTCACCGCCATGAACCGCACAGACGGTATGTTCCAGATCAAGGCAGGCGCCGTGATCCTGGCCATGGGATGCAGAGAGAGGCCCAGAGGAGCCCTGAACATCCCCGGATATCGTCCGGCAGGTATCTACAGTGCAGGTACCGCACAGAGACTGGTCAACATGGAAGGCTATATGCCCGGCCGTGAAGTCGTCATCCTCGGTTCCGGTGATATCGGACTGATCATGGCAAGACGTATGACCTTTGAAGGCGCCATCGTAAAGGTAGTCGCAGAGCTGATGCCTTTCTCCGGCGGCCTTAAGAGAAACATCGTCCAGTGCCTGGACGACTACGGCATTCCGCTTAAGCTCTCCCACACTGTCGTGGACATCGAGGGCAAGGAGCGCGTGACGGCTGTCACCATCGCAGAAGTCGGCCCCGACATGAAGCCGATCCCCGGAACGGAAGAGAGATACACCTGCGACACACTG
Organism: Lachnospiraceae bacterium; assembly: GCA_017469935.1. Classification (GTDB taxonomy): domain Bacteria; phylum Bacillota; class Clostridia; order Lachnospirales; family Lachnospiraceae; genus CAG-791. The sequence continues at coordinate 14,939 of JAFUFL010000060.1, forward strand.
CTTCTGTCCACAGGTCTGATCCCTGAGAACGAGCTGTCCAGAAATGCGGGCGTCTCCATCAACCCCATCACCAACGGTCCCGTCGTCAACGAGATCCTCGAGACCAGCATTCCCGGCGTCTTCGCATGCGGCAACGTCCTTCATGTGCATGACCTGGTCGACTATGTATCCGAGGAAGCGACTCGCGCAGGCGAGAACGCGGCAAAATATGTCCAGAACGGCTGCAAGGACCAGGAAGGCGGCAACATCATCCAGCTCAAAGCTGTCGAGGGCGCGCGCTACACCGTTCCCTGCACGATCAATCCCGAGAGAATGGACGATCTGCTCACCGTTCGTTTCCGCGTCGGTGCGGTGTTCAAAGACTCTTATGTCAGTGTCTATTTTGACGACGAGCGCGTGATGCACAAGAAAAAGAGAATCATGGCTCCCGGCGAAATGGAGCAGGTAGTCCTGCAGAAGAAGAAGATCGCCGAGAAACCGGATCTGAAGACGATAACCATCAAGATTGAGGCGGAATAAGGAGGCAGAATATGGAAAAGAGAAATCTTACATGTATCGGCTGCCCCATGGGCTGCCAGATCACGGTAGAGTTTGAAGGCGAGGAAGTCTTCAGCGTGACAGGCAATACCTGCGCAATCGGCGACAAGTATGCCCGCCAGGAGGTCACACATCCGGAGCGCACAGTCACTTCCACAGTCGTGGTAATCGGCGGTGCCAAGGAGAGGACCAGCGTCAAGACCAGTTCGAACATTCCCAAGGACAAGATCTTCCAGTGCATGGACGAGATCAACAAGGTCCGCGCGCAGGCACCGCTTAAGATCGGCGATGTCGTCATCAAAGGCGTCTGCGGCACCGATGTGGATGTCATTGTAACAAAGAACTGCGATATCGCGTAATGCGGTGCGGGGGCCCGCAGGGCGGGTCATGAATAAAGGAAAAGAAGAGGGTCTGCAGGGAGCTGCAGGCCCTCTTGTTATGTGAAGATATTATAATCCGGCGAAAGTGATCCCACTGTGAAACTATGGCGCTATAACGGGGTGTCATGCTATAATCGGAGCATCGGAAGCCTGCAGAGGGACTTTCGTGAGTGAGGGAGGAAATGGAATGGAAAAACTGTCTTTTAATTATGAGGTGTTTGATGCCGGAGCCGGCAGGATCTATACGATCCTCAGCAGAGCGTCGATGCCTTCTCTGATTCTGGGCGTGCTGCTCATGATGACGATCAATTCCGGACTCTTTACAGGATTCGCGAATCTGCCGCAGGCTGTCAAGATTCTGTTTCTCGCAGTGGTCGTAGTCTACATAGTTCCCGGGCTTTTTCTGTTTCCGACCGTCTGGATGCTTCGGTCGTGGAGGAACAGGGCGCTCAAGAACTGCTATGTAAAGGCTGGGAGGAAAGTGGTGGAGTACCATAAAATCTCTGACCAGACCATCAGCAGCAAGGCGGAGAATGTCTATGTGGCAACCCAGATCAAGAAAGTCGAGGAGAAAAAGTCCAAATATATCATTTACGGAAATGTGGTTGAAAAGTCGACGGGACATCAGAGCGGGGAACTGGTGATTCCGAAAGCCTTTGACAAAATGGAAGTCATCAAGAGGGCGGCCAGGTACAGATGAACGGCAACGGTGAAAGGGGGGAAATTCAGGGATGGAGGATAAGAGCAGGTTTACACTGGAAGACTGGGACGCACCTGTTTATATCGGAACGGAAGAGCTGCGCCACGCGCTGGTGCACATGCAGCTCGAGAACAAGGTAATCGACGGCTTCAGGCTGCTGGACTATTCATCCGTGCAGCTTCCGGAGTGGGAAAATCCGGATGATCAGGTAATGATCCCGGCTTTCGCGGCGCTGTCAAGTCCGCTGATCATCCTGTTTACGGACGGAACACGCCTGGAGATGTATATGCAGGACCAATCTGTGTTCAGGCTCTCTGTAAACAGTATCCCTCTGGAAGCTATAAAGAAGGAAGTCACGTTCAATACGCTGGACAAGCTATTTGCGAGGGTGCTCGGAACCTCCATCGTGTTTATAGAGGTGCAGGTCACGGAGGATTTTCCGGAAGTGGCCAGGGATTATGAGGAGCAGTTCAAGGGGCAGAAGGAATTTATTGATTCGGTGCTGTTCTGTCTGGACTCCGGAGATGCGCTGGAGCTCTATTCCTGGGGGAATGAAGGAGAAGTGGATCTTCTGGATGAGAGCGGAAATATTATTATGATCGGGATGAATGAGTTTCTGGGGTGATGGAAACTGAAGTGTTTCGGTTGAGTTAGACTTATACTGACGCCCAAGTGGTTGCGGAGGGGGCTCTGTGACCATTTGGGCGTCATTTGGTTTGATTGAATAGTGACGGTGGGGCTGTCGCACTAAGCGGGAAGTTGATAATCCTACGCTTGTGCGTCATGCCCCTTCTAAACTGCATTGAATTCGCAGGGATTCACACAGATCCTTCCCTCGCTCCGGAGGGAACCGCTTTTCCGAACTCGCCGTCCGCTCTGATGACCGGACGTCTCAGACATATGGGCTTTC
>JAFUFL010000061.1 GCA_017469935.1 Lachnospiraceae bacterium
GTCTACAAAGACTACGCCATACCGCAGGAAGCACGTAAGGAGGTCAATGCCATATATGATATTTTCAAGGTACAAGTGCCTTACAAAATCCCACTTACTACCATTGAGGTGTAAGTCGAAAAATCATGCGGAATTATAGATGATGCATTCACGTCATGGAACCAGTATCGGCTAGACAAAAAATTTGTAACGCATTCGACTGTGCTGCGCGAACGAGCGACTTTTAACAAGTACCTTCAGTCCACTGAACTCTGCACACGTCCTGTTCGGTCAATTCTTCAAGAAGAGTGGTCAGAATTTCTGCAGGAGTTGCAGCCAGGAATAACTTCTAAAGAATGGGCTCGTATAAAGGCAGTCGTAAAGTCCGTTGTTGACTATGCGCGAGATTTAAAGCTTATCAACTATACATCCAGTTCTGTAATGAACGATATTCGCATTCATAAAGGTGCTTTTCTGCACAAAAAAGTAGCTGTCGAAAACGAAATTTACTATGCTGATGAGCTTGAAGCTATACGTTCATATTGCATCAAGAACCCTGACCCCTATACGCGTTGTATTCTGTTAGAATCAATCATCGGCGAAAGACCTGGCGAACTCTGTGCTATTCGTGTGGAAGATATCAACCTGGATAACATGCAGATATCTGTCTCTCGTACAGAGACACGTGAGCTAGAAGGCGGGAAAGCAGATGGAAAGCAAAAAGATGTTGTCAGAGATAGAACGAAGACCGAAAAGGGACTGCGAGATGTGTCTATACCCATAACCGCTTATGATTTCGTTAAAGAATTAATTACTATAGCAAACGAAAACGGCGGTGGATATTTATTTAAGCAGGAACCGGGAAGAAATTCGCGTGTTGGCGAACGTATCAGGTCACGTCAATTACGACGGCACCTAAAGGATATCTGTGAGAATGAATTACATATTCCCTATAAGCCTCTTCACAAGTTTAGGAAAACATACGCTAGTATTTTAAAATCGGCGGACGTTGATGATGCGATTATTATAAGCCAGATGGGCCACACGGATATTAAGCTTACCGAAAATATATATATTAAAGACCGTAAGCGAGCATTGGAAAGGTCAAACGTCCTCGGTAAAATCCCCGAACTGCAAATCCCTGGTATTGAAAGCTCTACAGATGCGTGTGACTCTCAGAGTCACATCGAGAGTCACATAACAGACTTATTACAAAAAAAAGAACCCGGAAACGCCCTAAAATAAAGCATTTCCGAGTCATCACCCAAATGGAGACGGTGGGACTTGAACCCATGACCTCAACACTGCCAGTGTCGCGCTCTCCCAACTGAGCTACGCCCCCATGCCTGTGAAATTTTCATCGACAAATAGTATCTTACTGTAAACAGGCAGAAAAAACAACTGTTATTTACACTTTTTTCTACCTGTCCCCAAGTACGATCCTGATCCTGGTCCCCAGGTCCTTCCTCGAGAGGACCTCGAAATGTCCCCCGTGTTTATCCACGATCCACTTCGCGATAGACAGTCCAAGGCCGGTCCCCTCACTGCTGCGCGCTTCGTCCGCCCTGAAAAACCGCTCAAAGATGTGAGGAAGCTCTGATTCACTGATGCCGCTTCCCAGATCCTGCACCTGCAGATAGGGGCTTCCGCTCTCGTTTTTCCCGTAGGACAGGATGATTTCCTCTCCCTCCGGGGTATATTTTGCCGCATTGTCGATCAGGATCCTCACTGCCTGCTTCATCAGGCCGGGATCGACAATAATCTCCGCCGATTCTCCGCCGTCCCTGAGCCTGTACCGGTGTTTCTCGTCGATCATCAGTGACTCCTCATAGATTTCTCGCATGAGGTCTTCACTCATAACGGGCTGCTTATTGAGGGGCATTCTGCCACTGTCGCCTCTCGCGAGGAAGAGCAGCTGCTCCACAAGATAATTCATGTGGTCCGCCTCGTTCTTGATCGCGCTGATTCCCTCATCCAGGGTCTTTTCATCCGTTTTTCCCCATCGCTCCAGCATATTGGCGTATCCTTGGATCACAGCGATGGGCGTCCGCAGCTCGTGGGAGGCGTCGTTGACAAAGCGCGACTGCTGCCGCATGGTATCCCGCATGCGCAGGAGCAGGTTGTTCATCGCCGCTTCCACGCCGGCCAGGTCTGCGTCACCAAAAGAGAGCGGCCTCTCCCCTTCCGCCTGCTCCGGGTGGATGTGCTCGATCGCATCCTCGATGACCTGGTATTTGTCTTCCGTGAAGGAGAGCCTGCTCAGTTCGTCAGCCTTAAGGGCGATCTCATTGAGCGGCGCCAGGATCTTCCGGATCTTCCTGTCCTCGCTGTAATAGGAAAAGAACACTCCCAGAAACTGCAGCACCAGGAGCACGAGGATCGAGGATGCAATAATCCCGAAAGGAATCAGGCAGGAGACAGACAAAAGAGGGGTTCCCTCCTTTGAGGCAACCCTGTAGATCAGATCAAATCCCGGTTCTGTTGTCGTCGTCAGACGCTCGAAACTCCTCCGGTTCCCTTCCATTATAGCGCCAAGCCCTCTGTACTCCTGTTCCAGGCACCAGCCGCCGGTGCAAAATATCGCGAGCAGAAGGTCAAAACCCACAAAGCGCAATATTTTGTCCCGGATCATGTACCAGTGAAGCTTTCTTGTGATCGACGTCACGCGCCGCTGCTCATCATGCTTCTGATTGAATGACATAGCCGACTCCTCTGACTGTCCGGATCATTTTCACACCGAATACATCGTCGATCTTCGAGCGCAGGTAGCGGATGTAGACGTCGACGACATTGGTCTCGCCCGCATAGTCATAGCCGCATACTTTGTTGAGCAGCACATCTCTCGAGAGGACTATGTCCTGGTTCTCAAGAAGCGTCTTGAGCATCGTGAACTCTCTGTTGGTGAGTGCGATCTCATGCCCCGCATAACGGACCTGATGGCGCCGGTCGTCCAGCACCAGCTCTTTCCATGTGAGGACCCCTTCACCGGAGTCTTCGCTGACGGCGTTTTCCCGCGCGGTATGACCCGCGTGGAGCTTGAGCGCCACGCGGATCCTTGCCAGCAGTTCTTCTATCGCAAAGGGCTTTGTGATGTAGTCCACTGCACCGGCGTCAAGCCCTGAAACTTTATCCATGACCGCATCTCTGGCTGTGAGGAGGATTACCGGAACGTCTTTCTCATTCAGAAGTCTCCGCAGGACCTCCAGCCCGTTCAAGCCGGGGAGCATAATATCCAGAAGGATCAGATCATAGTGGTTCTGCAGTGCCATGTTCAGCGCCTCTCTCCCGTTACCGGACTTTTCAACCTGATATCCTTCATGCAGGAGTTCCAGTTCGACAAATCTCGCCAGTCTCTCCTCATCTTCCACCAGAAGAATGCTTGCCTTCATTTGATTACCCCATTGGCTTATTTGATCACTTCATCGAGCTGCTCGATTCCTTCATCAGCTTACTTGATCTCTTCATCAGCCGACTTTTTATTTTCCTGCGGATCACTGCCGCCCGTAAATTCGCTTTTTACATCCTGTGCAAAATCTCCGGCCTTGTTCAGGATCGAATTGGCTTTCTTCGCTTCTTCCTCTCCCTCAAAAGAATATCTGATTCCGAAGAACAGTGCAATGACCATTACCGGGGCGAGAACTTCCCACAAGAAGAACAGGAGAATGGCAAATACTATCGTGGGCATCGTGAATATTGTGTCTTCTCCGCTTGTCACAATGAAGGTCGTCTTCTTGAGGAAGCGGACAAAGCCCCTGCACAGTCTGCCGATCGTGCGCCCGAAGCTGGGGGCGGATTGTTCCTGCTCTTCCACCTTGTCTTTCACTCTGACATACTCCTGCTGCTCCTCATAGTCCGTTGAGTAAGTGCTCTGCGCAGGTCCTTTGACCTTGCCCTGGCGCTCCAGGAGTACCATCGCGTCCAGAAGGTCTCCGCCTGTCTGCTCCAGCGCTGCCTTTGCTTCCTCATAAGTTACGTTTGCTTTTTCTCTGAGACGTTCAACTTTTTCGATCATTTCCATCTTTATACCTCCACTCCGGTATGCTTTCCGACTTTTTACTTCTTTGGATGACTCTCATCCGTTTGGTGTAAGTAAAGGATACCGCTGTAAGATGAAAACATCTTTGGGAAAACATTAAAAGCAGATTAAAAAACAATTGCAGTTCACTTAAATAGTATTATCTGCGCTTTTTGAGAACTCATGCTCTCCCCACAAACAGCGCACGCACTGCATTCAGCACGCAAATTACCATGACCCCGACATCCGCAAAAATCGCCAGCCACATATTCGCAATTCCGACTGCGCCGAGGATCAGGCACAGGAACTTGACGCCGATCGCGAAGTAAATATTCTCGTACACGATCCGTATGCACTTTCTTGCAATGCGGATCGCCTTGACTATTTTGGCAGGATCATCATCCATGAGTACTACATCGGCCGCCTCGATGGCTGCGTCTGAGCCGAGCGCTCCCATTGCGATACCGATATCTGCGATAGAAAGAACCGGTGCATCGTTGATGCCGTCGCCGACAAACGCCAGTGTGGACCCATTTCCGAGCGACTTGTTCTTCTCCTCAATAAGCTTCTCCACAAGAGTTACCTTGTCCTCCGGCAGAAGCTCCGCATGCACTTCGTCGATCCCGACTTCTTTCGCCACACTTTCCGCCATCGACTTGATATCGCCGGTGAGCATCACAGTCTTTACCACGCCGTTCTTCTTCATGTCGCGGATCGCCCCCTCCGCTGTGGGCTTGATCTCATCGGAGATCACGATATGGCCGAGATACTCATAGGAATGGCCGTCTTCCGCTTCCGCGCTTCTCGCCACATAGACGACCGTCCCCACGCTGGAGCACGGCTCACAGCTTACGCCCAGCATCTTCATCAATTTGAGATTGCCGGCTGCGACCTTCCTTCCGTCTACGGTCGCGATCACGCCCTTGCCGCTGACTTCCTGCACGTCCGTCACCCGGTTCTTGTCCGGAGCGGCGCCTCTCGCCTCATAGGCGCGCAGGATGCTCGACGCGATCGGGTGCGAAGAATGGCTCTCCGCCAGCGCGGCCAGCTCCAGCATTTCGGCGTCGTCTATATTTTGCTCGCGCTCGTCGTGTACCGCCGTCACCTCGAAGTTTCCCTTCGTGATTGTGCCGGTCTTGTCCATCACGACATATTTGACATTCGCCAGCGTCTCCATGAAGTTGGAGCCCTTAATAAGAATTCCCACGCTGCTCGCGCCGCCGATCCCGCCAAAAAACGACAGCGGAATACTGACCACGATCGCGCAGGGACAGCTGATGACCAGGAAGGTGAGCGCTCTGTAGATCCAGTCGGACCACAGCTGCCAGCTCGAGGCCTGATGAAATGCCAAAATATTGACCACCGGCCCCAGAATCGCCAGCGCCAACGCACCGTAGCAGACCGCCGGCGTATACCATCTCGCAAATTTGGAGATGAACTGCTCGGACTTGGCCTTGCGCTCGCCGGCATTCTCTACCAGCTCCAGGATCTTGGACGCCGTCGACTCATCGAATTCCTTTGTGGTCTCGACCCGAAGCAGGCCGCTCATATTCACGGATCCGCTTATGATCTCGTCGCCCGGCTTCACATCTCTGGGCAGGCTCTCGCCGGTCAGCGCACTTGTGTTGAGCGATGAGCTTCCTTCTGTAACGACGCCGTCGATCGGAACTTTCTCGCCCGGCCTGATCTCGATGATGCTGCCGACTTCGACCTCGTCGGGGTCCACCTTCTCCACTTCGCCGTCCTGCACAAGATTGGCGTAGTCGGGACGGATGTCCATCAGCGCGCTGATGCTGCGCCTGCTCCTGCCGACTGCAATACTTTGAAAGAGCTCCCCGATCTGGTAAAAGAGCATGACCGCCACGCCTTCGCTGTACTCTCCCAGGATCATGGCTCCGATGGTCGCCACGGCCATCAGAAAGCACTCGTCAAAGACCTGGCGGTTCAGGATTCCTTTCCACGCCTTGCGCAGGATGTCGTATCCCACCGTAAGATACGGAATCAGAAAGAGCACAAACCGCAGCACCGGATATTTGTCCAGCGGCAGCAAATACAGTATTACAAGCATAACTGCTGCCGCGATGACACGCAGCAGCAGGTTCTTCTGTTTCTTTGTTAAATTGTTGATGTTGAATTTCATTTCCGTCACCCTGTTCAAAGCTCGCGATGCGAGTCATTTTTGCGCTGAGACGTATATCAGAGGAAGATTTCCATGTCATCTTCTATCTTCTTGCAGTTGCTGCGCACCTCCTGCATGACAGCCGCCGGATCCGCACCTTCTTCAAACTCCACTTTCATCTTCAGCGCCATGAAATTCACGGTGGCGTCCTTGACTCCTGCTGTCTTTTTCGCAGCGTCTTCCATCTTGTTTGCACAGTTTGCGCAGTCCACTTCAATCTTGTAAGTCTTTTTCATTTTGGTCCCCTTTTTACTCGTTAATGTGCTCCAGTCCCATCGATATAATGGTCCTGACATGATCATCTGCAAGATAATAGATGATCTGCTTCCCTTCGCGCCTTCCGTTCACCAGCCCGGCCTGCTTGAGCAGCCGCAGCTGATGAGAGATCGCCGACTGCGTCATGTTGAGCGTCTCGGCCAGATCGCAGACACAAATATCTGCCTCAAAGAGTGCGAACAGAATTCGAATCCTCGTCGAATCGCCAAACGCCTTGAACAGCTCCGCAAGATCATAGAGCTCGTCCTCCGACGGCATGTTCTCATTGACGAACTGCACTTTATCTGCGTGAACTTCCTGTTCTTCGCAGCACGGCGCCTCCGCCATTGCATACATTTTCTCTGCTTTCATTAAATACCTTCCTGAGTGTTCAAAAAAGTGAATTCTCAAACATATGAGCATTTATTCATATGTTTGATTTAATAGTAGTACCTGTGTGCTGTCCTGTCAAGCCGAATCTTGTCAATTTACAATTATAGTTTGAACCGCGGTCCTTCTTTTTGTGGACTATTCTTTTTTCACAGCCCCTTTTATTTGCGGGGTACTCACTATTTACCACTTACTGGAGAACCGTCCCCTGCGCGGTCCGATCACAGCTAGGCGCCCCGCGGACGCAGAAGTTCTCTGTGTCCGCGGGGCGCCTGGCATTGAAGTGTTTGAGGTGTTTGATTATGAATTATGATTACGGGATATATGGAAAATGTCGTCAGCGGGCCTTCTTGGTGATGCTGATACGCTTATAGATGCTGAGTGCTGCAAGCAGGCCTGTTACGATCTCCAGTGCCAGGATGGCTGTCTTCCACCAGGGGGTCACTTCCACCACCTGCATGTTGGCGGAGGTGCCGTTCATGGCGTTGGAATTTGCGACGGTGTACAGGATGTGTTTCGTTGCCTCCCGCATCGCGGAGACGACATTCGGATCATCCTTGTATTCCATCAGCTTGGCTGTCCACTTGGCGGCGTCGTTGCAGTCCCATGCGTCACTGCCTGCCATAACACCGTTCAGGACATCCATGTAGTTGTTGCTGTTGGAGAAATCTGTCAGTGCAAATCCGGGCATGCCCCATTCTCCGCGCATAATGCCGGTGAGGAGCCCCTTGTCCGCGCCCGTCCAAGTGCAGCCCAGGCGGTTGAAGGACGTCATGACCGAGTAGGCGCCGGATTCAACGATCGGATACTCGAAAGCCTGCAGATAGATCTCTCTTGCCGCCTGCTCATTGGTCCAGACCGCAATACCGTCACGGGCGGTCTCCTGATCATTGAGGGCAAAATGCTTCATGTAGACATACACGCCCTTGGACTGGATGCCTCTGACCTCAGCGGCACAGGTCTTTCCGGAGATAAAAGGATCTTCCGAGTAGTACTCGAAGTTTCGTCCGGAGTAAGGTGTTCTGTGGATGTTGACGCCCGGTCCGTAGATGCCGGAATACTGCTGTCCGTTTGCAAGGAGGCAGTCATTGCCGACAGAGCGGCCCATGTTCTCGGCGATCTGTCCGTCAAAGCTTGCCGCCAGAAGGTCCTCCGAAGTATAGCTGGTGGAGGATCCGCCGCCGGTGAGCGTGGCGGTGATACCCTGCGGTCCGTTCTCATCCTTGGTCCCGGGCTTGGAGATCGAGCTCATCGGTGTCGTCGTGTGGTACGCTTGGCCGATGACCTTGGCCATCTCATTGAATGTGACCTGATCCAGAAGATCATCCCACGTGTAGGTCCCGCCGTCAAATTCGATGGAACCGTCGAGCGGCACGCCGATGAACTGCGCCAGGTTCAGCTTGCCTTCCTTGCCGAAGGTCGGCATGGTTCCGGAAGTGTTCTTCTGGTACTGTGCGTTCATCTCCGCGACCATGTCGTCCGACGCGGACATCTGGTGGGCTGCCTTGTACTTTTTCTCTGTGATCTCCGCCTTCGGCATGGTGCCTTCCCAGTCAGAACGGGTCAGGTAGACGATGCTGTCGGTCTCGCCTTCCCTGCGGTTGGGATCCGCATGGTCCAGCTGGTTCACGATCTCATTTCCGGTCACACCCTTGGAGAAAACTTCATTGTCCTGCTCCGCGACCGTATAGGCCGCCGTCAGCCCGGTACGGCCTTCGACGTCAGCGCCCTTCGCTGCCAGAATATTGTTCAGCGCCGCATGTGCGCCGTTTCCTGCGGCAAAATAGTACTGTCCGGCATCCAGAATGTACGTCCCTTCGCCTGCCGCATCGTATGTGCGCAGCTCGGTCTTCGGAACCGTCACCCGGAAAGTCACTGTTTCCCCGGCGGGAACCGTCTGCTTGTCGAATCCGACCAGCTCAACGGCTGCCTTCTCGATCCCGTTCTGCTTATCATAGTCCGTATAAGGGGACTGCATGAAGATCTCGACGACTTCCCTGCCTTCCACGTCCGAATCGTTGATCACGTCGACGGTAAATACCAGATCGTCTCCGCTCTCCTCCATCTGCAGATCGCCATAGCTGAAATCGCTGTAGGACAGGCCGTATCCGAAAGGAAATGCCACCGTGGAATCATAGTCGAACGCACCGGCGTTCCCCTGTCCGAGGATTACATCCTCGTAGCGGGTCTCATAATAGCGGTAGCCGACATAGATGCCTTCCTGATAAGCCACATAATACTCGTTGTTGGTCGACTTGAACGCGAGGCCTTTCTCCGCCGCGTTCGTGTAGCTCGTGGCATGTGCGTTCTGCAGGGCCGGTGATGTCAGGTTGTCATAACAATAGGTGTCCACCAGCTTGCCGGAAGGATTCACAGTACCGTTCAGGAGGTCTCCGATCGCCCGGATGCCCTGGCCCGGTTCGCCGATCCACATGCAGGCGTCGATCTGATAATCGGTCCCGCAGATCTTCGGATCGAGGAAGTCCACTTCCACCGCGTTGGCCACATTGAGGAGGACGATGATCTTTTTCAGGCTTCCGTTCTGCTTCAGCTCTGCCAGCTTGCCGAGCATCGCCTGTTCCTCGTCCGAGAGCTCCAGCAGATTGCCTTTGCCGTCTCCCGCGCCGTACCAGGGCATGTCCGCACCTTCACCGCAGACACGGCTGATCACGACGACGGCTGCATCTCCGTACTCACCGACCGAATCCCACTCCGCATCGGAATAGGCGCTCAGCGGCACTTCGTTCACTTTGAATTCTTCATTGTTGAAAACATAGTTGTTGAGGGATCCGGAGTCCTGCGTCCGTCCGTACTCGCTGCCCTTGCCCTCCGTGTAGAAGCTCCACATCGTGGGATTCACGGAGAAGCCTTTTGCCTCCAGCGCATCCTTCAGCGAGTCGATGTTGGACGTGTTCATACCGCCCGAGCCGGTGCCGCCGTACACGAACCTGGCGGCGTTGATGCTCATCAGCGTGATCCGGGCATCCGCCGCAAGCGGAAGCGCCTGCTCTCTGTTCAGCAGAAGGACCGAACCGCCCGCAACGATGCTCTCAACGACTTTCCTGCCTTCCTCCACCTGCTCCGCAGATGTATAATCCGCGGTAAAGTAGTCCTTACCGGGATCTCCGATCACCTTGGATGACTCCGTGCCGAGCACCATGTTGATGATGCCCTCGTAGTTGTTGGTGACCGGGCGGGCGACCAGAGAGAGGATGAACAGGAGGGTGAACAGCACGGAGAGCACTGTCCACAGCCCTTTTCCTTTCACCTTCGTCTTGTCCATTGCTATTCTCCTTTACAGATCCGGGAGAGATCGATGATCACTCTTCCGCCATGAGCTTCAGGGCAGGCATCTCGATGACCCTGTATCCCAGAGAGGAATCCTCGGGATCGAGGGAAGGATCTTCCACGGTGACAACCAGGGGCTCCGCATACTGGCCGAGGAAATCCTGCGCGGTCATCGCATTGTTCTCGGGATCGAGAAGCGCGGTCATTTCCGGTGTCCAGTTGTTGGTGTCGATCACGCAATGTCCGGCGATCTTCGCACGGCCGTAGCCCTTCTCATGCTGCTCGAAGAAGATGCTCTCAGCGGGCTCCAGCGTGTAATCAACGTGTGTCTCCCAGCCGTCAGCGGATGCTGCGGAGCTGCATTTTCCCTTGTAGATGATCGTGCGGAGGCCCTTGATGCCGGGGTCGGTGGTTCCGAAGCGATGCTCCTGATAGGTAAGCTCGTAGGTGTTGTCCGCATTGATCTTCAGCGTGTAGACATCACTGTTGTACCAGCCCACTTCTTCGATCAGGTATGCGGATCCGCCCGCGAAGAGCTTGGAGATGCCTGCTCCTTTGGAAGAGCCGCAGCCGGCCAGCGTCGCCATCATCATGATGCAGACAAGTGCAAGTGTCAGAATTCTGGTTCCCTTTTTCATTTGTTTTCCTCCTTTTGGAATGTATATCGTTTTGCTGTTGCAAGAACTGCCTGTATATGTACAGTCGATCTTCCGCCTGTATTCACTCTGTATGTGCAGCGAGGAACTCCAGCAGCTTCGCGTTGGACTCCTTCAGCGGTTTGCTCTGGAAACCGTGGCCCGCGCCGTGCAGGATCTGCAGTTCCGCGTGCTCATAGACCTCGGCTGCTCTCTCGGAGTAGGAAGGATCGACGATGTCGTCTTTATCGCCGTGCTGGATCAGCACGTCCCCTTTGTATCCGCCGATGACGTCATAGATGTCAAAGCTCATCGCATCCCGGCTGTAGATCGCGCCGATGGTCTGGTTCATGACATCCTCTGTCTCCGGGATCTCGTCGATGGACGCATGTCTCGACCAGCAGTCATCCTGCAGGGCAAAAGCCGGGAAGAGCAGGATGAGGGCCTTGACATCCTCCGGTCTGGAAGCAGCTACATACGAGGAAACGAAGCCGCCCTGGCTGCAGCCGAGAAGGAAGAACTGGTCCTTGTCCACATATTCGAGAGCCCGCACGCCGTCCATGACCGCGTTCAGGTCCTCCGCTTCCGTGAGGACGCTCATCTCCGTCATCTCGCCGCCGGATTTGGAAGCTCTGTTGCCACCATAGAAATCGAAGACCACTGCGCAGTAGCCGTTCTGGGCCAGAAGCTCAGCGCGCTTCTCATTATCGGCGTAGGATCCCGCAAAACCGTGGCTGATCACCACCGTGGGATACTGGCTCTTTTCTTCTGCCGGCGTGTAGACCACTGCATAGATCTGCTTGTCCCCGTTCGGGAAATACATCTCCTCGGTCTTCGGCGGCTCTTTTTCTTCCTGCTGCTCTGCCGGTGCCTGCTCCGTCTGCTGTGCCTGTGTCTGCTGGGTCTGTCCCGAAGACTGACTGCTGCAGGCAGCAAGGCCAAGTGCTATCGAGAGCGTCAGCATCATTGCGACGATCCTTTTCATACTCCCATGCCTCCTTTTCTGAGATTGATCTGCTCTGTCCTGTGGACAGGTACATCATAAAAAAAAGGAGCGGTCCCCGAAACGGGAACCGCAAATCCTGTTCTTCCTGCATCAAAAGTTGCACTATGGTTGAAGGAGCAGGGCGTCCAGCGTGAATATCTGGTCCTCTGTCCGGAATACCAGCGTCCCTTCATACTTCTCACAGATCCTTTCCATGCTCCTGACACCGAAGCCGTGATACTGCCTGTCTCTCCTGCTGACCGGCAGGTCATCCTCCACCAGGACACTGCCGGCATACGGATTCTCCATGTGCAGTGTGATCATGCCATCCCTGCTGTACATGACCATCGAGATGAACCTCTCTTCCTCGGGAAGCGCGGAGACCGCGTCGATCGCGTTGTTCAGCGCATTCCCGACAAGGGCATACAGATCCAGCTCCTCTATGCCGTCCATCCCCGCCCCGTTGACATAGGACGTGAATTCGATATTTCTCGCCAGGCAGACGGCCCGCTTTTCCGCAAGGACGATATCCAGTACGCGGTTCCCCGTCTCCAGGTGGACCTCATATTCTCCGATCCTCTCTTTCAGCTTCCGGATCTGCTGCGGATCGATCTCTCCCTGAAAGCCCTCCAGAAGACTCTTCAGATCGTGATACTTCTCATTGACCAGCTCCACCGACTGCTGGGAATGCCGGAACTGCTCATGCTGTTCATGGACCAGTTCCCGCATCGTATCCACCGATTGCGACAGCCTCGCCCTCTCCATGACGCCGAACTGTACGAGCAGGATGAACACATCGCACAGCACCTGATAGATGCCTTCCGCAAGCACAGACAGGCTGTTCCTCTCCGGATTGCCGCCGGTGATCCGCATCATCCCCATGCACAGAAGCAGCGCCGACGTGGAGAAAACGGCCTTCAGCCGGTTGTCGTAGTTGCCGCCCCTTTCCCTTGTGAAAGGCCGGAAGATCCAGTAAAGAAACGTGAAAAAGAAGGGATAGACCACCACATCCAGAGCGATCATCCCCCCTGTACTTCTTGTGAATACTTCCACCTGCGGCAGTAGCCGCAGGACCGTCTTGATCGTCCCGCCCAGATCCTGTGCCACATATCCTGCGGACGCCGCAAACAGCGCCGTGAACAGGTCCTCCTGAAAGCAGAACAATATGATCCCCGTCAGCAGCAGGTAACAGAGGATGACCACAAAGATCCTGTCCAGCCTGTTGACCTGGATGACCATGTTCGGGAAGAAGGCGGCCCGGACCACATAAATCAGGACCATCCCTGCCGCCGTTGACAGGAATAGCCGCTTCCAGAATGGTTTTCTCCTGATCAGCACATGGGAGAAAGCCATGGCCCCAATGACCGACTGCAGCAGGAGCAGCGAGCTTCTGATGTGCCAGTAGTACTCGATGTTCACATCTTCTCTCCTCTGTACCCAGCGACCTGCTCCAGAAAGCTCTTCCTCTTGGGCCTGGATACCGGGATCGCCTCTCCGCCCACGATCACTTCATTCTTCCTGATCGTCTCCACATACTTGAGATTCACCAGAAAGCTAGTGTGGCACCGCGCGAACCCTCTCTCTCGCAGTTCCTCCTCGTAGGCGGAAAGGGTTCCCCACTGGCGGATCACCTCCCCGCCGACGTGAAAGAACAGATCATGGCCCGAGGATTCTATGTATACGATACTGTCCGCGCTGACCCTTCTCTCGTTTTCCTTATCCCGGAGATTGACGGTATAACCCTGCTCCCTGCTCCGGAGCGCCTTCAGCATCCGCTTCAGCTTCGCCGCAAAAGGCGGATACTTCAAAGGCTTCAGAATATAGTCGAACGCCTCGACGGAATACCCCTCAATGGCATACTGCGTCAGATTCGTCACGAAGACGATCATGACGGACTCATCCTTCTTCCGGATGCTCTTCGCGACGTCGATCCCGAGCATGTCCGGCACGCGGATGTCCAGAAACAGGATGTCCACATCCTTGTGATATTCACTGAGCAGCATGATGCCGCGGTCATAGCAGGTAAGCGTATATCGGAACGCCGGATCCTCTTCGGCGTAGCGCTGCAGAAATGCTTCGAGCCGCTGCCGCTCTGCCGGAGCATCCTCCAGAATCATGATCTTCAACATCTCGCATCCCTCCAGTTTTTGATGCAGAAAACACAGTTTATGCGGTTCCCCTTCATTCGCCCCGGGCTATTCTTTATCATCTTTATCATCAGAAGTATTTATCAATTTATCATCAGAAAACAAAAAGAGCATGTCTCTGCCCGAAGGCAGTACATACATCATTACAATCCAATGATTACCTTGAATAAAGAAAGCCTAATTGCATTCAATTATACATCTTAAACCGCGATTGAAGTCAAGTTTTGGGAGGATCTGCCTTGTATACGATCAGCGAAGCTGCCCGACGGACCGGGATCCCCTCGTCCACGATCCGCTACTATGATAACCACGGGCTCCTGCCCGGCATTCAGAAATCATCCGCAGGCAACCGCCTTTTCTCCGACGAGAACATCCGAGAACTCGAAGAGATCGCGGCACTTCTCGCCTGCGGCTTCTCCATCCGTGAAATGAAGGAATATACAGACGCCTCTCCCACCCGCAGAACACAGATGCTGCAAATCCGAAGAGCACATCTGTATGAAGAGATCAAGACAATGCAGAACTGCATCGCCTTGCTGGATAAGCGCATTCCGTAAGACCGCGCAGGGGACAGTTCTCCGCGCGGTGTGTGACACAGCTTTAGATGCACGCATTACAAAGGAAGCCAACGGGAAGGACACGCCCAAGAGAGCAAAAGGCGGGGAAACGATCTGACCGGTCTCAGCTGACTGCTGTACAATTCTTACTCATTAGAAACAAAAAAGGAGCCAAGACAGAAAATGTCGCGGCTCCTTCCTTTTTTCAGAGCAGGCCTGTACTCAGCACTTTTGTATTATCGAAAATTATAGGGACAAGTCGAATTGTAAAAACCTGCACGCTTGCTTTGCCACTCAAGCCATCGGACACTTTGCTTTGTTACAAACTCTCCCACTGTTCCGACCTTTTTGAAAGAAGGGACAGGTGTATTTGTAAAAAAAGGACAAAGAACAGCTAAATTAAGCTGAGTTTGGGACAGGCAGGAATGTAAATTAACATGAATCTGCCTTTTTTCTTCAACTATCCCGACAGCAATTAACATCCCGAGAAATAGCAGATATAATGATAGTAACTATGTAACTATATTTACGTCTTTTTGATTGGAAACCCAAGTCTGATCCGCAACGCATGCGCAGATTTCCTGCGCCACGCATCACCCCACGAACGCCCCGGGCGCACCGCGCCCTGATACTGATGAAAGGAGAACGAATGAACGCCGGTAAGAATAGCTTCTGGGAAGAGCACCGCAAATGGATCATTGTCGTGGCCGCGATACTTTGCGGCGCCGCAATCGGTGTCGCAGCCTATACCGGAGTCACATCTCCGGCGAAGACTGTCACGCACATCACTGCAGCCTACACCGGCGATACCAAGGCCGGTGTTGTTCTCGATGACAAAAATCCCGGTTTCACGGTAACTGCCGTCTACAAGGACGGACATGAGGCGGCCGTGACCGGATGGACGATCGCCTCTCCGCAGACCCTCGAAGACGCCAAAAAGAGTGTCGTGACGATCACCTACCAGAAAGTGAGCACCCAGGTCGAGGTCCAGTGCAGCACCGGAATGATCCAGTCGATCACAGCGGAATATGACGGCGACACGAAGGCCGGCACGCAGATCAATGACACCAACCCGGGACTCCATGTCTATGCGATCCGTGATGGCAAAAAATCGCCCCTCGACAAGGGCTGGCGCGTCTCCAATCCCGCCGTCCTCGAGAAGGACAAGCTGTCCACCTTCACCATTAATTACGAGAATTTCTCCTGCACGCTCTCCATCCAGTGCACCACCAAGAGCATCGCCCGCCTGAACGCCGCTTACTCGGGCAGCACGTCGGAGGGCACCGAGATCGCGACTGGAAACGAGAGCCTCGTAGTGACCGCCAAATATGTCGACGGGACCGTCGAGCAGGTGAGCGGCTGGACCCTCGCCGAGACGGTAGTCCTCGAGCCAAAAGAGCGCTATGTCCTGGAAGTTCATTATGAGGACAGCGTCTGCACGCTGGAAGTGACCTGCACCACGCCTACTCCCGAGGAGTTCCAGGCCGGCTGTATTTCTGCGGGTTACTATTCCCTCTACCACAATCCCGCCAAATACGCAGGCGCCAATATTGCCGTAGAAGGAACAATCAAAGAGATCCGCCCCGGACAGGACGGAAGCGTAGATGTGTTTCTGGAGATGGAAGGGGACTTCCTCGGAATCACTAAGGGCATCCTGTGCGCCACTTACACCAGCACGCTCCACGGCCAGCTTCCTCCCGAAGGCGTCCCCGTAACAATTTACGGCATGTTCAAGGATGTGAGCGCCCGTATGATGGACGGTTCATCGATGAGCATGCCGGTAATGAATGCTGAATATGTAGTTCGTCACTGACCTTACAGTGCGGCGTCCGCAAACTTTTTACTTCTGTCCGCCGCTTCCCTGTAGAAAGCGTCCGCAGACGTTATGTTCTCATAAGGCGCCATAAAGAACACTCTGAGAAAATAAAGATTGACGTTCCTGCGCACCTCTTCCGACGGCTCTGCCGCGATCCTCGCCTTTAGTCGACGAACCAGAGAATGCCACTGCGCTTTGAATTGCTCGTACGCAGGCAGATCCTCAATTCCCAGCCATTTGTCAATCCTGACTTTGGAAAGGCCTCCCTTCACGCACCCCTCCGGGACGATGAAGTAGGAGGTCTTTTCTTCGTTGAATTCCCTTCCCAGCGGGAACAACCTGCAGATCCCGGGCCGGTACGAGTGGATGCTGCACCTTCCGTCAGATTCGAGAAAAGCACAGCTCTGCGTATCACTTCTCATCATAAGGTGAGGAAGGATGACTCCTTCCTCCACATGCAGGTCGATCCCTGCACCCAACAACTCTTCAAAGGATTTCCCGAGACCGGCCGTCAGCTGCCACACGTCATAAGGATCCAGCACGATCGTATCGCCCATGCCGCTGCAGCAGGCTCCGCAGCCGGCGCAGGCACTGCTGGAAATTCTGACCATGTCCTGGGGACCGTACCGCCTCGACCCGGGTCCGCCTGCCCCTTCTCTCATCTGCCTTGTCCTTTCTATTTCCTGTGACAGTGTACTTGCCATGTTTCCGGCTTCCGCACTGTCCCCGTATGATAATTTTAAATAGCTTTCCTGATGAGTCTGTCCAGATCGTCATAGGAAACCTTCAGCAGACTGTCCAGCGTCTGTTCGATCGCCACATTCTTTTTAATGACCGGATCGCTGATCAGAGCGCCCCTTGCCACGACCATCTTGGGCTTTCTGAGCGCCCGAAGGCTCTCAAGAGGATTTCCTGCCGTGATGAGGAAGTCGGCCGCCTTTCCGATCTCGATGCTTCCTGTCTCTGCGTCGATCCCTGCAATCTTTGCATTTCCGAGAGTCGCACTATAGAGGGCAAAAGACTCGGAGACGCCGCAGAAAGTGCTGAAATACTGCAGCTCTCTCCACATGTCGTAGTGCGTCACGTAAGGGCAGCCCGTATCCGTGCCGAGGCCGACCGGGATCCCCTCTTTGAGCGCTCTTCTGGCGCACTCGATGATGCCGCGCAGCACGATTCCCGCATTGTAGCGGTCCATAGGGCGAACGCCGGTCTTGGACGTTTTCAGGAGTGCCAGAGGAATGACGGGCGAAATGGTAGTCACCAGCGATGCTCCGCGTTCTTTGAACAGCTCCATCATCTCATCCGTGGGCATGGCGCCGTGCTCAATGGTGTCTACGCCTCCACGCAGTCCCGCGATCACGCCTTCCGTGCTCTCTGTATGTGCCGCCACAGGAAGCTTAAGATCATGTGCCGCCCTGCAGGCCGCCTCGATGATCTCCGGGGACATCTTGAGGACGCCCGGTTCTCCTTCCTTCACCGCGTCCATGATTCCGCCCGTGATCATGAGTTTGATCAGGTCGGGCCTGCCTTCCGCGATCTTGTGAACATATTCTACGGCCTCTTCAGGCGATGTTACGGGATAAGCGAGCGATCCCGCCACGTGCCCTCCGGGCACCGAGATCCCTGTATTGCTTGTCAGGATCCTGGGACCCGGCATTGCCGCCCCGGCCGCGCTGCCGCGCACGAGCGCTCCCAGCCCTTCCGGCGCCGCTGCGCCCATGGGGATCCGGGACATGCCGGTCCTGGCCTTGCGGATCATGTCTGCCAGCCCGCTGCCGCCGGAAGTCTCTTCCGACTTCCAGGTCTTTACTCTTTTGCGGTATCCCTCTTCGATCTCATTGCGAAGCTTTCCGTCATAATCCGAAATACCGCCGACAGTCCTGATCGTAGTCACGCCGCTGTGCAGCGCCGTGTTGGCGTATCCTCTCATCAGGGCGCGCACCGCCTCCCCAGTAACCGGGTTGGAAGTGGCCAGATTCACGAGACGCACATAGTCCTCGGGCTCCTTCTTCTTTCCGGAAGGCTTGCCCCCCGAATTCAGATGCACATGCAGATTGATCAGACCGGGCATCAGATAGCACCCTTTAAGATTTACGATCTCGCATCCCGAAGGGACCAGTTCGTCCGCGGAGAGGATCGCAGAGATCCTGCCGTTCTCTACAATTACAGTTTTTCCCTTCTGCGGCACCATATCCTTCGTGCCGTCCAGTATAATTCCACCGATATATGCTGTTTTCATAGGCTTTCCTTCCTGAAAAATGTTCTGAACAGATAAGAATACAATACCACAAATTCCTTCTGCTTGGAGAGATAAGTTCTCTAAACGAGAAAAAGCCCCCAAACAGAAACAAAGCCCCATTCCGGGCTTCAGCCTCAGAACAGAGCTCCATCTCTTAGGGGATGTTAATAATGTATAGGGGGGTAATTGATATATGTATCAGCTCTTGCTGACAATGGTTATATTACTCCGATCCCCTCTGAATAAATAGTCAGATTTCTGACATAAATTAGGGCATTTCCGACATTTCCGATCAGAACAGTCCCGTGATCTTTCCGTCCTCGTCGACATCGATCTTGACGGCTGCGGGAACCTTGGGAAGGCCGGGCATGGTCATGATGTCTCCCGTCAGGGCTACGACGAAGCCTGCGCCCGCCGATATTTTGACGCCGCGGACCGTGATATCGAAGTCCTTGGGTGCGCCGAGCTTCTTGGGATCATCTGTCAGGCTGTACTGGGTCTTGGCGACGCAGATGGGGCAGTTTCCGAATCCCATGGCCTCGAGCTGCTTGGCCTGCTTGGCCGCGTCGGCGGTCATCACGACGCCGCGAGCGCCGTAGATCTTGGTGGCGATCTGGTTCAGCTTGTCCTCGATGGTGCCGTCGAGCTCATAAGAGAAGCGGAAGTCGGAGGGCTCCTCTACGAGACGGATGATCTCCTCTGCCAGGGCCTTGCCGCCTTCGCCGCCCTTTGCCCAGACCTGGGACAGAACGACGTTGACGCCGAGCTCTTTGCACTTCTTCTCAACCAGAGCCACTTCCGCAGCTGTATCTGTGGGGAACTCGTTAATGGCAACTACGCAGGGAAGACCGTACACGTCGCGGATGTTGCTGACGTGCTTGAGGAGGTTGGGAAGGCCCTTCTCCAGAGCTTCCAGGTTCTCGGCGCTGAGGTCCGCCTTGGCGACGCCGCCGTTGTACTTAAGGCTTCTTACGGTGGAGACAATGACAACCGCGTTGGGCTTAATGCCGGCCATGCGGCACTTGATGTCCAGGAACTTCTCCGCGCCGAGGTCTGCGCCGAAGCCTGCCTCAGTGACCGCGTAATCCGCCAGCTTCATAGCCATTCTGGTCGCTGTGACGGAGTTGCATCCGTGCGCGATGTTGGCGAAGGGGCCGCCGTGCACGATCGCGGGAACATGCTCCAGAGTCTGCACCAGGTTGGGCTTGAGGGCGTCCTTGAGAAGGGCCGCCATAGCGCCCTGTGCGTGCAGGTCGCCTGCCGTGACAGGCTTCTGCTCGCTGACTTTGCCGTAGGTATAGCCGATGACGATCCTGGAGAGTCTCTCCTTGAGGTCGTTGATGTCGCTAGCCAGGCACAGAACTGCCATGATCTCGGAGGCAACCGTGATATCGTAGCCGTCCTCGCGGGGCGTTCCGTTGACTCTTCCGCCGAGGCCGTCCACTACAAAGCGGAGCTGGCGGTCATTCATATCCACGCATCTCTTCCATGTGATCTTACGGGGATCGATGTTCAGCTCATTTCCCTGATAGATGTGGTTGTCGATCATGGCTGCCAGGAGGTTGTTGGCCGCGCCGATGGCGTGGAAGTCGCCCGTAAAGTGCAGGTTGATGTCCTCCATGGGAACGACCTGCGCGTAACCGCCGCCTGCCGCGCCGCCCTTGATGCCGAATACCGGTCCGAGAGAGGGCTCGCGGAGAGCTACCATGACTTTCTTGCCCAGCTTCTGGAGACCGTCAGCCAGTCCGATGGTCGTCGTGGTCTTGCCTTCGCCCGCAGGCGTGGGGTTCATAGCGGTCACAAGGATCAGCTTGCCGTCTTTTCTGTCCGAATCCTTGAGAAGCTTGTAGTCGATCTTAGCCTTGTACTTTCCGTACTGTTCCAAATACTCGTCGTCAATTCCTGCCTTTGCCGCGATCTCCGTGATCGGAAGCATCTGACATTCCTGTGCGATCTCGATATCACTCTTGTATCCCATTCTCTCTTTCCTTTCTTTTGCTTACGCTGCTGTTTCCCTTGTCTCTCTGCTGTCTCTTTCTTACCTGCGATTCCGTGCGCGGCGCTTCCCGGATGGAGTCCTCACACGTCAAGGCCGCATCGCAAACCGGTTCTCCCAGGCGGGTAAAAAAAGAGCAGTAACGGTAATATTGCGATATCTGCTCTACTACTCATTACTGCCCAGACGGTCGGCTTTGTTTCTGCATCCGGTTCCCCTGTGGTACTCCACAAAACCCGTCAGTAACCGGATACACTCATTTCTGTCTCTCTTTTATTACCAAATTGTAACGGTTCTGTCAACCGTTCTGCGCCACTTTTCTGAAGCGGTCGCTGTATTTTTCATAAGCCTCATTGTAAGCCGTATTGAATCTCTCATCCTTGCCGGAGCGAAGTCTTGTGAAATACACATGTCCGTTGTCGGCAAGTTCGGGATGTACACGGATCATAATGGCCTCGCCGATATTGGTGCTGACATCGGCGATCCTCTGCATGTCGGACATCAGGTTCTCGAAATTGGAGTCGACGTAGATGTCACATTCGCCGCGCCCCATTCGGTCGAGGTGATTTCTCTTGAGCTTGCTCACCATCTCGCTCGCCACCTGCTGAAGCGGCTCAATGCTGAAGGCCGCGTCCACGTCGCGCTTTTCGAAAGCCTGCTCCGCCCGGTCCAGAATCTCCTTCAGAAGATCTTCCAAAACAGCGATCTCCTCCAGCGCCTTTCCCGTAAACTTTTTGTCGTGGGAGTGCATGTTGTTGGCGTTGTTCGCAATGTTTACCGCATGATCGCCCAGGCGCTCAAATTCCGTGACGACTTTATAGTACTGGTCCAGAATGGCTGCGTTCTGTGAGTCGCCGACATCCGGAAGGAACTCCACTATGTAGCGGCTGACACGGTCCGTGATCAGGTCGATATTTTTCTCCTCTTCCATGATCTCCTCGTAGATCCCCTCGTCATACTTTTCCAGCAGTCCGAAGGATTTCTCGATATTGTCTTTGGAAGAGCGCAGAAGCGTCAGCAGAATGTCATAGCAGCTGCGCAGGGCCAGCGCGGGCGTATCGAAGAACATGGGATTGAGGGCATCCAGCTTGTCCTGATACTTGTTGGGCTTTTCCTTGTCGTCCGGAACAAGACGTATACTGGTCTTCTCAAACAGTCCGACCACGGGGAAGAGCAGGATACTGGCCGCCAGGTTGAAGATCGTGTTGGCGTTCGCGATGATACCGGAATTGACCACCGAATCCCAGATCCAGTCCAGGAATCCCAGACTGTGCAGAAGCGCAACGCCGATCAGGATCAGCGCCATCTTGCCGATGTTGAAGAGAATATTGACGATACCCACTCTCTTCTGCTCGGCGCCCGCTCCGATAAAGCAGACGATACCGGTCGTCACACTGTCGCCGAGATAGACGCCGACGATGACCGGATACACAGCCTTGAAGGTCAGCACTCCCGAAGCCGAGAAAGCCTGCAGGATACCGATCGTGGCAGATGAGCTCTGCAGCACAAAGGCTACTGCGGCGCCGGTCAGATACCCCAGAACAGGGTTGTTGCCCAGCCCGTTGAACAGCCCTTCTACAATGCCCGATTCCGTCAAAACATTGACCGCCGCCGTCATATTCATCAGACCGGAAAAGAGAATACCGAATCCGATGGCAATGTTTCCGAGCGACCTCGAGCTCTTGAACTTGCCGCCCATGATCAGGATGATACCGATGATCAGAGCGATCGGAGCCAGCGAAGAGGGCTTGAACAGCTGCAGCCAGGAGGTCGCGCCCCCTGTGTCGAGGTCCAGAAGTCGAATGATCTGGCCCGTGACGGTAGTACCGACGTTTGCACCGACGATAATACCGATGGACTGATGGAGAGTCAGAAGACCTGCTCCTACCAGACCGGAAGTGATCACGATGGTCGCCGTGGACGACTGGATGATCGCCGTGATGCCGAATCCCAGAAGGAACGCTTTGAGCTGATTGTTGGTGACGGATTCCATTGCCTTCTTGAGGGTTCCCGAAGAACTCTCTTTGAGGCCGTCGCCCATGAGCCGCATTCCGTAAAGGAACATGGCGAGGCCGCCGAAAAGCGTCAAAAAGTCGAATATGCTCATATATTTACCTTTTTCTGTTGTTTGTTACTTTACCCTGACTTCCATTCTATGGAGTGATCTGCACAATTGCAATGAGCAAAACACCCAAAATAACCAGTATTCCCAGGCAAGTCATGAACAAAGCGAACGTAAAATTGCGCAAAATGGGCCCGACAGCTTCCGCCGTGCCCTCCCGCAGCATCCGCGTGCGGCTCATCCGGCCGACGCCGGCCTTTCTGACCTTTTTCTCTCTGAAGACGGAATGGCGCAGGGTCAGGATCAGACTGTCCGTACTGATACTCACCGCATAGCACACGCTCTGAAACAGTTTGAGCCCATAGACGCACACCGGCGTCAGCACCTTGTCCTCGCCGAACACGGCGGCGGCTCTCTGCACTGCCGCAAGGCCGCAGCGGCAGACGGGCGCCAATATTTTGTTCTCTCCGAATATGGAAGCGACTGCAATGAGCACCCCCGGGATCCACTTAGTCAGAGCCGGCCTGTAGAGGCCTTCCTCCAGATCCAGCTGCTCGGGCCAGAGGTTGACATAAGATCCCTCTTTATAGAGCAGGCGCTTCACCACCAGCAGGTACACCGCTGCGCCGATGGCCAGCGAGATGGCGCTGCCTTTGAGATTCTCCGGCGTGAAGGCCGCAAATTCCATGATGTGCCCGCTTCCCGTGGCAAAATACAGAAGCCTCTTCGTCACCGGCGGCGCGCCGAGGATCACCATGAACAGAGACGATCCCAGAATGGCCGCCGTGCTGATGCCGTTCATACACTTCGCGGAGCCGTCAAACCGCTTCCGGGGATTCATATTCCTGCCGGTGCCGTCAAACTTCTCCGGGGGATTCATGCTCCTGCCGGTGCCGTCAAACCGCTCCTGCACGTTCGCATCGCGGTTCTTCTCCACAAAGATGCAGAAAAAGA